>CAZVZK010000020.1:0-96800 GCA_964630925.1 uncultured Alcaligenaceae bacterium
GGGGTGCGCGATAGGCTTTTCGCTTTGGAGGCATTATGATTGGGAAACGGACCTCATACTCGACAAGGCATGACATGATCCGGGCCGCTCAGAACCGCCGCTGCCTCTGGATCAGGTACTCCGACAGCGCCTTGTCGAAGCTCACGCTCGTGTCCATGCCGACGTAATCGACCCCTGCCTTGCCGCACTCGTCCTTCATCCGCGTCTGGAAGGCGCTCAGCGCCGACAGGTAGTCGTCGCGCATGCCCCGCGCGTCGAGCGTCAGCTTGTCGCCGCCCTCGGGGTCCTCGAACTCCACCAGCCCCTCGAACGGGAAGCGCACCTCCGCCTCGTCGAGGACGTGGAACAGGATCACCTCGTTGCCCCGGTGCCGCAGGTGATGCAGCGCCTTGACCACCGGCTCGGGGTCGGTCAGCAGGTCGCTGAACACCATCACCAGGCTCTTCGACTTGATCATCCCCGCCAACTGGTGCATGCTCGCCGCGATGTCCGTCGTCCCCGCCGGCTTCAGGTTCGCCAGCAGCGACAGCATCGCCGGCAGTTGGGATCGCTTGCTCTTGGGCGGCAGGGCGGCCCGGATGGCCGTGTCGAACGTGATGAGGCCCACCGGGTCCTGCTGGTGGATCATCAGGTAGCCGAGGGCGGCGGCTAGGCAGATGGCGTACTCGAACTTCGTCAGCTCCTGGCGGAACGTGTAACCCATCGACGCCGACAGGTCCATGCACAGGTAGCCGGTGACGTTCGTCTCCGCCTGGAACTTCTTGACGTAGTAGCGTTCGGTCTTGGCGTAGGCCTGCCAGTCGATGTCCTTCACGTCGTCGCCGGGGGCGTACCGCCGATGTTCGGAGAACTCGACGGAGAACCCCTGGAACGGGCTGGCGTGCAGGCCGGACAGGAACCCCTCGACGATGAACTTCGCCCGCAGGTCGAGCCGCGCGACCTGGCGGATGACTTCGGGGCGCAGGTACTTCTCGGCGTTGGCCATGCGGGCATTGTAGGTGAACGGGGGCTTCGTGCCGATGCGGACGATCCCCGATAGAAGCGTGACAGCCGGCCGACGGGCGAGCGGCACGGCGTGAGCGTGCCGTGTCGGCCGATGCGCCGCCGCGCCAGCTCCCGCCGGCCGGATGCCTGTCGTCCCCGATCACGGATGGATTCCCGGGGCACGCGGTAGCGTACTACGCGGGCCCCGGATCTCGATGGCGACTTCCGGCGCCGATGGGCGTCGTCGTCCGGATTGCACCATGTTCCGCCATCGGCGCCTTCCGCCGCCCATGTCACCCGCCGGCACCGGCCCGCTGCCGCGTTCCGGCCGGCTGTACCCCGCCCCGTCAGCACTCGGAGCGTTGACGACCCGTGCCTCCGCCCCCGCCACGTGCGTGCCCCGCGGCTACTTCTTCAGCAGCATCTTGCGGTACTCCGCGGCCCTGGCCGGCTTGTCCGTCGCCTCGTACAGCCGGATCAGCCGCTCCACCGCCTCGTTGAGCCGCTGCGTCTGCACCATGTACGGGATGTAGTACCGCTTCGCGACCAGCCCCTTGTGGCCGGCCTGCAGCAGCGGCTCCGCGTCCTCGTACCTCTTCAGGCCCAGCAGGGCCTCCCCCAGCAGGCTCTCCGTGTTGTTCGTCGTCCAGTCCTGGGGCGACTTCTTCCGCCGGACCTCCAGCGTCTGACGCAGCACCTTCTCGGCCTCGGCCCACTTCCCCTGCTTCATCAGGTTCGTGCCCAGCAGGGCCATCGCACCCGTGACCGCCGGGGCGTCGTCCGCCTTGCTCACCTTCTTCTGAATCTCCACGTTCTCGCGCAGGTACGGCTCGGCCTGGCCGTACTCCTTCGCGGCCTCCATCGCGTTGCCGAGGTCCAGGACGACCTGCCCGGTCAGGGGATGCTCGACGCCCAGCTTCTCCTTCGTCGTGGCGTGCAGCTCCTTCAGGAGCTTCAGGGCCTTGTCCGTGTCCTTCGCCCAGAGGTGGGCCGAGGCCAGCTTCTGCCTGGCCGTCAGCGTGTCGGCGTGGTCGCTTCCGGCCGTCTTCGCCAGCAGCCGGGCCAGCTCCTCGAACCGGGAGACGGCCTTCTCGGCCGGGCCGACCGCCAGGTAGTCGCCGGCGTTGCGCTTCAGGGCGGCGATCGTCTCCGCGGCCTCGGGGCCGTTCTCCTTGAGCGAGCGCTCCCAGGCGTCGTCGAGCAGCTTCTCGGCCAGGTCCTTCCGCTTGGCCTGGATCAGCATGTACGCGATGTTCTGGCGGTAGGGCGAGAAGGGTCCGGCGGGGTCGGCCTGCTTGAGCTCGGCCTGCATCCGCACGATCTGCCGGGCCGTCTCGAACACCTTGTCGTAGTTCCTGGTCGTCAGGTGGTGCTGCAGGACCGTGCCCAGCATCTGCAGCTTCGCCTCGCTGGGCCCCTTGTCCCCGGCGAAGGCCTTGTCGAACACGGCCAGCGCCTTCTCCTCGTCCCTGGCGTTCAGGTGGGCCTGGACCAGCTTGCCCAGGGCCATGCGCGTCTCGGTGTTCCGGGGGCCGTACTCCCGGGCGCACCAGTCGGCGTACTCCTTGACGACGGCGACCTCCTTGTCGTGCCGGCCGGCGGCCCGGTACGCCTCGGCCAGGTCGTTGATCACCCAGGTGCTGCTCATCTCCCCGTACAGCCCGCGGGCCCGCGCGGCCGCCAGCCTCTTCTCGGCCAGCTCGATGCCCGCCTTCGCGAAGGCCCCGCCGGATCGGGCCGAGCGGATGACCTCCCCCTCCATGTTCTTCATCGCGAGGAAGTCGTAGGCCGGGTCCCGGCTCATCTTCTCGTACGCTTCGAGCAGGCCCTTCACGCCCGGCCCGAGCTGCCCGCGGGCCGGGGTGGGGCCGAGGAGCGTCGAGGCCAGCAACACCGCCGCCGCACCGAGTGCCGATCGCATACCCGTCTCCTGGCGAGCCAAGGGGTCGAACGCCTGCCGCCGCCGGTCACCGCGCCACCAGCCGCCCGAGCAGGCCCGGCGTCTTCTTCAAGAGGTACTTCTCCGGCGCGAGGATCTCGCTCGTGCCGGGCTTGCGGTAGAGCTGCTGCTTCAGCCCCGCCTCGCTGCCGTCGAAGCGGCCGTCCGGGGCCAGCGCCAGCCACTCCTTGCCGCCCAAAAAGCTCACCATCAGGCCGATCTCCTTCCCCGTGGCGGCGTCCCAGAGACGCGTCGAGCCGTCGTGCGACCCGGAGGCCAGCCACTTGCCGTTGTGGCTCCAGGCCACCCGCGCGACAAGCCCGGCGTGGCCCCTGAGCCGGGACAGGAGCTTGCGGGTGTCGGCGGCGAAGATCAGGATCTGCCCGTCGCTGGAGCCGACGGCGATGCGGTCCGATCCGGGGCTCCAGCAGACGGACGTGAAAGGCCCGGTGTCGGCCTCGATGGTCCGCAGCCGCTTGCCGGTCTTCGCGTCCCAGACGTACAGGTAGGGGTCGTCGAACGAGCCGTAGCAGGCCACGATGCGCTTGCCGTCGTGGCTCCACTCCGCCTGGGCGGGCCGGCCGAAGCGGACGGGCATGGTCGCCACCCGGACCCACTTGCCCGCCTCCCAGACGATGATCTCGTCGTTGTTGCTGCCCAGCAGGTGCGAGCCGTCGGGGCTCCAGCGGACGTGCCGCAGCCCGTAGGCCCCCGTCTCGATGGGCTTGAGCCTCTCGCCCTTGGCCGTGTCCCACAGGGTGATGGCCTTCTGGTCCACCGCGATGGCCAGCCTGCCGTCCCCGGACAGGCTCGCGCCGCTGGGCGTGAAGCCGTCGGGCTTGAACGTCCGCGGCTTCTCGGCGCCGGCCGGGTCGTACAGGCCCACGGCCCCGCCCTCGGCCGCCGCGTAGATCCGCTTGCCCTCGCGGTCCCAGCCGATGTCGCGGCACGGCCCCGCGTCGCCGGCCGTCTTGACCCCGCCGCCCTTGAGATCCCAGAGGACGGGGGCCGGCGACTCGCCGCCGACGGCGAGGGCCTCGTCCTTCGGGTGCCACGCGACGCTCAGCACCGGGCTGACCGTGCCGAAGTGGAGCGGTCCGCGCTCCCCGGTCTTCAGATCGACGAGGATCACCTGCCCCTCATTCCCCAGGGCGACCTTCGTGCCCTCGGGGTTGAGCCGGGCCCGCGCGATGAACCCGCCCGGCTGCTGCCGGCGGATCAGCTTGCCGGTCTCGCCCTCCCAGAGGAACAGGTGCAGCGAGGTGTTGGCGAGGACCACCTTGCCGTCCGCGCTCAGCTGGACGCCGTCCGCGTAGCTGAGGCCCTCAGCGGCCAGGGTGTGGGCCTTCTTGCCGGCCTGGGCGTCCCAGACGACGACGTCCGCCTGCGCCCCGGTGACGGCCCGCTTGCCGTCCCGGCTGAGGTAGACGCAGCGGACCTCGCTGCCGTGCCCCTTCAGGGTGTGCAGGGCCTTGCCAGCGGCCAGGTCGAGGAAGGCCACCGTGCCGTCGCTGAGCCCGACAACCCCGCGCTTGCCGTCGGCGCTCATCGCGACGGACCGCGGGGCCTTGCCCACGGGGATGGTCTTCGTCACCTCGCCGGTCTCGACGTTCCACACCAGCGCCCCCGGCCCGCCCGCCAGGAGGGCCAGGGCCCCGTCCCCGTTAAGACTGCCGGCGCTGACGCCGAGTTTGTAGTCCCGGAGCGTCCGCACGTGCCGGCCCGTGGCGGCGTCCCAGACCACCGTCTTGTTCACGTTGCCGGCGTGGCCCAGGACACGTTTGCCGTCCCAGCTGAAGACCGGCGACGAGTTGATGGCCATCCTCGCCCCGAACGTGGTCTGCAGCAGTTGGCCGGTTTTGGCGTCCCAGAGGGAGATCCGCGGCCCGTTGCTGTGCGTGGTGGCCAGCCTGCCGCCCTCGGCGCTCCAGTCGAGCCCGACGATGCGGCCGGTCTGGGTGACGGCCGGCGCCCACTCCCGGCCGGGCTCGGCGGCCCGGACCCCGCCGCCGGTGAGGCAGAGGGCGGTGAGGGAGGACGAGACGAGACAGAGCCACGGACGTCGCCGCATGGAGATCTCCAGCGAGACCGGCCCCGAACGGGCCAGGGGATGAGCCGCCGCGAGAACGATTGTTTCCCGCCGTCGGACAGAATGCAAGCTGAGTAGCGGCGCCGCCGGACGGCCGGGGCCGCCCCGGCGGGCGTGGAGAAAGCCTGGGGTGAGTCTGCGAGCCCCCGGGGCCGACGGATGAGGCCGTCCGCGCCGTTCGCGCCGCGCCGGCCCCCGCGGCCACCCGCGAAGTGGCCGTGACACCGCCGCCCCGGCAGGGTACACTTGTCCAATCGGAGGTGTACCCCCATGTCCAGCCCCGCCGTCATCGGCCTCTTCTCCGGCGCAGGCGGCCTCGACCTCGGCGCCCACCTCGCCGGCGCCGAGGTCCGCCTCTCCGTCGAGCTGGACCCCGCCGCCTGCCGCACCCTCCGCGCCAACCCTTCCCATCATCCCGGGCCCGTCCTCGAGGCCGACATCTCCTCCCTCACCGGCAAGGCCCTCCGCAAGGCCGCCGGCCTCTCACGCTCCTCGCCCCTCATTCTCATCGGCGGCCCCCCATGCCAGCCGTTCTCCAAGGCCGCCTACTGGACCGACCCCGGCGACGACGCCGCCTTCCGCCGCGCCCGGTCCGCCGGCCAGGAGGCAGCGAAGCCCGCGCCCATCACCGAGGCGAAGCCCGACGGACGCCGCTCCCTCGTCGATGAGTTCTGGCGTCTCATTCATGAGTCCGCCGCCGACGCCTTCCTCTTCGAGAACGTCCCCAGCATCACCCACCCCCGCAACAAGCCCGTCCTCGAACGCCTCATGAGCGACGCCGACGCCGCCGGCTTCGGCCTCCGCCTCGTCCACGCCAACGCCGTCGAGTACGGCGTCCCCCAGTCGCGCCAGCGCGTTATCCTCCTCGGCCTCAAGGGCGCCACGCCGGCCGCCCCCGTCAAGACGTACGCCGCCGAGCCCGGCCAGATGTTCCTCCCCGACCCCGTCACCACCGGCGAAGCGCTGGCCCCCTTCGCCGGCCCCGAGTACCATGAGCCGGAGGAGGTGGTCACCGGCACTTACGCTGCCCACCTCCGCGAGGTGCCGCCGGGGCAGAACTACAAGGCGCTGACGGCGTGGGCCGGCCACCCGTCGCCGTCGTTCGTCGCCGAGACCCGGTTCTGGAGCTTCCTGCTCAAGCTCCACCCCGGCCACCCCTCGTGGACCGTCGCCGCCAACCCGGGCCCCTGGGTCGGCCCGTTCCACTGGGAGTCACGCCGCCTCCGCACCGCCGAGCTGGCCGCCCTGCAATCCTTCCCGGCCGGGTACGTCTTCGAGGGCAAACGCCGCGAGCGGGTGCGGCAGATCGGCAACGCGGTCCCGCCGCTGCTGGCGCGGGCGATGATCGGGCCGCTCCTCTGAAGGGATGAGGGATGAGGGATGAGGGATGAAAAGAAGACGGGTGCTTCGGCTGTTCCCTCATCCCTCATCCCTCCTCCCCCATCCCTCCTCAAGTGCGTGAGCCTGTTCTCCGGCTGCGGCGGCCTCGACCTCGGCCTCCAACGCGCCGGCTTCGATATCGCCCTCGGCGTGGACTCCGACCCCCACTGCGCCGCCAGCCACGCCGCCAACTTCCCCGGCGTCCCCTTCCACCTCGGCAGCGTCTCCGACATCGACCCCACCCGCCTCCGCATGTACGGCGCCGACACCGACATCGATCTCCTCGCCGGCGGCCCCCCCTGCCCCCCCTACTCCAAGTCGCGCTTCTACCGCACCTCCAAGCCGCGCGCCCTGGCCGACTCCGTCGGCCAGGAGACGATGGCCGGCTACCTCAAGGTCCTGGACCTCCTCCGCCCCCGCGCCTTCCTGTTGGAGAACGTCGCCGGCCTCGCCTACAAGGTCCACCGCGACGCCCTCGACCTCATCCGCTCCACCGCCGAACGCCTCGGCTACGAATGCACCGGCCGCGTCGTCAACGCCGCCGACTTCGGCGTCCCGCAGATCCGCGAGCGCTACCTCATGGTCGGCGTCCGCGACGGCACCTTCCGATTCCCCCCGCCCACGCACGCGAAGCCCGGCCGCGAGACGCTCTTCCCCGTCGATGAGCTGGAACGGTGGCGGACCGCCGGCGACGCCATCGCCGACCTCGACACCGACGAGAACGCCGACGACGCCGGCCACTTCGCCGGCGGCAAGCACCACGACACCCTCAAGCTGATCCCACCCGGCGACAACTACCTCTACTTCACCAGGGAGCGAGGCCACCCCGCGCCGCGTTTCAAGTGGCGCTCGCGCTACTGGTCGTACCTCCTCAAGCTCTCCCCCGACCTGCCGTCGTGGACGATCCAGGCCCGCCGCTCGAACAACATGGGCCCGTTCCACTGGCGCGGGCGCATCCTCCGCATCCCCGAGGTCATGCGCCTGCAGACCTTCCCCGATGATTGGCGTCTCTCCGGCACCATCGAGCGCCAGTGGCGTCAGGTCGGCAACGCCGTCCCCCCCCTCCTGGCCGAGCGGATCGGCCGCGCGCTGGCGGACCACCTCACCCCCCCCGCCCCCTCTCCGAAGCGGAGAGGGGGAGCCACAAGAGCCTCGCCTGCACGGAGGGAAGCGCGGCCCATCCCCCAATTGACCTCGGCCACCAAGGGAGGCTCCCACCTCGGCACCGCGCAGGCGATGCTCTTACGATCCCCCCTCTGCGCGCATCGGGGGTCTGGGGGTGAGGTCGATGCCTGACGCACCCCGCCTCCCCACCGGCAGCGAGTTCTCGCCCGGCCAGATCCGCCTCGCCCGCCTCCTCGACATCGCCCACGCCCACGCCGGACGACGCACCGAAGCCACCGAGGCCATCCGCCAGGAGTTCTACTCCGAAGCCGCGTCCGCCCAGAGTGATCCGGAGGCCCGGCTCCGCATGCAGTCCAGCCGCGCCAACAACGCGCTGCTCGGCATGGCCGGCTACGGCCTCCTCCGCCTCGATCCCTTCGGCCTCACCGACCTGGGCGTCCGCCTCCGCACCCTCCCCGATGACCAGCGCAACGACGACCTCGCACGCCACATCCTCGTCAACCTCCACGGCCGCACCGTCCTCGACGCCGTCCGCGGCCTCCAGGCCCGCCGCGAGAAGGTCACCAAGTCCTCCCTCGTCCGCGAGCTGTCCTCCCGCGGCCTCGTCACCCAGCAGGGCATGCCCCTCCCCGAGAACACCACCGACCACCTCGTCCTCCTCAAATGGCTCCGTCAGGCCGGCGTCCTCCCCGAACGCGGCTACGACATCGACGAGGCCGTCTTCGCCCGCCTCACCGGCCTGGAGGCGTCCGGACACCGCGCCATCTCCGGCCTCACTCGCCCCCAGCGACTCTTCCTCGCCGTCCTCAAGGAGATGGCCCACGTCCACGGCACCGCCCCCCTCCCCGCCAAGCGCGTCAAGGACCAGTGCCTCCTCCGCCACCCCGGCTGCATCCAGGCCGACCGCCTCCGCGCCTCCGTCCTCGCCCCCCTCGAGGCGGGCGGCTGGCTCTCCCTCCCCAACCCGCCCGCCGGCGGCCGCGGCGGCAAGTCCGGCCTCGTCGCCGCCACGGCCGCCCTCCTCGCCCTCGACCACGCCTTCCTCGCCGAGACGCACGCCGGCGAGATCCCCCAGGAGGTCCGCGACAAGCTGGAGACGCCCCTCGACGACATCCTCCGCGCGCTGCAATCCGCCGACACCGGCGAGAAGGGCCTCGCCCTGGAGGTCCTCGCCGTCCGCCTCGCGTATGAATTGGGCCTGTCGCCGGTCCGCTTCCGCGAGCGTGGCATCGACACCCAGGGCGCCGAGGTGGACCTCATCGCCGAGGGCGTCCACCTCCACTACTCGCGCTGGCTCTTCCAGTGCAAGAACACCCGCGTCGTGCCCCTCTCCGCCCTCGCCAAGGAGGTCGGCCTCGCCGTCCTCATGCAGGCCAACGTCATCGTCCTCGTCACCACCGGACGCTTCGCCGACACCGTCCGCCAGCACGCCGAGGGCCTCGCCCGCACCACCTCCATGCAGGCCGTGCTGATCGACGGCGCGGCCCTCGAACGCTACCGCGCCTCCGGCATCGACGCCATCATCCAGCACCTCCGCCGCGGCGCCACGGCGACGGGGCGCCTCAAGAGAGGACAGGCGATTTCCGCCGAGAGGCGTGATACACTGTTCCCCGACGCCGATTGACGGACGCCGGCCCTGGGCCGCCTTCGTCCTCTCCGACGACTGGCGATGAGGCGCCGCGGCGGGGCCATCCGCTATGATGGCGGCAACACGGGGGGAGGGCGATCCCATGCGGGCGTTGCTGTGGCTGGCCGTGGCGGCAGAGCTGGCGGGCGCGGCCGCCCCGCCGGCCGCGTGGACGCCCGAGCAGGTGAAGTCGGAACGCGAGTGGGACGCCCTGTGGCGGAAGGCCCAGAGAGAGTGGGAGGCGGGCAGGCGTGCCGAGGCCATCGCCACGATGACCGAGGCACGCGACCTCACGGAGCGCGTCCACGGCCCAACGTCCTGGCTCGCCTACGAGGACTCCTCCTTGCTGGCGAGGTGGGAGGGGGAGCGTGGCGGCTGGGCGGCGGAGGCGGCACACCGCCGGGCCATGCTGCGGGCGATTTCCGCCCTGTACGGCGAGCGCCACTGGAGGGCCGTGGACGAGCGCCTCGCCCTCGCCGAGGCCCTGGCACAGCCCAGGAGGACCGAGGCCCAGCGTCGCGCCTTGCGGAGGGCGACGGCCTTGAACGAGCAGGCGATGGGGCTGCATCGGGCCGGCAAGGCCGCCGAGGCACTCCCCCTGTACAAGGAGGCGTTGGCCCTGCGCGAGGAGGCCCTGGGCGAGAGGCATCCCGACTACGCCATCAGCCTGAACAACCTCGCCATGCTCCTCAAGGACACGGGCGACTACAAGTCCGCACTCCCACTCTTCGAGAAGGCGTCGGCCGCGATCAAGGGGTCGCTGGGTGCCAGACACCCCCACTACGCCACGAGCCTCAACAACCTCGCCATCCTCCTCCAGGCGATGGGCGACAACGGGGCAGCCCTGGCCCTCCACAAGGAGGCGCTGGCGATCCGCAAGGAGGCGCTGGGCAAGAGGCACCCCTCCTACGCGACCAGCCTGAACAACCTCGCCACGCTCCTCAAGGACACGGGGAGCCACAAGGAAGCCCTGCCCCTGCTCGAGGAGGCGTTGCCCCTGATCAAGCACGCGCTGGGCGAGAGGCACCCCAACTACGCGACCGCCCTGAACAACCTCGCCTCCCTCCTCCAGGCGATGGGGGATCACGGGGCCGCCCTCCCCCTCTCCAGGCAGGCGCTGACCCTGACCGGGGAGGCCCTGGGCAAGAGGCACCCCGCCTACGCGACCAACCTGAACAACCTCGCCTTGCTCCTCAAGGACATGGGGGACCACAGGGGCGCCCTCCCCCTGTTCAAGGAGGCCCTGGCACTCAGCAAGGCGGCGCTCGGCGTCAGGCACCCCTCCTACGCCAACAGCCTGCACAACCTCGCCGGCCTCCACGAGGCGATGGGGGACCACGAGGGCGCGCTCCGCCTCTACAAGGAGGCGTTGGCCCGCACCAGGGAGGCGCTTGGCAGCAAACACCCCGACACGGCGGACACCCTCGTCAGCCTCGCCTCCCTCCACCATGCCCTGGGCGACTACCGGGCCGCATTCCCCCTGTTCATGGAGGCGTTGGACATTCACGAGGGGGTGTTGCGAAAGAAGCACCCCCACTACTACGCCGCCCTCGGGGACCTCGCCGCCCTTCTATTCGACATGGGCGACCACAAGGGCGCGCTCCCCCTGTTCAAGGAGGCGTTGGCCCTTTCCGAGGGGCTGGGGAAGAGGCATCCCGTCCACGTCACATGCCTGAACAACCTCGCGCGGCTGCGTCATGCCATGAGGGACTACAAGGGCGCCCTCCCCCTGTACAAAGAGGCGCTCGCCCTCCGCAAGGAGGCCGTGGGCCCCACGCACCCCGACTACGCCACCAGCCTGAACAACCTCGCCATGCTCCTCAAGGACATGGGGGACCACGGGGCCGCCCTCCCCCTGGCGGAGGGGGCGCTGTCCCTCAACCTGGCCTACCTGCGCGACGTGGCCTCGGTCCAGTCCGACAGGCAGCAGCTCGCGGCCTTATCCCTCCACCGCCACCGCCTCGACAACCTCCTGTCCATCCGCGACGGGGAGGGCCGGGCCGCCTCCGCCGAGCACGTCCTCGCCTGGAAGGGCTCGCTCCTCCTGCGCCAGCAGCGCCGCCGCCTCTTCCTTCGGCTCTCCCGAGATCCGGGGTCGGCGGCCGCGGCGGCCCGCCTGGAGGGGGTGACACGCGCCCTCGCCGCCCTCCGCTCGTCCCCCACGGCCACGAAGGAGCGGCTGGACCAGCTTCGGGAGGAGCAGGACGAGGCCCAGGCCGAGCTGTCGAAACTCTCCGCCGCCTTCCGCGCCACCCGCGAGAGGGAGCGTGTCACGCCCGGCTCCCTCGCGAAGGCCCTCCCCGAGGGCGCCGTGCTGATCGATTACCTCTTCTATCACGACAGGCTCACCGCCTTCGTCCTCCGCAGGGGCCGGACCGCCGTCCGCGTCGATCTGGGCAGGGCGGCGCCCGTCGAGGAGGCCGTGCGCGAGTGGCGCCCTCTGTTGACCCGCGGCAAGGACGGCCGCGTCCAGTCCGCCGTCCTGCGCCGCCTCATCTGGGCGCCCCTGGAGAAGCACCTGGAGGGCACGAAGGTCGTCCTGATCTCGCCTGACGGCGTCCTGGGCACGGTGCCTTTCGCGGCGCTGCCGGGCAAGAGATCCGGCTCGTACCTCATCGAGGACATCGCCCTCGCGGCCATCCCGGCGCCCTCCGCCCTCCCGGAGCTGCTGTCGCCCGCGTGGAAGGAGGGCCGGCTACCCCCCTCCCTCCTCGTGGCCTCCGACCTGCGTTACGACCCCGACGGCGGCGCAAAGGCCCCGCCCGCGGGCGCCGACGACCGCTCCGGCCCGCGCGACCCGCGCCAGAAGTTCGTCCGCCTCGCCGAGACGGCGACGGAGGGCCTCGCGGTGCGTGTGGCGTTCGAGAAGCTGTTCAAGGGCGGCAGGGCCACCGTGCTGAGCGAGGGCGAGGCCACCAAGTCCGCGGTGCGCAAGGCGCTGGCGGAGGTGCGTTACGCGCACCTGGCCACCCACGGCTTCTTCGCACCCGAGACGGCCAGGAACGCCCTCGCGCACGGCGGCAAGGCCCGCCACGGCGAGAGGGCCGGGGTGACGGGCTGGCACCCGCTGCTGTTGAGCGGCCTGGCCCTCTCCGACGCCAACCGCGAGCCGAAGGGCGGTGAGGAGGACGGCATCCTCACCGCCCTGGAGGTGTCGGAGATGGACCTCACGAAGCTCGAGCTGGCGGTCCTCTCCGCCTGCGAGACGGGCCTGGGGAAGATCGCCGGGGGCGAGGGCCTCCTCGGCATGCAGCGCGCCTTCGCCGCCGCCGGGGCGCGCAGCGTGATCGCCAGCCTGTGGCAGGTGGACGACCGGGCGACGCGGGCACTGATCGGCGACTTCTACCGCGCCGCCTGGGGCAAGGAGGTCATCTCCCGCGCCGAGGCCCTCCGCCTCGCGCAGATGTCGATGCTGCGCGAGGGCGTGCGGCGTGGCGTGGTGAAGGAGCTGGAGGCGGAGAAGGGCACGCTCCGCGCGCCCCCCTACTACTGGGCCGCCTTCGTCCTGTCGGGCGACTGGCGCTGAGCGGGGCCGGCGGATGTCGAAGTCGAACGCCAGGGCGGGGGACGTGGAGGGATCGCTCATGACGCGCCTGGGGCTGGTGCTGGCGGCGGGGATGATGCTGGCGGCCGGGCCACCGGCGAAGCCGACGCCGCGGCAGGAGAAGTTGCTGCGCGAGCGGGGGGCGCTGTGGGCCGCATGCCGGAAGTTCTTGCAGGAGGGGCGGCAGGCCGAGCTGTTTGCCGCCCTGGAGAAAGTGCTCCAGGCCGAACGGGAGGTGTTCGGCCCCTGGCACCGGGACACGGCAGCGACAGCGGAGGAGCTGGCGAACGGCCATCAGCGGTACGGCGAGTGGGCGAAGGAGGCCGAGTGCCGCCGCGTGGTGGTCGAGGCGCTGCGGCGGCTGGACGGCGAGGATCACTGGCGGACCACGGAAGCCCGCCTGGAGCTGGCCGAGGCGTTGGCCCAGCCGAAGCGGCCGGAGGAGCAACGCAAGGCCCTGCGAAGGGCGAGGGATCTCAACCGCCGGGTGCGTGCCCTGAGCGACGAAGGGAAGGCGTCGATGGCACTCCCCCTCGCCCGGGAGGCCTTGAAACTGCTCGAGGGGGTGCTGGGACGAAGGCACCCCGAATACGCCCAGAGCCTGAACAACCTCGCCCTGCTGCACAAGACGATGGGTGACCACGCCGCCGCCCTGCCCCTGTTCCGCGAGGCCCTTCAGGTGATCGAGGCCGCGCTGGGGCGCCGGCACCCCTCCTCCGCCACCGGCCTGAACAACCTGGCCGTGCTGCACAAGACGATGGGTGACCACGCGGCCGCCCTGCCCCTGTACCGTGAGGCCCTCAAGTCGCGCGAGGCCGCCCTCGGACGCGGGCACCCCGACTTCGCCCAGAGCCTCAACAACCTGGCCGCGCTGTACCAGGAAATGGGCGACCACGCGGCCGCCCTGCCCCTGTACCGTGAGGCCCTCAAGGTGTATGAAACCGCCCTCGGACGCAGGCACCCCCACTACGCCACCGGCCTGGGCAACCTGGCCCTGCTGCACAAGGCAGTGGGCGACCACTCGGCCGCCCTCCCCCTGCTCCGCGAGGCCCTCAAACTGCGCGAGGCCGCCCTGGGGCGCCGGCACCCCTCCTACGCCACCGGCCTCAACAACCTGGCCGCGCTGTACCAGGAAATGGGCGACCACGCGGCCGCCCTCACCCTGTACCGTGAGGCCCTCAAGCTGCACGAGGCCGCCCTCGGACGCAGGCACCCGGACTACGCCACCGGCCTCAACAACCTGGCCCTGTTACACCAGGACATGGGGGACTACAATGCCGCCCTGCCCCTGTACCGTGAGGCCCTCCAGGTGACCGAGGCCGCCCTCGGACGCAGGCACCCCCACTACGTCCAGAGGCTGAACAACCTGGCCACCCTGCACCATGTCATGGGGGACCACGCGGCCGCCCTGCCCCTGTACCTCGAGGCCCTCAAGCAGTGCGAGGCCGCGCTGGGGCGCAGGCACCCCCACTACGCCCAGAGTCTGAACAACCTCGCCGTGCTGCACAAGACGATGGGTGACCACAAGGCCGCCCTACCCCTGTACCGCGAGGTCCTCAGGCTGCGCGAGGCCGCCCTGGGGCCACGGCACCCCGAATACGCCACCGGCCTGAACAACCTCGCCGCGCTGCACCATGCCACGGGCGACCACAAGGCCGCCCTGCCACTGTACCGCGAGGCCCTCAGGCTGCGCGAGGCCGCCCTGGGGCCACGGCACCCCGACCACGCCACCGGCCTGAACAACCTGGCCGTGCTGCACCAGGAAATGGGCCGGCCCGGGGCGGCTCTGCCGCTCTCGGAGGCGGCGATGTCCCTGACACGCCGGCAACTGGATCTCGACGCCTCCGTCCAGTCCGAACGACAGCAGCGCGAGGCGGCCGTCGCCCTGCGCTACAGGCTCAACACCCGGCTGTCGATCCCCGACGAGTCCGCCCACTTCAGCCACAGCCACGTGCTGTCGTGGAAGGGGTCGGCCTTCGCCGCCCAGCAGGCCCGCCGGCGCTTCGTCCTCGCCCAGGCTGACACCGCCACCCGCGCCCTCGCCCTCGAGCTGCGCGACGCCACACGCTCGCTGGCCCTCCTGTCGTCGGGCTCCGACGCCGGCTCGCGGAAGCGAACCGAGGAGCTGATTCGGCAGAAGGAGGCCCTGGAGGCACGCCTTGCCCAGCTCAGCGCCCCCTTCCGCCTCGCCGTCAAGCCGCCCGGCAGCGAGGCGTTCCGCGCCGACCTCCCGCCCGGCACCGCCCTCATCGACTTCCTCGTCCTCACGGGTTACGACCCGGAGAAGCCGGCCAAGGGCCAGGCGTGGCGGCGCCGTCTCGTGGCCTGGGTGTTGCGTGCCGACGCCGCCACGTTGCGGGTGGACCTGGGGCTGATGCGCCACATCGAGGAAGACATCGCCTCCTGGCGCGGGGCCATCGAGGCGGGACGCGATTCCCCCGCCGCCGCCCGCCTACGGGAGGCGCTGTGGTCGCCCCTGGAGAAGCACCTCGACGGGGCGAAGGTCGTCCTCATCTCTCCCGACGAGGCGCTGGGCCGCCTCCCCTTCGCCGCGCTGCCGGGACGGGAGAAGGGGAAGTTCCTTCTGGAGGAGGTGCCTCTGGCGGTCCTGCCCGTCCCCCGGGTGCTGGCCCAGGCCCTCGCGCCGGCGAAGGGCAAGCCGTCGCTGCTGACGCTGGGCGGCGTGGAATACGGCGACGGACGCGGCACCTGGGAGGCCCTGCCCGGCACCGGGCCCGAGGCCGCCGCCGTCGTGGCTCGCTTCCGTGGACAGCTCAAGGGAGAGATGTCCTCGCTCAGCGGGGCGGAGGCCACGAAGTCCGCCCTGGCCGCCGCCCTGCCGCGGCACCGCTACGCCCACCTGGCCACCCACGGCTACTTCGCGCCGGCGACGATGAAGAGCGCCCTCGGCCACGGCGACCCGGGCAAGCCCGACCTGCCCGGGCGCGAGGGCGTCAGCGGCTGGGACCCGGCCCTGCTGTCCGGCCTGGTGCTGGCCGGGGCGAACACGCCGAAGCTCGATGACGACGGCCTGCTCAAGGCCAGCGAGGTCGCCGAGATGGACCTGTCGAACGTCGAGCTGGCGGTGCTGTCGGCGTGCCAGACGGGCCTGGGCAAGGAGGCCGGCGGCGAGGGCATCCTCGGCCTGCAACGGGCCTTCGCCCTGGCCGGCTGCAAGACCGTCGTCTCCTCCCTTTGGAGCGTGAACGACGCCGCCACGGCTGTGTTGATGGAGCGATTCTACCACCACCTGTGGGTGAAGAAGGCCCCCAGGCTGGAGGCCCTGCGTCAGGCGCAGCTCGACGTGATGCGCCACCCCGAGTGGGTGGAGAAGCGCGTCGAGGCGATGCGTGGCACCCCGGGCCTGCGCGGCATCGGGAAGTCCGCCGAGGTGGCCGTGGCCGGGAAGAAGGGGAGGCGCTCGCCCATCGCCTGGTGGGGGGCCTGGCAGCTCAGCGGCGACTGGCGCTGACCCCCCTCCCACCCTCTGGTAAAATGTCCAGCGGGAGGGACGCCGCATGCTCCGCGACGAGCAGATCGAGATCCGCCGCAAGCGGGCCATCGAGGAGAAGTTCGAGGTCCAGAACCTCGGACGCAACCGCGTCTTCTCCGACTACCTCGTCTCCAACCCCGAGACCGGCGGACGCTACCGCGTCAGCATCCGGGGCTTCGACGTCGGCGACAACACCTGCGAGTGCCCCGACTTCAAGGCCAACACCCTGGGCACCTGCAAGCACATCGAGTGCGTCCGCATGAAGCTGGAGGAGAAGCTCCCCCCCAGCCTCCAGCGCAAAAAAGCCGCCATCACCCACCCCGAGATCTTCCTCCACTACGGCGACCAGCTCAAGGTCGGCATCCACCTCCCCCCGCGCACCTCCGACCAGCTCCGCGACCTCGCCGACACCTTCTTCGACCTCAAGGGCCTCTGGCAGGGCGAGGACTACGAGGCCCTCATCAAACGCGTCGAGGAGGTCCCCGAGCAGGTTAACATCTTCTCCGACGCCCTCGAATTCATGGAACGCGAGATCGAACGCCGCGAGATGGCCGACAAGGAGGTGTCGTGGCTCCAGGCCATCGAACGCGAGGAGCCCCCCTCCGTCCTCTTCGACCTCCTCAAGGTCCCCCTCTACCCCTACCAGCTCCGCGGCGCCATCTTCGCCGCCTGCCGCGGACGCTGCATCCTCGGCGACGACATGGGCCTCGGCAAGACCGTCCAGACCCTCGCCGCCGCCGAGATCCTGGCCCGCGACCGCGGCATCGAGCGTGTCCTCGTCATCGCCCCCGCGTCGGTCAAGTACCAGTGGGAGGCCGAGGTCAAGAAGTACACCCGCCGCGACGTGCAGGTGATCGACGGCGGCTCCGGCCGCCGCCGCTCCATGTACAAGCAGCCGGCGTTCTACCGCCTCATCAACTACGAGATCGCCGTCAAGGACCACGACGAGCTGAACGCCTGGAAGCCCGACCTGATCGTCCTCGACGAGGCCCAGCGCATCAAGAACTGGGAGTCGAAGACCTCGCGCGCCGTCAAGAAGATCCGCAGCCGCTACGCCCTCGTCCTCACCGGCACGCCCCTGGAGAACAAGCTCGAGGAGCTGTACTCCATCGTCCAGTTCGTGGACGACCGCCGCCTCGGCCCCGCCTTCCAGTTCCTGCACGACCACCGCCTCCTCGGCCCCTCCAACGAGCTGCTCGGCTACCGCAACCTCGACCGCATCCGCGAGAAGCTCGCCCCCATCTTCCTCCGCCGCACCCGCGCCGAGGTCCTCTCCCAGCTCCCCGCACGCACCGACACCACCCTCTGGCTGGAGATGGCCCCCGCCCAGCGCGCCCTTCACGACGAGCACCAGGCCGCCCTCGGACGCCTCCTCCAGAAGGAGCCCCTCGGCGACGACGGCCGCCGCCGCGTCATCGCCTGCCTGACCAACATGCGCCTGGCCTGCGCCTCCACCGCCCTCCTCGACGGACGCGCCCCAGGCGTCTCCCCCAAGATCGACGAATTGGAGGAGCTGCTCGGCCAGCTCCTCATCCACGGGCAGGCCAACAAGGTCGTCGTCTTCAGCCAGTGGGAGCAGATGATCCTCCTCGCCGAGGAGGCCGTCCGCAGGCGCCACCCCGGCTACGCCATCCTGACCGGCTCCGTGCCGGGGCCGCGCCGCCGCGAGCTGCTCGACCGCTTCCGGGACGACCCCGAGTGCCGCGTCTTCCTCAGCACCGACGCCGGCGGCACCGGCCTCAACCTCCAGGCCGCCGACACCGTCATCAACCTCGAGGTGCCGTGGAACCCCGCCGTGCTGGAGCAGCGTGTGGCCCGCGTCCACCGCATGGGCCAGCACAACCCCGTCCAGGTCTTCAACCTCATGATGCGCGGCACCGTCGAGGAGCGCGTCCTCGCCGTGCTGGAGCAGAAACGCGCCCTCTTCGACGAGCTGTTCGCGGGCGACAACGACGAGATCGCCTTCGGCGCGATGGGCCAGCAGGCGTTCCTCGACGCCATGCGCGAGGCGTTCGCGCCGCCCGCCCCCGTCCCCGTGGTGGCCGAGCCGCCGCCCGCGCCGGCCCCCGCCCCCGCCGAGGCGCCGCCGGGCGTCTACGAGGCGGGCCTGGCGTTCATCGAGGCGCTGACGGCGGCCCTGGCCGACGGCTCCTTCGTGCCGCCGCCGGGCGTCGCCCGGCGCGGCAGGCTGGCCCTGGAGGGCCTGCTGGCGGCGCTGCGCCGCGTCACGCCGCCGACTTCCGCGCCAGGGCCGCCTCGAGAAGACGCATGAAGCCGCGGTAATGGTCGTCGAACGTCCACCGCGCCGCCGACCGCAGGGCGGCCCGCGCCGCCTCGCGGCGGGCGTCGCCGTCGAGGAACGCCGCCAACGCCTCGGCGAGGGCCGCCGTGTCGTGGGCGCTGTCGATCACCCGCGAGTCGCGTGGGGCGTCGAGACGCTCCGCCGCCCCGTTGCTCCGCGTCGTCACCACGGGCAGCCCCGCCGCCTGAGCCTCCAGCACGACGAGCGAGCAGGGGTCGTAGAACGTCGGATGCACCAGCAGGTCGGCGGCGAAGTACGCATCGCGGATGTCGGGCTGATAGCCGAGGAAGAGGACACGGTCCTCGATCCCGAGGCGGCGGACGATGGCCTGGTAGGGCCGGGGGTCGCGCAGGCTGAGCACCCCCAGGCGGAAGTTCGGGCCGGGGACACGGGCGACGGCGTGCAGGAGCGGCCCCAGGCCCTTGAGCGCCGGGTTGAAGCCGACGAACAGCGCCAGCACGTCATTCGGCGCCAGGCCCCACTGATCGCGCGTGCGTGCCCGTCGGGCGGGCCTGTCCGCTCCGGACAGGCGGTCCGGGTCGATGGCCGCGTGCAGCACCGGGATGTCCTCGGCGGGGAGGCCGAGGAAGCGCGGGAAGTGGCCGCGGACGAAGTCGCTGATGGCGATGGCCTGGGGCCGGGGCGTGCCGAGGTACTGCGAGCGCTCGAAGGCGGCCATCGACCAGTGCGACGGGTCGAGGCGGCGGAACACCGTCGCCGCCCAGCGGGCGATGCCGGCGGGGAAGCGGTCGCGCCCGTGGACGATGCTGGCCTGGTGCAACCCGCCGAGCGGGTACAGCACATCGACGCCCGCCACCTTGTCGAAGCCCAGCGTGAGGTCGAACCCCTTGCCGGCGAGGGCGGCCCGGCACGCGGCGCTGAACCGCCAGGGGCGCAGGATGCGCGGCCAGCCGAAGTCGGGGACGGGGTGGATGGGCAGGCCACGCGGCAAGGCGTCGGCGTCGGCACGCGAGGCGACGAGGTGGGCGTCGTGGCCGTCCCGGCGGAGCCGGTGCAGCAGCATCGCGAGGTAGGTCTCCGACCCGCCGCGCCGCGGCTCGATCACCGGGTGGCAGATGGCCAGCTTCATGCACGCGCCCCCGCTCGGCGGGATGGGCGTCCCCCCTGGACGAATACGTCACGCCTGTCCCGCCGAGTGGGGCGGGGTATAGCGTCACGGGCCGGGGCGTCAAGGGCAAGATGGGGCGTGGTTCAAGGGGGGGTAACAGGCCGGTGCCGTTTCTGTGCAAGTTGCTGTGCAGATCGGTCACCCCCCCCCTCTGTGGGTGTTACCTCCTCCGCTCTGATCCTGAACCAGGCCCCAGATGGCGGGGCGGGGTTGTTGTCCGCGCCGCCGCGCGTCCTGTATCATGTTCGGTGGATCGCCGCCCACCCCACCCGACCCGCCTTGCCGGAGGTCCGACCCCGTGGCCACTCTCTTCCAGAGGCTCCTCTCCTGGCTGCGGGTCAACCCCGACGACAGGCCCCGCTCCGGGCAGGTGCTGCTGTGGGGGCTGCGCGGGGTCTTCGGCGCGGTGGTCATCAGCCTGGCCATGCTGTCCTTCCAGCACTTCCAGCGCTCGTCCCCCACGGACTTCGTCCTGCCCTGGGTGGCGTTCCTCGCCATCCTGCTCCTCGGCGTGCTCGTGGTCGTCTCGGACCTCCTCGTCCGCGACAAGCAGATCACCACGATCTCGGCCGTCTACTTCGGCCTCCTCCTCGGCCTCCTCCTCGGCAACATCCTGTCGGCCGCCATCGACCCCTTCCTGTTCGACTGGGAAACCGGCCGCGAGGCCCAGGGCAGCTCCGTCCAGATCCAGATCGAGCAGGAGGGCAAGTCCGGCCTGAGGCTCACCCCCGTCCCGCCGCGCGGGGGCCTCATGGGCCGAAACCAGGGCGAGCGCAAGGCCCTGCTCACCCTCATGCTCACCGTCTTCTGCTGCTACGTCAGCATCTCCACCCTCTTGCAGACGAAGGACGAATTCCGCTTCATCATCCCCTACGTGGAATTCTCGAAGCAGGTGAAGGGCCCGCGGCCCCTCCTCCTGGATACGAGCGTCATCATCGACGGCCGGATTGCCGATATCTGTAATACACGGTTCCTCGACACGAAACTCATCGTGCCGCGGTTCGTCCTCCAGGAGCTGCAGGCCGTCGCCGACAGCTCCGACAAGCTCAAGAGGAACCGCGGGCGGCGCGGCCTGGACATCCTGAAGAAGATGCAGGGCAACAACAAGGTCGATCTCGTCCTCCACGACGGGAATCTGCCGGAATTGCGCGACGTGACGAAGGTGGACGAGCGTCTGGTGCACCTGGCGAAGCACCTGGGGGCGCGGGTCGTCACCAACGACTACAACCTCAACAAGATCGCCGAGCTGCAGGGCGTCGAGGTCATCAACCTCAACGAGCTGGCCAACGCCCTGAAGCCCGCCGCCCTGCCCGGCGAGGTGATGGTGGTGCGGCTGGTGAAGCCCGGCGACCAGATCGGCCAGGGCGTCGGCTACCTGGAAGACGGCACGATGGTGGTGGTGGAGCACGGACGCAACTTCATCGGGCAGGAGGTGAACATCACCGTCACCAGCGTCCTGCAGACCCCCGCCGGCCGCATGATCTTCGGACGCATCGAGCCGCGGACCCACACCCCGGCACCCGCCAACGCCTGACCCGCCCGGCCCCGCCGGGCCTGACCCGGAGGACCAGCCATGCGGGCCCTGATGTTGTCGGCCGCCGTCTGCCTGGCCGTGACCCTCTCGGACGCCCCCGCCGACGGCCAGCCCCCCGCCCCCAAGGCCAAGGGCAAGAAGGACGTCGAGCTGGTCGAGCGTCTCCTCTCGGCCCGCAAGGAGTACCAGCTCACCCTGGAGAACCTGCGCAAGCTGTACATCCAGATGGGCGACATCGAGCGGGCCCGCTGGGCCGAGCAGGAGCTGCTCCAGTACCACCGCATCGTCAAGAACGCCTTCATCCTCGACCTCGACGTGCCCCCGCCGACCCTGAAGGGCAGCACGAACATCCCCGAGGCCAACAAGCTCTACCGGACGGCGCTCTCCTACAAGGGCAAGGGCTGGGGCACCGAGTTCATCGACAACCAGCGCCGCGCGGAATTGCTCTTCCAGAAGATCCTGACCGACCACCCGCAGAGCGACAAGATCAGCGACACCGCCTACCAGCTCGGCGACATCTACGAGGGGCCGGCGAACCTGCAATACCGCCGGGCCGCCGCTTACTTCGAGCGCTGCTTCCAGTGGAACCCCAGGACGCACTTCGACGCCCGCATGAGGGCGGCCCGCCTGTACGACCGTCAGATCAATAACCGCGGCAAGGCGGCGGAGATCTACCGCGAGGTGGTGACGCACGAGACGGACGAGCGCCGCCGCGAGGAGGCGCAGCGGCGCCTGCAGGAGATCGGCGGGCGCTGAGCGTCACGCCCCGGGCCAGGGACGAAGCACCGCCCGCACCGGGCTGGCGTCGAACCCCTCCAGCCGCAACGGCAGGGCGATCAGCTCGTATTCGCCCTCCGGCACGCCCTCGAGGACGAGCCCCTCCAGGATGGCGGTGCCGTGCCGCAGGCATGCGAGATGCGACGGCAAGTCCTTCGAGTCGAAGAGATCGACGCTGGGCGTGTCGATGCCGACGAGGCGCACGCCGCGCCTCGCCAGCTCCGTCACCAGCTCCGGTGACAGGGCGGCGAAATCGCGGCCGAAGCTCTCCGGGTCGGGGTGGGTGCCGGTGGCGAAGAGGACGCGCGGGGCGGTGACGCCGGCGGCGGCCTCGACGCCCAGGCGCGTGCCGGGGGCGGCGGGGATGCGCACGACCTGGCAGCGGCCGACGTAGGTGTCGAGGGGCATCTCGTGGATGGTGGCGGGGCCGCCGTAGTGGCTCGGTGCGTCGGCGTGGGCGCCGAGGTGCACGGTGGCGCGGAGGGTGGACAGGGTGATGTTGTCGCCGCGTGCCGTGTCGAGCAGCACCTCGCGTGTCGGCGGGGTGTCGCCGGGCCAGACGGCGAGTCGCGGGGAGATCAGTGGGGAGATGTCGCGGATCATGGGTCGCTTCGCTCCCGTTTTCAGTTTTCAGTTTTCAGTTTTCAGTGAACAGCCGGCACGGGCAAGCGGCCCCTGATGGCTGTTCCTGAAAACTGAAAACTGAAAACCACTCTCACAGTTGATGCCGGATGGCCCACAGGTCGGGGAAGACGGGGAGGAACAGCGACTTCTTCAGGAACTCGACGCCGAGCGAGCCGCCGGTGCCCTGCTTGCTGCCGATGGTCCGCTCCACGAGCTTGATGTGGCGGTACCGCCATTCCTGCAGACCCTCATCGAAGTCGGTCAGCAGCTCGAACAGGTTGACCAGGTCCGGCCTGGTCTTGTACAGGGCGAAGATGGCCTCTGGGATGGCGCCGCCCGGGTGGTGCAGTCGGACGAAGGCGTGCAGGGCGTCGTTGATGGAGGGCTCGGCGAGGCGGGCCTCCAGCCTCTTGCGGGCGGGCGAGCCCTCGGGGTGGAAGCGGAGCATGTCGGGGCGCTTGTACCCGAGGAGGAACTCCAGCTCGCGGAACTGGGTGGACTGGAAGCCGGAGGCGTGTTCGAGGCGCTCGCGGAAGGCGGTGAACGACATGGGGGTGAGCGTCTCGACGATGTCGGCCTGCTCGACCAGCACCTTCATGATGGTGCGGCAGCGTTTGAGGAGGGCCATGGTGCCGTACAGGTCGCCGGCGGTGAGGCCGGCCCGGACGCGCTCGAATTCGTGGAGGAGCTGCTTGAACCACAGCTCGTAGGCCTGGTGGACGACGATGAACAGCATCTCGTCCTCCTCGCCCTCGGTGCGCGGGGATTGCAGGGAGAGGAGGGTGTCGAGCTTCAGGTAGTCGGAGTACGTGAGGTCCATCGTTGGTCATCCTTCGCGTTGATCCACCCATCCGACGATGCTGTTGAGTGTCAGGTCGATCCGCCGCCAGCCCTTGCCCTCGGACCAGACGTGCAGGTCGGAGCCGATGCGGCTCCCGTCGCCGTGCCGCACCGACAGGGCGAGGTGGCCGGGGCACGTGTCCGCATTCCGGCCGGTGGGGAGCTTGCCGATCACCTCGCCGCGCCACCGCACGGCGAGGCGGCCCCCGTCGCCCGCCTCATCGACGGCGAAGCCGTGGCCGAGCGGCATCTGCTCGTAGCGGCCCCACTCGCGGTCATCGGGGCGGACTCGGAACGTGGTATGGCAGCGGTACACGATCTCGCCGGCCAGGTCGCGCCACAGGCGCGGCGGCATGATCGGCAGACGCTCCTGCTCGGTCAGGCGGAGGTCGATCTCCGGGCCCGGCTCGCCGTCGAGCGGGACGACGACCAGCAGGCCGTTGCGGCGCTGCGTGAGGATGCGATGCTCATCGAGCCAGAGGCACGGGGGCCATGCGCCGGCCGCGGAGGACAGGTCGCTCAGGTCCATCGTGAGGCCGTCGAGGAGGCGGCGCGGAGCCTCGCCGATGGCGTGGAGTGTCAGGCCCTCCGTGATGGTGGCCACGGCGCTGCGGGCCCCGTCGGGGGAGCGTCTCCCCTCCAGGGCCCACGCGCCGGGGTCGAGGAGGTCTTCGACGGAGAACGTGTCGAGGCAGACGGAGAAGTACCTCCGCACGAAGGCGCCCCCGTTGAACCCCTCGCGCAGCACGACGAGCCGGCCGCCCTCGATGCCCAGCACGGTGCCGGCCGGCTCGACCATCACCGCGCCCGTGGCCAGATCGACGGCCGCCCCTCCCGGCGTGTACAACAGGCGTCCGCCGTGTAACTTGCCGCCGCCCAGGTGGCTGAAGAGCTGCTGCTCGCGCTCCAGCAGGTCGGCCCGGCCGATGAGTCGCCCGCCGTCGAAGTCGAGACGCACGAGCCGGCGGAGGTTGCCCGCCGACGTGTGGGCCCGCTCCTCGATGACATAGAGGGCCAGGCCCGTCGGTGCGGTGTCGCTCATCGGGTGGCCCACCACCCGACGCCGGCGGCGAGGAGGGTGACGCCCGCCACGACGCCCGCCGCAATGCGGTCCTGCCAGATGGCGCGGCGCTCCGCGTCGGCGTAGCCGATCCGCGTGAACTCCACCATCGTGTACAGCGGGACGTACCAGCGCGGCATCAGCCAGTGCAGCAGCAGGCCGAGCTTCTTCGCCCACACGAACCAGCGCGAGCCGACGCGGTCGCGCATCTCCAGGAAGTTATCGACGCACAGCCGCGCCAGCGTGTCCGTGTGTGGCCTCCGCCGCGCCTCGTACTCGCTCACCGCCTCGTCCCACGGCAGACGCCCCAGGCAGTCCGCCAGGACGACGCAGTCCTCGAAGGCGGCGTTCATCCCCTGCCCCAGGAACGGCACCACGGCGTGGCACGCGTCGCCGATCAGCACCGCACGGCCCATCCGCCACGGGGCGCACCGCACCGTCACCAGCGGGCCGACGGGGTTGGCCGCGTACTGCTCCGCGAGGTCGGGCAGGTGCGCGACGACATCGGGGTAGACGCGGCTGAAATGATCCCGGATCTGGTCGGGCGTCTTGAGGGCTTCGAACGCCTCGTACGGCCAGAAGAGGGTGCAGGTGAACGACCCGTCGGTGTTGGGCAGGGCAATCATCATGTGGCCGCCGCGCGGCCAGATGTGCAGGGCGTGCTTCTCCATGTGGAAGCCGCCGCCCGGCGCCGGCGCGATCGTCAGCTCCTTGTAGCCGTGGCCCAGGAACTCCTGCGAATAATCGAAACGCTCGCGGCGCTGCATGGCCGCACGCACGGCGGACCACACGCCGTCGGCGCCGACGACGTGGCCCGCCGGGATCGCCCTCGTTCCCTCCGGGGTGGAGTATTCGACGAGCCCGTCGTCGAGGCCGACGCCGGTGCAGCGGTGCCCGAACGAGAGGCGGACGGAGGGATAAGTCGCGGCCTTCTCGATCAGGAGCCGGTTGAGGCCCCCGCGCGGGACGGAGTGCAGGGCCTGCGTGTCGTCGTTGCCGTAGGGCTGGAAGGTGAGCGACGAGTCGGGGTGGTGGATCATCCGGCCCCGCATCAGGACGCCCAGCGCGATGGCGGCCTCGGCGAGGCCGACCTGTTCGAGTGCGTGCAGGCCGCGGGTCGAGAGGGCGAGGTTGATGGAGCGGCCACGTTCGGGCGCCCCGAGGCGGGGGTCGGGCCGCCGCTCGTAGTAGTCCACGCGGCGGCCGGCCTTGCCCAGGTGGCAGGCGAGCATGGCGCCGGCGAGGCCGGCGCCGACCACAGTCACGGTCCCCGCGCTCATGGCGGAGGTATTGTAGGAGGACGGATTCGGCGGCGGCACTCGTCGCTTGTTCAGATGGCCGCGAGACGGTAAAGTAAGCAGAGACACACGACGGCGACCCGAAACCCGACGATGGCCCAATTCGAGGCAGGAATGCAGGAGGGGCACCCATGACCGCTGAGAACTTCGAGACCGTTTTGGAGGGCCTCCGGCAACTGCAGCCCTTCCGCGTGTTCACGGTGGAGCTGCATGGCGGGCGCCGCTTCGAGGTGGACCACGCCGGGGCGCTCGTGGTGCGGGATGGGGTGGCCGTCTTCCTCGCCCCCGGCGGCGTCCCCGTCTGGTTCGATCACGAGGGCGTTAACCAGATCATCGGGGCGCCGGCGGGGGCGCAACTGGACGAAAGGGGCGCGGCGGGCTCCGTTTGAATGGGTATTCCCAACGCCCCCGCAACGCCTCCACGTCGTCCTCAGGGATACGTCAACGTCCCCGGACGGCCGTGATACGCGGCGAGCCCTCCTCGTCCATCATTCGGTGCAGCAGCTCGATCACCTGCGTCACCATCTCGTTGCGGTTCTGCTCCAGGAACCCCTGCCGCAGCAGGCCCAACCCCTCCTGCCCTGGTGTGCCCTGGGACGGGATGCCGCTCTCTTCGGTCTCCTCGTACAGATGAGCACCCACCCGGCGCAGCCCCGGCGGGTTGATGAACCGCAGGATGGTGATCTGCCCGATCATGGTGGACAGGCCCGGCCCGTCGGCGGTGATCACCGACACGGTCCCGTCAGCGCCCAAGCTCAAGGAGGAGGCATCCGCCGGCAAGGTGATCTGTGGCTGCAAGAGGTGTCCGTCAGGGGTCACGAGGGTGCTGTGTTTGTTGAGGACGAACTGCCCGCGCCGGGTGTAGCGGGTCGTACCGTCCGGCGCGGACAACTGGAAGAACCCGGCCCCCTCGATGGCCACGTCCAGCGGGTTGCCGGTGTTGACCAGCGACCCCTGCGGGACGTGGCCGCGCTCGGCCGGGCGGGCGGGGGTCGAACGCGGCAACCGGAACCGCACCTCGATGAATCCGTCCCCAGAGGGGTCATCCAGCCGCACGTCCTGCCCGCGCGGGGGGAGCGGGGTCTCAGTCCGCGAGGCCAGCACGACGCCGAGCGCGATCACCCCGATCAGCAGGGCCGTGGCCAGATGGCGGTCCGTCATGCTCCGTCCTCGTCGCGCCGGTGCGTGCAGATCACGGCGAGGGTGATAGCCGGGGGGGCGGCGTGAAGCAACGCCAGTCATGACCCCCGCAGCGCCTCCACGAACGCCTCCACGTCGCCCTCGTCGTTGTACAGCGGGCACAGCGAGGCGCGGATGATGTCCGGCTCGCGGAAGTCGCACACGACCCCGGCCCGCGCCAGCGCCGGACGCGGGTCGCTCTTCACGCGCAGGCACACCATGTTCCCACGCCGCGCCGGCTCGCGCGGCGACACCACCTCGACGCCCGGCACGCCGTCGAGCCGCGCCAGCAGGGACGAGGTGAGCGACAACGACCTGGCACGCAGGGCCGGCATCGTGGCCTTATCGAAGAGATCCAGCGAGGCCCGCAGGGGTGCGAGGGCGAGGATGGGCGGGTTGGAGAGCTGCCAGCCGTCGGCGCCGGGGCGGGGGATGAAGTCGGCCTCCAGGTGCATGCGGAAGCGCGTCGCCGGGTCGTTGCCCCACCAGCCGCCGAGCCGCGGCGTCTTCGTGTCGAGGCCGTGCCGCTCGTGGACGAACGCCCCCGCCACCGCGCCGGGGCCGGAGTTGAGGTACTTGTAGCTGCACCACACGGCGAAATCGACGCCGTCGTCGTGCAGGGCGAGGGGGACGTTGCCGGCGGCGTGGGCGAGGTCGAGGCCGAGCAGGCAGCCGTGGCGGTGGGCCGCGTCGGCGAGGCGTCTGACGTCCATCACCTCGCCGGTGAGGAAATTCACGCCGGCGAGCAGGACGACGGCGACCTCGTCGCCCCTTTTCGAGAGGGTGCGCTCGACGTCTTCGGGGGCGGCGGTGAGCAGGTTCTCCAGCCCCAGGCCGCGGTGGGCGAGGTGCGTCTGGACGGCGTAGCGATCCGACGGAAAGGTGGGCTCGTCGATGAGGATGCGGGTGCGGCGTCGGTGCGGGCGGAAGAACGACGCCAGCAGGAGATGCAGGTTCACGGTGAGGCCGTTCATGGCGACGACCTCGGAGGGCCGAGCGCCCACGAGGCGGGCGAGCGGCTCGCGGACCAGCTCGTGGTACGAATACCACGGGGCGTCGGCCTTGAAGTGGCCCTCGACGCCCTCGCTGGCCCACGAATCCATCTCGGCGAGGACGAGGTCACGGGCGCGGCGCGGCTGCGCGCCGAGGGAGTGGCCGCACAGGTAGTGCTTGCCGGGGGGCAGCAGGAACTCGTCGCGGAAGCCGGTCATTGGCCGCTCCTGTCTTGTCGTGGCGGCGAGCTTCCCGCTTCCGGGGGACGGGCGCCCGGCAGGGGTGATGGCGGATTATCCCGGCGCCTCGCGGCGGAGTCAAGCACCCGAGGCGAGCGGCGCGGCGTCAGGCCGCCGGTGTCTCACCCATCCGCCCCTTGCTATTCCGCCCGCCGGCGCCCACAATGACCCCACCCCGCGAGGGCCTCCGCGATGGACCTCTCCAAACTCGCCGAGCTGAAACGCATGGTGTCGTTCGACGCCCAGCTCGCCCCCGTCTTCAAGTACTTCCTCACCCACTTCGCCGAGATGCCCGGCTTCATCCAGCTCGGCGAGCGCGTCTATCGCCACCCCGTCGAGGCCATCATCGAGGCCGTCGGCAACGAGCTGCACATCGACCCCGGCCCCATCAACAAGCTCGCCCTCATCCGCATCCCCGAGCACCACTTCGTCCACGGCTCGTTCTTCATCGGCTTCCGCATCGGCGGCGTCATCTACTTCGAGGACATCGAGGTCGGCATCATGAACCTCTGCGAGGGCCTCCACTCCCCCGATGTCAAGTTCGTCCGCTTCTCCGACGCCCACAGACGCAAGCCCGGCGACCCACACCACAACTAGCCAGAAAGGATGAAGGATGGAGGATGAAGGATGAAAAGGGGTCTGGGGCGGGCTCGCGTGAACGGCGCGGGCCTTCATCCTTCATCCCTCATCCTTCATCCTTTCTCCCCAGGCCATGAACACCCGCCGCACCTTCCTCTCCACGTCCGCCCTCGGCCTCGCCGCCCTCACCGCACGCGGGGCCGGTGAGAAGCCGGGCGAGAAGATCGTCCTCGGCATGATCGGCGCCCGCATCCGCGGCAAGGCGCTGCTGAAGGCCTTCTCCGCCTTCCCCGACGTGGAGTTCGCCTACGTCTGCGACCCCGACCTGAACCTCATGCCGGCGGCTCTCAAGCAGCTCCCCGCCCGCCACAAACGCGTGCCGAAGACCTGCCAGGACATGCGCGACGTGTTCGCCGATAAGAGCGTCGATGCGGTGGTGGTGGCGGCGCCGGACCACTGGCACGCCCTGGCCACGGTGTGGGCCTGCCAGGCCGGCAAGCACGTCTACTGCGAGAAGCCCTGCTCCGCCACCGTCGTCGAGGGCCGGCGCATGGTCGAGGCCGCCCGCGCCCACAAGAGGGTGGTGCAGGTCGGCACGCAGCGGCGCAGCGGCGAGTTCCTCGCCGAGGCGGCGCAGTACGTCCGCGACGGCAAGTTCGGCAAGGTGCCCTTCGCCCGCGCCTGGATCGCCGGCGGACGCAAGGGCATCGGCAAGAAGGCCGACGCCCCCACGCCGAAGGGGGTGGACTACGATCTGTGGACCGGCCCTGCGCCGCTGCGGCCCTTCAACCCGAATCGCTTCCACTACGAGTGGCACTGGAACTGGGACTACGGCACCGGCGAGCTGGGCAACAACGGCATCCACGGCCTCGACCTCGCCCGCTGGCTCCTGGGCCTCGACGCCCCGGTGCGTGTGTCGTCCGGCGGGGGGCGTTTCCTTTTTGATGACGATGGACAGACACCCGACACGCAGACCGTGGTTTATGACTTCGCGGGCTGCTCGCTGGTGTGGGAGCACCGCATCTGGGCGAAGACGGGCGTCCGCGGCCTGGGCTTCGGCGTCGAGCTGGTCGGCGAGAAGGGGACGCTGGTGGTGGACGACAAGGGATGGCACGTCGAGGGCGGCGAGAAGATGGAGGTGAAGTCCACCCCCTACGACTCCCGCCACATCCGCGACTTCCTCGACCGCATCAAGGACGGCAAGACGCCACGCGCCGACATCGAGGAGGGGCACAAGTCCACCCGCCTGTGCCACCTCGGCAACATCGCGTACCGCCTCGGGCGCACGGTGCATTTCGACGGCGACAAGGAGACGATCACGGGCGACGCGGAGGCCGCCAGGATGCTGACGCGGTCGTACCGCAAGGGGTTCGAGCTGCCGGAGAAGGCGTGAATCCCCTTGCGGAGCGGCGGGCGGCGCGTTAACGTCGGACATGACAACACGTCTGATCTGGAGGACGGAGCGGGCGGAGGCCGGGGGACCGTATGCCATGATGCCCGACAAGGTGGAGAAGCTGTGTCAGAAGGCGCAGGCGGCCATCGCCGAGCGCGACTGGGAGAAGGCCAAGCAGTCATACCTGATGGCCCTCGGCCTACGCGGCGACATGCCGGATGTGCACTACGGCCTGGCCACGGTGTACTTCCAGCTCCGCGAGCTGACGAGTGCCGCGCACCACTTCCGCGAGGTGACGCGCCTCGACCCCCTGCGCGCCGCCGCCTTCGTCAACCTCGGTGCCGTCCTCAACCTCCTGACCCAGTACGACGACGCCGTCGCCGCCCTGCGCCGCGGCATCCAGCTCGACGGCCAGCGCGTCGAGGCGTTCTACAACCTCGGGCTCGTGTACCGGCGGAAGGGCCAGTTCGACCTCGCCATCACGGCGTACAAGGAGGCGATCCGCCTGAACCCGCGCATGGCCGACGCCCACCTGAACCTCGCGAACCTGCACATGGAGCGTGGCCAGCCGCGCCAGGCGGTCCTGCACTACGAGGACGCGCTCAAGCTGCGGCCGGGGTGGGACAAGGCGCTGGACGGCCTGACGCGAGCCAGGACGGGCGTGGAGGGCGGCTCGTCGGCGATCCACCCGGTGGCGGCGGAGCAGGCCGCCCGCGCCGCCGCGGCGGCGCAGTCTCCGCCCAGCGACATCGACCGGGTGGCCGACCCGGCACAGCACGGGGTGTTCCTCACGAACCTGCACCACGCCTGCGCCGTGGCCGAGGAGGCCGGCAAGCTGCTCCACTCGGTGATCGGGGGTGAGATCGAGCCGGTCATCAAGGAGCTGTCCACGGCGCTGCTCAACTCGCGGGGGCCGCGCAGCGAATTGGAGGCGTGTCTCGGACGCTTCGAGAACGCGCTGGGGCGGATGAAGACGGCCCACCAGACCCTCAAGCAGCAGACGACCAAAATCGACGAGATGGGCCAGAAGTTCCCGACGTGAGCGGCTGTGCGTCACCGCCGGGTAGGCGTCCTCCGCGTCCTGCCGAGCCGCCTTCGGCCCCAGCCGTTCCGGCCCATAACGGGCGCGGCGGTTACACCACGATCTCCTCGCCATCGACCACGAACCGCTCGCCTTTGAGGTCGCCACGCCAGACGTCGATCGCGTTGCGGATGCGATCCTTCCCTAACTGGAGCTGGGCCGCCAGCATCCGCTTCTGCGCCTGTTGCACACCCTTCATGGGCGAGAAGATGGGGAAGAAGATCGACATGCACCCCTGGGGCTGGTCGAACCCCTCGACCCCCTCGAACGCCTCGACGCTGGCCTTCATCGCCTGAAACTCCGAGACCGCGTTCCGCAGGTAGAGCACCTTGGCCTTTCGGACCTCATCCGGGGCCAGGCCGGATAGCCCGGCGACGAACAACTGAATCTTCTCGGGCGAGAGGAGATCCGACGGCTGCTGCTGCATGGGCACCCTCGATGTCTATCGCCGAGCCTGTGATCACCCGGCCACTGGCCGTGTCTCACGCACATCGGCCACGCCGCTCACCGCACCCGGATCGCCCGCGCCATCAGGTCGTAACCGTCCGCCCCCGTCACCCGCGACCGCACCAGCGCGCCCGGCTTCAGGCCCTTGCCCTTCAGCCGCACCACGCAGTCGATCTCCGGCGCGTCGAACGTCCCCCGCGCCAGCACGTGCTCCGGCACCTCCGGGTCGGGCCCGTCCACGATCAATTCCACCTCGCGCCCCACCATCGCCTCCGCCGCCGCGAACGCGATGCGCTGTTGGGCCGCCATGATGCGGCCCGTGCGCTCCTGCCGCACCTCGTCGGGCAGGTGGTCCGGCAGCCGGTCCGCCGGCGTCCCGGGTTCCCGCGAGTACGGGAACACCCCCAGCCGGTCGAACCTCGTCGCCTCCACGAAGTCGCACAGCTCCTGATGCTCCGCGTCCGTCTCGCCGGGGAACCCGGCGATGAACGTCGTCCGCAGCGTCAATCCGGGGATGGCCGCCCGCAGCTTCGCCAGCAGCGTCTCCGTCTCGGCGCGCGTGACCTTCCGCTGCATGCGCTTCAACACGCGGTCATTGATGTGCTGCAGGGGCATGTCGAGGTACGGCAGGATGCGGGGCCGGGCCGCCTCGCCCGACGCCGACGCGATGACCTCGATCAGCTCGTCGTTGAAGAAGATGGGGTAGGTGTACAGCAGCCGGATCCACTCCAGCCCCTCCACCTTCAGCAGCTCGCGCAGCAGGGCGGCCAGACGCACCTCGCCGTACAGGTCGAGGCCGTAGTACGTCGTGTCCTGCGCGACGATGACCAGCTCGCGGACGCCGTCGGCGACCAGCTCCTTCGCCTCGCGGACGACCTCCTCGACGGGCTTGGTCAGGTGCTTGCCACGCATCGAGGGGATGGCGCAGAAGGTGCAAAGGCGGTCACACCCCTCGCTGATCTTGAGGTACGCGAAGTGCCGCGGCGTGATGCGCAGCCGCGCCGTATCTTCCAACGCCTTCACCGGCGCCGGCCGGAACAGAGAGCGCTGCTCGTCGGCCCGCCGCTTCTGAAGCGAGCGGTCCACGACCTGGACGATCTCCTCGCGCCCGAAGACGCCGACGATGTGATCGACGCCGGGCACCTCTTCGAGGAGCGCGTCGCCCTTGCGTTCGGCGAGGCAGCCGGCGACCACGACCGCCCCGAGCTTCCCCTGCTGCTTGAGCTGGAGCATCTCGCGGATGACGCCGAGCGACTCCTGCCGTGCCGGCTCGATGAACCCGCAGGTGTTGACGACGACGACGTCCGCCCCCTCGGCGTCGGGGGTGAGGGCGTACCCGGCCTGGGACAGCTGCCCGAGCATGCGCTCGCTGTCCACGAGGTTCTTGGGGCAGCCGAGGGAAACGAAGGCGTAGGTCTTCTCGGACATCGGCGGCTCGCGTGGCGGGCGGATGTGTCAGTGTACCGCCGCGCGGCACGGGAGGGAAGGAGCCCCTGGCCCGGCGGGGGGATTCCGCCGTAAGATAGCCGGGGCCGGGGCGTCCGCCCCGGCGACACCCCAGGGGGCCCGCCATGAGCCAGGACGCGGTCGAACAGCAGAGGCGCAACATCCAGGAGTTCCTCCAGGTGCTGCCGCTGACGCTCGCCCTCGCCGGCCTGCCCGGCGCGCCGGGCGGCACCTACTTCAACGACGGCCAGCTCGAGGCGCGCAGCACCGCCATCCGCAGCGCCTACAAGCAGGCCCGCCAGCTCCTGCGCGACATCGCCAAGGGCTGACCGTCACCGCCATCCGCCGGAGAGCCGCCACGGCTCATGGGTGGTGGCGAGCCTCCCGTCGCCACACAACCGTTGAGCCGGGGTGGGGGTTGGACGGGAGGAAACGGGTGGTGGCCTGGGAGGGGCGGATTGCATTGCATTTCAGACCCCCAGACACACCACACGGGGGCGGCGCCACAGGCCGAGGGCGAGGGCATTCTCGACCACCCGGCGGCGCAGGCCCTCCTCGCCGACGCCGGAGCCCAGGGGTGAGGTAGATGCTCCACGACCTGATCCCGCGCCTCCTCGCCGCCGAGCGCTTCACCGCCCCCGGCGTCCGCCTCGCCATCGCCTCCGGAAGTGAGACCATCCCCTGGGAAATGTTCCAGGGGCGTCTCCTGCCGATCCCGCAGACCCGGCAGCAGCGCACGTTCGAGAGCTGGAACGTCCACGTCATGCTGCCCGACGGGCCGTCGCCCGAGCCCGTCGTGTCGGTGAAGGTGGATGGCCGGGTGTACGTCGTGCGCGGCGTCGAGTGCGACGTGTGGGAGGGCGAGGGGGAGGGCGTCATCGAGGCCGCCCGCCGCCGCCGCTGGGTGCGCGAATTGGTCGCCGATCTGCCGGCCGATGAACATCTGGAGGAGGAGCTGACGCTCGCGCTGGAGCGGGCCTTCACCGGGACGGCGCTGCCCCTGATGCCGCACGAGTCGCCGCACCCGCTGTACTCATTCGGCCTGCTCGCGTATCAGCCGCCGGGGCCGTTCGACTCCCACAGGCTAGAGTTCCTCGTCCGCTCCATCGACGGCGGCGACATCGGCCGCGTCGCGGAGGCGCTCGCGGAGGCGTTCACGGCCGGCGAGGTCATGCGCCTCCTGAAGCGTCTGTTCCTCGGCGTTTCGCTGTCGCCGTGGACCGCCTTCGTGCCGCGCCTGTTCACGCTCATCGAGCGCTCCCACCTGACGCCTTACGATCAGGCCGCCTTCCAGGCATGGCTCCTCACGCTCGTCTGCCGGCATCTGACCGCCTACGACCTCATCACGTTCCACCACCGCGGGGCGAATTACCCCGACGCCCTGCTCCTCGACGAATCCCTCTCGCGGCTCCTCGCCCTGCTGCGACGCGACCCGGCCCTCGCGGATCGGCCTGTCCGCCGCGCCCTGCGCCAGGCGTTCCTCCTACGCCGGTCCTACGAGGGCCACCCGGTGCCCGACGCGCCGACCTCGCCCGGCGAGCAGGAGCGCGTCCACCCCGCCGGCCATCCGCGTGTGCCCGACGAGCAGATGTCCGACGTGCGCGCCAGGCTCCGCAAGCTGTTCACCGAGCCGTCCGGCATCACGCCGTTGCTGTCGCACCAGGCCGTCGCCGACCTCGATGAGCCGGAGGAGCTGGAGGAGCTGGGGGCGGCGGTGTACCTCGACCGCCCGCTCGGCGTGGGCAAGGCCGCCGTCGAGCCGGACGCCACGCCGGCGCTGGCGACACTCGCCTTCAGCCGCACCCTGGCGACGGCCCGCCTGCACATGCTCAAGGACGCCGGCCTGATCGACGCGGCCCGGCTGGAAGCCCTGCGGGCGCGATTGGACTTCCCCGGGGTGCCGCTGTCCGCCGTCGGCCCCGCCCCGCATCAGGCGACGGTCAGCCTCGCCGACGCGGGGCGCGTTGCCCCTGACTTCGTCCTCCGCCGCACGGTCCCCGGCAGCCTCCGCCGCCTCCTGTCGCTATTCGACTGGGCGACGCTGCCGACGGACGGCTGGGAGGTCGTCACGTTGGTGTCGTCGGGGCGGCTGATGATCCACGGGCCGATGATCGAGCTGGAGATCGACATGTCGCAGGGCTACGCATCGCGGCGGGGCGTCGAGTACCCGGCGGCGGGGCTGCGGGCGGTGTCCGTGGGGGGGCGGCCCGCGGACGTGGCCGTCAGGCCCCGAGATCCCGGTCCATGAGGATCGTCCCGATGTGGCCCTCGATCGTCTCGAAGACGCGGCGGCCCTTGTAGACGTATTCCTTGTACCTCACGGTCAGGCGCTCGATGAAGCCGGCGCGGCGGAAGATCGCCTGCGAGACCGTGCCCGTCGCCTCCGTGACCGCCATGCGGTAGCCGCGCCGGACGCCGTTGTCGAGGGCGGCGGCGAGGAGGTTCTGCCCGATCTTCCTCCCGCCGTGGGCGTGCCCCACGCCGACCATGAACAGGTGCAGGTACCCGCCGGGATGCACGTCGCGCCCCTTGCGGTACTCGTCGTCCATCGCCGCGAGCATCGTCAGGGTCGGCTGGAACTTCTCACCCAGGAGCGCGAAGCCGTCGGGGGCCGGGGAGCAGAAGTCCTCGGTCAGGAAGGCGCCGACCATCTCGCCGCTGGCCACGTCCCGCGCCACCGGCGTGAGCTGCTGGGCGACGGCCATCGGGCCGAAGAGCTTTACGAAATCGACCAGCTCGCGGTGCGTGTAGCCGCTCGCGATCGCCATCGGCTCGTGCCTGCCGAAGCAGACGGCGAGCAGCTCCGCCATCTCCTCGATGTCGCCCGATTGACAGAGGGCGTAGCGCACCCCCATCTCCTCGCGCAGGGTCGTCATCGGTGCATCTCCGAATCGGGCCTCACTTGACGGCCCACCAGAGGAGGCCCGCCGCGCACACCGCCAGCAGCGCGGTGCCGGCCAACACCCCACGCAGATAGCCGCCGACGATCTCGCGCTCGGGCCGGCCGTCGCTGCCCCTGTATCGACCCCCGCACGCGGCACAACGTACGAGCCCGTACAGCCACGGGGCCAGGAATCCGCCCCAGGCGACGTGCCGCACGGCGACGGCCTCATGACCACCACAGGACGGGCAACGCGCCATCGGTCCGCCTCCACACCACGGACCATCACACACCACGCGGCGGCCCCTGTCAAGTGCCCGCGGACGGTGAACGGGGGGGCTACTCTTCCAGGCCGGATGCCGCCCCGGCCAGAGCGCCGACTGCGGCGCAGGCGAGCACCACGAGGCAGGCCGTCGCCCAGCGCCATTCACCGGCGAGGGCGGCGATGAGCGCGGCGGCCCCGATGCCCCCGACGGCGCCGCCCAGGCCGCCGACGGCGGCGCCGAGGAGCCTGGACCGCCGCGGCGGCCCGGCGCGGGTGCCCACCATGCTCTCGCCTCACCAGCGGTAGGAGTACTGGAGGTAGACGTAATCCGGCGACTGGCGGCCGGCGGCGGTGGTCGCGGTGCGGCGGATGAACTCGCCGGCGAACAGGTGGGAGTAGCTGATCAGGATGTCCGAGTGCTTCGACAGATGGAAGTTGAAGATGAGGTCGATCTCCTGCCCGACCTCGTTGCCCGCCCGGCCCGTGGGGTCGCGGCGGATGGGCACGCCGGCGGCGTTGTACAGCGCGTCGCGCTTGCTGTCGAGGTAGAAGACGTGGAGCTGGGCCTGGGCGGTGATCCACGGGGTGGGGTAGGCGATGACGGAGGCGTTCAGGTCGTGGATGTTGCGCCGTCCCACCACGTCGATCCACCCGAAGTAGTAGTGTCCGAAGGGGAAGAGCTGCTCGAACGTGCCACGCGAGCCGCCGGTGCCCGGCGTGTTGTCGCCCGACGCCCAGTCGTAGTACAGCCAGAACGTGGGCGTGGCGGGCAGGTCCTTGGCGAAGTACCCGACGCCGGCCGTGGCGGCGCCGGCGGTCAGGCACTGGTTGGAGTAGGTGCCGAGCTGGAGGACGCCCTCCACGTCCCAGAGCAGGCCCGACTCGGCGCTGCCGACGAGCCGGGTGCCCACGCTGGTGGTGTTCTGCGGCCCGACGACGCCGGCACGCCCCGTGGCCGCCGGGCCGGCGCGGTCGAGGTTCAGGCAGTACAGGTCGAGGGCGCGGGTCTTCGTCGGGCGGTAGGTGGCCCACAGGCCGCTGAAGACCACGTTGTTGTCCACCGAGTCGAAGCGGTTGGCGTCGGGGATGACCGGCTGGACGCAGAAGGCGTCGAGGCTCAGGTGCTCGCCCTTCCAGAACGCCTTGACGCCGTCGAACGTGCGCCGCGTGTTGACCCACTCCAGCGGCGAGACGAGGCGCTGCGAGCCGTAGAGCAGCTCCTGCCGGCCGACGCGGACGTACACCGGGTGGCCGGCCACCTCCGCCGCCTTCACGTCCATGAAGGCGTTGAGGAGGTCGGCGCGGTTGCGGTCGACGGGCAGGGCCGGCAGGTCCTGCCAGTAGCTGTCGGCGGAGAGGAATTCGGCGAAGAAGCGGACGCGGTCCGTGACCCACACGTCGCCGTAGGCACGCAGGCGCGACAGGCCGTAATCGTTGGTGCGCCCGCGGAGCGGGACGGGGCCGGAGTTGAGGAGGCGGCTGTTGGTCTCGTGGTTGTAGCGGAAGCGGACCTCGCCGCCGGCCGTGACCATGACGCAGTCGTCCAGCAGGCGGCGCCGCTTCAGACAGTCGAAGAAGTCCAGCTCGGTGTTGGTCGGCTTGTCCAGGTAGCTCCAGTCGATGTCGAAGAATGACATCTGCGCGAGGCTGAAGCGCGGGTAGGGGTAGGCGGGCGGCTTCTCGCGCCACTCGCCGTTGAGCTGGTCGAGGAGCGAATAAAAGCCGGGGCCCGTCGGCGGGTTGGGGAACCAGCCGGGCCGGGGGAACGGCTGGATGGGCGGCACCTTCTCCCACCAGGCGGGCGGTTTGGGGCACTCCTTGCAGCCGGCGTCGTCCGCCGGCTTTGTCGCCGCCTGGAGCGCGGGCGAGGTGGGCTCGCCGCCCGACAGGGGCGTCGGGCCGGGGTGGCCGCCCGGTGGGGTGTGAGACGGGGGGGCCTGGGCCAGCACCCCACCGGAGAGGATCAGCAACGCCAGCATCCCTGCACGTTTCATGGCCGGCCTCCTGCCTGGATGCTGGGGTCATCGTCGCCGCGGCGGGCGCACCGGGAGCGATCCCACCATCCGGGCCATGTGGCACAGGCGCGGAGGCCCTCACGGCCCGCAGGGCTTACCCAGCCTGCCGGCGTGCGTCAGCCCCTCGGCCTCGTCCACGTCTCCGACCACGCCAGGCAGCAGCTCGACGCCGGCCTGCCGAAGCGGTCCTGCATGACCACCTGGCCGGCGGCGGCCTCGCCGTCCACCGAGAGCTGCGCGGCGCGGGCCGGCAGGAAGGTGGTGTAGACGCCGAGAGGGCGGCCCAACGCCCCCGGCGGCATCGTGAGGACGAACGGTTCCATCAGGTCCCACCATGACAGGATGATCTCCGCGCCGGAGGAGACGACCCGCTCCTCGACGGTGCTGAGCGAGTGGCCGGTGCGCTCGAAGCGGGCGTCCACGACGGGGAGCGACTCGTCGGCGAACGGCTTGTGCAGCAGCGTCTCGATGGTGCGCTGGAGGAAGCGGGCGACGCCGGCGTTGTCGGCGTAGACGAGGGGCGTGTCGCCGACGAGCGGGCTCTCGATGAAGAGGGCGTGGCCCTGGCCGGCGGGCGACCACAGGACGCGCCAGTGGCTGGTGCGGTGGACGAAGGTCTTGCCGCCGTCGTCGGAGAGGCGGAGGAAGGAGTTCTCCCCGGTCATGACGGGGTCGTGCGGGTCGACGAGCTGCGGCTCTGCCATGAGGACGCTCCATTCAGGGGAGGCGTCAGTCTAGCGGCCGGAAGGGAGGGCGTCCCGGCGCGGCGGCAGAGCGATCGTCGTCAGGTGCGGCCTGCTGGGCCGCGCGTTTTCGGGTCGGTGGCGTGTTCGCGCAGCTCATACTCGCAGCAGCCGGACGCATCGATCTCGTCGAACACGTCCACCCGATGCCAGAAGGCCTGATCGGTGAAACGGCAGGGGAGGGCGTGGAGCAGAATGCGGAGCTGATCGCGGGTGTACGGCCGGGGGATGCGCCAGACCGTGCCGTGGGCGTCCTCGGGGGCCACCCACGTCATGCCGAGCCGCTCCAGCAGCCCGAGTGCTCTTGCGGGGTCGGAGGCCGAGACGATCGCCAGGTCGTAGCGCTCGTACTTGAAGCCCCGCTCGTAGTTGGCGATCCATTGCTCCGCCGGGTAGGCGGAGCCGAAGCGGAAGATGCGGCCGTCCGCCCGCTCCACGATGAAGCCACCCACCCCGAGCAACATCTGCTCCCTGTCGCCGGATGCGACGAAGGCAAGGCTCTGCGCGAGGAAGTACCAGCCGTAGGGCTTCTCGACGGTCGCCGATTCGACTAACGCGAGATCGGGGCCGATCTCGGCGAGGGCGATCATCCTCGCCTCCTCGTAGGCGATCATCGGGGCCTCCTGTCTCATTCACCGAGGTGACACCAGACGCGGTGTGTTCAGTCGTGACGCTCGGCCTCGGCGACGGCCGCCAACAGCGCCCCCAGCACCCCCGCCACGTTGTCGAGGTAGTAGCGCCGCGCGTCCAGCTCGGCCGAGTCGCCGACGAGGCGGAGGAACTGCCACGCCTCCCCGGTGGTGACGCAGCCGTACAGCGGCGCGCCGGTCCGCCCGCCAGCCTCGTTGAACACCCGCGCCGCGACCATCTGGGCGATGCACTGGCCGAGGCCCGCCTCCACGTCGTTCTTCTTGGCCTCCACCACGGCCACGACGGGCACACGCAGCGGCGGGACCGGCGGGCCGAGCGCCAGCAGGAAGTCGCACTCGCCGGACAGGCCGCGTGCGGCGTCAACGTCGAGGCGCTGGCCCGAGAAGATGGCCATCCGGTCGCCCGACAGCTCGCGGGCGGCCAGGAGGATCGGGACGACGATGAACTCGCTGCGTGCCTTCTCGCTGATGAGGGCCAGCCTGGTGCCGCGGGCGAGCCAGCCCGGCAGCCAGGCGGGCACAGACGCCGGCGTGATGGCGGGGAAAAGGTCTGCCTCGCGCACGGACACGCCGAGCGAGCTGATGGCTGATTCCAGGGTGAATTCGCTGAAAGCCATCGCTACGCCCTCGCGGGCTGATAAGGAGCACGCCACTTACCAGAGCCCCTCAGCCATCACATCGCAATTACCACCCGCTGTCAAGCACGGTCTACTTCAACCCGACGGCCACGAGCGAGGCCTCGCCCTCCCCTCGCCCCCGCCTCCGCGTCACGAAGAAGAAGCGCTCCCCGTCGGTGGCCGGGGAGCAGTACATCTCGGACTTCTCGGACGGGCGGATCTTCCACCGCACGCCCCCCTTGAGCCGGTCCGCCGCGTACACCTGCCCCTCCCCCGCCGCGAAGATCACGCTCGCCGAGGTCAGCCTCGGGACCGAGTAGATCGCGCTGGCCCGCCCCTCCCGCGGGTCGGTGCCGGCCTTCCACAGTAGCTTCCCGTCGCCCTGGCTCAGGCAGTAGACGAGGCCGTCGCACGACGCGAAGTAGACGTGTTTCTCGTCCACCACCCCGCCGGATTCGACCCGCCCACCCGTCTCATAACTCCAAACCTTCTTGCCGGTCTTCTTCTCCAGGCTGTAGAAGGACTTGTCCTGGCTCCCGATGAAGATGTGCTTCTCCGTGACTGCGGCGGCGCCGTGAACCCAGCCGTTCGTCTGGAAGGACCAGAGCCGCTTGCCCGTGGCCGCGTCCACGGCGATGACCCTGGATTGGTCGAACACGCTGAGGAAGAGGATCGCTCCGTCGCTCACCAGCTCATTCGGCCTGGCCTTCGTGAGCCCGACACGCGCCCTGGCCCCCGGGAAGCCCGGCGGGTCGGGAGGTGCGTCCGCGATGAAGTCGGACGCCCAGCGTTGCTTGCCGGTCTTCGCGTCCACGGCGTAGAGGTTGCCGTCGTTGCCGCCGACGTAGACGAGCCCGTGCTTGGCGAGGGCGAGCGTCGGGCCGTCGCAGGAGGTACGGGCGAGGGCCCAGACCTTGGCCCCGTCTTTGATCGCGGCCGCCGTCAGCCCGTTCTCCGAGGAGAAGTAGACGCGCTCGCCGTCGCTGCTCGGGCGGTGATAGATCCGCGCCCCGTGGTCGTGAACCCAGGCCTGCTTGCCGTCCTTGCACCGGTAGGCCCGCAGCTCGCCCTTGTCGGTGCCGACGATGACCTTGTCCTTGACGACGAGCGGGTCGTGGGGGTGGTTGGCGTCGAAGTCGTCCTTCACCTTCCACTCGATGAACGGGGTCGTCTTCTCCTTCTCCTTCGGGACGGGGGCCGACACCCCCACGCCGACGGCGGCGATCAGGGCGATGCAAGCGGCGATGGCCGCGCCGAGCCGAACACGGGTCATGGCTTACGTCCTCATTCTTCCCCGGACAGGGCCTCCAGCACGCCCCGCGTCTCGGGGCTGAAAAGCGCTAGCTCCTCCTCGGTCAGGAGCCTGTGTGAGCGGAAGACCAGGAGCTGGAGCAACGCCGTCGAGCGGCGGAAGTCGTTGAACGCCCGGGCCAGCTCCTTGTCCTGCCGCCGGATCAACTGGAAGATGGCCAGGTAACGCTCGTGGGCGCTCACCCCGGGCTGAACGATGAGCTTGTCGATCTCGGTGAGGGTGCGCTCGCAGAAGCGCTCCAGCGCGACGGGATGGATCGCGCGGAAGACCTTCCAGTCCGGCTCGCTGATCTGCCTCGTCATGGATGAGCCTCGGATCGTGTTTGCTATCTCACTCCTTCCGACCCACGCCGTCAAGCGTCTCCGGGCCGGATTCTCGACTCGGCCGGGAATCGACTTACACCCGGGATGGCAGGTACACGACGGCCTGGCCCCTGATCTCATCCTCCGGCATGTACCCCGCGATGAGCAGGATATCGTCGATGGCCGAGCCGACGGATTGCTCGTTGGTGGTGGCGATGAGGCCTGGCATCGGCTCCCCGGCCTCCACGCGCTGCAACGCGAAGCCGACCATCGTGTGCCTGTCGTTGGTGATGAGGACGCGGTTCTCGGACGCCGCCCAGGCCAGGACGGCGGGGTCAGCGGTGCCTTCGGGAAGCGCATCCTGGACACGCACCAGATCGATCCCCGGCGAGCGGCGGCGCAGGCCGCGGACGATCTCGCCGCGCACGTCGGCGTCACTGGCCAGCCGCAGCATCGGCCGTCTCCCTGGCGGCACGGCGGGCGAGGAGCTCATCCCGTGAGACGCGCGGACGGCCCTCTTCGATCTTCTGCCGGAGAGCGCTCGCCTCCTCTTCCCTGCGCTTCAGGTAGGCGCGCACCTCGTCACGATGGCGGAGGTAGTAGGCGATGACGGCGTGGACGTCCGCCAGGTCGAGGGTGTCGTAAGTGCGGACCAGGTCCTCAGCCGTCATGCCGTTCTCATACTGCTCGACGACGATGTCGAGGCCGACGCGGCTTTCACCGACACGCACGGCCCCGCCCTCGTGCTCGCGGAGGGGTGGGGCTTCCGGCTGGAGAGGGAGGCCGCTGGCCTGGGTCGTCATCCGTCACCTCGCGATGTGTGGCCTGCCCGTATTGTACCGCCCGGCGGGCGCGAACCGCTACAATGATCGCATGAACACCACCGACCCGCTCGGCCTGTTCCTGCCGCCCGTGGCCCGCTGGTTCCGTGAACGCCTCGGCGAGCCGACGCCTGCCCAGCGTCTCGGCTGGCCACGCATCGCCGCCGGCGAACACACCCTCCTCCTCGCACCCACCGGCTCCGGCAAGACCCTCGCCGCCTTCCTCGCCTGCCTCGACCGCCTCTGGCGCGACCCCCAGCATCGGGGGGGAGGGCCGCGCCCCACTCCCCCTGCCGGCGTCAAGGTCCTCTACGTCTCGCCGCTCAAGGCCCTCAACAACGACATCCACCGCAACCTCCAGGTGCCGCTGGAGGGCGTCGCCGAGGCGGCCCGCGCGATGGGGCATGACCTGCCCGCGCTGGAGGCCGCCGTCCGCACCGGCGACACGCCGCAGTCCGAACGCCAGAGGCTCGCCCGCAAGCCGCCGCACATCCTCATCACCACGCCCGAGTCGCTGCACCTGATGCTCACGTCGCGCACCCGCGACACCCTCCGCCACGTCTCGCACGTCATCATCGACGAGATCCACGCCCTGTCCACCAACAAGCGCGGCGTCTTCCTCGCCCTCCTGTTGGAGCGTCTGGAGGCCATCCAGCGCGGCGGGACGTTCGTGCGGATCGGCCTGTCGGCGACGCAGCGCCCGCTCGACGAGGTCGCGCGCTACCTCGGCGGCGTGGGCCGACAGGTCAGCATCGTCGATGCCGGGCTGCGCAAGGACATCGACCTCGGTGTCTCGTGCCCCGTCGAGCAGTTCGGCCCGCTCCCCGAGGGCACCGTCTGGCCGTCGATCTACCGGCTCCTGACGGACCTCATCAAGGGCCACCGCTCGACGCTCGTCTTCGCCAACGACCGCCGCTCGGTGGAGCGGATCACGTCGTTCCTGAATGAGGGCGAGGAGCTGGCGCGGGCGCACCACGGCAGCGTCGCGCTGGAGCTGCGTCACGGCATCGAGGCGGCGCTGAAGGAGGGCAAGCTGCCCGCCGTGGTGGCGACGGCGTCGTTGGAGATGGGCATCGACATGGGCGCGGTCGATCTCGTCGCGCAGGTGGCATCGCCGGGTAACGTGGCCCGCGCGCTGCAGCGCGTGGGGCGGGCCGGGCACCTCGTCGGGCAGAAGAGCAAGGGGCGGTTCATCCCGCGCATGGCGTCGGACCTCCTGGAGCAGGCCGTCCTCGTCCGCGAGATGACGCATGGCCGCGTCGAGGAGATCCGCGTGCCGATGAATTGCCTCGACGTGCTGGCCCAGCAGATCGTCGCGATGGCGGCGATGGACGGTTGGGGCGTCACGGAGATGCTGGCCCTCGCCCGGCGGGCGTACCCCTTCCGCGGCCTGACGCCCGCGGCGTTCGAGACGGTGTTGGAGATGGTGTCGGGCCGCTACCGCTTCGACCCGCCGCAGGACGAGGACGGCCCCGCCCCGCGTCCTGCGGCGACGATGGAGGCGTTACAGCCGCGCGTGAGCTGGGACCGGGTGAACAACCGCGTGGTGGCTCTGCCGGGCAGCCAGTCGCTGGCGCTGACGAGCGGCGGCACGATCCCCGACACGGGCAACTACGCCGCCTACACCCAGAAGGGCCTGCGCATCGGCGAGCTGGACGAGGAGTTCATCTACGAGCGCCGCGTCGGCGAGACGTTCCTCCTCGGCACCTCCTCCTGGCGTCTGGAGAAGATCGAATCGGACCGCGTCATCGTCTCGCCGGCGCAGGGGTCCACGACGACGCTGATCCCGTTCTGGCGTGGCGAGGGCGGCGGACGCTCCGCGGGGCTGGGCCAGGCCATCGGCGCGTTCCTCCGCGAGATGCAGGGCCGTATCGATGACGACGATTGCCTCGACTGGCTCAAGCGTGACTTCGGCCTCGACAGCGCCTCGGCCCGCAGCCTGAAGCACCACGTCACGAGGCAGCACCTCTCCGCCGGCTGCCTGCCGACGGACGAGACGCTGTACATCGAGGCGTCACGCGACCAGCTCGGCGACTGGCAGGTGTTGCTCCTCTCGCCGCTCGGCTCGCGCCTGCACCTCGGCCTGCGCTTCGCCCTGGAGGCGGTCCTGCGCCGCCGCCTCGGCTATCAGCCGCAGTGCCTGCACCACGACGACGGCATCCTGATCCGACAGGCCGACTCCGACGAGCCGACGCTCGACCTCCTCACCGGCCTGACGCCGGAGAACGTCGAGGAGCTGATCCTCGGCGAGCTGGCGGACAGCGCCCTCTTCGCCCTGCGATTCCGGCAGAACGCCGCCCGCGCCTTGCTGCTGCCCCGTGGGGCGTCGGGCAAGCGTTCGCCGCTGTGGCTCCAGCGTCTGCGCGGGCGCGACCTGTTGCAGGTCGCCCGCCGACACCCGGACTTCCCCATCGTCGCGGAGACGTTCCGCGAGTGCCTCAACGACCACCTCGACGTGCCACGCTTGAAGCAGCTGCTCGCCGACCTGCGCGACGGCAAGGTCAAAGTGGTGGAACGCCGCGCCGACGTGGCGTCGCCGTTCGCGTCCGGTCTCCAGTTCGCGTTCACGGCGGCGAACCTGTACGCCCCCGACGGCGACACCAAGGACGGCAAGGGGGCCGACGGCCTCGACCGCGACCTGCTGGGGCAGTTGCTGGAGGCCGACGGCGGGCACCTCCTCGACCCGCGCTCCGTCAGCCAGGTGGACCGACGCTTGAGGAACGTCGGCCACCCGCCGCGCACGGCGGCGGAGATGGCGGAGTGGCTGCGCCGCACCGGCGACGCGACGCCGGACGAGCTGGAAGGCCCGATGCTCGCGTTCCTGGAGGAGCTGGGGGCCTCCGGGCAGGCGGTGCGTGTCGAGCTGCCGCGCGTGGCGAAGCCGTCACGCTGGGTGGCGGCGGAGTCGGCGGGCGAGTACCGGCGGGCGTTCGGGCTGGAGGGGTGCGCGCCCGCCGAGGCGCAGAAGTCGGCGCGGGCCGTCTTCGGGTGCTATCTGGCGACGCGGGCGCTCGTGGGTCTGGAGGACGTGCTGGCCCGCTACCCGTTCGACCGGGCCTGGGCCGAGAAGGAGCTGGCCCGCTGGGTGCGTTCGGGCCGGGCCGTCAAGGTGGAACGCGGCGGCGTGGCGGCGTTCGCCCTGCCGGACAACCTGGAGCAGATCCAGCGCGGCAGCCTCGGGCTGTTGCGCCGCGAGGTGACGGCGGTGCAGCCGCCCGTCTTCGCGGAGTTCACGCTCCGCTGGCAGAAGCTGCATCCGGCGGAGAGACGCGGCGGGGCGGACGGCCTGGCCGACGTGATGACGCGCCTCCAGGGGATCGCCCTGCCGGCGGAGACGTGGGAGCAGACGGTGCTGCCGGCGCGGGTGCCGGGGTACCAGCCGCGCTGGCTCGACGACTGGTGCGCCAGCGGGCAGGGCGTGTGGGTCGGCACGCACGGCGACGTGGCGTTCCTGTCGCGGCCCTTCCTCGCACGCCTCGCCCCGGCGGAGCGGCAGGACGTGCCGCCGCTGACGGAGGAGCAGTGTGTCGTCGGCGAGGCGTTGCAGAGGCACGGCGCGTCGTTCCCCGCCGACCTCGCCATCGAGACCGGCCTCGCGCCCGGCCGCGTGCGGGCGGCGCTGTGGGAGATGTGCCGCCGCGGCCTGGCGTCCGCCGACCAGTTCGACGTGGCGCGGCGCGGGGAGCAGGAGGACGCCCCCGAGGCGCCGACGCGGCGGCGGCTGATGCGTCCGATGACGACGCGGCCCGACGGGCGGTGGTCGCTGTTGCGCTGGGGCAGGCCGTCGCCGGAGGAGCAGGCTTTGGCCCAATGCTCGCTCCTGCTGGAGCGGTACGGCGTGGTGGCGCGGGAGCTGGCGCTGCTGGACCCGTGGCTGATGCCATGGCGCATCCTGTACGAGGTGCTGTCGCGGCTGGAGATGGCCGGCGACGTGCGGCGTGGGTACTTCGTCGAGGGCCTCTCCGGGGCGCAGTTCGCCCTGCCCGAGGCGATGGCGCAGCTCCAGGACATGCACGCGCCCTCGACCGCCGCCGCGGAGCCGGTGCTCGTCCACAGCCAGGACCCCGCGAACCTGTACGGCTCGGGAGCGCCGTTCGACGTGCCGCTGCTCGACGGGGGGACGCGGCCCTTCCTGCGGCGGACGGGCAACTGGATCGTGCTGAAGGCGGGCCGCCCCGTCCTCCTCGCGGAGCAGCAGGGCAGGAAGCTGACGGCCCTGGCGAGCGCGAGCCGGGAGGACGTGACGGCGGCGGTCAAGGCATTGCCGGGGATGTTCGACCAGCGGAATTCGCCGTCGCTGCGGTTCAAGCTGAGCGTGGAGGAGTGGAACGGGCAGGGGGTGACGGCGTCGCCGGGGAAGGAGCTGCTGGAGGCGGCGGGCTTCGTGCGCGACCTCCAGGCGATGACGCTCTACGCCGCCTGGAGGTGAGCCGGCGTCGGCGGCGCGAGATATACCAGCGGGGGCGGATCGTCTTGTAACACGGGCCCGACGTTGGACGCAGCACCCGTCGCCAAGGAGCCTCCGATGAAGCACGCATCCCTCGCCTGCCTGGCCGTGTGCCTCTCGCTGCCGATGATCGCACGGGGGGCGGAGCCGCTCTCGGCGGAGGCGAAGGCCCGCATCGGACGCTACATCGCCGAGCTGGGCGAGGACGAGTTCGAGGCCCGCGAGATGGCCGAGCGCGTCCTGCGCCGCATCGGGCCGGCGGCATTGCCGGCGCTGCGCGAGGCCGCCGCCGCCAGCAAGGACACCGAGATCCGGGGCCGGGCCGCCCGCCTCGCCCGCGTCTTCGAGATGGAGGCGATCGCCGGCATCCTCGGCGCGCCGCTCAAGGTCCGCCTCGCGGTCAAGGACCTGCCGGCCGCCGAGGCCGTCGCCAAACTGGGCGAGCTGAGCAAGTACGCCATCAAGGTGCGCGGCGAGGTGCCGGGCAAGCGCGTCACGCTTGACACCGGGGAGGTCACGTTCTGGGAGGCGCTCGACGCGCTGAATCGCGCCGCCGGGCTGCGCGAGGTGCCCTCCCGCGAGCCGTCGAAGCCGTGGCCCGAGGCCGAGGGGATCACGGTGGAGGCGGGCACAGACACGCCCACCGCGCGTTTCGGCTCCGTCCGGGTGCGTGCTCTGGCTGGGCCGCGCGGCGACCTCGGCCCCGGCCTCATCCTGAACGTCCAGCCCGAGCCGCGGCTGCGCGAGTTCCGTGTCCTGCCCGGCTCACTACGAATCCACAAGGCGCTCGACATCCACGGGCAGATGCTGGAGGCGGCTAATATCCCGGAGGAGGCGCCCAGGCCCGCCGGCGGGGGCGGCATCCTCATCGGCGGGCGGCCCCTGGTCATCCCGCCGGCGCCCACCGCCCAGCGCGGCGCCGGCTTCCACCTGAAGCTCGGAGTGAAGCCGACGCGTTCTCTGCGCGAGCTGTCCGGGACGGTGACGGTGACGGCGGAGTGCGAGACCGGCGTCGTCGCCACCATCCTCTCGCCGCTGACCGCGAAGGAGAAGTCCGCCTCGGGCCGCGACGGCTGGGCGGTGCGGCTGCTCTCGATCAGGCAACAGCCCGACGGCACCGTCTCGGCGTCGGCGGTGGTGACACGGCCCACGTCGAATCCGCTGGAGGGGGTGTTCGGCGGCAAGGTGCGTTTCGGCGGGCGGATCGTCATCAACGGCGTGGAGGTCGGCGGCGAGTCCGCCAAGGCGACGCCGGCGCACCCCCGTCTCTACGACGCCGAGGGCCGCGCCTACACCCTGTCGTCCGTGGCGGCCGGCGAGGTGCGCGAGGAGGGCGCCACGGCCGAGCGGCGGTTCACCCTGAAGTACGCCCCGCCGTCCGCGAAGTCGGTGCCGGCCCGGATGACGCTCTCGGCCATCGAGCCCTCGCCGCTCGTCGTGCCGTTCCGGTTCACCGACATCGAGGTGCCGTGATCGGAGCGGATCACCGTCCGCGCCCGTGACGGGCCGGGCGTCGGCCGTCCGTAACCGGAGGGGGCCTCGAAGCCGAGCCGGTCACGGGAGGACCGCGCCAGGGCGTCGAGGTCGTCCGACGGGCGGGCCGCGCGGAGGTGGGATGCGTGCGTCGGCTCACGACTGCAGCCGCAGCCGCGGCAACGCCTTCTTCAGCTCCGCCGCCTCCTCGCTGGCGGCGGCCTCCTTCTCCACCCACACCTCGCCGAGCCGCTTCAGGCCCATCAGCTCCTTCAGCCCCTTGCCGGTCACCTTCGTCTTGCGCACGTCGAGGGAGTAGAGCTTCGTCAGGCCCGACAGCGCCTTCATCCCCTCGTCCGTCACCGGGTTGCTCCACAGCGACAGCCGCCGCATCTCGGGCATGCCGGCCACCACTTTCAGCCCCTCGTCCGTCATCTTGCTCGCCAGGCCGCCCACGTCCAGGTCCTCCAGCTTCTTCAGCCCGGCGAGGGCCTTCATCGCGGCGTCCGTCGGCGCCTGCCCGTACAGCCGCAGCGAACGCAGCTCGGTGAACGCGGCCAGCTCCTTGATGTCGTCCTCGCGCACCTTGCTGATCGACAGGTCGATGGATTGCAGCCCCTTCAGGCCGGCGATCTTCTTGATCCCGGCGGCGGTGTACCGCGAGTTGGTCAGCGACAGATTCTTCAGCCCCTTCATCCCGGTGATGTGGTCGAGCGTGGCGTCGGTGAAGCTGTTGAACCCGATGTCCAGGATCTCCATCTTCTCCAGGCCCTTCAGCTCCTTGCCCCACCCGTCGGTCAGGTCGTTGCCGTACAGGGTGAGGGAGCGTAGCTCCTTGAGGGCGCCCAGCCCCCTGGCCCCCTCGTCCTTCACGTGCGAGTTCATCAGGTTCAGCTCGCGCAGCCCCTTGAGCGAGCGGACGGCGTCCATCACCTTCTTCACGTTCTCCGGCTTCAAATTGGTCGCGTAGACCACGGTGATCGGCTCGCCCGGCTGCTTCTTGTCGCGCGTGTGGTACACCTTCAGCTCTTTGAACGTCGCCTCCGCCTCCCTGTCATCCGCCCGCGCCCCGGCCGCCACGGCCAACGCCACCGCCACGCACACCAACGTACGCATCGCCGCACCCTCCCCTGGGCCACATCATCCTAGACGTGGCGGGCGGGCCGGCCAACCGCGCTACTCCGCGTCGGGGAAGTGCTTGCGGAAGGCCGCCTCGCGCTCGGCGGAGTCGAAGCCGGCCGTCGCGCTGTCGTCCTTGGGCTCGTGGCTCACCACCACGCCGGTGCCGAAGTAGACGAGCATGGGCGCCGTCACCCCCGACACGTCCTCGCCGTACAGGCTCTCGAGCTTCTTGAGCAACGCGCGGAAGCGGGGGTTGTCGCAGCCGCGGAGGGTGATCCGGTGCCGCAGCACACGCAGCAGGTTCTCCGAGGCGATCTCGGTCAGGCCCTGGGTGAGGGTGTCGGCGAAGTCCTGCCAGGGGTCGTCCCCCTCGGCGTCCTCGCCCTCCTCCCTGGCCAGGTCTTCCTCCTCGGCGAACGACGCACAGGGGTCGTCCTCGTCGAGCACGTGGTGCCCGATCCCGAAGCGCGCGTCGGCGGCGTTGTGCCTGCCGAAGACGATCGCGTCGAGCGTCGTCTCGATCCTGTCGGGCGGGTATAGCGTCGTGATCCTGTCGGTGAGGGCCTTCTCGCCGCCGAAGCGGCGCCAGAAGTCGAGGTAGACCTCCGGCAGCCGCAGCTCGTCCATGTCGTCCATGTCGAGCCGCTCGCGGACCTCCGCCGTGAGATCGCGCATCCGCCGGCGGACCGCGTCGGCGGACACCTCGGCGCCCCTGGGCGGGCGGCCCGCCACCCGCGTGAACATCCGCCCGAGCGAGTCGAAGAGCGCTGCCATGACGCATCCTCCCGGCCCGGCCATTGTAGGCCCGCCCGGTCAGAAGCGCAGGCCCGCCGTGAGGAGGATGTTGAGGGACTGGTAGTCGGCGTAGTTGCGGCTCTGGAGGACGTCGCTCCACACGTAGCCGTACTCCACACGTCCGCCGGCCTGGACGATGCAGCAGCCGCAGGGGACCTCGATGTCGGTGTGGGCGGCGACGAAGAAGCCGCCGACGGTGTCGGTGCGGTGCCGCTCGCCGATCAGATCGTACCGGCACGAGCCGTAGCGTCCGCCGAGATCCCAGCCGGCGCGGCAGCGGGTGCCCTCGCAGGTGGCGCTGCCCCACAGGTACAGCTCCTGCCCGAGGGAGACGTTCAGGTACGTCTGGTTCATGCCGTCGGGGATGACGTTGAACGAGGCGAAGCGGAAGCGCTGCTGGTTGCCGCCGATGTTCACGACGCGGTCGGTGTTCACGAGGGTGAACTGGTCGTTGCTGACGGCGTTGTGCCACACGGAGCTGACGCCGAAGTCCACCACCCAGGCGCGGTCGCAGGCCAGGTTGAAGAAGAGGGTGCGTGCGCCCATCCCGATGGTGACGCCGGGGCGCATCTGCCCGCCGACGGCGCCGGTGCCGAGCGCGAAGGCCACGCCGGTGCGGCCGTAGGCTTCGGAGAAGATCGGGCCGTGGCCGCCGGCGGGGCCGCAGCAGCTCGGGCTGCGCGGGTAGGCCAGCCAGGACGAGATCCCCTCGGGATGCGGCGTCGGGCCGGCGGGCTGCGTGGGCTGCGCGGGCTGCGGCATCAGCGAAGGCATTTGGATGTTGTCTGACGCCGGCACGGCGGGCGTCGTGGCGACGGGCGGCACGGGGGCCGCCGTGGTGAATGGGGCCTGGCCACGGGCCGGCCCCAGGGCGATCATCAGGGCGGCCAGGCCGCCCAGGCAGCTTGCGAGCTTCATGCCGATTCTCCGGAAGGCGCGGATCGCCCCGGATGTATTTCGGCCGCCGACGGTAGCGGTCTTGAGGGCAGGAAGAGGGCATACCACGAAATACACGGAAAACACAAAAAGAAGACAAAGAAACAAAGGATACATCAAGCAGAAAGACATGCAGATGGCGGCTGTCCTCTTCTGCCTATCTTGCCTTGTTTGTCTTCCTTTCGTGTCTTCCGTGTATTTCGTGGTATGCCTTCTTCAGCTTCTCCCGCGTCACTTCGTCCGCCAGATGGCGGTGTGGGGCAGCCCCAGCTCGGCGGCGGCCGGGCGGATCGCCTCCATGTAGCGCGGCGCGTCGCCGGGGTAGCCCGCCGTCGGGGCCAGGCCCGGCACGCGCGTCTGCCAGAACCCGTTGAACTCGGCCATGAACAGCTCGCGCAGGTACTTGCTGACCATCGACGCCAGGGCCACGCACAGGTGGGCGCCGTCCGCCCTCGGCAGGAACGAGACCGCCAGACGCCGCCCGGCCTGCTCGGCCTCGTAGCGGCTGGCCTGCTCCCCCTCCTCGATCACCCGGACCAGCGACCCCGTGGCCTGCTGCATCTGCATCAGGTAGGTGTTGCGCCCGCCCTGCTTGTCGATGAACGCCTCGGCGTCGGCGTCGGGGCAGCGCGGCAGGACGGAGGACAGAAGGCGGACGAAGCTGTCCGCGAGTATGGCGCTCTTGGTGCCGGCCCGCTCGACCACGCGGTTGAACCGCGCCGGGCAGACGACGGCGCTGGCGATGACCCAGCCGGAGACGCCGTTGCCGGCGCACGCCTCCGCCAGCGGCTCACGCGGGGCGTCCTGGCCGAGGGCGGTGGCGCCGGTGAACCACGGCTCGGCGCGCAGCTCGTCGGCGTCGTCGGGGCAGACGAGGTCGGCGAGGAGGGCGGCGAGCGTCGGCGGGGTGTGGGGGAGGAGGGGGAGGACGCCACGCTCCAGGCCCGGCAGGCCGCGCGAGCCGTGGACGAGCTTGCTGTCGTCGGCGATGATGCGCGTGTCGCCCTTCTTCTTCGGCGCGGGGCGGGCGCGGCGGAGGGCGGCGGCGAGACGCTCCCACAGGCACTCGGGGCCGGGGCCCTCGACGCGGCAGGCGACGGCGCTCATGACGAACGGTCCGAGGTTGGGGCCGTAGCCCGCCTCGTCGATGCCGATGGACCACTTCACGCGGCGGCCCTCCTGGCCCGCTGGCGGCGACGGGCGTATTCTAGCCGACGCCCGGCGGCGCGTGAAAGGGCGAAGGCGATGCTCGCGGACAACATCTTCAAGAAGATCATCGACAAGTCGATCCCGGCGCGGATCATCCACGAGGACGAGCAGTGCCTCGCGTTCCACGACAACAGGCCACAGGCGCCGGTGCACGTGCTCATCATCCCGCGCAAGGAGATCCGCACGCACGACGACATCACGGCGGACGACGCGGCCCTGTTGGGGCACATGCACGTCGTGGCACGCAAGCTGGCGGCGGACCTGGGGCTGGCGGACGGCTACCGGCTGGTGATCAACTGCCGGGAGCGGGCCGGGCAGACGGTGCCGCACCTGCACATGCACCTGCTGGGGGGCCGCGACCTGGGGTGGCCGCCGGGGTGAGGCGTCACTCCTCGCCGGTGCGGACGGTCAGGGTGAAGGCCCCGGGCTCCTTGCCGGCGGACGTGGCGATGACGCGGTATTCGCCGGCGCGGCGGACCTGGATGATGATGCGGGCGTTCCCGTCGTTGCCGCTGTCGTCGTCGGAGGAGACGATCTTGCCGCCCGGGCCCTCGAGCATGAGGTACGGGTCCCAGTCCCTGCGGCGCTCCTTGTCCTTGCCGGCGGCGCGTTCGAGGTCGATGACGTACAGCTGGCGGGCCTTCAGCTTCAGCTTAAACGCCTTGTGCGGGCCCTGGCTCTTGACGCCGTCCTCGTTGCTGTAGATGGGGTCGTCGGCGGCCAGGGTGCCGTTCTCCTCCAGGGCGGGCTTGGCGCCGTAGGGGATGTGGCGGGAGGTCACCTTGTAGTCGAGGGGGCCGGCGTCGAGGTCGTCGTTGATGTTGGGGAGGATGAGCAGGCGGTAGGCGCGGGTCTCGCGGGGGACGAAGTAGGTCTGGAAGGTGTCGTCCTCGGTCTTGCTGGTGCCGTAGGAGAATGCGCCGGGGCGGAGCATGACGTTGGGCGTGAAGCCCTGGCCCTCGACCTTGATGAAGTAGAGCTTGCCGCCCTCCATCTTGAGCTGGTGCGATCCGGCCTGGACCTTGCCCTTCTCGACGGTCTCCTTGGGGGGCTCGGCCTTCTCTTTCTGGGCGGGCGCGGTGCCGGCCAGCACGGCGAGGATCGCGGCCAGGGCGAGGGCGGCCCGGGCGGACGGACGGGTGAACGACATCGGAGCCTCCGGCGTTGAGGGGGTGCGCTGGTGTGCCGGTGCCTATTCAATGGAACGCGCCGGCGGGTGCAAGCGGAAACCGGAGTTAGCGCGGACGGACGAGATAGGGCCAGGCGGTCACGATGTGCTTGCTCTCCTTCCGGTTGAGCTCGCGGAAGTAGGCGAGGATGGCCGCCCGGTGATTCATGGGCATGCGATTGATGTCGCCTTCGAGCTTGCCCTCCAGCCTCGCCATGTTCTCCCGGCGCTCGGGGAGGTGGGCACGGATGTGGGCCTCGGCGATGGCGTTGAGGAGGTCGAGGGCCTCGGCCGGGGTGCAATGACGCACGGCGATCTCCACGGAGCGGCCGTCGTTCTGGCGGTGCGTGGTGATCCGCTGGCGGATCCAGCCCACGTCCTTGTGCGGGGCGACGGCCGGCACCTTGATCTTCAGCACCTCGCCCAGGAACGCGGCGGAGGTGAGCTTCGCCGCCAGTCGGTCATCATCGAGGCCGGGGGCGGCGAGGACGACGCACGCCACGGGCGTCGGGGGCGGCTTGAGGAACGGGGCCGGGGCGGCGAGCAGGAGCAGGGTGAGCAAGGTCGGCCTCCGTGGCGTCAGCGCGGCAGCGGGGCGAGGTGCGGCCCGGCGAGGATGACGCCCTCGGCCTGGTGGCGGGCCAGCTTGCGGAAGTAGTCGAGGACGAGGGCGCGGTGCTTGGGGGAGAGGTCGCGCCATTTGGGGTTGTCGCGCGCCTCCTGCTCGTTGCGGGCGATCCGCTGGCGGTGCGCCGGGACGGCGAGGCGGAGGTGCTGCTCGGTCAAGGCATCGAGCACGGCGAGGGCGGCCTCGTTCGCGCAGCGCTCCATGACGAGGCGGACGGATCGCCCGTCGGCCTGGGGGATGACGCGGAGGCGGTCCAGCACCCATTCGGGGGAGGGCCGGGGCTCGGGGAGGCCGTGGACGGGCAGGGCGAGGGCGTTGGCGACGAACGCGGGCGACGTGAAGCGTGGGGCGAGGGCGGACGCGGTGAGGCCGGGCGCCGCGAGGTGGGCCTGCGGCACGGCGGGGTGGAGGAAGGGAGCGGGGGCGCAGACGGCCAGCAGGACGGCGAGCATGGCATTCGCCCTCGTGGGTCTCTCTGAATCATCACCGGCCGCGGGCGCGGCGTGACGCATGACGGGGGGAAGGCGCTTGCCGAAGGCGGGCGTATCGGGCATGATGGCCTCACGCCCCGGAGGCCGCCCATGAATGCCGTTCTGATCCTCGCCGCCGTCTTCGCGCCCGCCCCCGTGCCCCCGCCCCCGGCCCCCATGTTCGGCTGGCCGGCCCGCGGCCCCGTCGGGCCGGCCACGCCGGCGCTGCCGACCTCGTGGGACGCGAAGACCGGGGCCAACGTCCTGTGGAGCGTCCCGCTGGGGACCAAGGCCTCCGTCTGGGGGCCGTGCGTCCACGGCGGGCGGATCTTCATCGGCACGAACAACCAGAATCCGCGCGACCCGGCCATCAGGGGCGACCGCGGCGTGATGATGTGCCTGCGGGCCTCCGACGGCAAGTTCCTCTGGCAGATCGTCCACGACAAGCTGCCGGAGGGGCGCGTCCACGACTGGCCGGAGGAGGGCATCCAGTCGTGCCCCGCCGCCGTGGGAGATAGGATCTATTACGTCTCCAACCGCTGCGAGCTGGTCTGCGCCGACGCGGCGACGGGCCTCGTCGTCTGGAAGCTCGACATGAAGAAGGACCTCGGCGTCCTCCCGCACAACCTGGCGTGCGGCTCGCCGCTGGTCGTCGGCGACACGGTGTTCGTGGTCACGGGCAACGGCGTGGACGGGGAGCACACCCGCATCCCCGCGCCGGACGCGCCGAGCTTCCTGGCCGTGGACCGCAGGACGGGCAAGGTGCGGTGGTCGAGCAAGCTGCCGGGCCGGGGCATCATGCACGGGCAGTGGTCGAACCCGGTGTACACCGAGGCCGGGGGCCGCAAGCAGGTGATCTTCCCCGGCGGCGACGGCCGGCTGTACTCGTTCGAGCCGAACAAGGGCGAGCTCCTGTGGACGTTCGACTGCAACCCTCAGGGGGCCGTCTACCGCCTGGGCGGGCGGGGCACGCGCAACCACTTCATCGCCTCGCCCACGGTCAAGGACGGGAGGCTGTACGTCGGCGTGGGCGAGGACCCCGAGCACAAGCAGGGCGTCGGCCACCTGTGGTGCATCGACGTGACGAAGAGGCCCAAGGCCAAGGGGGGGGACCTGTCGCCGTGGAGCGCCCCGCGTGCCGAGGCGCCGAGCAGGTTCGACCCGAAGGACGCGCGGAACAAGGATTCGGCGCTGGTGTGGCACGTCGGCGGGGCGACGGCCGAGGAGGACGCCGACAGGGCTTATCACTTCGGCCGGACGCTGTCCACCTGCGCGGTGCACGAGGGGCTGTGCTACGCGGCGGACTTCGACGGCTTCGTCTACTGCTTCGACGCGCGGACGGGCAGGAAGTACTGGGAGCATGACATGGACGCGCAGACGTGGGCCTCGCCGTACCTGGCCGGGGGGCACGTCTACATCGGCAACGACAACGGCCAGGTGCTGGTCTTCAAGCACGGCAGGAAGAAGGAGCTAGTGGGCACGGTGCGGATGCGCGGCAGGGTCCGCACGCCGGCGGTGGCCGAGGGCGGCGTGCTGTATGTGGTGACCGAGAACCCGTGCAAGCTGTGGGCGATCAAGGGGAAGTGACCCATGAAACGCGCGGCGTGGATCGTCGGGCTGCTCCTGCTGGCGGCCGGCGTCGGTCTCGGGGTGTGGTGGCTCCGGACGCCCGCCGGGCCGCGTGACGTGGTGCCGAGGCGCACCGCCGTCGTGCCGACGCTTGATACGCCGATTCCCGAGGGGAAGTCGGCGCTGTGGTGCGCGTCGTTCCAGCTCGCGTGGGAGCATCTCAAGAAGGACGTCACGAAGGGGCCGGTGGAGCTGGACGGGGCGGAGGACGTCGCCAGGCGCCTCAACGACGCCGGTGCGGTGGCGGACACGCTGCTCGCGGAGGACTACTATTCCGCAGCGGGTTTCATGCGAGACGGCATCGCCGGGAAGATCCGCGCCGAGATGGCGGAGCGATTTCCCGATGTGTCGCCCCCGAGCTGGGGGTCGGACACTATCGCAGGGGCGTTCGCTTACCTGCGGGCGTCGCTGAAGTTCACCCACCGCTACATGGACCACAAGGAGCCGCTGACGTTTACAGGCGGCGACGGGAAGAAGACACGGGTGTACTCGTTCGGTTTCCCCTACCGGTCCCAGGGGGCCGCCGTGAGGCAGCTCGAGGTCCTGCACAATGAGTATGAGGGGGAGGGTGTCACCGCCGTCGTGGACCCGTGCAAGGATTCATCGCCCTATCAGCTCCTCCTCGCCATGCAGCCGCGACGGGCCACGCTCGCCGCCGCACTGGCCGACATGGAGCAGCGGGTCAAGACCAAGCCCCACCGGTTCGGCGGCCTGGATGCGTTCTTCGTCCCGCGGATCGGCTTCCGCCTGAGCCACCGCTTCGAGGAGCTGGAAGGCCGCGCCATCCCCAACGTCGGGGAGCCGGCGTATCTGTCGCGGGCCGAGCAGCGGATCGAGTTCCGCCTCGACGCCACCGGCGCGACACTGGAGTCGAGGGCAGAGCTGCAAGTTGCGAAGAAAGGTGGTGCGCCGGAGCTGTACTTCGACCGCCCCTTCCTCGTGGTCATGAGTAAGCGTGGCGCCAGGGCGCCTTTCTTCGTCCTGTGGGTCGAGAACGACGACCTGCTGGAGCCGTGGTAACGGCGGGGAGGACGTGCCATGAGCCGGCGTGGTCTGGTGCTGGCGGGGCTGGGGATCGTGGCCGTGGTGGGCGTCGCCGTCTGCCTCTCGTGGCTGCCCCCAGCCGGCCAGTGGCCCCCAGGCGGGCCGCCGGCGCCGCGCCCCCTGACGGACCTGCGCGACGTAGTGCCGACGCGGACGGCCGTCGTGCCGACGCTAGACACGCCGATACCGGCGGGCAAGTCGGCCATCTGGTGCGCCTCGTTCCAGATGGCGTGGGAGCGTCTCAAGGCGGATGTGCTCAATGGCCCGGTCCGATTGGAGGGCGCCGAGGATGCCGCCAGACACCTCAACGACGCACCCACATTGGAGGACGCCGTCGAGGCTCAGGACGTGTACACGGCCGGCGGGTGGGTGCGCGACGGCATTGTTGGGAAGATCAAGCGCGAGATGGCCGGCCGCTTCCCTGGCTGGGAGGTGCCTGCGGATCTGGGCGACGGGGCGGCCGCGGTGGCCTACGCCCACCTCCGCGCTGCCGTCGAGTTCACGGTCCCGCTCCTCGATAGCTCCCACCCGCTCAAATTCAAGGGAGCTGACGACCGGATGAGCAACGTCCGCTCGTTCGGGCTACCGGGCAGCACAACTCAGGTAGGGGGGGCTGGCACGGCGGCCGCTATCCTGCACGCCGACGGATTCAAGCCGTTCCGGCAGGACGTGTTCGTCATCGATCCGTGCAAGGACTCGTCGCCGTATCAGCTCCTGTTGGCCCGCGTCCCCAGGCAGGCAACGCTGGCCCTGCTGGTGGCCGACGTGGGAAGGCGCATCGCGCTCGGCCTCAACGAACGCGAACGGGCTTTCCGACTCCTCGATTCGCTGCTCGTCCCCGACATGCGGTTCCGCATCGATCACCGCTTTACGGAGCTGGAGCGGGCGCTGCTGAACCCGGAGGCGAAGGGCCTGACCCTGTCGGCACGCCAGAGGATCGACTTCCGCCTCGACCGGGGTGGCGCACGGCTGGAATCCCGTTACGTCATCCAGCCGAAGTCCGATCCGCGTTCGTTCGACTGCGACGGGCCCTTCGCCGTCCTCATGCGGAAACGCGGCTCCACGCAGCCCTTCCTCGTCCTGTGGGTGGACAACGACGAGCTGCTGGAGCCGTGGGATTGAGCGGCGGGTCACTTGAAGATCACGGCGCCCTTGCCGGTGAGCGTCACGGGGCCCTTGGCGCCCTGATAGGTGAGTTTGACGGCGCCGGTGGCGCTGTCGGCGTCGATGCGGAACGCGACGCTGCCGGCGAGGGTGCCGGTCATCGTCACGTAGCGGCCCGCCGTGAAGCCCCCGCCGGTGACGCGCACGGCGTACGGCCCGTACTTGCCGGCCCCCGTCAGCGGGCTGCCCGTCGCCGACGCCGAGAAACCCACGCCCCCCAGGTTGGCGCTGATCGAGGCGGCCGTGGGCGCGGCGGCCTCGGCGGACACGGCCAGGGCGGCCAGGGCGATCAGCGAGCAGATCGAGCGGTTCATCGTTGCCTCGTTTCGTGTGCAGCGCAGGCGGCATCCGTGGCACGGCGAAGACGCTTCGCCGCCGAGAAGGAGGGGATGCAAGGGCCGCCTACGAGAGTCACCCACGGGCCCCGCCGCCCGCGTGTGACCGCCCTTGTGAAAAGAATTTCGCCGGAACCCTCGGCGGCCCCGCGCTCGTCTAATCCGCACATGTCCTCACCCGCGCCCGCCCCGGTGCCGACGCCATGACAGCCCCCCACGACCCGGCCGAGCGGACGATGCCGGCCTCGCCCGACCCCTGGCTGGGCCGGGCGCTGGGCCGCTACCGCATCACCGGGCATCTCGGGCAGGGCGGGATGGCCGTCGTCTACCGGGCCGTGGACCGCTCGCTCCGCCGGCCCGTCGCACTCAAGCTCCTCAACGCCGAGCCCGCGGGCGACGCGGCGCAGGCGCGCCGGCTGCTCCGCGAGGCACGCTCCGCCGGCCGGCTCAGCCACCCCAACATCGTCGCCGTCCTCGACGCCGACCAGGCCGACGGCACGTGCTTCCTGGTCATGGAGCTGGTCAACGGCGGCAGCGCCCAGGAGTTCCTCACCGCCCAGGGGCGGTTCGCCTGGCCCCTGGCGACGTGGATCGCCGCCGAGGCGTGCAAGGGGCTGGCCGCCGCCCACGCCGCCGGCATCGTCCACAGAGACGTGAAGCCGTCCAACATCCTCCTCGGGCGCGACGGCGACGTGAAGCTCGCCGACTTCGGGCTGGCCAAGGCCGAGGACCTGACCGCCTTCACGTCCACGGGCACGGGGCGCGTCCTCGGCACGCCGAACTTCATGAGCCCCGAGCAGTGCCGCGCCGAGGACGCCGACGACTGCAGCGACATCTACTCGATGGGTGCGACGTACCACGCCCTGCTGACGGGGCAGCCGCCGTACCCGCTGGGCGTCCCCGTGCAGGTCATGTTCGCGCACTGCTCGCGGCCCGTCCCCGACCCGCGTGCCGCCGACCCGGCCATCCCCGCGGCGTGCGCCCGCCTCGTGGCGCGGGCGATGGCCAAGCGCCGCGACCAGCGGCACCCGTCCGCCGCCGCCCTGCTCGCCGACCTGCAGGCGATCCTGTCCACGGTCCCCGGCCCGACGCGGCGGCCGAAGTTCGTGCTGCCCGGCGGCGGCCCCGCCCACCTCGACGAGGACACGACGCGGCGGCCGTTCCTGTCGCGGCGCGTGTGGATCGGGGCGGCCGCCGGGGCCGCCCTCCTCCTCGCCGGCGGGGCGTGGCTGGCCTTGGGCCGGCGGCCCGGCCCGGCGCCGGCGGCGCCGGCGGGATCGCCCTCATTCACCGGCGGGGCGGCGGAGCGGACGCTGCCGACGGCCAGGCCCGTCACCGGCGTGGCCTGGTCGCCCGACGGGCGCTGGCTGGCGGCCTCGGGGGACGGCGTCTCGCTGTGGGACGGCTCCTCGGCGACGCCGACGCGCGTCCTGTGGCCGGGCAAGACGATCCACGCCGCCGCCTTCTCCCCCGACGGCAGGACGCTCGCCGCCGGCGGCGACGGCGTGGTCCTGACCTGGCGTGTCGAGGGCGGCCAGGAGGCGACGTGGCGTGTGGGCGAGGCGGGCAGCCCGGTGAGTGGCCTGGCGTGGTGCGCGCGGGGCTTGCGGCTGGCGGCCCGCTTCGACCGCCGCGCCCCGACGCTGCCGCCCGTCGTCGTCTGGGACGTGGCGGCGGGCGAGGTGGCATACCGCCTGCCGGCGTCGGTGGGGCGCGTCTTCGCCCTGGCGTTCAGCGGCGACGAGCTGGCGACGTGCGGCGACGGCCCCGTGCGCCTGTGGGGCCGCGAGGCCGGCGAGGACCGCGGGCGGCTCGACACCGGCTTCGCCGTCGCGTCGGGGCTGGCCGCCGGCCCGCGTGGGCTGCTGGCGGTCGGCGGATATTCCCTCGGCGCGGGGCGTGGCCGCGGGATACAGTTGTGGGACGTGGCACGGCGGGGGCGTCTCGCGCCGGCCCTGATCGACACGCCGCGCAGCTCGGCCGTCGCCGTCTGCCCTGACGGGCGTCTGCTCGCGGGGGCCGTGCTGGGGCAGGCGACGCTCTGGGCCGTGGCGACCCGGCGCGAGGGGCGCACGGTGGGCGAGCCGTCGAAGCAGCCGACGACCTGCCTGGCGTTCGCGCCCGGCGGGGGGCTGCTGGCGTTCAGCGCCGGGGCGACGGGGGTGAGGGTGGTGGACGTGCGGCAGGACCGCGAGGCGGCGGGGGGCGGGGCATGAGCGGGGCGATCCGACACCTGGACCAGATCTCGACGAGCTGGGCGGCCCTGGGCGACCCGGTGAAGTTCACCCTGCGCTACGCCCCGGCCATCGAGCGTTACCTGCACGCCCTCCTGCGTGGGCGGGCGGAGGCGGAGGAGGTGTTGCAGGACTTCCTGTTGCGCGGGCTGGAGAGGGGTTTCGTGCGTGGCGACGCCCTGTCGGGACGCTTCCGCGACTATCTCAAGGCGGCGGTGCGGAACGCGGCCATCGACCGGCTGCGGCGGGGCAGGGCACTGCGGCAGGGGGATTTCGACCTGACGGAGCTGCCGGCGGGCGACGGGGAGGCGGATCGGGCGTGGGCGGAGGAGTGGCGGGCGTGTGTGCTGGGTCGGGCGTGGGAGGCGCTGCACGCGCACCAGCGCGGATCGCCGGGCAACCTGTCGCACACGGTGCTGCGTCTGGCGGCGGATCACCCCGACGAGGAATCGCCGGCGCTGGCGGCGCGGGCGTCGGCGGAGTCGGGGCAGGAGCTGACGGCGGAGGCGTACCGCAAGCAGCTCAGCCGGGCACGCAGGCGATTCGCCGGGATGGTGGTGGAGGAGGTGCGCAAGACGCTGCAGACGCCGAGCCGCGAGCGCGTCGAGGAGGAGCTGGCGGCGTTGGGCCTCCTGTCGTACCTGAGCGGGCACCTGGAGGACGTGGAGTAGCGGAGGGATACCCGCCCCGGGGGCGGCCCTCGTGCCTGAAACTTGTTCCGTCCGAGAATGCCAGGTAGAATCCGAAGGCCAGCTCCCTCAAGGCTGAGGTCAGGCGCGGCAGGCCCAAACACAAGAAGGGCAGAACTGATGGCCGACACCTTAACACATCGGGAGCCCGTCCGGCTCAGCTCCGGCAGCGGGCCGATCCTCGTCACCGCCGAAGACGACCGCTTCTTCATCAGTGCCGATAAGGCGGTCAAGGCTTGCCGGGACGCCGTCCGCGAGCAGGAGAAATACGCCCACTTCCGGGAGACCTTGCTCGTCCCCATCAGGGAGTGGTGCGAGGCCCGCTCTGCGACGGTCAAGGGGTGCTACCTCGGGCTCCCGGGGCCGACGGACATCCTGCCCGCCTACATCGTCCCGGCCGCCCCCCCCTATCGGAAAGAGATCACCCGGGAGGCGAACGAGCTGGCCGATGTCTTGCACGAGAGCGGTTGGAGGGTGGTGTTCACGCAGCTCCCGTCCGGGTCGAAGGATGAGCTGGCCGGGCTGTTCGACGCCGATCAGACGTTCCAGGTGTACGGGGCCTGATCATGCCGAATTCGCCCCAGCATCGTGAAAAAGCGGTACGGAACCTCGCGGCGCTGGCGACGATTGACGTGGCCCTGTTCCCGGACTGGGCGGCCGTCATGGCCTTCTACCGGGCCGTTCATCTGGTCGAACGCCTGGCGGCCCGAGAAGGCCCGCCGGTGCATCACGAGAACCACCACGACCGGGCGGATTACGTCCGCCGCCGTCACCGGGCGATCCGGGACGATTACAACACCCTGTTCGATGCCGGCCTCGTGGCGCGGTACGGGACGATCCATCAGTTCGAGAGCCAGTTCTCATGTGATTATGTCAGGGACGAGCTGATCGGCGGGTGTCTGCGGCGGATCACGGACTACGTCTCGGCGGAGTTCGGGGGCGGGACGACCTGAGATCCGGGCCCAGGAAGTAGCGGAGGGGAAGGGATTCGGACCCTTGGTGGGCTTTCACCCACGCCGGTTTTCAAGGCCGGAGTAATCGGCCACTCTGCCAGCCCTCCGGACGGCCACAGGACACACGCCCCCGCACGCCGGTCCAGGTCAGTCCAGGCGAGGCGACGCCCCGACGCGGGCCCGGGGCCACGATCATCTCTTCGCGTGTGAGTCGGGCGTGGCCGTGGGCCGCCGGCGCCTGCGGGTGCGATGCCTCACGATGAATGTGGGCGACAATGGGCGCGTGCGCTCATGCGTGCTCAAAGTCGCCATCGAGATCGGCCGCTGATCGGGTACGCTGCGGCGTGTCCCAGGAGGATCGGCGATGAGCGAGAAGGTCAACGGCATGGCGAGTGCCGACGACACGAAGGCCGACGGGCGTGAGCACGAGGGGCGCGAGGCCGACGGGCGGTTCGCGTTCGGCAACAAGGGGGGCCCCGGCAACCCGTACGCGCGGCAGACGGCGATGATCCGCAAGGCGGCGGCGGACGCGGCGACGGCGGAGGCGGCGGGGGCGATGATGGCGGCGCTCGAGGCGAGGGGGAGGGCGGGGGACGTGGCGGCCATCCGCCTGTGGTTCCAGCTCTCCGGCGGCAGGCCGACACCCGGGGCCGACCCGGACACGCTGGACGCGCACGAGCTTCGCGTGAGGCGTGAGGGGGTGGCGGGCGTGGAGGACATGAAGGCGCTCTTCGAACGGATGCCGGCCTCGCAGATGTGCGAGCTGGCGCGGGCGGTGTCACCCCGGGTGAAGCAGCACATGGCGGAGGCGTTCACGGGCGGGGTGGCGCGGCAGAGCGAGAACGAGGAGGTGGGCGCCACCCTGGTGCCTGGGAAGGCGGGGCCGTACATGGCCGACAAGGCGGACTGGGCGCCGGACTGGCTGCGCGAGGGGCGGGGTATGCCGGAGGAGCTGGCGGAGGTGCTGGAGCGCTGCCCCGCGTGGATGCCCGACACCCACGGGCACGACAGGGTCGGACACGCCTACGCCGACATGCTCCGCTCCCTCCGTTCCGGGTTGCTCGGTGCGCTGCCGGTGGGCGTGAAGGGTGGCAATGAGTGCCGGCTGGTGACGCCACCCGATGACAAACGGAAGAAGGGGCGGAAGCGCGAGGAGACGCACTCAGGGGGCTGACGCCGCCGGCTCGCCCGGATGGCGCCGGCGGTGGGGCGGATCGTCGCTGATCGCCGCATCCGCCCGGACGGGAGGGGACAGAGATGTGGGATGAAGGCGTGGCCTGGAGGCGCGTCGGCGGACGGGATGCGCGAGTGGGCGCGGCGTCGGGCCTCGGCCTGACGGCCTCGGCCCGACCTACCCGGACCACGGCCTCCCGCGCTGATCGGCTCGGTCCCAGGCGGCACCGGGCCCCGCCCGCCGCCGCCGGGGCCTCACATGCCGCCCGGCCGCCCGAATCCGCCGCCCGGACGCCCGCCACCCGGCGGGCCGAATCCGCCGCCCGGCCGCGTCTCGCGCATCTTCTTCAGCTCGGCCTTCTGCTCATCGTCGAGGATCTTCTGAATGCGAGCCTCGACCTCCTTCTGCAATTCCGCCATCTTGCGGCGCTGCTCCGGGGTCAGTTTGAGACGGTCGGCGGCCTGTGCCGGCATCACGTCGCCGACACGCGGTGCGCCGAACCCGCCCGGAGGGCCGAAGCCGCCGCCGCCCGGAGGGCCGCCCGGAGGCCCGAAGCCGCCGCCCGGAGGGCCGCCGCCCGGCCCGCCGAACGCCCTCGGCTCGAAGCCCTTCGTCTTGCCGGCGAGCTGGGCGGCCACCGATGCCGTCCGCTTCTCTATGAACAGCTTCGGGGGCATGGTCTGGCCGAACGCCCCGCCCATGCCCATGCCGAAGCCGCCCCCGCCGCCCTCGCGCCGGGCGGCGACGGCCCTGGCCTCCTTCGCGAGCGGCGCCTTCAGGGCCTTCTCGATCCCGTCCAGCTCCTTCAGCAGTTTCTCCTTGGTGAAGCTCGTCGCCGCCAGGTCCTTGATGATGGCCAGATACCGGTCCTTGTGCTCCTTGATGGCGAAGAGGCGGTCGATGAGCTTGTTCTGCCCGGCGTGCGGATGGTTGATGCTCAATTCCACCAACTGCTCCGGGGTGCCGACGGCGGGCCAGGCGGCCAGCGACAGGTCGAGGTCCCACGGGATGAAGACGAACTTGTTCGTGCCGGGGACCAGGTAGAGGTAGTAGTTGTGTCCGAACGCCAGGAAGCTGTCGAGGTTCGAGAGCAGCGTGTTGGCCGCGATGAACTTGAGGAACGCCTCGACGTCCAGGTACGAGCCGACCTCCTTCGCGAACTCCGCGTCGGTGCCGCCGTTGATCAGTTTCGTGAAGTCGATGAGGCGCTTCTTCTGGGCGTCGGTGGGGGTGCTCCTGGGCTTGTAGCGGTCCTCGTAGGCCTTCCAGGTGGTGCCCAGGTGTTGCAGGCCGCCTTGCAGGCCCTCCGGCTTGAGGAGCATGCCGGTGCCGTCCTTGAAGTGGCGTTTGAGGAAGCCCTTGTTGACCTGCTCGACGAGGGTGTAGACGCCCACCGGCTCCTTGTCGTACTTGCCGGCGACGGTGAGGGTCAGCTCGGCGATGGAGGTCCGCGGGGCCGGCACGCCGGCGGCCCGGAAGTAGGCGTAGGACAGGGCCTCGCGCGCCTTCGACGGGTCGCTGACGCCGCAGTTGAAGTTGAGCATGCCCAGCCCGTCGAGCTTCTGGCCCTCGACGTGCTTGTTCAGGTCGATCTTGAACGACTTCTTCAGCGCCCGGGCCGTGGCCATGTAGGTGTAATTGCCCTTGTAGCGGACACCGACGTCCTTGAGGGTCTTGCCGTCGAAGGCGATGTCGCCCTTGGCCCAGGGGAAATCGACGCCGAAGGTGTTGCGGTGCGTGCCCTCGGCCTGCTTCCGCGGCGGCCCACCGCCGGGCGGGCCGAAGCCGCCGAAGCCGCCCCCGCCGGCCGGCGTCAGGGCGGCGAATTGCTTGGCGTCCATCGTGAGGTGGAAGCCGACCACCTTGGACACGCCGAAGACCGCCTCACCGGCCTTCTCGGCGGCGGGGGCGGAGGAGGCCAGCAGCAACGCCGCCAGGCAGGAAAGAGAGCGCTTGATCATCGGGTCCGCCTCGGGCACGGGAAGTTCGGCCGGATAGGTCGAGTCTACCTATCGCATTATGAAGATCCCGTGAAGACGGCCTGTGCGTCAGGCGAAGAACTTGCGGAAGGTCTCGATGGTGGAGCGGGCGGCGCTCTCGGCGTCGGGGACGGAGAACGCCTCGGCGGACAGGTGGCGGTCGTAGCCGATGGCGCGGAGGGCGTCGGCGATGGGGGCGAAGTGCGTCTGCCCCATGCCGGCGGGCTTGCGGTTGCTGTCGACGAAGTGGACGTGGCCGACGTGGCGGCCGGCGGCGCGGAGGGCGGCGGGGGAGTCGTCCTCCTCGATGTTCATGTGGAACAGGTCGGCGAGGAGGGCGACGTTGCCGAGGGGCTCGACCAGGGCCACGCCATCGGCGAGGCGGACGCACAGGTTCGTCTCGTAGCGGTTGAGCGGCTCGTACAGCAGCGGCACGCCGAACGGCTCCGCCTGTCCGCCCAGCGCGGCGAGCGCCTCGGTGAGGTGACGGACGGCCTCGTCCTTCGGCAGCCAGTCGGGGCCGTGGCGGCCCTGCATGGAGCCTATGATCGCCGGCGCGGCGAATTCGCCGGCCAGGGCGATGATGTCGCGGACGAACGCGCGCGCCTTGTCACGGTTGCCGGCGTCGGGCGAGGTGAGGCTGAGGCGGTGCTTGACCCACCCCGCCCCGGTGCCGACGGCGGCCAGCGACAGCCCGTTGTCGGCGAGGAGCTTGCGCAGCAGCGCCCGGTCCACGGCGTCGGCGGAGGGGGGGAAGACCTCGACGGCGTGGAAGCCGAGGCGGGACGCGGCCTCACAGGCGGCGCGGAGGTCGTCCCAGAAGACGAACGGCCCGCCGCGGACTTCCGGCACGAGGCTGACGGTGACGGCACACTTCATCATCGGCGGTCACTCCGCGAGGAGGTCGTCCCAGGAATCGGCCGTCAGGATGCGGTCGGTGAGGCGCCGCAGGCGTTCGAGGTCGGCGATGGCCTCGATGGCCACCCGCGTGCCCTCCGGGGCGGCGGCCTTGAACTTCTGCGCCCCCAGGCGCAGGATCGTCTCCCGCAGGGAGCGCGCCTCGCCCTTGCGGATGATGAGCTGGTAGGTTGTGGACTCTTCCATCTCCTGGACCCCCTTGAAGAGCGTCTGGATGACATCCGCCTCGTGGCGCAGGCCCAAGAGTACGAAGGTCGCCGCCTCCATCCTACCAGCCGCCTCGGGCGCCGTCTCGGCCCGGATGCGCCGCACGACCCGCCCCACGGTGCCCTCCAGGTCCGCCGCGCCCTCGTCCGTCAGCGGCGCGAACGGCAGCATGGCCACGGGGCCGGACAGGAACGGCGACAGCGGCTCTTGCCACAGACGCACCACGCGGTAGCGGAACACGATGTACGGCTCCGCGTCCTCGGGATGCTCGCGCCTCTCCATGACGCCCGTGAGGCCGGTGGCGTTGGCCTCCGGGCGCAACAGGATCAGGACGGAGCGCACCGGCAGGTCGTGCCTTTTCGTGAGGAGCGTCGAGTACACATGCGCCTGCGCGGGGGCATCGCCGGCGTGGCCGGACCGCGCCTCCAGGTCCAGCAGCAACCTCCCCCGGCCGTGCGAGACACGCAGCACCTTGTCGGCGGCGGCGCTCACCGTGGCCACGTCGGCGTCGATGCACTCCGCCGACGTGACCGGCCCGCCGAGGAAGCGTTCGGCCCAGCCGGCCGGGGACAGCTCCAGCATGTCCTTGAACGTGTCGTCGAACGGCCTGCTCGACATCGCCGCCTCCCTCGGTTCAACGGCCCACGTCTTCGGGCAGTTTCACCACCTCGATGGGCGCCCCGGCCTTTCGTTGAAGCAAGTCAAAAAGAGCTTGCCATTGGTCCTCTCCCATCGGGCCGAAAGTGCGTGATCGTCCATCACGCATCCAGACATGGAGTTGAGCGAACACTTCCACCGTCTCCTTCTTTTTCGAGGCCCATGCGTGGGTGCTGATGGCCACCCTGGTGATCTCGGCGTAGGGGAACTCCTCCTCCCGCCAGGCCAACACGTCGCGCACCACGAGCGCGGATTCATCCGCCCGGTTGTGGCAATTCATCGTCAACACCAGGCTGCAAGCACCGAAGAGCGCCAGGCTGAGCGCCAGCCAGAAAATGAGACAGGCCTTCGCACGCTTGGTGAGCCCGATCTGAGATGACTTGGCCTGCTCCCAGTACTCAAACTCGAGGAGCGTCCGCTTCCTGAACAGGAGCCGCAGTATGCCCTGCACGACAAGGTAGGCCGCCGCCATCCCAGGGAAGAACCCGGCCATCAAGCAAGCGACCAACGCCGCCCCAGAATAGGACAACAGCACCGCGGGAGGAGGGGGGGAGACATTGAGGTGGTAGAGGGCGAGAAGTAGAAACGCGAAGAGGCCCGCGAAGACGAGCATCCCCGGTAAGAAGATCGCAAGGATGACGCCGTTGATCCACTGATGCCGGGACAGGGACAGTTGCTTCGTCGGGTCGTTCCCCGCCGCCGACGGCAGGGCGTCACCCACGCGCAGCGCCTCCTCGTCCCGCGGGCCCTCCGGCCGGCGCGGGGCGAGGAGCTCCAGGAGTGGCATGAGGAGCGGCACGAGTAACGCGATCAGGGCCGCGATGGCGACGTACATGGCCTCACCCCGGTTTCCGCAACCTGATCTTCGTACACAGCCCGTGGTACACCAAGTCCGCCGGCCGCGTCGCGGCCGCGTGTCCGAGAGGGGTTACGTCTGAAGCTGGCCGTCATCTCACCCGCCATCCCGGCACCCGTCTCCGTACGCCCGCCGCATGAATCCGCCTTGTAAATGCCGACAGATATGACTATCCTCAAAGTAACCCTCAGTGACCACGTTGCGTGCGCTGCGCCCGCCACCTCCTCCGCTCACGACACTCACTCCGGACCGTCGCCCTCCCCTTGCCGGAGTGGGAGCAACCATGCCTATCTGGAAGGTCTTCGTCGTCGTCCTGTTCGGGATCGTCTGCCTGGCGCTGACGCTCGCCACCCTCATCATCCCTGCCACCGTGGCGGAGGGGAGCGAGAGGTGGATCTGGCTCGCCGGCCTGCTCGTCGCCACGATCACGATGGGCACGCTGTTCACGGTCTTCCTGCGGAGCATGGACAAGAGCTTCGGCCGCTGACCCTAACTCCCGGCCCCCGGCCCCTGCGGAGCCGCCCCCGGCTTCACCAGGCCCAGCCGCGCGCACAGCTCCTGATACACCAGGTCCGCCGGCTGCGTGGCGTCCACCCGCACGATCAGGCCCTTGCGGCTGAACATCTCCAACGTCGGCTCCGTCTTGGCGTGGTAGTCGCGGAGCCGCGCCTGGATCGCGTCCGGCTTGTCGTCGGGCCGCGCGATCAGAGCCCCGCCGCACACGTCGCACACGTCCACGGTGTTCGGCCTGTGGGCGATCAGGTTGTAGTCCAGGCCGCACTTCGAACACAGCCGGCGGTTGGTGATCCGCTGCAACACGACCTCGTCGGGGACGGCGAGCTGGATGACCGCGTCGCAGTCGTAGTTCTCCAGGTAGAACTGCGCCTGCTCCTGGTTGCGGGGGAAGCCGTCGAGCAGGAAGCCGTAATTCCAGTCGTGCTGGTCGAGGCGCGAACGCACCACCTCTCCCACGGTGGAGTCGGGGACGAGCTGCCCGGAGGCGACGATGCGGCGGATGCGTGCGCCCATCTTGGTGTGGTTCTTGATGTGCCAGCGGAAGATGTCGCCCACGCTGATGTGGACGATGTCGAAGTCCTCCTCAAGCCGGCGGGCCTGCGTCCCCTTGCCGCTTCCCTGCACGCCCGTCAGGATGTACTTCCGCATGCCCGCCCTCAGGGAGAGTGAAGATCGTGTGAAGGAGCCATGAAGCTCGGCGGAGAACGGCCGGGCCGCCTTTCCGTGGACGCCCGGCCATTCTACGACGGACAGAGGCCATTGTGCGGACACGCCCCCCCCGAGGCGACCCATGATCGCGCGTGCCGGCTTGTTCCTCCTCCTGCTCGCCGGCTGCGGCGGCGGCGGTGACACCATCACCCTGCAGGGCTCCGGGGCCACCTTCCCCGCCCCGCTGTACCAGCGCTGGTTCCGCGCCCTGTACGACGCCGACCCCACACGCCGCGTCAACTACCAGGGCGTCGGCTCCAGCGCCGGCGTCCGCCAGTTCTCCGACGGCTTGACGGTGCTCGGCGCCACCGACGCCCCCCTCAAGGACGATGAGATCGCGGCGACCGCCGACAGGCTCAAGGTCGGCGTCCTCCAGGTGCCGATGACCGCCGGGGCCGTCTCCGTCTGCTACAACGTGCCGGGCGTCCCCCCCGGGACGCCGCTCAAAATCTCCCGCGACGTGTTGTTCAAGTTCCTCCTCCAGGAGGAGTTCGACGACGAGGGCAAGGCACGGAAGATCACCCACTGGGACGACGTCCTGCTCCGCCGCCTCAATCCCGGCGTCTCGCTGCCGTCGCTGCCCATCACCTGGGTGCGACGCAGCGAGGGCTCCGGCACCACCTACGCCTTCACCACGCACCTGGCCGCCGCCGGCAAGGACCGCTGGGTCAAGGCCATGGGCAAGGCCAACAAGTCGGTCACCTGGAAGGTCGGCATCGGCGCCCGCGGGAATGACGGCGTGGCCGCCCTGATCGAGCAGACGCCGGGGGCGCTCGGATACGTCGAGTTCGGCTACGCCGAGCTTTCCCGCCTGCCGTCGGCCGCCCTGGAGAACAGGTCCGGCAGGTTCGTCGCCCCCTCGAAGGGGAGCAACACCGCGGCGCTCGCCGGCGTGAAGGTGCCCGCCGACTTCCGCATCGCCGTGCCCGACCCCGCCGGCCCGGACGCCTACCCCATCGTCACCTACACCTGGATGATCGCCCGCAAGGAGTACCGCGACCCCCGCGTTGCCGCCGCCGTCCGCGACGCGATGACGTACTGCGCCGGCGAGGGCCAGGGGCTCAGCGACCAGCTGGGCTACATCCCCCTCCCGGCCGAGGTGGCCGAACGAGTCAAGCAGGCCATCGCCGCCATCGAGCCCAAGCCCAAGCACTGACCCGCGGAGGCCCGGCCGATGTCCGATGCCCCGATCTCCCGGCCCCCGACGGCCTTCGAGCAGGCCGCCGACAAGGCCTTCCAGACGGCGGCGATGTTCTGCGCCGCCCTCACGGCGTTGCTGGTCGCCTACATCGTCTTCGAGATCACGATGACCGGCTCGCCCGCGATCAGGCAATTCGGCATCTCCTTCCTGACGAAGGGCGTCTGGGATGCCGGCAAGGGCGAATTCGGGATCGGCCCCGCCATCTGGGGCACCCTCTACAGCTCCATCCTGGGCGTCGCCGTCGGCGCGCTCTTCGGCGTCGCCGTCGCCGTGGTGCTGACGCAGGACTTCCTGCCGCGCTCGATGGAGATCTTCCTGGAGAACGTGATCAAGCTGCTGGCGGCCATCCCGAGCGTCGTCTACGGCCTGTGGGGCATCTTCGTCCTCATCCCGCTCCTGCGGCCGCCGGCGGAGTGGCTGCACTCGGCGTTGGGGTGGGTCCCTTTCTTTTCGACGCGCCTCGCCGGGCCGGGCATGCTGCCGGCCGCGCTCGTCCTGGCGGTGATGATCCTGCCCACGGTGACCGCCATCTCGCGCGACTCCCTCGCCGCCGTCCACCCGCGTATCCGCGAGGCGGCGTACGGGCTGGGCGCGACGCGCTGGGAGACGATCTTCGGCGTGCTGCTGCCGGCGGCGTCGCGGGGCGTTTATGCCTCGGTCATCCTGGCGTTCGGGAGGGCGTTGGGGGAGACGATGGCCCTCGCCATGCTGGTCGGGAATAACAACGAGATCTCGCTGTCGGTGTTCTCGCCGGGCAACACGCTGGCGGCCCTGCTGGCCAACCAGTTCGCCGAGGCGGGCCGCGCCGAGGTGCCGGCCCTCATGTACGCCGCCCTCGTGCTGCTCGCCATCACGCTGCTCGTCAACGTCCTGGGCACGCTCGCCCTCGCCGGGGCGTCGCGCCACGCGGAGGCCCGCTAACCATGTCCACCCAGCCGGAGACGCCGGCCCCGCCGAAGGTCGATCTGCCCTCGCTGGAGCGGTCCCTGCGCTCGCCGCGCACGCTGTTCAGCGCCGCTTGCAGCCTCGTCTGCTGTGCCATGGCCGTCGCCGCCATGATCCCGCTGTTCAGCGTGCTGATCATGCTGCTCTACCGCGGGGGCGGCAAGGTGCTGTCCGCCGGGCTGGCGCTGTTCACCGAGCTGCCCCCCGCCGCCGGCATGGTCGGCGGGGGCATCGGCAACGCCGTCGTCGGCACGCTCACCGTGGTGGGGATCGCCACGCTTGTCAGCGTGCCGCTGGGCGTGCTGGGCGGGGTGTTCCTGGCGGAGATCTCGCCGGAGGGCCGGCTGGCGAGCGCGGTGCGGTTCTGCGCCAAGGTGCTGACGGGCCTGCCGTCGGTGCTGGCCGGGCTGGTGGTGTTCGCCGCCGTCGTGCGTGCGACGGGCGGCTTCTCGGCCCCCGCCGGCGGCCTGGCCCTGGCGATCCTGATGCTGCCGACCATCCTGCTGACGGCGGAGGACGCCCTGAAGATGGTGCCGCAGAAGATGCGTGAGGCGGCCGTCGGCATGGGCTGCACCCCGACGCAGGTGGTGTTACAGATCGTGCTGCCGACGGCCCTGCCCGGCATCCTGACCGGGGTGATGCTGGCGGTGGCCCGCGCGGCAGGCGAGACGGCCCCGCTCCTGTTCACCGCCTTCTTCAGCAACTACTGGATGACGACGAACCTCATGGAGCCGACGCCGTCGCTGGCGGTGCTCATCTACAACTTCTCCGGGTCGCCGTTCAAGAACCAGCAAGACATCGCGTGGGCGGCGTCGCTGGTGGTGGTGACCATCATCCTGGTCGCCAACGTCTGCGCCCAGATCTACTCCGCACGCAACACCCAACGCTGAGGTGCCCCCGTGTCCACCGAGACGAACAAGAACGGCGCCGACGTGGTGCGGATCAACGTCAAGTCGATCCACTACGGGACGTTCAAGGCCGTGCGGGACAGCTCGCTCACGGTCCGCCGCAACAGCATCGTGGCGCTCATCGGGCCGTCGGGCTGCGGCAAGAGCACGGTCTTGCGGAGCATCAACCGCATGAACGACCTCGTGCGCGGCTTCGCACTTGACGGCGAGATCACCTTCCGCGGCAAGAATATCTACGCCCCGGAGGTGGACCCGGTGGCGGTGCGGCGGCACATCGGCATGGTCTTCCAGCAGCCCAACCCGTTCGCCATGAGCATCTTCCGGAACGTGGCGTTCGGCCCGCGGCTGAACGGCTACAAGGGCGACATCAACGCCCGCGTCGAGGAGGCGTTGAAGGGCGCGGCGTTGTGGGACGAGGTGAAGGACAAGCTGAAGCAGAGCGGGCTGTCGCTTTCGGGCGGGCAGCAGCAACGCCTGTGCATCGCGCGGGCCATCGCGACTGACCCGGAGGTGCTGTTGATGGACGAGCCGTGCTCGGCGCTCGACCCAATCGCCACGGTCAAGATCGAGGAGCTGATGCTGAAGCTGAAGGAGAAGTACACGATCGTCATCGTGACGCACAACCTGGCGCAGGCCAGGCGTGTCGCCGACGAGACGGCGTTCTTCTACGTGGATACGACGCAGGGCGGGCGGACGGGCTACCTGATCGAGCACCGGCCCACGAAGGAGCTGTTCGAGGGCCCGCGCGAGCAGGCGACGAAGGATTACGTCGCCGGGGCGTTCTCGTGAGGGCTGGACCGGGCGGCGAGCGACGAGCTACCAGGGCCGATGTCGGGGGGCCGTGTCAGGCGCGCCGCCCGGCTCGGCCGCCTTGCCACGGCCGCGAGGGTGAGCCGGTGTAGCCCGGCCAGCCGCCCCTCGTCTATCCGGGCTCGGTGGCTGCACGCTGTCGCGGCGTTCCCCGGCCGAAAGATCAAGTTCGTCGGCGGCATCGGTGAGATGCGGGACGCGGCGATGGGGTGAGGCCGCCGTGTCTCGCATCTGGCGAGCGGCCCCGCCAGGGGCCGAGGGCACCGGGGCCCGTCCCTCACTTCCCCCCCGGTGCCTTCAGCTCCTGCTCGCTCGCCACGCTGAAGTACAGCCCGTGCGGGTTGTTCCCGTTGTCGATCTTGAACAGCACCCGATTCACGCCCTTCTTCAGACGCACCTTCACCCGCGCCTGATCCGGCGTCGCTGCCCGCGTCTCCCGCGACGTGTGCACCAGCTTCCCGTCAAGGAACACCTTGCACCCGTCGTCGCTGCCGATCAGGAGGTCGGCGTCCTGCTCAGCCGGCGACTCGATGTCCGCCACGAGGTACGACACGCTGTCCGCCCCCGCCGCCCCATACAACGCCCCCAGATCGACGTACCCCGTCGCCCCGGGCCGCACGGCACGCCACGCCACCTTGCCGCCCTTGCCCGCATACGTCGCCTTCAGGTCGATGGCCTTGTCCGGCCCGTGGGCCGCGTCGATGTTCCCCTCGAACGGCCCGGCGATGTGCCACTGGCCGACGGTGTACGAAGCCGACTTGAGCGTCAGCAGGTACTCGACGAGGTCGGTCAGCTCGTCCGGCGTCATGTGCGCCACCACGTCCTCGGGCATGATGGACTTCGGCGACTTCTCCCGCTTCTCGATGTCCGCCGCCGCGATCCGCGTGTCCCGCCCCTCCGCGTCGCGCAGCACCACACCCGCGGCCGTGTCCTCGATCAGAAGGCCCTGCACCGTCACGCCCTTCGCGGTCTGGATGACGTGGACGATGTACTGGTCGGCGATGCCCTTGCTCGGGAAGAGGATCGCCTCCAGCATGCCCTCCCGGGCCAGCTTCTTGCCGATCATCGACAGGTCCGGCCCCACCTGACCGCCCTTGCCCTGGACGGTGTGGCAGCGGGCGCAGGCGAGGTCGTTCTTGAGGCTGGCCTCGTACAGCGTCTTGCCCTTCTTCGCGTCGCCCTTGCGGCGGGCCAGCTCGGCGATGGTGGGCAGGCTCTTCGGGTCGATCTTGCCCGGCGCGGGGAAGGCGACGCGCGCTTTCTTCTGCAGGTCGGGGTACGGCGACGCCCGCAGCATCCGCCCGGCGGCGGCGAGCGCCTCGGCGGGCAACTTCTTCTCCCCGTGCAGCGCCAGCAGGCGCTCCGACCCCGGCCGGGAGGCGGCCAGGGCGACGACGGCGGCGTCACGCAGCACCGGCTTGCCCGAGAGGTGCCCCTCGATCTTCCTCACGGCGGCCGCGGCCTCACCCGACTTGCCGTCGAGCTGGCGGGCCATCTCACCCAGGGCCAGGACGGCCTCGCCGGCGAACGGCTCATCGGCGTCCCCCGTGAGTTTGACCAGCTCCGCCATCGTGTCCAGGCTCCTCGAGCGGGCCAGTACCGCCAGGGCCGCCCGACGCACCTCCGGCTGCTCCTTGGCCGTGGCGAAGGGCAGCGCCGCCTCGGCGTCGCGTTCCGTGGCCGCGAGAAGCTCGAGCCCTGCGACGCGTGTCTCAGGGGCCTTCAGCAACAGATCGGCCGCCGCCCGAAGGCCGGCTTCAGACTTGAGGTGGCTCCACTTCGAGGGCAGGTGCAGGCGCAGACTCGTCAGGATGCGTTCACGCACCTTCGGCCCCGCGTCCTTCAGTGCCGCCAGCAGGACGGCCCCGCCCCTCTTGTCGTCCGTGTCCGCGATGGCGTCGACCAGTTTCGCCTTCTCTCCCTCGGAGACCTTCTCATCCGCGAGGCGCTTCTCCAACAGGGCGACGATGCCCGGCGGACGCAGCTCCCACGCCAGACCGGCCGTCCGCTCGTCCCACACAGGGAAGTGCTTGCCGAAATCGGCGAGGATCTCGTCGCGCCGCGCCTTGTCGTGGTGGCCGACGGCGATGCCGACGCAGGCGAGGTAATGCCGGTCCTTGCCGTCGTAGTCCTTCATCAGGTCGTAGATGGCCTCCTTGACGGCGTCGCCGCCGGAGTCGCGCATCGCGGACAGGCCCTCGCGCAGGACCGAGGTGGGCGCCTTGAACACCCGCTTCACCGCGCGGACGTGCCCCGCCAGCGTCCGGTCGTTCCACTTCAGGAAGTCCCTGCCGAGGCGGATGCCCAGCGCCAGGAACCGCGGGTCGTCGGCGTCGTCCACCCCGGCGCGCAGGGCCTTCGATTTGGCGTAGTGGTCGTAGCCCCCGATCCGCGCGAGCTGCCACAGGGCGCGGGCACGCAGCACCGCGTCCTCCTTCTGCAGGCCCGCCGGCTCCAGCAGTTTCAGGGCGTCCGGCTTCTTCATCAGGTCGAGCTTGGCCATCGCCGCCGCCCGTGTGGCCAGGTTCGGCGAGCCCAGGGCCGCCAGCACCCCCTTGTCGGACGACAGGTCCATCGGCGGGCCCTTGGCCGCGTGCCCCTTCGGGGCGAGGCGGTAGATGCGGCCCATCTTCGTGTCGCGGAGGGCATGGCCGCCGACGATGCCGTCGTACCAGTCGGCGACGTAGACGCTGCCGTCCGGCCCGACGCACACGTCGGAGGGGCGGAACCAGTCGTCCTTGCTCGTCACCATGTCCTCGCGGTCCACCTCGTAGCTGGCGCCCTTCGGCCTGAGGTGGTACGCCCGGACGTGTCGCGGCCCCGCGTCGGTGTGCAGGAGCTGCCCGTGGTACTTCTTCGGCAGGAGCTTGCCCTCGTAGACGCACATGCCCGTCGGCGAGCCGAAGTAGGTGCGGAGGATCTTGGGCATCACGCCGGGCCTCTCCTCGTGCCAGTGCGACTCGCCCTTGCCGCGCGGGTGGTAGCCGTAATCCCCGCCGGGGATGACGTGGCAGATGCGTGTCTGCTGGTTGCCGTCGTCGTCGTTGTCGCTGAGGAACATCGTGCCGAAGCTATCGACGCACACCTCGTAGTTGTTGCGGAAGTTGTGGGCCAGCAGCTCCAGCCTCGTGCCGTCCAGCTCGCACCGCCACACCGTGCCGGCCCGGCAGGTGGTGTTGTTGCTGGAGAACGTGCGCCCCTTGCCGTCGCTGGGACGCAGGCCGCCCACGCCGCTGTCGCCTACGGTGAAGTACAGGCGGTTGTCCGGCCCGATCAGGACGGAGTGGACGCCGTGATCGTGGTCGATGCCGCGGAACCCCGTGAGCAGTTTCTTCGGCGGACCGTCGGCCTTGCCGTCGCCGTCGTGGTCCTCGAACACGAGGATGTCGGGCGACTGGCAGACGAATACGGTCACGCCGGGCCCCCTGGGGTGAGGGGCGACGGCGATCCCCAGCGGCGCCATTGTTGCAGGGGACTGATAAAACGTGGTCGCCTTCGTCGCCTTCCCCTCGCCCTTCTCGTCCTCCAAAATGACGATGCGGTCGCCCTCGGCGCGGGTGAGCTTCTTCATCCCACGCAGCTTGTTGCGGTAGTTGACCGACTCGCAGACCCAGACGCGGCCCCTGTGGTCCACGTCCATGCAGGTCGGGTTCACGAACAGCGGCTCGGACGCCCACAGCTTCATTTCCAGGCCGTCGGACACCTTGAACGTCGAGGCGGCCTTGTCGGGGGGCAACTGGGCCTGGACGGATGTGATGGCGAGGACGAGGAGGGCGAGGCAGAGCGTGCGGGGGTGCATGGCGGCTCCGGGGTGGGGTGACGGGGGAGTTATATCCGCCGCAGCACACCGGGCGAGGCGGGAAAGGCGCCCTCGGGCCGGCACCGGCGATGTAATCCGGACAACCGGTGTCTTCAATTCCCCCGATTTTCCCCTTGCCACCCATACATCCCATCGGTAACTTTCTCCCCAGGTAACCCAGCATTCCCATTTTGCCTATCTCGCATTGGGACTCTACTTTCAGGGGGTGTGTGTGATGCGGAACATGATGGTTGGCCTGGCGGCGCTCGCCCTGTTGGCGGCCGGTACCGTGGAGGCCAAGGGCCTGGGCGGCCGCAAGGCGGGCCGCGGCTGCTCGTCCGGCGGGTCGTCGTGCGGGATGTCCACCGGCGGCAGCGGCGCCTCGGTGAGCTACCAGGCCGTGACGGAGTACGTGACGGTGACCCGGCAGGTCTGCACCTACGAGCCGGTCACGAAGGACGAGGAGTACACGGAAGTGACCTGGACGCCGGAGGAGAAGAAGGAGCAGCGTGACGAGGTCTATTACGAGAACGTCACGAAGAAGAAGAAGGAGAAGGTGACGGTCAACAAGATGGTCACCGAGACGGTCAAGCAGAAGTACAACGTCCTCGCCCCGGTGACCAAGAAGGTCCAGCAGGAGGTCACGACCTACGAGGCCAAGACGGTCACCGAGAAGCGGACGGGCACGAACTACGTCGCCCAGATGAAGACCGTCACCAAGACCGTGCCGGTCACCACCTGGGAGTGCGTGGCGGTCCAGGGCACCAAGCAGGTCGTCGTGCCGGTCTCCACGGACGGCTGCAGCGGCACCGTGGGCTACGGCGGCTGCGGCGGCGGCCAGGGCGGCAAGGGCTGCAACGGCGGCGGCCTGTTCGGCGGCCTGTTCGGCCGCAAGGGCGGCGGCTGCAACGGCTGCTATGGCGCGGGCTCCGGGTGCGCGGGCAGCGGCGTCGCTTACACCACCGTGACTGTCCCGACGGTCAGCTACCAGAAGGTGGCGAAGACGGTCATGCAGACCTACAGCTACAACGTCTGCGAGTACGTCGCCCAGCCCTACTCCGTTGACGTGCAGGTCGTCAAGTACGAGCCGAAAGTCACCAAGCAGATGGTGGACGTCACGACGTGGGAGACGAAGGAGATGTCGCAGGACGTGCAGGTCTGCTCGTGGAAGCCGGTCCAGGAGGAGGTCGAGGTCACCTGGTGCGAGCTGGAGAAGAAGACCCGCAAGGTCGACGTGACCGTCGTCACCTACAAGAAGAACGAGGCCAAGAAGACCCGCAAGGTGACCACCTACAACGTGGTCATGAAGAACGTCACCGAGACGGTGCCCGTCACCCGCTACGTCGCCGTCCACACCGGCGGCTGCGGCGGCAGTTACGCCCCGCCGGCGTTCGGGGGGAGGGAATCACCTTGACAGCGGGCATCGCGTGCGGTGTTATGGCCGGCGTGGCGGGGGATACGGACACGGCCCGTCGGCGGAGGTCTCCCGATGCCCAAACTGCCTTGGGGCGATGAGTTTCACGATGCGGAGACGGTCCGGGCGGCCGGCCCCGAGGGGTTCGATGCCGCCCTCGCCGGGTTCGCCACGCAGCTCGACGCCCCGTTGACCGGGGGCGCGTCGGACGGATACGAGGTCGGCTTCTACACGACGCCCAACGATCCACTCTTCGCCAGGTATCGGATGCAGGGCGAGCCGTGTTACGTCCGCTTCGAGGCCGGCATGGATGGAACGCTGGAAGCATGGGTTGAGTGCCTCACCGATGAAGATCAGATCGTCGTCCTGCGATGGGGCGGGCGGACGTGGTCGGTCATCGGGAGAGGCGTGGGCACCGGGACGCCCGACCACGGGCCCGCCACCGGGTGAACGCGGCAAGGCGAAAGCCCGGCGACCCCACCAGGAGGCGACATGGCCGAAAAGAGGCCGAGGAAGACGGCCGCCGACAAGGCCGACGGCGAGGCCGCGGTGCTGGCGAAGATCGCCGCGATGCCCGAGCCCTACCGCGCTCTGGGCGAGCGCCTCCACGCGCTCATCCTCCGCAGCGCGCCGGCACTGCGGCCGGTGCTGTGGTACGGGATGCCGGGGTACGCGAAGGATGGCCCGGTCCTCTGCTTCTTCCGCGTGGACAGGTACATGACGTTCGGCCTCACCGAGAAGGCGAACTTCTCCGCCGGGGAGGGCGCGGCGCCCCGGCTCATGGAGTGCGCGTGGTTCTTCACCGCGCTGGACGACGCCGCCGAGGCCAGGCTCGCCGCCATCGTGCGCGAGGCCGTGGGCTGAGGGCGCCGTCCGCCTCGTGCCGTCGCCCCGACCCCGCTGGAACAAAGGAGCCGCGGATGAAGATCACGGCCGAGACCACCGTCACGGTGCCGGCCGTCAGCTACCAGAAGGTCGCGAAGACCGGCGTCCACACCTACAACGTGAACGTCTGCGAGTACGTCGCCCAGCCCTACTCCGTTGACGTCCAGGTCGTCAAGTACGAGCCGAAGACCGTCAAGCAGATGGTGGACGTCACGACGTGGCCCCGCCGGCTTTCGGGGGGGAATCCCCGTGACAGCGGATGTCGCATGCCTTGTGATGACCGGCGTGGCGCTGGCGAATCATGGGGAGGAGGATCAGGGCGGGACGACCTGAGCTCCGGGCCCAGGAAGTAGCGGAGGGGAAGGGATTCGAACCCTTGGTGGGCTTTCACCCACGCCGGTTTTCAAGACCGGAGCAATCGGCCACTCTGCCACCCCTCCGGACGGCCACAGGACACACGCCCCCGCGCGCCGGTTCACGCAAGTCTAGGCGAGCCGACGCCCCGACGCAAGCCCCCCACGCCCCACGCGCGTATGATGACTGTTGCCCCGCCCCCCGCCGTGCGGTTTCCACGGTGGGCAGCGGCGTGGGAGGCCGACATGAACACCGCCACCGACAAGACCATCCGCAACGGGGCCGCCTCGCCCCACCCCCTCGTCTCCGCCCACGGCCGCCAGCCCGCCGTCGTCCGCGCCCGCGGCCTCGTCCTCGGCGGCGGGCCCCTCGGCGTCATCGCCGGCCCCTGCTCCGTCGAGTCACGCTCTCAGCTCCTCGACCTCGCCCACGTCGTCCGCGAGAGCGGCGCCAGGGGGCTGCGCGGAGGCGCGTTCAAGCCACGCACCAGCCCCTACTCCTTCCAGGGCCTCAAGGAGAAGGGCCTCGAATTGCTCGCCCTGGCCCGCGAGCAGACCGGCCTCGCCGTCGTCACCGAGGTGATGGCCCCCGAGCAGGTCCCCCTCGTCGCCCGCTACGCCGACGTCCTCCAGATCGGCGCACGTAACATGCAGAACTACCCCCTGCTGGAGGCCGCCGGCGCCGCCGGCCTCCCCGTCCTCCTCAAACGCGGCCCCGCCGCCACGATGGAGGAGTTCCTCTTCGCTGCTGAGTACGTCCTCAAGGCCGGCGACGGCCAGGTCATCCTGTGCGAACGCGGCATCCGCTCGTTCGAGGATCACGTCCGCTTCACCCTCCCCCTCGCCTCCGTCCCCCACCTGAAGTCCGTCACCCACCTCCCCGTCGTCGTGGACCCCAGCCACGGCACCGGGCACGCCCATCTGGTCGCGCCGATGGCCCGCGCCGCCGTCGCCGCCGGCGCCGACGGCCTGCTCGTCGAGATCCACGCCGACCCGGCCCGCGCGCTGTCCGACGGCCCGCAGGCCCTCACCCCGGATGAGTACCGCCGGATGCTCGCCGAGTGCCAGGCCGTCGCCGCCGCCCTGGGCCGCTGACCCGCCGCCGCGCTACAATGGCAGGATCACCGGAGATCCCGCCATGCCCGCGCCGCGCTGCCGGCACTGCGACGCCATCCTCCTCGCCGAGGAGGTGGGCGCCCAATCCTGCCCCGCCTGCGGCGCCGTCCTGGCCGAGAGGCCCGCAGACGCCACCGCACCGCCGCTGGTCGAGCCGCTGCCTGAGGCGCGCCGTCCGTGGGGCCTGATCGCCGCCCTGCTCGCCCAGGCCCTCCTCATCGGCTGGCTGTGGCTGGGCAGGCCCGCGCCCCCTCCGCCCGTCGAGGACACCGACACCTACCGTGCCCTCCTGGCCGACAGGCAGGCTGCGCAGGCGCGCGGCGAGGCGGCGCTGGCGAAGATGCGCGCCGACCTGGCGGCGGCCCGAACGCAGAAGCCCGCCAAGCCGGAGGAGACGCCGGGCCGCGACAGGCCGACACGCGCGGATCTCGAAAAGCAGATCGCGGAGCTGAACAAGGCGTTCGAACAGGTTGCGAAGGGGCGGGCCGACGCACTGGCGAAGGCCACCGCCGCCGAGAAGGCGCTGGAGGACGAGCGGGCGAAGGTGATGAAGCCGGCACCGCCGGCCGTTGCGGGGGCGGCCCGGCTCGATGACCCGGCGGGGACGCATATCGTCGAGGCGATCAACAACGGCGACAAGGTCAAGCTGTCGGGGCGCATCGGCACCCTCCGCGTCCGCGCCGTCAACGACGGCGAATTGGACGCCTCGGCCTTGCAGGCGAAGGTGATCATCTTCGATCAGCCGGTCCACAACAAGTCGGTGGTGAAGCTGCGTGCGCCGGGCGGCGCGGTGGCGCTGGCCGGCATCAACGGCGAGGCCCGCGTCGAGATAGACGCCCCCGGCGGCGTGGTGTCCACGGGTGATCTCAACAGCGAGTCGCGCCTCACGGCCCGCGCCAGGGAGGTGCGCTTCACCCGCGCCGTACAGGGCGGCAGCGTCGTCAATCTGACGTTGACCGCCGGCGGCGCCATCGCCTTCAAGATGATCCAGGGCTCGGCCAGGGTGACGTGGAAGAAGGACAAGCCGTCCGACCCCGCCCCGAGGATCGACGAGGGCGAGGTCCGCGGCGACGCGAGCTTCCGCAAGGAGGGGTGATGAACGAAAAGAGGCGGCCCTCGGGGGAGAGGGCCGCCTGGGGGAAGAGGCGGTGGAGACGGGGATTGGGGAAGGAAGGGGGAGCAGAGGTGCCGCTCGCCGGGCCGGGCCTCGGGGGATGAGGGCCGACACCGCTGGGGGAGCGGGGTCGGCTGACCGGCCCGGCTGGCACCCGCTTGGACAATCCCTCCTGAAGCATCTGCCGCGCCGATCGCCGAAATCCGCGAGGCCGATTCGGCGGATCGTGACGCAAGCCACTTCGCTTCAACGGTTTGCGCGTCGTGCCACCCGGCGGCGCCGGCGGCGCGGCCCCTCGACGGACGCCCGACGGTTTGTAAATCCTTCTGCACCATCTGCCAATCGGACAACCAGGAGGGCCGAAGGAATGACCACCGACACGCTCGCGCAGGAGCTGTTCCGCGAGATCCAGGCGATCCCGCTCATCGACCCGCACACCCACATCGACCCGCTCAGCCCCCCGGCCCGGTCGCTCGACGACATCCTCGGCTACCACTACTACACCGAGCTGGCCCACTCCGCCGGGATGTCCAAGGCCCCCCTGTCCCCCGAGACCCCGCCGCAGGAGCGCTGCAAGGCGATCCTCTCCTTCATGGACCGGTATGACAACACGGCCCAGTACGGGTGGTTCCTGGAGATCTGCCGCACCTTCCTCGGCTTCGAGGGGCCACGCGTCACCGGGGCCGACGCCGACTGGCTGTGGAGGCAGGCGGAGCGGCGCATGGGCCAGCCGGACTGGGAGGAGCAGGTGTTGAAGCTCTCCGGCCTGGAGGCGGTCTTCTTGACCAACGAGTTCGACGACCCGCTCGAGGGGTTCGACACCGCCCGCTACGTCCCCTGCCTGCGGACCGACGACCTCGTCTTCAAGCTCCACCTCCCCGCCGTCAGGCAGCGCCTGGCCAGGGCCACCGGCATCGACGCCGGCGACGCGCCCGCGCTGCGCGAGGCCGTGGCTGCGTTGTTCACCCGCTTCACGCGGAAGGGGGCCAGGGCATGCGCCATCTCGCTGCCGCCGGACTTCTCCCCGGCGCCGGTCGATGACGCCGCGTTGTCGGCGGCCATCAAGTCCGGCGACGCCGCCACGACGGCGCGGGGCGTCTTCTGGGTGCTGGCGGAGCATTGCCGGGAGTTCGGCCTGCCGTTCGACCTGATGATCGGGGTGAACCGGCGTGTCTACGCGGACGGCGTGTTCCAGGGGCAGGACCTGTTCGACAATCGCACGTCGCTGATGAACTACGCGGCGCTGTTCAACGCCTTCCCGGCGGTGCCGTTCTGCGTGTCGGTGCTATCGAGCGGGCTGAACCAGGAGCTGTGCAGCTTCGCGTGGATCTTCCCGAACGTCATCACGAGCGGGCACTGGTGGTACGCGAACGTGCCGGCGTTCATCGAGCCGGACCTGCGGGCGCGTCTCCAGGCCGTCCCGCGGACGAAGCAGATCGGCTACTACAGCGACATGTACAAGCTGGAGTTCGGGCTGCCGAAGTACAACATGTACCGCCGCGTGCTGGCGAAGGTGCTGGCCGACGACTTCGTCCGCGCCGGGGTGATGAACGCCGTCGGGGCGGTGGACCTGGCGCGGGCGGTCCTGCGCGACAACGTGCGGCGGCTGTTCAAGGTGTGAGCCGCCCTGTCAGCCGTCCTCGTGCGGGAAGACGGCGGCGTCGAACGCCGCCACCTTCTCCGCCAGCGCCAGGCGCGTGACGGACGGCATCCGTGGGCGGACGGCATGGCCCCTTCCGGCATGGTTCAGGATCAGAGCGAAGGAGGTAACACCCACAGAGGGGGGTGACCGATCTGCACAGCAACTTGCACAGAAACGGCACCGGCCTGTTACCCGCCCTTGAACCATGCCCCCCTTCCTACCCCCGGCGTGAGGGGGGCCGACGTCGGGCGACGAGATATCCCGTGGAAGACACGTCCCATACCCGCGTGCCCGGTTCGATTCAAGTCGAACCGGGCGGCCGCGCAAGCTGTTCGGGGCACGGCGTTTGCAGAATGCAGGGAGGATTTGTCGTCCGGGCTTGATTCCGCATGCCAGAGTAGAATATCTGCCGGACGGCCGGCCAAGGAGGGCGGCCCCACATCGAACGGAAAAGAGAGGCGATCATGTGGCACCCTTCACCCGATCACCCAATCCGCAGGCTCTTCGCCGGGATCACCGAACACACCTTCATGGAGTCGCTCGGGATGGCGGACCCTCCGCTGACCGACTACGTCTCGGACCTGCTGTCGCGGTTCGTGTGCATGGACGCGATCTACCGCGTGCGGGCCGAGGGGCGGCGCCTGGAGGAGGTGGCGGCGATGATGATTGAGGCGGAGGCGATGCCGCCCGAGGGCCGCACGCGGCGTGAGCTGCACCGGCACATCGGCGACTTCACGCTCTTCTGGACCGGGCTGTACCCGGAGATGCTGCGGCGTCTGCGCTCGGCGATGTCGCGCGACCAGTTCATCGATTACTGCCAGCAGGGGAAGCGGTCGTACCTGATCGCGAGCGGCTTCGAGGCCGACGACTCGCCGGTCTTGAAGCGCCTGTCGGACGAGTACGAGCTGGTGGCGTACGGCCTGAGCCAGGTGCGCAAGGAGTGGGAGAAGCAGCGCGTGGACGGCGCGGCTCACCCGATCCTGTGAGCGAGCGCTCCGCCGCGCGTCGTGGCTACCTTGTGTGAGTCGCGTCACTTCGGGAACTTCCAGCGCTCGTCGAACAACCCCGCCGTGACGACCTCGACCTCCAGCGGCTTCTTCGCGTCCTTGACCTTGAGCAGCGCCCAGTCGCCGAGGCGTGGGTAGAGCAGCGCGTTGGTGCCCTCGAAGTCCGCCTTGTGGAACGTGTGGCCGCTGTTGAGGACGATGTAGGTGTGCGTCCGCGCCTCCGGGTTGGGGCGGATCATCACCGGGACGTGTATGGCGGCGTCGTACTCCTTGCCCCGCCAGGTGATCGTCTTCTGCGTCCACTTGAAGGGCAGGTGCGGCAGCAGCTCCTTGATGACCTGGTTCGAGCCGGGGTCGCCGAAGAGGATCATCCCCGCCTCGTGGTTGGACGACAGGAATTGATCCTTGTCGTCCACGATGCGGATGTCGCCGCGCATGTACTTCGACCACTCTTGCTTGAACCGCTCCAGGCTGGTGACGGCGTGGGCCTGGACGGCGGCGTTCCACGGCTTGCCGGTGCCGCGGATGCACACGAACGGCTTCGTGAAGGCGTCGTCGATCGGGCCCGTCATGCCGTGCGTCTTCTCGTCGCGCACGAAGTTCAGCTCGGCCCCGGTCCGCTGCCGCCACTTCCCGTCCTGCTTCGTCAGGGAGGCGGCCAGGCCGATGTCCGTGCCCTTGATCCCCTCTACCGTCTGGCCGTCCACCTCCACCTTGACCGCCCCCTCGTCGAACGAGAGCTTGGCGAAGTGCAGGCCGGCGACGTTCGTCGTCTTGATGCGCAACGAAGGCTTGTCGCCGCCCTTGAGATCGGCCTCAATGACGGCCCTGTCGTAATGCTTCTCCAGATGCGTGATCCTCAGCCAGTGGCTGCCGGGGTACTTGAGGGTGTGGGTGACGAAGCGGATTTTCTCCGGCATGTGGCGCGGGGTGGCCTGTTTGGCGTACTCGGCGAGGAGTTTCTTCTGGTAATCGGGCGGGATGGTGTGCTTGGTCTTGGGGGCGACGATGTGCGTGATCTTCATCGGCAGGCCGGCCAGCGCCTTCTCGATGTTGTCGGCGGCGGCCTTCTGCGGGTCGTCCTCGCCGGAGTAGGCGACGACGGGCACCAGCGCCGCGTTCTCGGCGTAGCGGACGGCGTCGTAAATCGACAGGCACGCCTCCTGGTGCGGGGCCAGCTTCTTCGGCAGCTTGGCGATGTAGCCGTGGGTGGTGGTGAAGCCGGCGCCGGGGCCTATGACGGCGAAACGGTCCGGGTGGTGCAGGCCGAGGTGCCAGGTGCCGGCACCGCCCATCGAGAAGCCGCGGAGGACCGTGCGCGTCACGTCCAGGCCGTCACCGTCCCAGGAGCGGCGGCGGCACTCCTCCAGGGCCTCCCAGATATCGGTCTCGCCGGCCCATCGGTAGGCGTTGTTGCCGCGGCCGTAGATGTCGAGGACGACGTGGTCGAGGCCCTTGGCGGCCTTGCCCTTCATCGCCCGGTGCAGGAAGCTCACCTCGGTCAACGCCCCGTTGCGGCCGTGGAGGACGACGTGCAGCGGCCAGCCGCCCTTCTTCTCGCCGGCGGGGATGGTGACGGCGAACGGCTGGATGCTGCCGTCGATCTTCGAGCGGTAGGCGCCGACGTTCACGGCGCCACGCTTCCAGGGGTAGCGGCGCTTGTACTCCTCCTTGAATCCGCCGACGAGGCCCCCCCACGCCCTGGCACGCTTGAGGCCGTCATCGAGAACGTCGAGCGTCATCTTCGCCTGGCCCTTGTACCACTCCCCGTGCAGGAGCATGTACTCGGCGGCCTTCAGGAAGATCAGCACGTCGGGGTCGGTGACCTTCCCCGCCTTGATCCCGTCGCGGAGGGCCTCCGTCTTCTCGGTGATCGCCGTGAGCTGTCCCTCGTCGGGGGCGAACACCTCCGGGGGCGGGAACGTCAACGCGGGCTGGGCGGACAGCATGGCACACAGCGCCCCCAGGAGCGACAGACCGAAGCACCTCATGGCTCGACCCTCGGCGGGACCAGTTGGCCTCTCTCCTCGTGATACACGAGGAGGCTGAGCAAGGCGAACGAGGTCGCACCGATCCGCCCGCCGACCTGAACGTCCCCACGCCAACTCCCGCCGTTACCCTTGTTGGTCGTGTCCTGCAAGGCGACGAGCTTGTCGCGGACGGGCTTGTTCCACGCCTCCCACTCCTTGCCGCCCTCCTCGTACACCGCCCTCGTCGCGTAGAAGGTGAAGTACAGGGGCAGCGGGGCGGGGCCGTTCTCCCGGTACCACGCCAGCTTCTGGAGGCTCGCCTTGCGGGCGTCCTCCCGCGGGGTGACGCCGAAGAGCTGCTGGCAGTGGAGGCCGACGGCGGTCATCGACGGCGTGTCGGACGGCGAGCGCGGGATGTAGGTGAACAGGCCCGGCTTCGCCTCCGACGCCTTGACGAAGCCGGCGGCCCGGTCGATGGTGACCTTCTTCGGCGCGAGGCCGGCGCGCTGGGCGGACGCGAGGGCGCGGACGCAGAAGCCGGTGATCGACAGGTCGCCGGCCATGCCCGGCGTGTAGCGCCAGCCGCCCTCGGCGTGCTGGGCCTTCTCGAGGAAGGCGAGGGCGTCGCGGGCGGGGCTGCGGAGGGCGGCGTCCTTCGACAGGCGGAGGCCCTCGCACAGGGCGATCACGGCGAGGGCGTGGGTGTACATGTCGGGCCCGTACATGCCGGCCCTGGCCCCGACCTGGGTGCGCTGCGAGATGAGGCTCCGCAGCCCTGCCTCGACGGTGCGGCGGTACGGGGAATCGGGCTTGCCCTTGGGAGAGTGGCCGGCGGCGAGGAAGGGCAGCAGCGCCATCGCGGTGGCGGCCACGTCGTTCGTCCCGGATGTCTCCGAGGTGCTGTCGTCGGGGGCGACCTTCCCCTTCGGGAGCGGCTCGGTGCGGGCGTGGTTCTTGAAGTCGCGCATCGACCAGGAGCCGTCGGCGCACTGGTGGAGGGCGAGCCAGCGCAGGCCCCTGGCGACGGCGGCCTCGGACTCCTTCGTCGCACCCCGGTCCAGCGGGCTTTCCTTCTTCGGCTCCGGGGCGGCGAGGAGGGGCAGGGTGACGACCAGCAGGATGAGCGCACGCATGAGGGGCCTCCAGGATGGGTGCCCCCTCACGCTACCCCAGGCGGGGCCGATCCGCAAGCTCCGCCTCGGCCTGTTGCGTTCGTAACTCGGGCGAACACGGTGCGCCGCTCTGCGCGTCCGCCGGCTCGCCACGCGATGAGGCATCCCCGCCGCGCCTGCCCGCCAGCCGCCCGTCGCGGATCAGCACGATCCGGCCCGTCCGCCGCGTCCTCGCCTGTTTCGCCCGCATCACACCGCCTCCTTCGTGGTACGTCAACGGCTGTCCATTACCGTACGGCTGTGCGGGTTGAGAGTCAAGGATGGCCTGTGGCGATTTGTCCGTCGTGCGGGGCGGCGGCCGCTATCCCGATAGGAAGACACCGTACTGTGAGCCGCGGAGGGGTCGCCATGCGTCGGCGGATGGGCATGCTCGTGCTGGCGCTCCTGGTATCGGCTGCGTGCGGCGCGGCCCCACGTGCGTATCCTCCGGGGCTGGTGACGGTAGGGGAGGGATCGGATGTCCCGCTCTTCCGCCCCGTCTCCGGGGGGCTTCCTCCGCTCGGTGACTCCGCCGACCTGTTCGGCAAGGGCGAGGGGGAACGGATCAAGGAGGCCATGCGGGCGCTGGCGAAGTCGGCGAAGGTGAGCGTCCGCATCGAGACGCTGGCCGCCCTCGAGAAAGAGGATCAGCGACGGTGCGACGCCGAGGGGCGCGAAAAGTTCCTCGCCCGACTGATGCAGGAGAAGTTCGACCGCGCGCCGTGGTACGGGCTCGCCATCCTCGTCATCCGCAAACCTCTGTCCGTCCACGTCCATTTCCGCAAGCACGAGCCGGCCAGGCGCTACGACGCGGCGTTCCGCAGGGCGCTGGCCGAGCGTCTGCTGTTCCGCCTGCACGACGGGCAGGCGGCGGAGGGGGTGCTGGAGGCGCTGGTGGCGCTGGCCGACCCCGCCACGAAAGACGGGCCGCTCTCGGAGGACGAGAGGCGGCGGCTGAAGGCGCTGGCCGACGCGAAGAAGCTCCCGGCCGGGAAGCGGCTCGAAATCGACCCGGACGAGATCGAGGTCGTCCCGCCCAAGGGGATGAAGGCACCGCCGCCGCTGTCCGCCGCCGAGACGAAATGGCTGCGGGAGATGCTCGACGCCGAGAAGGATGCCGCCGAGAGGCGTGCCCTCGAGGCGGAGTTCAAGGCGGAAAGCCACATCGCCCGGCACGCGATGTACCAGCTCTTCCGGAAGATGCAGGAGGGGTCGGGTGGGAAGAAGCCGAGGCCGCCCGAGGCGAAGAAGGAAACATTCAGGCCGCTGTCCGCCGCGGAGGGGCGGTGGCTGAAGGAGATCCTTGAAGCGGAGAAGGACACCGAGGCGCGGAAGTCGCTCGAGCTGGAATTCCGCGGCGAGACTCACGCCGGACGGAAGGGGATGTATGACCTGTTCCGCAAGGCGGCGAAGGCCCCGCCGGAGGTGAAGCCCGCCGTGCCGGACCCGAAGACGGTGAAGGGGACGCCGTTGACGGATGAGGAGAAGGCGTGGCTGAAGGAGATCCTGGAGAGCGAAAAGGACGCGGAGGGGCGGAAGGAGATCGAGGCGGAGTATCGGGCGGAGTCGCCGGCGTTCCGCAAGGCGATCTACGACCTGTTCGTCCGGTCGAAGAAGAAGGGCAAGTAGCCCGTCACAGGGCGCCGGCCTCGGCGTTATTGCCCTATCCCGCCGTGAATCCCGTCTGCCGTGCCGCCCGTGTGGGGCGGCGCATGCGTGCCGTCGCGCACGCCGGCGGGGCGAGGCAGGGGAGATCGGGGGTGATGATGCGCCGCTCGCTGGGCTCGCTCGTGTGGATCGCCTTGGTGTCCTTGGCCGGGGCCGCCGACCCGCCGTCGGCGGGCCGCCCCCTGTCGGCGGCGGAGGAGAAATGGCTGAAGGAGGTCAAGGACTTCCTCAAGACGCCGGCGGAGAAGAAGGAGTTCGAGGAAGAGTTCCGGGCCGACACCCACGCGGGGCGTAAGGGGATCTACGACTTCTTCCGCAAGACGTTGGCGGCCAAGGCGAAGGCGAAGTCGAAGAGGGGCCTGGAGAAGGACCTCGGCGAGGAGAACGCGATTGAGATGGTCCCGTTGCCCGGAGGGCGGAAGACGGGCGACGGCGTCCAGCGTAAGCCGCTGACGGGCCCGCACGCGGGGAAGATGGCCCGGCCGCTCTCCAGGGAAGAGGCGAGGTGGTTGAAGGAAATCATCGAAGCGGAGCGGGACGATGAAGAGAAGTTGGACCTCTTGAGGGAGTTCAAGGCGGAAGGCCCCGTCGGCCGGAAGGCGATGTACGAGTGGCACCTGAAAAGGAAGAACGCCGAGAAGAGGCCACGCGAATAACGCCCCCGCGGATCAGGGATCAGGCCGCAACGACTCGTCGGCAGCGCGGAGCCAGTGCGGGCCGGCGGCGCGGCTCAGGCGGGCGCCCGACTTCAGGCCCAGCGTCTCGGTGAACATGCCGGAGGACCCCAGGCTCGTGACCCGCGCCTGGCCCCCCCTGATGTCCACCCACGCATGGTGGCGGTACTTCGAGTGGTCCACGCCGAGGGCGGCGCATTCGGCCCGCCAGACCGCCTTGCCCGTCGTCAGGTCGATGCGGGCGGCGCGGACGCCGCTGTCCGAGGTGGGGCAGTGCTGGTGGGCGAGGGCGTGCCCGCCCTCCAGGGCGATCAGGCCGCCCGCGGACATCCCCCGCCCCATCCGGGCTCCCCACCTCCGCCGCCCGTCGGGGCCGAGGCGGACCACCTCGCCCTCCGTGAGCAGCACGATGTCCGCGCCGACGCCCAGCCCGTCGATGACGGGCCGGCCGAGGCGGTGCTTGACCACCCCGCGGCGGTCGAAGAGCAGGGCCGCGCCCTCGCCGTCCACGGACCGGCCCGACTGGACCAGGTACAGCCCGGCGATCTTGCGGATCGGCAGGGGGTCGAAGTCCTTGAGGGGCAGGGGCACGCGGAAGACGGCCTCGCCGTCCAGGGTGGAGCGGGCGACGAGTGCGCGGCCTTCTTTCACATCGAGGCCGGACGAGCACTCGGCGGCCAGGAGGAGCGGCCCGTCGAGGAAGAGCCTGTGCTGGGGCCCCTTGGAACGCCAGAGGACGGCGCCGGTCATGGAGTCGAGGGCGACGACGCCGTCGGCGTGGGCGACGTAGACGCGGCCGTCATCCCAGACGAGGTCAGGGTCGCGGTGGGTGTAGCCGACGCGGCCGCCGAGTTTGGCGGACCACGCCTCGCGGCCGGCGGTGCCACGGCGGACGACGCGGGCGGCGGGATAGTCGATGTAGACCTCGGGCGGGCCGGGCGGCGGGCCGGCGGCGGAGACGATGGAGGGGGCCAGGAGCGAGAGGGTCAGGAGGGCCGTGCGGCTCATGGCGTGGCTCCGGCGGGGCAAGGGCCATGATAGCCGGGGGCCCCGGGCCCCGCAAAGCCTCCCCGGGGCCCTCGTCGCCGGGGCGGGCCGTGAAGAGAATACGCCGGCCCGGCGCAGGCCGGGCCGGCGACGAACGTGCGGGGCGCGCCCATGCAGAGACGCGGCCGCCCCGCCGCGTGAAGGGAACGCGGCGGGCCGCTCGTGGACGAGAAGAGGGCGAACGGCGGGTGTCATCCCGCCTGGTGTGATGTCGTGGCGGCAAGCCTCCCGGCTTGCCACGTGTGATCGACAAGCCGGTAGGCTCGTCGCAACGATGGATCAGCGCGGCGGCGGAGAGTCGGGGGCGTCCGCGACGGCGTCGGCGTCGTCGGCCTGGGCGGGCAGCACGCCCACCAGGGGCGGCGCCGCGGGGCGGAGGAGGGCCGGGCGCGTCACGACGGCGGGCGGTGTGAGGTCGAGTGACAGCGGCCCCGTGCCGCCGTGGCAGGTACAGCGGTCCCACGTCGGCCCGCCCTCGGGGGCGGCGGCGGTCGGCTCGTGGGCACAGCAGCAGCAGCATTTCTTGACGGCATCGCCGCAGCCGCACCCGGAGGCGCAGCAGGCGGGGACGGCCGTGATGGTGTCGTGTTCGGCGGGCGGAGGGGTGGACGGTGCCGGCAGGGGCACGGCGCAGACGGTGAGGGCGTGGGCGAGCAGGAGCAACAGCGCCGCCGCCCGCCGGGGGCGGGTCAGCGCGTGAATCCATGCTCGCGGGGTGGACGGCATGCGGGTCATGATAGCAAACGGGGGCGGGGAGCGCCAACCCGGCGGGCTCCACGCCCCGAAGTACGGGGCCGAACCGTTCGCCCCGGAGTCGGAGTGGGGCGGAAGGAGACGGGTGTGGCCCGGGTGGTCAAATTGCATTGCATTGCAGACCCCCAGACACCCCCCTGCAATGAAAATCCAGCGCTGATCGTGTGCCATCGGGCCTCTCCGGACACAACTTGCATTTCAAGGGGTGTTGTCGCGTGCCGGCCTTCCCGCGGCGGACGCGAGGCCCGTCGGGCGCCGGGCCACCTGCCCACTTCGCGGAGTCACCTGTCCACTTCCACGGCGAGTGGCCATGTGACTTCTCGGCGACAGAGGCCGCCGTGGAGTGCCACACACCGACAAAACAGAGTCACCTGGCCACATTCTCACTTCGCGCACGCCCCGGCGGGCGCCGAGTCACATTCCACTTCCCGACGGCGTGGCATGTGACTCCGTCGCCGTAACATCTTCGCAATTAAGCATTTGGATCGTCGATTCCGAGTCACATTCCAGATGGCAGCACACGCCACCCCTGTCAGGAGACGGGAAAAGGTGGCAGGCCCTTGACGGGGCATGGACACCCGTCCAATACTGACAACAGGGAGTGTCTTCGCCTGGGACCCTCCCCCCACCTCCCCGGTGCCCCGTGCCCAGACCTCCCCCGCCAGAACGATATTCCTCACCCCGCGCCGCGATCCCCAGGAGGCACGCCCACGGCCGCAGGATCGTCAGTGCCTCCCTCGCCGTCTCTCAGCTCCGCGTGGCCTCACCGGGCCCGCGCGTAAGGGCCGGCGTCGATGTCAACGACCTGGCCCGCCGGGCGGTCGAGGACGCCGCCGAACGGGCCAGTGGGCGAGTCTGATCGCGGGTCACCAACCACTGATCTCCAGGCAAGCGTGGGCGATGTACGCCACCAGCCCGCAGCCGGCTACCACCACGGCGATTCCGAAGACCTTGTCAGCCCGCAGCCTTGACCGGACTGCACCGAGGCCGAACCCGATGCTCAGGGCGAGCAGGACGTACCGCGGGATGTAATGGCTGAGCTCCGGGGAGTACCGGCTCGGCGTGATGTCCGGCCCCATCGCACCGACCAAGGCCAGGAGCCCGAACGCAACCGCTCCCCGCCAGGGCAACGGCACATCCGATGCCGGCACCTGCGAGGGGCCGGCTTCCCTACACGGTGACGGCGTCGGCTCGGTTCCCGCCACTGGCTTGCCTCCTTCACCGATCACGCCCCTGGTCCCACAGCCCATCTCACCCCTCCGCCGGCCTCGCGTCAAGGCGGCTTCCTCGCCCCACCCTCCTTCACACCGCTAACCTCGGTGTCTCGCAGGTGGCGCGCCTGCCGGGCCGTCACCCATCGGCCGCCACATGAGGTGCCCCGAGGGATGGGAATATCCCTCAGCGGTGTCACAGCCGCCCCACGAATGGGCCCGCCTGGGAACGGGCCGTCAACTCATGATCGGATCGAGGGCGGGCCCGAGGGACTGGCCCGTCAACCGCTGGTGCATGCGGAGGGCCTGCTCGTCGGTCATCGAGGCGATGGTGTCGGCCACAAGGCGGGCACATCGAGGGGGCGTGAAGTCCCTTTGCTTCTCGAGGATGTCCTCCGCCTCGTCGCGGAATTGCGGCGGGAACATCTTCCACTCCCGGCCCGTCGCTGCCTCGTAGAACACGTCGAATAGGCCCCGGATGACCTGCCGCTGCCCGTACTCATGGGCGGCCAGCGCGGGGTTGTCGATGACGTAGACCCCGATCAGCTCCTTGAGCAACGCCACCTGAAGCCGATGCTCGTCCGGCACCGACAGGCAATCCCGGCCCTCGCCCGGCGGGAGCAGCGTCGTCGCCTTGTCGAGCACCGCCACCGTCTTCGACGTGAACTGCGCCAGACGGCCGCGTTGCCCCCGCGTCCCGCTGTACGGCTCACTCGTCGGCAGGCCGTCGCAGAACTTGAAGAACACCCGCTCCAGCTCCTTGAGGTCCACCTCCTGGCCGTGCAGTTTGAACGGCTTCTTCTCCTTCTCACGCCTCTTGATGGCCCGGCCGAGGAAGCGGTCCCGCTCGGCGTTCCCCTCCGCGAACAGGTGCAGCGGCACCAGCCCCGCACGGTAGAAGTCCTCGGTGTCGTGGACCGAATACGTGATGTCGTCGGCCCAATCCATGATCTGGGCCTCGGCGCACAGCGACCCGTCATCCGCCCGTTGCGCCCCGCGGGCGAAATCGAAGGCGTCCTTGTCCTCGTGGTACGCCCCGAACTTCTTCACCCCGTCCGCCGCCAGCCAGGGGTATTTCAGCGTCGCGTTCAGGGTCGCCCGCGTCAGGTCGAGGCCGAACGGCGCGTCCGGCCGGCGCACCGCCAGACGCGTGATGATCCGGAACGATTGGGCGTTCCCCTCGAAGGCGTCCGCCCCGGCCTTCGGACGGACCAGACGCGCAAGCTCGGCCTCCGCCACATGGCCGAACGGCGGGTGCCCCAGGTCGTGAGCCAGCGCGGCGGCCTCGACCACGTCCGCGTCGATGCCGCCCCATTTCCGCGCCACCTTCTTCACCGCCGGGTCCGCGTTGAAGCGCTCGGCGATGCGGCGCGCCACCTGCGCGACCTTCAGCGTGTGCGTGAGGCGGTTGTGGAACACCTCCCCGTCCGAGGGGCCGATCACCTGCGTCACGCCCACCAGCCGCCGGAACGCCCCCGCGTAGAGAATCCGGTCCCGGTCCCTCTGGAACGCCGAACGGCTCTCCGATTTCGCGTCCCCGCTGAGGCGGTCTTGGCGCTGGGGCGGCATGTGGGCCTCGGTCGCGTCAGGAGGCCACGGCCTTGAGGTCACGCAGCGGGGTAAAGTCAGCCTTCCGTTTGTCGATCAGCCTCCAGACGGCGTCGCGCACGGCGAACGTATCGACTCGTTGCCCCGTCTCGGAAGCGAGTTTCTGCTCGATCTCCCGCAGCGAAAGCACCTTCCCCTCCGCGTGGTTCAGCAACGAGATGATGCGGTCGTCCAGGGTGGGTGCCATGCGCAGCCTCCTTGCGTTGGCCCGAACGGGCCTGTTCCGACGAGGGGGTGTGTACGGCGTCTTCGCGATGCGGCCCATCTGGTGCGCCCTATGCCCGAGACGGGTCCCCGCTGTCAAGGCGGGTACGGGGCCGGGATGCCGCCGCTCGGGGAGGGTATCCTATCAGGCGTGTCAAGGGGCACACAGCCCGGCAGGGCTCACAGCCGCCACGCGAACGCCTCCGGCTCGACACCGGCCGTCAACTGATGCTCGGATCGACGCGCCCTGCAATGTGCAGGCTGCGAAGGGACCGCCGGACCTATCCGGCGGTCCTTCGCTATGCTGTTGCTGCGTCGGGGGAATAAGAGTCGCTGCGCAATAGGGTGTCCACCCGCCACGCCCCCCCCCGCCTTGCGCGGGCCAACGGCCGCTGCGCGGCCTCCGCCCCGGGCCGCAAAGCCGGCCCTGGCGTGGCCCGCTAGGCGTCCTTGCACCTCACAAGCCCTCGCCGACGGCTCCACGGTATCCCCCTTCGTGGCGCTCTCGGCGTAACGATCAAGGGGGCATCGGGCAGAGACAGACGCGGGGCATCGACGGGGCCGGCGGAGGCCGGGGAGGGGGACGCCGCGCGCCGGGGCGCCGCCTCGGGCCGGGGTCACTCATCACCCCACGACTCACCCTCAAACCGTTCCTGGGGCGGCGCGGTTTTCCTCCACGGGCCCGAAAACGCCGCACCCCCCTCGGGGGCAGCACACGGTTCCCGGTCCTACCTCGCCCGCCGCTTCACGGCGTAGCCGTACGGCGTCGGCCACGACGATTCCGCGCCGAGCTCCTGCTCCGCCTTCAGTGCCCAATACGGCTCACGCAGCAGCTCGCGGGCGATGAACACCAGGTCGGCGTCGCCCGCGGTCACGATCTCGTTCGCGTGGCCGGCCTCGGTGATCAGGCCGACCGCCCCCGTCGGCAGGCCGGACTCGCGGCGGATCGTCCGGGCGAACGGCACCTGATACCCTTTCCCCACCGGGATGCGGACCGTCGGCACGAGCGCCCCGGACGAGACGTCGATCAGATCCACCCCGAGCCCCTTCAGCCGCCGGGCCAGGGCCACGGATTGCTCGACGTCCCAGCCGCCTTCCGCCCAGTCGGTGGCCGAGATGCGAACGAACACCGGCAGCTCGTCGGGCACCCGGCGGCGTACGCGCTCGGCCACCCGCAACGTCAGCCGCATACGGTTTTCCAGGCCCCCGCCGTACTCATCCGTCCGCCGGTTACTCAGGGGCGGCGTGGTTCAAAAGGGGTCGTTTCCGGGTAACAGCGGGGTGGGGTGGCGCGAAGGGCG
>CAZVZK010000021.1:0-92046 GCA_964630925.1 uncultured Alcaligenaceae bacterium
CCGCCGGGGCCGTTCGCCGGCAGCAGCCGCGCCGCCCCCGCCCCGCCGCCCTCGCCGTTGCGCTTCGAGCGCATGGCCAGCCGCGCCACGGCCGGGCCGCCCGTCGTGCGGGCCGCCGCCCCGGATAAGGTGCGCGTCCTGCTCATCAACGCCGAACGCAACAGCCTCCGCCACCGGCTCGTCACCGATGACACGGGCGGGCTGACGGCCGACATCGCCGCCGGCGAGTGGCTCATCTACACCCAGAACGACGAGGGCGCCCTCACATTCCGCGGCAAGGTCCGGGCCTCCGAGGGCCGGCCCACCCGCGTCGACCTGCCACGCTGAGGCCGCGGGGTGGGCAGCGGGGCGATTCCTGATGTATGATGGAATCAGCGGGGGCGGCGGCGGGCCGCCCCCTTCCGTCATCCCGCGCACCCCGGCCTGATGCCTGATAGCCTCCGCCTCATGAGGTCCGCGCTCTGCGCGGCCTACAAGCACTCCGGGGCGATGGCCCTCCACGAGGGCGTCGCGCGCCTGCTCGGCCAGCAATTCCTCTCCATCCTCCTCTTCCACCGCGTCACCGATGCCATCCCCGAGGACGGCCTCACCATCCACCCCGAACGTTTCGCCCGCATCGCCTCCCTCCTCCGGCGCCGCTTCCGTGTCGTCCCCCTCGCCGAGATCTTCCGCCTCGTCCGCGAACGGCTGCCCATGCCCCAACGCACCGTCGCCATCACCTTCGACGACTGCTACCTCGACAACCTCGCCGCCGCCCGCGTGCTCTCCGATCACGGCCTGCCGGCCACCTTCTTCCTGCCCACCGCCTACGTAGGCACCGCCCGCCGCTTCGCCTGGGATGAACACCTCCCGCCCATGCCGAACCTTACGTGGGACCAGGTGCGCGAGATCGCCGCCCTCGGCCACGACGTCGGCTCGCACACCGTCAACCATGTCAACATGGGTGAGGTCCCCGCCGACGTGGCGGCGTACGAGCTGACCCGCTCCCGCGAGATCCTCCAGGAGCGTGTCGGACGCCCCGTGCGTCACTTCGCCTACCCCTTCGGGGGCCCCAACAACCTCCGGCCCGAATACCTCCCCCTGATCATCGAGGCCGGCTATGAAGGCGCCGTCTCCGCCTTCGGGGGCTTCGTCCGCCCAGGCACGGATTTCCACGTCCTGCCCCGGGAAGCCGTGCCATACTTCAAGAGCCTGGACTACCTGGAGATGCACCTGTCCGGGTGCCTCCACTGGCTGTACTGGTTCCGCGGCCGCGACCAAGCACTCCGCGCCGCGCCCTCCCCCTACTCCGGCCTCACGATGGCCCCCCCGCGCCCCGCCTCCGGGACGCACCACGGATAAGCCCACGCATGGCCACCGCCTCCGTCCCTAAACGACCCGCCCCCCCGACACCGCACGAGGCCGCCGGCGCCTGGCGTGCCCTCACCCTCACGACCCCCGATCAGCTCGCCCCCCACACCGCCGCCTGGCAGGATCTCGCCCGCAACTCCGCCGAGCCCAACGCCTTCTACGAGCCCTGGCTCCTGCTGCCCGCCTGGCGCCGCCTCGGCCCCGACCTCCGCGTCGTCCTCGTCCTCGGCCCCGACGGCGGGTTGCACGGCTTCTTCCCCTTCCTCGCCCGCCGGCCGCTCCCGTTCTTGCCCCTCACCGTCCTGGAGTCGTGGCGGCACGATTACGGCTTCCTCACCACCCCGCTCCTCCGCAAGGGAGAGGCCACGGCGGTCCTCGAGACCCTGTTCCAGTGGTTCCGCCGCTCCCCCCATGGCGCCGCCCTGTGGCGTCTGCCGCTCGCCTCCGCCGACGGCCCGTTCCGCCACGCGCTCGCCGAGGCGTGCCGCCGCCATCACCGCCCCTCGTTCGAGGCCGACGCCTACCCCCGCGCCCTCATGCAGAGGGCCGCCGGAGCAGACGAGTACCTGGAGAACGCCCTCGCCAAGAAGCGCCTCCGCGAGGTGCGCCGCAAGGACCGCGCCCTCGCCGCCAGGGGCCGCTACGAGCACCGCGCCCTCGCCCGGGGCGAAGACACGACGAGGTGGGCCGACGACTTCCTCGCCCTGGAGGGCGCCGGCTGGAAGGGCCGCGACGGCACCGCCATCGCCGGTGACCCCGCCCACGCCGCGTTCTTCCGGGAGATGCTCGCCGGCGCCCACGCCGCCGGACGCCTGCAATTCCTCGGGCTGTACCTCGACGGGCGGCCCATCGCCTTGAAGGTGAACTTCCTCGCGCCGCCGGGCGCGTTCGCGTTCAAGATCGCCTTCGACGAGACGCTGCACTCCCAGTCGCCCGGCGTCGTGCTGGAGGCCGACAACGTCGAACGGTTCCACGCCGACCCGGCCCTGAGATGGATGGACTCGTGCGCGATGCCGGGCCACCCGATGATCGACAAGCTGTGGACGGAGCGCCGCCTCGTCCACGACCTGTGGGTCGCCACGGGCCGCACCCCCGGCGACCTGCTCGTCTCGCTGATGCCCCTGGGCCGCTGTCTGAAACGCTGCTTCTCCCGCCCCGCCGCCCCGCCGCCCGAGGAGAGTCACGAATGAGTGCCGCCGTCCTGTCCGTGCCATCCGGCCGGCCCCTCGAGCTGGAGGCGGGCCCGTTCCACGAGAACTTCGGCCGCCGCGCCTACCCCGTGAAGCACAACCTCGCCGGCCACCCGCTCTTCGACATCGGGCGGCTCCTCCAGCTAGCGCGTTCCCTGCCGCCCGACCGCGTCGAGTACAACGCCGGCGACATGCCAATCGGCATCGACCCGAGCCTCACGCCCCGGACCGGCCTCAGCCCAGAAGAGACGATCCGCCGCATCGCCGAGTGCAAGTCGTGGATGGTGCTCAAGAACGTGGAGCGCGACCCCGAGTTCGGCGCCCTCCTCAACACGTGCCTGAGCGACGTGGAGGCGATGGGCCACGCCGACGCCCGCCTGATCGACCACCGCGAGGCCTTCATCTTCCTGTCGTCGCCGGGCGCCGTCACGCCCTACCACATGGATCCTGAGTGGAACTTCCTCCTCCAGATCCGCGGCTCGAAGTTCATGACCGTCTTCCCCGCCGACGACCGCACCCTGCTCGGCGAGGTGGAGTTGGAGCGATTCTACAGCGGGGCGCACCGCAACCTCGTCTACAAGGACGAGTACGCCTCGCGCGGCAGGCTCTTCGAGATGGGCCCCGGCGACGGCGTCCACGTCCCCGTCACCGCGCCGCACTGGGTCAAGGTCGGGCCGGAGGTGTCGGTGTCGTTCAGCATCACCTTCCAGACCCGCGTCAGCGAGCGTCGCGGCATCATCTATCGCGTCAACCACGCCCTGCGCGAACGCGGCCTGTCTCCGCCGCCCGTCGGCTCGTCGCCCTGGCGCGACGCCCTGAAATACCAGGGCTACCGCGTCATGCGGCGTATCCGCCGCTTCCTCGGACACAAAGAGGGGTGACCTTGACGGCCGTGATCCTGAAACCTGCCCGCCCCGGCGCCCGCGTCCTGACGTCCGCCGACGCCGCCGCGGCCCTGGTGCCCGAGTGGGAAGGCCTGCTCTCGCGCTCCGCCTGCGACGTGCCGTTCCTTTCCCCCCAGTGGCTCCTGCCGTGGTGGCGTGTCTTCGGCCACCTCGGTGGCCGCAGGCCCGCCGTGATGCCCGTCGAGGAGTCGGGCCGACTCATCGGCCTGGCCCTGCTCTCGTTCCGCTGGCACCGATATCGCCCGGGCCTGCCCTTCCGCCGTGTGGAGCTGTGGGGCAGCGGTGAGGACGAGCGCGACAGCATCTGTTCTGACTACCTGAACGTCATCGCAGAGAAGGACCGCGAGCCCACGGTGGCGTCGGCGTTCGCCCGCGCCCTGGCCCGTTGTATGGACGCCTGGCATGAGATGGTGGTGCCCCTCATGGACACCACGCACCCCATGCCGGCGCTCCTCGTGCGCGAATTCCGCGCGCTGGGCTTAGAGGCCGAGCTGACGCCGACGACGGAGGCGCCCTACATCCCGCTGCCGACGACGTGGGAGGCGTACCTGGCGGGCCTTGACCGCAAGGACCGTTACCTCATCAAGAGGTCGCAGCGCGACTTCGACGACTGGGCGGCAGGGTCGTCCGTCGTGCATGAGGCCAGCTCGGAGGCCGAGATCGAGAAGGGCGCGGCGGTCCTCCGGTCGCTGCACGGGGAGCGCTGGGAGGGCACGGGGGGCGGGACCTTCCGCTCGCCGCGCTTCCTTGAGTTCCACGGGCACGCGATGCGCGCGATGCTCCGCGCGGGCGGGCTGCGCCTGACCTGGCTGACGGTGCGTGGCGAGCCGGCCGCGGCCATGTACAGCGTGGCGCGGGGGGGGAAGGTGGCCTTCTACCAGTGCGGCAGGAGGCTGGACGTGCCCAAGGGGGTGCGTCCGGGCGGGGTGCTGCTGTACCACGCCATCCGCCGGGCCATCGAGGCGGGCGAGAAGGAGTTCGACTTCCTCGGCGGCGAGGCGGTGTACAAGAGACAACTGGCGTCGGCGGCGCGTCCGCTGGCGCAGCTGCGTGTCGTGCGGCCGGGCTGGCGCGAGTCGGCGCGGCGTCTGCTGGAGTGGGGGAAGGGGCTGTTGCGCGGGTTGTTTCGTCCGCGCCAGCCACAGGCGCCTGAGGACACCCCCGGCGCCGACCCCGGTTGAGAGGACGCCCGCCCGGCGATTATGCCGTGGCCTGATTCAGATAGCCGCCGGGGAGAAAATCGGCGGCGGATGCTTGACAGGTGGGCGGGTCGTTCGTGTAGGATGAAGAGGCTTATTGCAGCGAGTCGTCCGCCGTCCCCCAACGGCGGCCCTCCGAAACAGGTTCTTGGCCGGACGGGGCGTCCACTCCCTCACGGGGCGCACCTCACGAGCTGGATCTCGCTGGCAGGCTCGGGTGGTCCGTAAGGATTGACATGAGAGGAGATGCCATGAGAACCATGAATCGAAGCGGCGTGATGCTGCGGGCGGCCGCCTTCGTCCTGGGCCTCGCCGCCGCCGCCCAGGCCGGCCCGCTGCCTGATTTCACCGGCTACACACGCGTCGGCCACCAGGCCGCGCCCCCCAAGGGCAAGGCCGGCGTGCCGGTCAAGGAAGCCCGCGCCTTCGGGACGACCATCTATTACATGGTCTTCGACCAGAAGGCCGAGGGCCACAAGACCGTCCCCGGCGACACCTGGGGCACCGGGATCAAGGACCTCGACGTCGGCTTCGTGTCGGGACGCGGCAACGACCGCGGCCGGCTCGACACCAAGGCCCGCTACCTGTACCTGTATCAGATCGTCAACGACTCCGGGCGTGAGGCCTCCGTCAAGGACGCCTCCATCCGCCTCCTCGTCCCCATCGACGAGATCACGAGCTGGGGTCACTTCGCCAACCGCAAGCGGACCGACAAGGGCATGGTGGGCGTCACCGGCGTCGGCTTCACCGCCCCCTCCGCCGGCAAGGCCAAGGGCGACGTGATGCCCGTCTCCACCGCCCACCCCGGCACGAACGACGCCTCGCGCGTCTACCGCTCGCCGGCCCCGGCGGTCACGGCGAAGAACGTCTTCGGCCTGGCCCGCATCGCCCTCGGCGACACCGCCCCGGTCGTGACGGGCGACGCCGACGCCGGCACCGAGCCGGACGTGGTGACGATCGTCGTCAACGCCGAGCGCAGCAACCGCGGCACCGACACGGGCGTGGTGCGTATCCCGCTCATCAACGACGCCGAACGCGACGCCGCCCTCGATGACCCGCGAGACCGCGACCGCCTGCGTGGCACCACCCGCGAGCGCGCCTCGTACCTGCGGGCCTACTGGGCCGACAACGGCGTGCGCCCGCAGATGCGTTCGACCATCTTCGGCTTCACCTCGGACATCCCGCCGGTGATCGAGGAGACCATCGTCACGGGCCGCCCCCTGGCGGTCGGCGTGGCCGGCGGCGAGGTCGACGGCCCCGGCGACATCGCCCCCGCGGCCGGCGTCCTCGACGCCATCCGCAGCGGCATCATCCCCGTCCAGGGCGCGGTGCCCACGCCATATATCGCCCCCGCGAGTGGCGGCCGCACCGGCCCCACGGGCGGCCCCAGCGGTGACCTGGGCGGCGTGTCGGGCGGCGGCCTCGGCGGCCTGCCCGCCGGCTTCGGCGCCGGCGGCGGCGCCGCCGGCTTCAACGCCCAGCAGCCGTTCAGCCGCCCCAGCGTGGCCAGCGGAGGCGGCTTCGGCGCCGGCGGCGGCCTCGGCGGCGGCAGCGGCAATGGCGACTCCGGGTCGGATACCGGCACAGGCCAGGACCAGAACCAGGGCACGACGACGGGCACCAACCTCGTCAATAACGTCAGCGTCAACGTCAACCAGACGCAGACGCAGGTACAGACCCAGGTGCAGACTCAGAATCAGAACCAGAACCAGAATCAGAACCAGAACGGCGACTGCGGCTGTAAGCCAGACGGCAACGTGGTGCCGATCCCGGCCGCCTGGCTGCTGGGCCTGCTCGGCTTGCCGGCGTTCTACTTCATCGGCCGCCGCAAGCCCGGGACGCCAGCCGAGGGCGGCAGCGACACCACCCCCGCCGCCTGATGACGGGCCTGACTCAGAACGGGCCGCCCGAGGGATACTCCCCATCCCTCGGGCGGCCTTTGTTCGTTGGGCTTAGACGTTCCCGTTCATCCGGGGGTGGGAATGAGACAGAAGTAGACAGGTGGGATGGCCGGGTGGTGCGGATTGCATTGCATTGCACCCCCCCCAGGCACCCCTTGAAATGCAAATTCGTGGCGGGATTTGCATTTCACGGCGAGTGGTCAGGCCACCCACTCCCGTGCCGTGGCCGCCCTCCACGTCTCATTTTGTCTAACCCCACAGGTCGGGTGAACGGCTACAGTTAGACGAGCCGGCCATGCGGCTGTCACCACGCCAGCGCCAGCCGGTAGAGGATCTCCGCAGCCGCCTCGACCTGCGCCAGCTCCACCCACTCGTCCTTCGTGTGCGCCTGTGCGATGTCGCCGGGCCCGAACACCACCGCCGGCACCCCCGCGACCGCCAGCGTCGAGGCGTCCGTACCGTACGGCACCGCCCCCACCGAGTGCCGCCCACGCACCGTGTCGATCACCGAGCCGAGCTTCGCCGTCAGCCCCGCCGACAGGTCGTTCGCCAGCGCCGGGCAGTACAGGTACGGCTCGCTCACCTCGAACGGCACGTCGGGGGCGTGGGCCTTCAGGTACGCCGCGAGCTGGCCTGGCGCGGCGAGTGGGCTCTCGCCGGGGATCAGGCGGCGGTCGATCTCCGCCTGGCAGTGGTCCGGGACGATGTTCACGCTCGACCCGCCGGTGATCGTCCCGACGCTCATCGTCGGCGGCCCCAGACGCGGCGCCGGCGGCGACGCCGACAGCTCCTCGGCATACTTCTCCGCCAGCGCGAGAAGCCTGCCCATGCGGTAAATGGCGTTCACGCCGCGGTCAGGCCGCGAGCTGTGGCAGGCGACGCCGCGCGTCGTCAGCACCCACCGCGCCACGCCCTTGTGGGCGTCCACGATGTCCAGGCCCGTCGGCTCCGCCACCACCGCGCCGATCGGCCCCGGCACGCCGCCCGTCAGGTCGTCCTTCGCCAGACGCTGCACGCCGAGGAACGTGAACTCCTCGTCCACGGTGCAGGCCAGGACGACGCGGGCCGACCGCTCGGGCTTCTCGCGGCACAGGCGCAGGAACGCCGACAGCATCGACGCCATCCCGCCCTTCACGTCGCACGCCCCGCGGCCATACAGCCGCCCGCCGCGCACCTCGGCCCCGAACGGGTCGATGGTCATGCCATCGACGGGCACCACGTCCTGATGAACCTCCAACACGAGCGTCCCTGTGGGGCGTGGAGGGGTGAACGTCGCCACGACGTTCTCGCGCTGCGGGGCGATCGGCTGGCGGCGCACCTCGGCGTGGGGGCGCAGCAGTGCCTCCAGGTGCGCGGTGACGGCGTGCTCGTAGTGCTGAGGGGAGGTGGCGGAGCGGCCCATCGGGTTGATGGAGGGGATGCGCACCAGGTCGCGCAGAATGGTGGCGGTGTCGGACATGGCGGGGACTACCTCACCCCAACACCCTCTCCGACGCGGAGAGAGAGAGGGTTAGGGGTGAGGTAGTGACCGGGGCCGAATTGTGAAGCCCTCCACGAGCGTGAGCGGCTTGGCTGTTGGCGTCGGTGGACGGCGGATGCAAGGGCGGTGGCTGGGCGGGGGCGGCCTCGTATGATGACCGTCAAGGCATCATCCAGGGGCAGCGCGCATGAAGATCCACGAGTACCAGGCCAAGGACCTCCTCAAGGCGGCGGGGGCGGCGGTCCCCGACGGCGTCGTCGTCTCGACACCCGCCGAGGCCGTCCAGGCGTTCGACCGCTTCGGCGGCAAGCCGGTGGTCATCAAGGCCCAGGTCCACACCGGCGGCCGCGGCCTGGGGCAGTTCAAGGGCAGCGGCCTGCCGGCGGGATCGGAGAAGGGCGGCCTCGGCGGCGTCAAGTTCACGACGAAGCGTGACGACGTGGCGAAATTCGCCGAGGTGATGCTGAAATACCCGCTGGTGACGAAGCAGACGGGCGAGGAGGGCCAGCCGGTCAAGAAGTTGTTGATCGTCGAGGCGTCCGCGAACATCGCGAAGCACCCGACACGCAAGGACGACAAGGGCGAGCCCGTGGCGTGGGAGGTCTACGCCGGCGTGGTCCTCGACCGGGCCATCGGCCTGCCGATCCTGATGGCGTGCGCCGAGGGCGGCGTCGAGATCGAGGAGGTGGCCGCGAAGCACCCCGAGAAGATCCTCAAGACGGTCATCGACCCGGACGCCGGCCTCCAGCCGTACCAGGCCCGCCGCATGGCCTTCGACCTGGGCTTCTCCGGCGACCTCGTGACGCAGGTCGAGAAGACGCTCACCGGGCTGGTGAAGGTGTACCTCGACAAGGACTGCACCCTCGCCGAGATCAACCCCCTGGTGGTGATGGACAACGGCCAGGTGCTGGCGCTCGACGGCAAGATCACGTTCGACGAGAACGCCCTGTTCAGGCACCCCGACATCGCCGCCCTGCGCGACCTGGACGAGGAGAACCCCGCGGAGATCCGCGCGGGCAAGGCCAACCTGACGTACATCGCGCTCGACGGCACCATCGGCTGCCTGGTGAACGGGGCAGGCCTGGCGATGTCCACGATGGACATCATCAAGTACCACGGCGGCAACCCGGCGAATTTCCTCGACGTGGGCGGCGGCGTGACGGCGGACGGCGCCATCGAGGCGTTCCGCATCATCCTGGCCGACAGCAAGGTCAAGGGCGTGCTGGTGAACGTGTTCGGCGGCATCGCCAGCTGCGCCACCATCGCCGACGCCCTGGTGAAGGCGGGCCGCGAGGTCGGGTTCCGCGTGCCGGTGGTGGTGCGTCTGGAGGGCAACGAGGTCGAGAAGGCGCGCGAGATCCTGAAGGCGGCCCAGAAGGACCTGCCGACGATGCAGACGGCGACGGACCTGACGGACGCGGCGAAGAAGGTCGTGGCGGCGGCGAAGTGAGGGTGCCATCATGAGACGCGAGGAGATCGTCCGTCTACTGCGGGGCCAGCCCTTCCAACCGTTCCAGATCCGGCTCTCGAATGGGACGGTCTACCCCATCAGGCACCCCGACATGGCCCTGCCGACGCTTTCGGCGGTTCACATCGCCGTCCCCCGCGACGAGCAGCAGATGGCGGACGACGTCGTGATCGTGTCGTTGGTGCACGTCGTCTCCTTGGATGACCTGCCGACCCCGGCGGCGACCAACTGATGAGTCCGGACGAGGGCGGAACGATGACGATGGATGATCTCGTGCGGATGCTACAGGCCCGGCCGTTCAAGCCGTTCCAGATCCGCCTGAAGAACGGCACGGTGTACCCGGTCCGCCACCCCGACCTGGCCCTGCCCACGCAGGACGGCGTGCAGGTCGGCGTGCCGCGCTCGGCCCGGCAGGCCGACGACGTGGCCGTCGTGCCACTGGACCAGGTGACGGCGCTGGAGCCGCTGCCCCAGGCGAAGACGAAGTGAGACAAGGAGGTGGGCGATGTCGGCGGCGACGACAGAGCGGATGACGGCCGACGAGCCGGCCGGGGGCAATGGGCCGGCGCTGATCATCGAAGTCCAGAGAGCGAAGGTCGGCGTCAACACCGCCACGCGCCGTGTGGCCGAGCATCTCCTACGTGGTGCGGCGGCCGTGTGGTACATCGATCCGGTGGGCCGGACGATGAGCGTCCACGATCACAAGGGCCTCGTCGGCGTCCTCGACGAGATGGATGAGCTGCCCGGGAAGGCCGGCCTCAAATTTCGAGTCGCGGACCTGCTGAAGGTCTTGGGCGAGGCCGCCGCATGAAGACCCTCGCCGACGAGGTCCACGAACGCCTGGGCTACGCCCGCCTCAACAAGGCGTGGGCCAAGTTGGAGATCCTGTTCGGGCTGCTCGCCGCCGGGGGCGGGCTCCTCCTCGGTCTCCGCGCCACACCGTGGGAGCTGATCGCCGCCGGCCTCGGCCTGTTCGCCCTCGGCGGCTACCTCGCCCTCGCCGGGCACCGCAGCCACCTGTATCAGTCCGCCAATGACCGCGTCGCCCTCCTCGTGGAGGAGATCCGCAGGGCGCGCGACGGGCGGCCCTGAACGGGCCGGCCGCCCTGACTCGCCCCGGTCACACGCGGACCGGCTGCCTCCGAGCGTAGGTCGCCAGCAGGAGGCGGAACTTCGGCCCCGCGCCCGCCAGAGCGCCGCACACAGCCGCGCCCATCGACAGGACCGTCCCCACCAGCGACCACCAGGCCGCACTCGTGGCCTGGTTGCCCACCTGCTGTCTTGTCTCCGGGTCCTTCAGGGCCTCCACCGCCCGCGCGGGGCCGCCCTTGATCGCGTCCTTCAACCTCTCGATTTGCTCCTGCGAGTAGCCCCCCCGGCGGGCCGACTCCTCCAGGCTGCCGGGATCGTGGCGCTCCGCCATGTCCGCCACCGTCGCCATGCCGATCATGGCGCTGAAGCCGCTGCGCACCCCGGCGGTGAGCAGGAAAAGGAGCATCGCCAGCACCGTGCCCCAGACGACGACGCCGTACACCGCGGCCTCGCGCGGCGACTCGCCGACCGACAGCTGGCTGGCCACCCAGCCGCCCGCGAACAGTGCCAGGATGGTGGCTGCGACCGCCCACACGATGCCGGCGCCGAAGACGGCGTTCATCCCCGTCTCGGAGTTGCGAACGTTGGTCTGCGTGGCGACCGTGATGCCGAGGGCGGTGCCCAGCAGGGTCAGGACGAAGTAGATCGCCAGTGCGACGACGGCCCCGCCGAAGATCGCCCCCCAACTGATGCGGCTGCGCACCGGGATGAGGTCCTCCACGCCCACGGGGTCCGGGGTGGTGTCATTGTTGTCAGCGGTGCCGTTGGCGGACGTGTTCGGTGGCGCGACGGTGGTTGACATGGTTCTTCCTCTGGAATTTGGTAAACGGCTGGCCGAGAGGCCCGCCTTGAGCCTTCCACCCACGCATAATCCATGCCGGCGGCGCCCCTGGCGTCGGGATGCCCCCGTCCGTATCGTGCCAGAATGGTCCGTCGGCCCCGCAGAACGGGAATCCCCATGAGCATCCTCGTTGACAAGAACACCCGCCTCCTCGTGCAGGGGCTAGGCAAGGCAGGCACCTTCCACGCCAAGGGCTGCCGCGACTACGGCACCAACGTCGTCGGCGCGGTCAAGCCCGGCAAGGGCGGCACGAAGCAGGAAGGGTTCGACCTCTTCGACACCGTCGCCGAGGCCGTCAGGAAGACCGGCGCCAACGCGACGATGATCTTCGTCCCCCCGCCCGGCGCCGCCGACGCCATCATGGAGGCGGCGGACGCGGGCATCGGCGTCATCGTGTGCGTCACGGAGGGCATTCCGGTTCTCGACATGGCCCGCGCCAGGCTCTTCCTCGAGAAGAAACCCGCGTCGCGCCTGATCGGCCCGAACTGCCCCGGCGTCATCACGCCCGGCCAGTGCAAGATCGGCATCATGCCCGGCTACATCCACAAGGCCGGCACCGTGGGCCTCATCAGCCGCAGCGGCACCCTCACCTACGAGGCGGTGTGGCAGCTCACTTCGCTCGGGCTGGGGCAATCGACGTGCGTCGGCATCGGCGGCGACCCGATCATCGGGACCAACCAGATCGACCTGTTGAAGATGTTCCAGGACGACCCCGGCACGGAGGCGATCCTGCTGATGGGCGAGATCGGAGGCAGCGCCGAGGAGCGTGCGGCCGCCTACATCCGTCAGAGCGTCACCAAGCCGGTGGCGGCGTTCATCGCCGGGCAGACGGCCCCCCCGGGGAGGCGCATGGGCCACGCCGGGGCGATCACGGAGGGCGGACAGGGCACCGCCGCCGAGAAGATCAAGGCGCTGCGTGACGCCGGCGTGGCCGTGGCCGACAGCCCGGCGGACCTGGGTATCACCGTGAAGAAGGCGATCTCGGCCGCTCGCTAGCGCTCGCGTGTTTTCAGTTTTCAGTTTTCAGTTTTCAGTTCCGAACCGGTCTCCGCAAGTGGGGGTCCTTCGTGGGGCTGGCTGTTCAACTGAAAACTGAAAGCTGAAAACTGAAAACTGGCGACGAAGGAGCCATCATGTCCTGGCAACGCACCCACACCTGCGGCGAGATGCGCGAGGCGCACGTCGGCCAGACGGTGACCCTCTGCGGCTGGGTCAACACCTGCCGCGCCCAGCAGCATCAGGCGTTCCTCGACCTGCGCGACCGCCACGGCCTCACGCAGGTCGTCTTCGAGAACGAGAAGGACGCCGCCCTCTTCGCCAGGGCGTCCGACATCAAATCCGAGTGGGTGCTGTCCGTCACCGGCACGGTGCGCAACCGCCTCCCCGGCAAGGACAACCCCAAGCTCGCCACCGGTAAGGTGGAGGTACTCGCCACGTCGCTCACCGTCCTCAACGAGTGCCCGACGCCGAAGTTCGAGGTCCAGTCGCTGCCGCAGGCCGACGGCTCACTCGGCGACCCGCCGCAGCTGGCCAACGAGGACCTCCGCCTCCAGTACCGCTACCTCGACCTCCGCCGCGCCCCCCTCCAGCGCACGCTCGCCCTGCGCCACCGGCTGAACAAGGTCATCCGCGACTTCCTCGACGGCGAGGGCTTCCTCGAATTGGAGACGCCGCTCCTGGGCCGCAGCACGCCCGAGGGCGCGCGCGACTACCTCGTGCCGTCGCGCGTCTTCCCCGGCACCTTCTACGCCCTGCCCCAGTCGCCGCAGATCTACAAGCAGCTCCTGATGGTGGCCGGCTACGACCGCTACTTCCAGATCGCGCGGTGCCTCCGCGACGAGGACCTCCGCGCCGACCGCCAGCCCGAGTTCACCCAGCTCGACGTGGAGATGTCGTTCGTCCGCCAGGACGACGTGCTGTCCCTGGTCGAGCGCCTGGTGGCCGAGATCTTCCAGAAGTGCATCGGCGTCACGCTGCCGGTGCCGTTCCTGAGGCTGACCTACGCCGACGCCATGCTGCGCTACGGCAGCGACAAGCCGGACCTGCGTTTCGGCCTGGAGATCCAGGACGTGTCGGACCTCTTCGCCGGCACCGAGCTGGGGCCGTTCAAGGAGGCCCTGGCCGCCGGCGGCGCCGTGCGTGCGTTCAACGCCACGGGCGGCGCGGCGGCATTCACACGCAAGCAGCTCGACGAGGCCAACGAGGCGTTCAAGGGCTCGGGCGGCAGGCTCCTCGCCTACGTCAAGGTCGAGCCGGACGGCAAGACCTCGTCGTCCATCGCCAAGTTCCTCCCCGCCGACCTCGTCGCACGCCTCGGCGGCAAGCCGGGCGACCTGCTGTTCATCGGGGCGGCGAACACCAGGGACGAGGCCGCGGGGGCGCTGGGGGCGACACGCCTCCAGGCGGCGGCGCGGCTCAACCTGCTCGACCCGGCGAAGAAGGAGTTCAAGGTGGCGTGGGTGGTGGACTTCCCGTCCTTCCTCTTCGACGCCGAGGAGAACCGCTGGGTGGCGAACCACCACCCGTTCACCGCGCCGCGCGACGAGGACGTGGCATTCATGGCGACGGAGCCGGGCAAGGTGCTGGCCAAGGCGTACGACCTCGTCATCAACGGCTATGAGGTGGCGGGCGGCAGCATCCGCATCCACGACAGCAAGGTGCAGTCCGACCTGTTCGGCGTCCTCGGCATGAGCGAGGACGAGGCGCGGGGCCGGTTCGGCTTCCTGCTCGACGCGCTCAAGATGGGCGCCCCGCCGCACGGGGGCATCGCCTTCGGCCTGGACCGCTTCACGATGCTGCTGGCGGGAACGACGAACATCCGCGACGTGATCGCCTTCCCGAAGAACCAGCGCGCCCGCGACCTGATGACCGAAGCGCCCGCCCCCGTCGATGAGCGCCAGTTGAAGGACCTCGGCCTCTCTCCGCAGAAGCCCGATGCCCCGTGACCTCGCCGCCGCCGGCTTCGCCCTCGCCCTGCCCACCGTGGCGGCGTGGCTCTACTTCGTCGTCTTCGCCGCCGAGGGGGATTCGCCCAACCCCGCGATGCAGGCCATCTACGCCGTCGCCAAGGTGGTGCAGTTCGGCTTCCCCGTCGTCTACCTTTGGCTCGCTGACCCCGCCGGCTTCAGGAAGTGGGGCCTGTCGTCAAAGGGCGTCTGGGTCGGCCTGGCGTTCGGCGCCGCCGTCGCCGCGGGCGCGTTCGTCGTCTTCGACCTCCTCCAGCGCACCGGCCTGCTGGACGGCGTCGCGGCCGTCCTGCGCTCCAAGATCGCGCAGCTCGGCCTCCTCTCCCCCGCCGGCTTCCTGGCGCTGGCGGCGTTCCTGGCGGTGCTGCACTCCGGGCTGGAGGAGTATTACTGGCGCGGCTTCGTCCACGGGCGCCTGCGCGAGCATCTGCCCCTGGCCGTCGCGCTGCCGATCTCCAGCCTGGGATTCATGGCGCACCACGTCGTGATCCTGGCGGTGTATCTGCCGGGGAGGTTCTGGACGGTGGCGGTGCCGCTGTCGCTGTGCATCGCCGTCGGCGGAGCGGTGTGGGCGTGGCTGTACGAGCGGACGGGGTCGCTGCTGGGCCCGTGGCTGAGCCACGCCCTGGTGGACGTGGCGATCATGGCGGTGGGCTATCGGCTGGTGTTCGCGCCCTAGGGCGGGGTTTGCTATCATGGGCCGCGAAGGAGTCCACGCATGCTCTCTCAGACGGCGGCCCCCATCCACTACCCCAGCTCGGACGGCAAGCCCTTGGCGGAGAACACCCGGCAGCTGTACTGGATCGTGACGCTCTTCACCGGGCTGGCGGCCTGGTTCCGCTCACGCGAGGACGTGTTCGTCGCCAGCGACCTCCTCTGGTACACCGTCGAGGGCGACCCCGGCGAGGGCAACCGGACCGCGCCGGACATCTTCGTCGTCTTCGGGAGGCCCAAGGGGCACCGGCTGTGCTACCTCCAGTGGGAGGAGGGTGTCTCCCCACAGGTGGTGATCGAGATCCTCTCGCCCGGCAACACCCCGCGTGAGATGGCCCGCAAGTTCCTCATCTACGAGGACAACGGCGTCGAGGAGTATTACATCTACGACCCCGACAACAACGAGCTGGAGGTTTACACGAGGGGCCGCATGGGGGCGGCACTGGTGCGTGTCCGATTCAAGGGCTCGTTCACCAGCCCGCGCCTCGGCGTGCGGTTCGACATGACCGGCACGGAGCTGGTCGTGTATCACCCGGACGGCCGTCCCTACCTGACCCCCGAGGAGGCGGACGAGGAGCGCGCCAGGATGGTGGCGCAGGCGGCTTCGGCGGAGAAGCAGATCGCAGCGGCGCAGAAGCAGGCGGCAGCGGCGGCCAGGGCCCGCGAAGACGCCGAGGCCCGGTTGGCCCGCATCGTCGAGCTGGGGCGCAAGGCGCGGCGGGGGGAGGCGTCGGCCGACGAGGTCTCGGAATTGGAACGCCTCGAATCACCTCCTTGAGCCTGAGGTCCGTGCGGCGTAGGATCAGCCTCACACCCCGCGAGGCACGCCGCGATGCACCCTACCGTCATGCGCCATTACGTCCTCGCGGCGCTGCTCGTCATCACCGCCGTCAACTACGTCCAGCGCAACTGCATCAGCCCCGCCGCCACCACCATCCAGGCCAGCATCGGCATCTCGCCCCAGGGCCTCGACCTGGCCAACGGCGCGTTCTTCTTCGCCTATACCCTACTCCAGGTGCCTTCAGGCTGGCTCGCCAAGCTGTGGGGGCCACGCGCCGCCCTGGCCGTCTACGCCGCAGGGTGGTCACTGGCCCTCGCCTTGTGCGCCGCGGCCACGGGCCTGTTGAGCCTGTCGGCGGGGCGCATCCTGCTCGGCATCATGCAGGCCGGCATCTTCCCCTGCGCCACCCTCATCCTGGCGTCGTGGTATCCCGCCTCCCTACGCGGAACCGCCACCGCACTGTTGAACTCGTTCATGCTCCTCGGCGGGGCGGCGGGGACGATGCTGTCCGGATACCTGCTCACGACGATGAGCTGGCAGTCCATGTTCCTCCTCTACGCCGTGCCTGGGCTGCTGTGGGCCGCCTGGTTCTACTGGTGGTTCCGCGACCGCCCGGAGGAGCACCCTTCGGTGAACCAGGCGGAGCTCGACCTGCTGGCGTCGGACAAGCCGTCCGTCCCGCCCGAGGTGCCGCCGTTCCGCGTGTCGCTGGCCGCCGCCCTGGTGCTTCCTCTCGTGCTGCTGTACACGCAGCAGGCGTTCCGCGCCGCGGCGCCCCGGCTGTTCGACCAGCGCATGCCGACCTTCTGCGAGGGCCGCCTCGTCAAGCCGGAGGGGCTCGCCGCGATGGCGTCGCTGGCCCTGGCCCCCGCCGCGCCGGGGCAGCCTCTGGCGGGCATCCTCGGCGGCCTGGGCCCGTGGGCGGAGGCGCAGCGGGAACACAGGGGGGTCGTCGCCAGGGCCGCCAACCTGTCGTCGTGGCCCCAGTGGCTCGGGGTGGCCGGCGGGCTGCTCGGCGGGATGTTGTCCGATTACGTCCTGCGCCGCACCGGCAGCCGCGTCTGGGCACGTAACGGCGTCGCCGTCGGCAGCCTGGTGGTGTGCCTGACGTTGTACATCCCGGCGGCGTTCTTCATCGAGGACATCTACCTCGCCGTCGCGTGCTTCAGCCTGGGCTCGTTCTTCTTCAACATGTCGTCGCCGTGCGCCTACGCCCTGACCATCGACATGGGCGGCAGGCACCTGGCGGTCGTGTTCGGGCTGATGAACATGATCGGCAACCTCGGGGCATGGGTGTTCGTGTCGATCATCATGTCGCTGGTGGCGCTGGGTGGGTGGCCGCTGCTGTTCACCGTCTGGCTGTCGCTGCACGTCGTCGCCATCGCGTGCTGGCTGTGCCTCGACTCGGAAAGGAAGATCGAATGACGCTCCTCCTCCTGTCCCTGCTCGCCGCCCCCGGCGACGAAGCCTTCGACGCCTACCTCAAGAAGGCCGTCGAGAAGATCGAGGCCCGCTTCATGGACGGGGCCAAGACCGCCGACGAGTGGGCTGAGAAACGCGGCGGCCTGAAGAAGCAGTACCTCTCGATGCTCGGCGTCGAGCGCGAGAAGACGGCGCTGAACGCGAAGATCACCGGCACGGTGAAGCGCGGCCCCGTCACCATCGACCTGCTGCATTTCCAGAGCCTGCCCGGCCTCTACGTCACCGGCAACCTCTACCGCCCCACGGAGGCGAAGGGTAAGCTGCCCGCGATCCTGTACGTCTGCGGGCACTCCGGCAAGGGCCGCGACGGCAACAAGACCGCCTTCCAGGACCACGGCATGTGGTTCGCCCGCAACGGCTACGTCTGCCTCGTCATCGACACCCTCCAGCTCGGCGAGATCCCAAGCGTCCACCACGGGACGTACCGCGAGGGCAAGTGGCACTGGCACTCACGCGGCTACACGCCCGCCGGCGTCGAGGCGTGGAACGGCATCCGCGCCATCGACTACCTCGTCTCCCGCAAGGACGTGGACGCCGACAGGATCAGCGTGACGGGCATCTCGGGCGGCGGGGCGGTGACCCTGTGGATCGCGGCGGCCGACGAGCGCGTCAAGGTGGCCGTCCCGGTCAGCGGCATGAGCGACCTCCGCAGTTACGTCACCGACAAGGTGATCGAAGGCCACTGCGACTGCATGTTCATGGCCAACCTGTACGGCTGGGAGTGGACGACCATCGCCGCGATGGTGGCGCCGCGGCCGATGCTGTTCGCCAACTCCGACAACGACCGCATCTTCCCGATGGACGGCAACCGCCGCATCAGCGAGCGGCTGCGGAAGTGCTACACGATGCTGGGCAAGCCGGAGAACTTCGCCGACTTCGTGAGCAAGGGCGGGCACGACTACCGCGAGGATCTGCGTGTCGCCATCTTCAGGTTCATCAACAGGCACCTCAAGGGGGCCGCCGGCGACGTGAAGGACGCCGACGACAAGCCGCTGCCCGGGAAGGGGCTGCGTGTCTTCCCGGCGGACGCGGACCTGCCGAAGGACAGCATCAACCACAGGATCGACGAGACGTTCATCCCCGTGGCGAAGCGGTTCGATGGGCGTGGCATGGAAGGTTACAAGGCGTTCAAGGACGCCGGGATGAACCTGTTCGCGTTCCTCGACGGCGTCGGGCCGCTCCCGCGCGGCGATGATGACGTGCGCATCTTGAAGGCCAAGGGGGATGAGGCACGCGGCCTGGTCTGGGTCACGTTGGAGGACACGGCGAAGTCGGAGAAGGTGGCCCGTGCCGCGGCCGGGGCCGCCGACGCGGGGACGCTGGTCCTCGTGGCACCGCGGGGGGCCGGCACGACGGCGTTCACGAAGAAGTCGCCGCCGAACACGGTGGAAAGGTCCCTCTTCCTCCTCGGAGAGACCCTCGACCAGGGGCGGGTGAAGGACATCCGGGAGGTGCTGGCGCGGGCGGCGAAGGCCCACCCCGGCGTCAAGGCGTGGGCCCTGGCAGGGGAGGGGCAGGCCGCCATCCTCGCCGCCTACGCCGCCACGGCCGACGACCTCGCATCCGAGGTGATCGCCTACCGCCCCACCTCGACGCACCGCGACGGCCCGCACTTCCCCGGCATCCTGCGCGTCATCGACATCCCGGAGGCGCTCGGCCTGTTCGCCCCGCGCAAGTTGACGATCATCGGCGCGGAGGACAAGGCGTTCGACCACACGGCGAAGCTCTACGATCTCGCCGGCGCCAAGGACAAGTTCACCCGCAAGTGAGGCGATGATGACCGCGTTGCTCCTCCTGCTGTTCTCTGCGCCCGCGCTCGACCCCGCCGGCGTGCCCGGCGAGATCCTCCTCGTCTCCGGCGTCCCCGAAGAGGCCGTCGCCCACTTCGCCAGACGCGCCGGCGACGGCAAGGTGATCGTCCTCACCGCCGGCAAGGACGGCGTCTTGGCGAAGCTCAAGGCCAAACTCAAGCCGGAGGTGCGCCCCATCATGCCGACGGACGACGACGGCGCGCCTGACCTGTCCGGCGTTGCCGCCGTGTGGATCGGCGGCGACAACGTCGCGGCACTCCGCAAGCACCTGCCGTCCGTCGAGAAGGGCTGCCTCGCCCTGCTGAGGCGCGGCGGCATCGTCGCCTTCAGCGGGGCGGCCTTCCCGCCGGCCTCGCTGCTGCCGGACGCCGCACCGACGGCCGGCAAGGGCGTCGTCGGCTACGGCCTCGAGGACGGGTCTGCGCTGTCCATCCGCGGGCGACAGGTCCGGCCTCTCGTCGGGGTGGCCCGGCTTTCGCTTCTGGCAGGCAACGGGCGTCCGGCACGGACGGACACCTTGAAGGGTGACGCCGTCGCGGACCTCACCGTCCTGCGCCGCTGCGCCCGAGACCGCGCCGGCCCGGCGTTCCCGGCGGAGAAGCCCGCCGCGCCCGTCGTGGAGAAGGGCACGCTGGTCATCGTCGGCGGGGGCGGGATGCCCAGGGGCCTGATCGAGAGGTTCGTCCAGCTCGCCGGCGGGAAGAAGGCGAAGATCGTCGTCCTGCCGACGGCGATGCCCGGCGTGGCGGCGAAGGACGGCTTCGGCGAGGCGTGCAAGAAGTTCGGCGCCGAGGTGACGCTGCTGCCGGGCAGCACGGCGGCGCAGGTCGAGAGCGAGGAGTACCTCAAGGCGATGCGCGAGGCGACGGGCGTCTGGTTCGGCGGCGGGCGTCAGTGGCGCTTCGTCGATGCCTACGAGGGCACGAAACTCCTGCCACTGATGCACGACGTCCTCGCGCGGGGCGGGGTGATCGGCGGCAGCTCGGCGGGGGCGACGATCCAGGGCGAGTACCTGTGCCGGGGCGGCGTGTTCGAGAACTTCGCCATCGCGTCGGAGGGGTACGAGCGCGGCTTCGCCTTCCTGCCGGGGACGGCCATCGACCAGCACTTCGCCCAGCGCAAACGCTTCGCGGACATGGAGTCGCTGATGGCACGGCACCCGCAGTTGCTGGGGATCGGCCTGGACGAGGCGACGGCGATCATCGTGAAGGGTGGCAGGGCCGACGTGACGGGCCGGGGCGAGGCGCACTTCTACGCCGGCAAGGCGGCGAAGGTGTCCCTCAAGGACGGCGCGGCGTATGACCTGAAGGCACGGAAGCCTGCCGGGTGAGGCTCACCCGTCGCCCCCCAGCCAGCCCACGCCGAAGTGCTTGCGCAGGCGGGCGCACTCGGCGCCGCTGAAATGGCCGCCCCGCGCCGACACGAAGCGCAGGTGCGGGAAGAAATCCCTGTCGCCGAGCAGGCCGGCCGCCCGCCCGTTCAGGTCGCAGGCGTCGACGTGCAGCTCGCGGACACGCAGCGGGCCGCCCTTCAGGAGCCGTTCCAGGCCGTGGGCGCCGAACGGGTTGCCGTCGAACCGCAGCCACGCGAGACGGCGTAGGAGCGCGGATCCGGCCAGTGAGGCGAGCGCGTCACCGTCGAGGTTCACGTTGGCGAGGGAGAGGCGGCGGAGGCGCGGCAGGCCTCCGGATGCGAGCAAGGACGCCCCGTGTCCGCCGACGAAGTTCTGGCCCAGGCCGAGCGCCGTCAGCCCGCGGAAGGCCGGGGCGTGCAGCAGTGTCCCCAGCCCCGGCCCGCCGATGCGGTTGCCGTCCAGGCCCAGGTGCTCGAGCACGCGCAGGTGCGGCGACGCGGCCAGCACCTTGACGGCCGTGTCGGTGAGGCGGTTCTCGTCGAGGTCGAGCAGGCGTACACCGGCGAGGCCCTGCCAGCCGGCGATGTGAGCCAGCGACGAGGCCGACAGCCCGCTGGCCCGCAAGTTCAGGTGTTCGGGCGGGGGTCCGGCCATGACGCCCGAGATCTGCCACGACGCGACGGCGCCGGCCTCGACGGCCAGACGCTCCGGGCGGCCCATCCGCTCCAGCTCCTCCGGCGGCAGCGAGAACGGCAGCACCAAGCGGCGCAGATGTGGCCAGCGGGGTGCGGCCACCACCGGGCCGGCGCCCGGCGGGTTGAGGTTGGTCTTGCGGAGGTCGAGCGACTCCAGCGCCGGCGCGTCGGCCGCCGCCAGCATGCGGGCGGCCCCGTTGCCGAAGGAGCTGCACCCGGAGAGGTCGAGCGAGCGGAGGCGACGCATCCAGCCGCGCTCGATCAGCCAGCCGACGAGCGGGTTGGAGAAGTCGTGTCCGGAGAGGCGCAGCGAGCGCACGCCGGCGAGGTGCGGAGAGGACAGCAGGCCGTCGAGGGCGATGTCACGCAGGGAGAAGCCCGTCAGAGGCGGCTCGCCTGGGGGCGGCCTCACGCCCAGGTCGAGCGTGTCGATCCGGGCCAGCCCCGGCCACGCCGCGAGGCGGGCCAGCTCGACGCCGGTGCCGAGGACGCGCATCTCGCGGACCGGTGCGGCGGCGAGCAGCTCGTCGCCGCGTTCGAGCAGGGCGGCCGCGCGGACGGTGACGCGCTCGACGCAGCCGGCGCGCCACTGCCAGTTGAGGGCGATCTCGGGCAGCGGGCCGAGCCAGCGTCGCTCCTCGGCGTCGAGGAGCCGGGCGGCCTCGTCTTCCAGGGAGACGCGGTGCGGGTCGGTGACCTCCAGGCGGGCGGCGTGGACGCAGGCGCGGAGGAACTCGGCGCGTCCGTGCCGGCCTTCGTCGTCGAGCCAGTCGGCCCACGCAAGGCGATGCAGGTCCTCGCCGGGCGACTCGCGGACCGCCTCCAGGAACCCTCGCTGCTCGTCCATCCTCTCGCGTGGCCCTCCGTCCTCCTCACCGGGGCATTGTAGGGCGGCGGCTTCCTCGTGGCGGCGGGCTGGAAGGCCCGCCGCCGTGAAGACCTGCCCGCGCGCCCCGCCGGTCACGGCCGTCTCATTCCTGGTGGGCGCCGGCGTCGGCGAGGGGGCCGACGAGGTTCAGGATGGTGCCGAGCTGCGCCAGCCGCATGCCGTAGCGGTCCAGCACCTCTTGCAGGGCGAAGTCGCTGTCGAGGGCGCCCTCCTCAGCCAGACGCTCCGTCAGCTCGGTGATGAGCTGGCCGTAGGCACGCTCCAGCGTTGGCATGGCGCCCCGGCAGGCGTCGGACAGCCCGGGGAACTCCTCCGACCAGCGGGAGAGGTAGTTGCGCCAGCGGGCGAGGCTGTCGTGGGCGGCGGCGGCGGCGCGCTGGTAAGCGAGCTGCTCGCGGTTGACTTCGAGGAGCTGGCGGAGCAGGTCGGCGACCTCGCCTGCGGGGGCGGCCGACGCCGGCTTCTGCTCGGCGGGGGCGTTGGGGAGGGTGCTGCTCACGTCGATCTGGAAGTTCATCGCCCCGCCCCCTCGTGTTCCGGTTCCTGCGTGGTGGCATTCTAGCACCCGCGGGCCACCGAAGGAAGCGCCCGTGACGGGCCGCGGCGGGCGGCGGTTGTGGTGGTATCATGGCAAGGACGGGGGCGTGTGATGCTGGCCGTCGCGTGGATGCAGCTGGTGCGGCTCTCGCGCGGGGGGGACGGCCTCCGTTGGCGTTACACGCTCCTGACCGTCGTCGAATGCCTGACCGTGGGCCTCTTCCTGTTGGCGGACCAGTCACACGACGACCCGGGGGCGCTCCCACGCTGGAGGCGGCTGGGGTCCGAGAGGATGTCCGCCCTGCTCGGTTGGCTGCTGTGGCAGCAGGCGGCCGCCGCGCTGCTCATGGGCCCTGCGCTTGCGGCGGGGGGCGTCGCGTCGGAGCGGAAGGCGGGGACGCTGGAGCATCTGCTCATCGCGCCGCTCTCCGACTTCGAGATCGTCCTGGGCAAGTGGCTGGCGTTCACTGCCCTCACGCTCGACGCCGTCCTGCCTGGGGTGCTCGGCTGCGCCATCCTCGCCGGTCTGGCGGACGCGCCGCCCGCCGAGGCGGCCGCCCGCGTCCTCGCGCCGCTGCTGGTGGCGCCGCTGGGCGTGGCCGTCGCGCTCATGGCGTCGGCGTTCGTGCGCGAACCGGCGTCCGCCCTGGCCGCCGCCTACACGCTCGGCGCGGCTCTGCTGGCGGCAGGCTGGCCTGGGCGTGCCCTGGGGGTGTGGGCACTGGCCGGCCTGGTGCCGGTGTTGGTGTGTCTCCTCGTGGCGGCGTCGGCGCTGCGGCCGATGCACGCGCGTCTGGCCGAGGCGCGGCCACGCCGTCGGCTGTTCGAGCCGCTGCCGGTCCGGGAGAATCCGTTCCGGTGGCGCGAGGCGTGGTTCGGCGGGCTGCCGGTGATCGGGCGCACGCCGACGTGGCTGGGGATGCTCGCCGTCGCCGGCCTGACGACGGCGCTACACGCACTCGTCCACCAATCCCTCAGCGGCGTGTGGCGCGACGAGGCGCTGGTCGTCTGCGGGCTGTCGGGGGTGCTGTTGCTGGCGGCGTTGGCGCTGGTGCGTGGGGCGGTGGCGATCACCGGCGAGCGCGAGCGCGGGACGTGGCCGCTGGCCCTGCTCACGCCGGTGGAGACGAACGATCTCCTGCGGCAGAAGCACCAGGGCGTTGTCGCCGGGTATCTCCCACTCCTCTCGGCCCACTTCTTCATGGCCCTGCCGTGGGCGTGCCGAGCGGGCGACAGCGCGACGTGGACGCTGTTCGGGCTCGCCGTGCTGGCATGCCCCCTCGTGTCCGCGGCGGCGGCAATCGGGTTGAACGGCTCGGCGCGCCTCGACGGCTCCTGGCAGGCCATCGCCCAGTGCATCGTGGAGGCGTTACTCTTCCTCGCCGCGCTGGCCTACGCGCTCTGCGTGGCGCTCGTCTTCGCGGCGGCGTTCTACCTGTATTCCATCCAACCCGACGATCTCCCGAGGTTGGCCGCAGGCGGCTACTTCGGGCCGCTGCGGTTGCCGTACCTCATCCTGCTGGCCATCGTCGTCGCCCTGGTCGGGCGGTGGCAGACCTCCCTCGCCGCCGAGTGGATCGACGCTAACGAGAGGACGCCCCGGCCCGAGCAGGGCGCGTGAAAGGTCACTTCTTGGCGGCCTTCTTGCGCCCGGAGCCGCTCTGCTTGCCGCCGCCGTCCTGGGAGTTCACCGTCGCCCAGGCGCGACGTTTCGCCTCCTCGGCGCCGACGCCCCTGTCCATGTAGCCCTCGGCGATGTGCTCGGCCTTGCGTTTCTGCTTGCCGGTGTACTTCCTCTTGTCGCCCTGCGGCATGGCTCATCCCTCCTGGGGCGATACCCTGTAAAACGATGCAAGGACGGTGCCACCCAGGGTGGGGGTGCGGATGATCGGCCCGGTATTCTGGCTGGAGCTGGTGCGGGCGGCGCGGCGGGCGTGGCTCGCCCGGCTGAGCCTGGGCTACTCGCTCCTCGTCGCGCTCCAGTACGGCATCTGGCTCCTGCTCACGCTCAGCATCGCCTCGCGCACGCCGAAGGGGGCCGTCCTCGGCGAGGTGATCGGCCCCGCGCTCACCCTGGCGCTGCACGTCCTCGCGTGGCAGCAATTCGGCGTGGTGCTCCTGGCCGTGCCGGCGTTCGTCGCGGGGTCGATCACCGACGAGAAGACCGCCGGCACGATGGACCATCTGCTGACCGCCCCCCTGTCGGACCGCGACATCGTCGTCGGCAAGTGGGCGGCGGCGTGCGTGCGCCTACTGTCGCTCGTGCTGCCGGCGGTGCCGCTCAGCGCCGCCGCCGCCGGGGTGCTGGGCCTGGGGCCGGGGGCGGCGTTGACGCTGTCCCTCGGCCCGATGCTGCCGTTGCCGGCCTTGGCCGCCGCGGCCCTGGCGGTGTCTGCCCTGTCGTCGCGCACGGCGACGGCGGTGGGCGTCTGTTACTCCCTCTTCCTCACGGCGGCGGGCGGCGCGTTCCTCACCGGCGACCCCTTCGGGCTCCTGCCGGGGTCGCTGATGGGCGGCTCGCTGGGGTGGGCGGCGCTGTACTGGCTGGTGCCGGTGGTGCCGCTGCTGGGGGCGGCCACGCTGATGATGCGGCCGATGTACCTCCGCCAGTCGGGCAAGGGCGGGACGCGGACCCGGGGCATCGGGCTGCCGCCGCTCGCCGGCTCGCCCGTGCGGTGGAAGGAGCGGGTTCTGGGCGGGCGTTGGCTGCCACCGTGGCTGGGGGCCGGCGGCGTGGCCGGCGCGACGCTTGCGCTGCACGCGCTGGCCCTGTGGACGCTGGGTGGGAATGCGTGGGTAGGCGTGGTGGCGCTGGCGGTGCTGTTCGCTGTTGCGTCTGGTGTAATGGTGGCGGTGCGGGCCGCCGTGTCGGTGTCGGGCGAGCGCGAGCAGAAGACGTGGGAGACGCTGCTGCTCATCCCGCCGACGACGGAGCAGATCCTGCGGGCCAAGCTGTGGGGCGTGATGGACGGCCTGTCGCCCTACCAGTGGGCTTACCTGATCGCGGCGGCGCCGGCGGCGTTGGTGGCGGGGCCGGGGGCTGCCGCCGCCGTCGCCGGCGTGTGGTGCGCCGGGTGGCTGGGCATGTACTTCACGGCGGCCGCGGGGGTGGAATGCTCGGTGCGCGGCGGCGGCTCCTGGCAGGCGCTGGTGCAGGCGCTGTTCGAGAGCGCGCGGACGGTGTTCGAGCGTGGCATCCTGATGGCGCCGATCGCGGGCGTGATCGGCGGGCTGGTCGGCTTCCCTGTGCTGGCGTTGGGCATGCCGATCAGCGTCCCGGTGGTGCTCGGGCTTCTTGGCGGGGTGGGGGCGTTGGCGCTGCTGCTGCTCGCCCACGCCGAGGAGCGCATCGAGCGGGCGTGCCACTGGGTGGCGCAGCACGAGCGCGTGCCGCAGGGCGGCGAGAGGTTCGTCAAGCCGGTGTGAGGCGAGGCCGTGAAGAAGGCATACCACGAAAGACACGGAAGACACGAAAGGAAGACAAAGCAGAAAAACAGGCATCAAGAAAGAAGACGCGAGGCGGCTATTCCTCTTCTCCCTGTGGTTTCTTGTTTGCCTTCTTTCGTGTCTTCCGTGTATTTCGTGGTATGCTCGGCAACGACATGGGAGGGCCGAGCGATGGGGCACGAGCACGACTGGCTGGTCAGGTTCAAGGTTGTCGTCGGGGACATCACGAAGGAGAAGTCCGACGCCATCGTCAACGCGGCGAACGAGAGCCTGCTCGTGGGCGGCGGCGTGGACGGGGCGATCCACCGGGCGGCGGGGCCGGCGCTGCTGGAAGAGTGCCGCACGCTGGGCGGTTGCCCGACGGGCGGGGCGAAGATCACGCGCGGGTACAAGTTGCCCGCGAGGCACGTCATCCACGCCGTCGGGCCTGTGTGGCACGGGGGCGGCCACGGCGAGGACGATCTGCTCCAGCGGTGCTACCTGAACGTCTTCGCGCTCATGGAGGCCAACGGGCTGAAGTCGGTGTCATTCCCGGCGATCTCGTGCGGGGCCTACGGCTATCCGCTGGGGCGTGCGGCGCGGATCGCGCTGGGGGTGTGCAAGGCGTACCTGGAGCGTGACGAGTCGGCGTCGGTGCGCGTGGTGGCCTTCACGGATGAGGTGTACGAGGCGTACCGCGACGCGATCCAGGAGATGTTTGAGTAGTTGGCAGCCAGTCAACAGCCGTGAACAGCCGTTAGCAGCCAGTTAAGCAAGACCAGCCGGCCCACCCATCGAGGGGAGGCCGGCTGTTGGTCTTCAACTGGCTGTTGACGGCTGTTGACTGGCTGTCAACTCTTCAACGCGATCCGCCGCGGCTGGGCGGCCTCCGCACGCGGCAGGTGGATCGACAGCACGCCGTCCTTCAGGTCCGCCGTGATCCTGTCCGCCGCCACCTCCTGGCTGATGAGGAATGCCCGGTAGAACGTCCCGCCGCCGCCGAACTCACGCAGCAGCCCCCGGCCCTTGACCTCGCGCGGCGTCCGCTCGGCCTTCACCGCCAACTCGCCACGCTCGAAGTGGATGTCCACCGCGTCGGCCTTCACGCCGGGCATCTCCAGCGCCAGCACCAGGCCGTCCGCCTTCTCCATGATGTCCACGCTCGGCGTCCAGACCTCGCCCTTGGGTGCCGGCTTCGTCGCCCGCGCGTCGTGCCCGTTCGTCTTCGTATCGGTCATGGGTATGCCTCCCGTTGATGGATGGGATGAATGGATCAGTTGGCCTTCACGGCGATGCGGCGCGGGCGGGCCTCCTCGGCCTTGGGCAGCGTCAGCGTCAGCACGCCGTCCGCGAGGCTGGCCTCCACCTTGTCGGCGTCCACCGGGGCCGGCAGCTTGATGGTGCGCTGGAACGCCCCCTGGCCACGCTCGCGGCGGTGCCAGCGGCAGTCGCCGTCGCACACGGCACGCTCCGCCGACAGGGTGACGCGGTCGCGGTGCGTCACCTCGACGTTGATCTGCTCGCGGGTCAGGCCCGGCACCTCGGCCTCGATGTGGAAGGCGTCGGCCTCCTCCCACACGTTCAGCGGCGGGCTCGGCTCGCCCAGTGCCAGCCGGCGCGGCAGGTCCTCGAACAGCCGGTCAAAGCTCTCCCACAGGTCCGGCAGAAGGCGCGAAGTCGTCACGGCTATCTCCTCCATCGTTCGTCTTGTTTTGTCTCACCGCCGATGGGTTATTGCGGTTGACTCGAACAAATGCAACAGCCGTGCCAGTCCCTCTCGCGGACACCATTGGCGTCGCAAGATCTTGACAAAAAAAGACTTGCATCGCCGACGCCTCCCGGAGGCACGTCCGACAGCGGGTGTCACGATGGCAGACGCGGCGGACGCGGGCGGGCCGGCATGTATTGTGATCCGGGGCCGCCCGCGGAGAGTGTGACGCATGGCGAACCTGACCCCGCCCGGCGAGGAGGGCCTGCCGCCGGGCCTCCTCCTCCTGGCCGGCCTCGGCGTGCTGGGCGTGACGTTCCTGTGGAACGGCGCCGACCCGGAGGCCGCCCCGGCCTGGCGCGCCGGGGCCATCGCCGCCGGCCTCCTCCTCGTCGGCATCGCCCTGTGGAGGCAGCTCCCGCCCATGCTGGCCGACACCGAGTCGCGCCTCGCGGCGGCGGGCCTTTGGGCGCTGGGGGTGGCGTCCTGCGTCGTCGCCCACATGGCCCTGCCGGCGTCGTGGGATTCGCTCGGCGTGCCGCTCCGCCTGCTGGGGTTGGCCGCGTCGGCCGCCGCCCTCCTGACCGCCGTGCCGCCAGCCCTGCGGCACGGGCTCATCAGCCTGATGGTCGTGGCCCATTTCTCGGCCATCTTCTGCGCCATCACCGTCGTGCCTCCGCCGGGGGGGCCGCCGCCGTTCCTGTCGGCGCGGGCTTACGTCCACTGGTTCCACCCGTACCTGTCCGCGCTGAACCTGACCAACGGCTACCACTTCTACGCGCCCGAGCCCGGCCCCTGCGCCGTCACCTTCTTCCGCGTCTGCTGGGCCGACGGGGCGGTGCGGTGGACGCGCATCCCCGACCACGCCGCGATGCGTGACCACCTGGAGCGCCGCCGGCACGGGGCGCTGGCGACCATCCTCACGCAGACCGGTCCGCCCCCCCCCATGTGGACGCAGGAATTGATTGACCGCCGCATCCAGACGGGGGAGAAGCACACCCCGCCGATCCCGCCCGCCGACGGGCCGATGCCGCCCCAGTACCGCGAGCCGACGGCCGCCGGCAGGATGCTGCTTTCGAGCTTCGTGCGCCGCGTGGCGCGGCAGACGCCTCACCCGGCGGGCGGGGATGCCGCCGTCGAGTCGGTGAAGGTGTACGTCTCCGAGTATTTCAGCCCGCCGGTGGAGCACTTCCACGCCGGGGGCGGCCCCATCGAACCGACGATGTACGCCGCGTACTACATGGGCACCTACGGGCCCGAGGGCGGCCTCAAGGACCCCGTCGGCGTGGAGTGGGAGCTGGGGCCGGACAATCAGCCGCGCCCCAAGCGGGGCAAGGACGGCAAGGTCGTCGTCGTGCAGGACCCCTTCCTTTTCTGGCGTCTACCGATCATGCGGGTGGACGACGATCGTCCGCCACCCGACCCCGAGGCCCCCCCGCCGGCGAAGCCCGCCAAGTGGAGCGGGCGCGGGCGTCTGGTGAACTGCGTGCTGATCCACGCCGGCGACAGGGAGGGCATGCCGTGATCGGCTTCCTCTCGCGCCTGTGGACACTCATCGCCGCCCTCGCCGCGGCTTTGGGCCGCGAGGCGGCGGCCATCGCCGGCGTCGTGGTCTCGGCGTGGTCGCGCTTCTGGTTCACGCCGGCGGACCCTCTGCCGCTCGGCGTGATCCGCGCCGGCACGGGCCTCGTGCTGGTGTGGCTGATCCTGGCCACGACGCCGCTGTTGCCGGCGTTCTACGGCCCCGACGCCTGGGTCGATCAGGAGACGGCCAACGCCCTGCGGCTAGAGACGCCGCACCTGCCGCCGCCCGAAGCATGGGAGCCCCCGCCGGAGCCGCCCGTCTTCCACCCCGAGCTGCGTGGCGACCCGGCCAGCCAGCAGTACGCCGCCCGCTGGGGCCTGCACCCCGCCCACGTTCACAGCCGGGGGGTGCCGCTGTTCTCCCCCTTCTTCCACCTCAAGTCGCCGCTTGGCATCTACGGCTTCCACTGCCTCGCACTGCTCGTCGCGGTGCTGTTCCTGCTGGGCCTCGGCGGCCGGCTGACGTGCGTGCTGGCGTGGGCCGTCGCCCTGTGCTACCTCCACCGCGTGCAGGCGGCCCTGTTCGGTATGGACACCATCCTCGCCGTGCTGCTGCTGTACCTGGCCATCGGCCCCTCGACGGCGCGCCTGTCGCTGGACCGCCGCCTCGGCCTGGCCGCCCCGCCGGCCGCGACGGAGTCGTCGGGCGTGGCGCTGCGTCTGATGCAGGTGCATTTCGCCTTCATCTATCTGGCCAGCGGCCTGAGCAAGCTCCAGGGCGAGGCGTGGTGGAGGGGGACGGCTTTGTGGCAGGCGTTGAGCAACGGCGAATTCACGCCGAGGGTCGCGCTCTACTGGGACATGCTGCGGCTGCTGACGCAAGACCGGCTGACCTACGAGGTCTTCAACAGCGTCGGCGGCAGCGTGTTCACACTCCTCCTGGAGATCGGCCTGCCGTTCCTGATCTGGCTGCCGCGCTGGCGCCCGGTGTGCGTGATCGGGGCGGTGATGCTGCACGTCGGCATCGCCCTGACAATGGGCCTGACCTCGTTCAGCGTGCTGATGATCCTGCTGCTGGCGTCGTTCATCCCGCCGGAGGCGTGGAAGAAAGGGATTCGGAGAAGGGATGAGGGATGAGGGATGAAAGAACAGCCGGGGCCGCTGCTTCCTTTCATCCCTCATCCCTCATCCCTTCTTGAAAGTGGCCCCTCCCCGGCCATACTGACCCTATCCGCCTTCCACTCTCCGAGGAGCGACCTTGCCATGACGCAGAGCAACGACACGACGCGCCGTGACTTCCTCCAGACCGCCGGCACCGCCGCGGCCGCCGCCACGCTCTTCGCCGGCGGCGCCTACGCCGGCGGCAGCGACGAGATGCGCGTCGGCATCATCGGCTGCGGCGGGCGCGGCACCGGCGCCGGCCACGACGTGCTGCGCGCCGCGGAGGGCGTCAGGATCGTCGCCCTCGGCGACGCCTTCGAGGACCGCCTCAACAGCTGCAAGCGCTTCCTCACCGACACCGCCAAGGAGGACAAGGACGTCAAGAAGGGCAACTCCGTGGACGTGGACGGGCGGTGCTTCTTCGGCCTCGACGCCTACAAGAGCGTCCTCGCGTCGGGCGCCAACTACATCATCCTGGCCACGCCCCCCGGCTTCCGCCACCTGCACATCGACGCCGCCGTCAAGGCCGGCAAGAACGTCTTCACCGAGAAGCCCGTGGCCGTTGACGGCCCCGGCTTCCGCCTGGTGATGGAGGCCTACGAGTCGTCGCTGAAGAAGAAGCTGGGCGTCGGCGCCGGCACGCAGCGCCGCCACCAGTCCGGCTACCTGGAGGTGATGAAGCGCGTCCACGGCGGCGAGATCGGCGACTTCGCCGGCGGGGCCTGCTACTGGATGCAGGGCATCCTGTGGCGCAACCCGCGGCAGAAGGGCTGGACCGACCTCCAGTACCAGATGCGCAACTGGTACAACTTCACCTGGCTGTGCGGCGACCACATCGTCGAGCAGCACGTCCACAACATCGACGTGCTGAACTGGGCCGCCCAGGCCCACCCCACCCGCGCCATCGGCACCGGCTACCGCACGCGCACCGACCCGGACTACGGCCACATCTTCGACTTCTTCGCCGTCGACTACATCTACCCTAACGGCGCGCACGTCGCCAGCATCTGCCGGCAGATCTCCGGCTGCCACGACAGCGTCTCGGAGGAGGTCAACGGCACCAAGGGCAACGCCCGCACGCGCGACCGCAACCGCTACGACGTGAACGGCAAGCAGGTGTTCAACCCGCGCAAGGACAACAAGCCGTACATCCAGGAGCACACCGACCTGATCGAGTCGATCCGTAAGGGCGAGCCGATCAACGAGCTGAAGAACGTGGCCGAGTCCACGCTGACGGCGATCATGGGCCGCATGTCGGCGTACACCGGCAAGGAGATCACCTGGGACATGGCGAAGGACAGCAAGCAGGTCCTGATGCCGGACGACCTGGCGTGGGACATGAAGCTGCCGGAGCCGCCGGTGGCGAAGCCGGGCAAGACGAAGTTCTTCTGAGAGCGGCGGGTCAGGCGAGCGGGCCCCGTCAGGGGCCCGAGTCTGAGCGCCCGAGTGACGCCCACGCGCAGGAGGCCGACATGCCGTCGCCGTTCCCGGGGATGGACCCCTTCGTGGAGGGGCCGGACCACTTCCCGTCCTTCCACTACCTCTTCATCGGTGCGGTGAACGCCGCCCTCCAGGCCAGCCTGCCGGAGCCGTATTATTGCGCCCCGGGGATCAGGGCCTACGTCGAGAGGTCCAGCCGGCAGATCGAGGGGGACACGAGCGTCCTGCGCGCGGAGGTGCCCACGCCGCGGGACCGTTCGCGCGGCGGGGCGGCCGTGGGGACGAGGCCCCGACTGGTCGTCATCCCGCTGCCACTGGTCGAGCGCCGCGAGGCGTACATCGACATCTACACACGCCGCGAGGGCAAGGAACGGCTCGTCGCGGTGATCGAGGTCCTCAGTCCCGCCAACAAGACACCCGGCGAGAAGGGCAGGGATCTGTACCTCCGCAAGCAGGCGGAGGTCCTCGCCTCGCAGGTGCATCTGATCGAGATCGACCTGTTGCGCGGCGGGACGCACGTCACGGCGGTCCCGGAGGCGGATCTCTTGCGGCGCGTCCCCGATTTCGACTACCACGTCTGTATCAAGCACTTCGACAGCATCGAAGAAATCGTCGTCGCCCCGATCACCTTGCCCGACCCACTTCCGACGATCCCGATCCCCCTGTTGCCCGGCGACGGCGAGACGGCGCTCGACCTCCAGGCCGCCCTGACGCGGGCCTACGAGGAGGGCCCCTTCCAGTACCGCATCGAGTACGCCGGCCCGGTGCCCGCGCCGGCGTTGTCGCCCGAACAGGGGGCGTGGCTCGACGCCCTGCTGATCGAGAAGGGCCTGCGCCCCAGGCCAACCGTCACACCACACGCCTGAAACGGCAGGAGGCCGACATGCCGTCGCCGTTCCCGGGGATGGACCCGTATCTGGAGGGGCCCCTGTGCTTCTCCGACTTCCACCATGCGTTCATCACCTACCTGCGGGCGCAGCTCACGCGCACGCTGCCTGAGCCCTACTACGCCGCCATCGGCGAGCGCACCTGGGTGGAGTACGGCAACCAGCACCTCCCCGACGTCGGCGTCCTTCGCGAGGAGGTGCCCACGCCGGCGGCGTCTCAGGGCGGCCTGGCCGCCGCCGTCGAGGCGGAGGTCGAAGCGGTCGTCATCACCGTCCCCTCGTTGGAGGTCAGCGAGGGGTACATCGAGGTGTACACGCGGCGCGGCGACGATGAGCGCCTCGTGACGGCCATCGAGCTGCTCAGTCCGACGAACAAGACGCCCGGCGACAGGGGCAGGGCCGAATACGCCCGCAAGCAGTCCGAGGTCCTGCGCATGCAGGCCCACCTCGTCGAGATCGACCTGCTCCGTGGCGGCACGCACTCCACCGCCGTCCCGCTGGCCGACCTGCGTCGGCGCGTGCCGGCCTACGACTACCACGTCTGCATCAAGCCGTTCGACGCGCCGGAGGACTTCCACATCTTCCCGCTCGCCCTGACGCGCCGGCTGCCGATCATCCCCATCCCGCTACTCCCCGGCGACCCCCCGGTCAAACTCGACATCCAGGCGGCGCTGAACGAGGCGTATGACTCCGCCCCGTACCGCCGTCGCGTGAACTACGCCGGTCCCGTGCCCGCCCCTGCGCTGTCGCCGGGGCAGGAGGCGTGGCTCGGCGCCCTGCTGGTCGAGAAGGGCCTGCGCCCCAGGCCGCCCGTCATTTCATCGGCAGACGCTTCGCCAGCTCCAGGGCCTGCGTCGCCTTGAGGTCGCCGGGCTTCTCCGTCAGCGCCGCCTGGAACGCCGCGATGGCGTCGGCCCGCTTCTTCTGCGTGTACGCCCGGTTGCCGTCCTGCATCGCCTTTCCGTACCGCGCCTGGCTCAGCCCTTCCTTCGCCGCCAGGTCGTCCGGCAGCAGCTTGGCCGCCGCCAGGAAGGCCGCCCGCGCGTCGGCCCACGCCCCCGACGCCAGGGCACGCCGGCCGATGAGCAACTGCCGCTCGTACTCCGTCTTGTTGCGGATGTCGCGGTCGCGGGCGATGACCGCGTTGCGTAGCGCCCGCTGGATGTCGGCGTTGAGGGCGTTGTACTTCAGCGCCTCGTTGTAGCCGATCACCGCGTCGGCGTAGCGCCCCGCCGCCATCGCCAGCTCCGCAGACTGGATCGCCGCCAGGTACCGCACCTGATTCGTCTTGAACGTCTCGCCCGCCTCCTCGGCCTGGCGCTGCAGCTTCGGCGCCTGCTTGTCCTCCGGCCAGGCGCGGGCCGCCTCGCCCGCCAGACGGGCCGCGTCATCAAACCGCCCCTCCTCCAGGGCCGCCTTCGCCTGGGCCAGACGCTTGGCGTTGGCCGACTTCACTTCCTTCAGGGCGGCGGACACGTCGCGTTGCAGGCGGGTGGCGTCTCGGTCGCCCGGCGCCAGACGCAGCGCCTTGTCCAGCGTGTCGAGGGCGTCCTGATACAGCATCTTGTTCTTGGCGGCGCGGGCGTCGTCGAGCAACGCCTCCAACTGCTTCTGCTTCTTCGCCAGGTCGGCGTCGCCGGCCATCTTGCCTTCGGCCTGCTTCAGCCCCGCCGCCGCCTCCGGCGTGTCCAGGATCAGCTTGGCGGCGGCGAACTCGCGGGCGGCGTCGCCGAAGCGCCCTCCGGCGAACGCCAGCTTGGCCGCCCCGAGGCGCTCGTTGTAGTCGGCCAGCTTCTTCTTCTCCGACTCGTCGTTCTTCAGCCCGGCATTGGCCTCCGCCAGCGCATCGAGAACCTCGCGGCTCGTCGGCGTCAGCGTGCGGGCCGCCTCCAGCAGCGTGATCGCCTGCGAGTACTTCTTCTCCAGGAGGGCCGCCTTGCCGTCGGCCACCAGCCTCTCGCGCTCGGCCTCCTTCTTGCCCGCGTCGATCTCGCCGCTCGCCTTGAGCTTGATCTCGACGCGCACGTCCACCAGCCCCTTCTCGGCGTCGGGGAGGCCGGGGACGAGCTTCAGGGCGTCATCGAACAGTTTCTCGGCCTCGGCGAGCTTGCCGTCGTCCAGCGCCTTCTTCGCACTCTTGACGAGGTCGGCGGCCGCCGCCTTGTTCTTCTCGGCGGCGAACGCCTTGCGGTCGTCATCGAGCTTCTTCTGCTTCTCCTCCAGCTCCCTCTTCGCCGCGCTGTCGTCGGCGGACGGGGGCGCCGGCTGCGGGTTGCGCGGGCCGGAGAGCATGATGGCGGCGGTGACGATGGCCCCGCCGAGGATGAGCGACGCCACGGACGTGGCCCAGAACACCGGGCCGAAGGCCGAGCGCCGCGGCTCCTCCTCCACGGAGGCCGGCGCGGGGGCGGTGAACGAGTTACGGCACTCCGGGCAGCGCAGGCTGGCGCCGGGGGAGAGGGGCCGGTCGGAACGCAGTGAACGGCTGCACGACGGGCAGGTGATGATCTGGGTGGCCATCGGGTGCCTCTCCTGGGAATCGCGCCTACCGCGATCATCTCGCCGGGTGGGGCCGGCGTCAAGTGTGCGTTCCCAGGAGAATGCGCGAATCGGGCCGACTTGCGCCGGCCGTCACCCCACCTCGACGCGGCCACGGAACCACTCGGCCACCCGCTCCAGCCCCTCGGCGATGCCGAATCCCTGGCGGTAACCGAGGTCCTCCATCGCCCGCCGGATGTCGGCCTGGCTGTGCTTCACGTCCCCGGCCCGCCGCTCGGTGAAGCGGGGCCTCACGTCCGTCCCCATGATCCGGTTGAGGTGCCCGAGGAGGTCGAGCAGCGTGGTCCGCCCGCCGCCGGCCACGTTGTACACCTTCCCACTCGCGTTCGGGGCATCGGCTGCCTTGAGGTTGGCCTGCACCACGTCGGCGACGAAGGTGAAGTCACGCGACTGCGTCCCGTCGCCGTGGATCGTCGGCCTCTCGCCGTTGGTGATCGCCCGCAGGAACAGCGGGATGACGGCGGCATACGGGCTGTCCGGCGTCTGCCGTGGGCCGAAGACGTTGAAGTAGCGGAGACGCACCGTCTGCAGGCCATAGACCTCCGTGAAGGCGGCGCAGTACTGCTCGCCCGCGAGTTTCGCCACTGCGTAGGGCGACAGCGGCAGGGTGGGGTCGGTCTCGCTCTTGGGGAGTTTCTCCGAAGCCCCGTAGGCGCTGGACGACGCGGCGTAGACCACCCGCCGCACGCCGGCGTCGCGTGCCGCTAACAGCACGTTCAGCGTCCCATCGACGCAGGCGCGGTGGGTCGCCATCGGGTTCGCGACGCTGCGCGGCACCGAGGCCAGCGCCGCCTGATGGAACACCACATCGACGCCGCGCATGGCGGACTGGACGGCGTCGGGGTCGGTGATGTCGCCTTCGATCACGTCGATGCCGTTGACGCCGTCGAGGTTGGCGGGGTCGCCGGTGCTGAAGTCGTCGAGGACGCGCACGTCATCGCCGCGTGCGGCGAGCGCCTCGACGATGTGGGAGCCGATGAAGCCCGCGCCGCCGGTCACGAGAAAGGTCGCCATCCGTGGTGTTCCTTGTCTTGCAGAGGAATGGGACGAATAGGCCGGATGGGGCCGACGGGACGGCTACGCCCCATTCGGCCCATCGTGCCTCTCCAGCGCCTCACGCCTTCACGACGCGGGCCGCCCCGCGCAGGCCGGCCGTGGCGTTGCGCGTATCGACTACCAGCCCCGCCGACGCCAGCACGCGCCCGTAGTCCACCTTCGCGTGGTCCGTCACGATCAGCACGCAGTCCTGGCCCTCCAGGAAGGCCTCCGTCAGAGGGCTGCTGCGCATCGCCGGCAGCGTCGGGTGGTGGCGCATCCTGGGCAGCGACCCGACGTGCGGGTCGTGGTACGTCACCACCGCCCCCCGCGCGATCAGCGCCTCCATGATCGGGAACGCCGGCGACTCGCGTGGGTCGTCCACGTCCTTCTTGTACGCCACCCCGATCACGCACACGTGGCTGCCCCTCACCGCCTTGCCGTCGCCGTTCAGGGCGTCGGCCACGCGGTCCACGACGCGCCGCGGCATCGCCGTGTTGATCTCGCCCGCCAGCTCGATGAACCGCGTGTTCACCCCCACCTTGCGCGCCGCGTACGTCAGGTAGAACGGGTCGATGGGGATGCAGTGCCCGCCCAGGCCGGGGCCGGGGTAGAACGCCTGGAACCCGAACGGCTTGGTCTTCGCCGCCTCGATCACCTCCCAGACGTCGATCCCCATCTCGTCGAACACCGTCTTCAGCTCGTTGACGAGCGCGATGTTCACCGCGCGGTAGGTGTTCTCAAGGATCTTGGCCGCCTCGGCGACCTTGAGGCTCGTCACCGGCACCACGCCGTCCACCACCGGGCGGTACAGCGCCACGGCGGCGGCGAGGCTCGCACGATCCAACCCGCCGACCACCTTGGGGATGTTGCGCGTGGCGAAGTCGCGGTTGCCGGGGTCCTCGCGCTCGGGGCTGTAGGCCAGCAGGAAGTCCTTGCCTGCGATCAGCCCCGACTCCTCGAGGATGGGCCGCAGAACGTCCTCGGTCGTGCCGGGGTAGGTGCTGCTCTCCAGCACCACGAGCTGGCCCTGACGCAGATGGGGCATGATGGCCCGGCCCGTCGCCTCGATGCACGACAGGTCCGGCTCGCGGGCCTCGCCCAGCGGCGTCGGAACGCAGATGACGATGGCGTCGGCCTCGACGAAGTTCGACGGGTCATCCGTCGCCATGAACCGCCCGCCGGCGTTCAGCTCGGCGATGCGGTCGCCGTCGATGTGGCCGATGTAGCTCTCGCCGCGGCCCAGCCGGGCGATCTTGTCGGCGTCGATGTCGAACCCGATGACGCGGAAGCCGCCCCAGACGAACGTCTCCGCCAGGGGCAGCCCGACGTACCCCAGCCCGACGACCGCCACGCGGGCGGTGCGGCTCTCGATGCGGGACAGAAGACGCTCGGCCATCGACCCGGCCGCCGTCGCTCGTTTCACGCTCATGATGCAACCCTCCCTGGTTGGAGGAGTGCAGAGTTCAGAGTGCAAAGTGCAGAACGACAGCCAATGATCTCGCTTCACTCTGCACTTTGCACTCTGAATTCTGCACTCCGACGTCACATTCCGTAAGCCGCCAGCAGCTTGCGGGCCGCCTCCTGCTCGACGGGGTGCAGGATCGCCACCTCCAGCCCCGCGTCCTTCGCCCGCGTCAACGCCGTCCGCGCCGACTCCTTGTCCTTCGCCTCGTGGTGCGCCCTCGCCAGGTGGAACAGACGCTGCGCCGATGTGCCGTCCGCCGCCGCCTCCTTCAGGTCCGTGATGGCGCTGTCGGGGTCCTTCAGCGCCAGGTGGATCAGGCCGCGCGTGTCGAGCAGGTCGGCGCGGCGGCCCATGCCGGCCAGCGCCTTCTCGATGTGCGTCAACGCCTCCTTCGCGTTGCCGCCGCCGTGCGCCAGCATCCACGCCAGGTTGTTCATCGCGACGAAGTTATTCGGCTCCTTCGCCAGCACGTCGCGGTACAGCGTCGCCGCCTCCGGGTACTGGCCCCGGCGGTCCAGGAGATCCGCGAGCTGCAACTTCAGGATCGTGCTGCCCGGCTTCGCCTCGATGGCCGTCTTCAGGCGGACCTCCACGGCGGCCACCTGGGCGTCCGTCGGCGACGACACCTGCAACAGCGACGTGTTCACGCCGGCGATCACCTCCGGCGGGCACTTGCCGGCCTTCCACGCCTCGGCGCACTTCGCGTGGGCTTCAGCGAACCGCCTCTGCCGCGCCAGCACGTCGATCAGCAGCACCACCTCCTCGGGGCGGGCCCCATCACGTCTGATGTGCTTCTCCATCAATGCCAGGGCTTCATCGTTCTTGCCGCGTGCCTCGGAGATGCGGCAGCGGAGATCGACGCTGGCGAAGCCGTTCGGCCCCACCTCGCGCTGCTTCTCCAGATCCTCGAGCATCCCGACGATGCGCTCGGCCTCGGCGAGGCCGGCCGGCGTGCGGCCCTTGCCGATCAGGCTCATCGCGTACTGAGCGAGGTAGCGCGGCGTCCGCAGTTGGCCCTGAGCCAGGTCGCGCAGCTTGTCCTGCGAGCGCGAGGTCTGCCCCTGGGCGTCGTACAGGACGGCCAGGATGAAGCGGTCGTCCGGGGCGAGGGCGTTCTTCCGTTCGAGCGACTCGAACAGGGCGATGGCCCGCGTGCGGAACTGCCGCTGACCCTGCGACGCCAGCACCCGCGCCTGCGCCCGCACGAGGTCGGTCGGCCTGTTGCGTTCGTCGGAGGGCGGCAGCCGGCCCGCCGTGTCCAGCGCCAGGCCCACCAGCTCCAGCGCCTCCGTGAAGCGTTTGTAGTCCGTGCTGTTGGCGAGGACGACGGCCAGGCCGCGCCGCGCCCACTCCTGATCGGCGGGCGTTGCCCCCTTGGTGGCGAGCGTGCGCAGGAGCGGCTCGGCCTCCGTCGGGCGGCCGGCGGCCAGGTGGGCCGCCGCCACCGTCTTCAACACGGCCGGGTCGCTCTTTCCGGCGGCGAGGGCGGCCTCGTAGTGCTTGCGCGACTCGGCCGGCTGCGACACCGCGTCGTGGCACTGCGCCAGCGCGAGCGCCCTCCTGGCCGGGTCGATGGCCTTCGCCGCCTCGGCGATGGCGGCCAGCGCCTCGGGCCGACGCTTCAGCTCGACGAGGAGCTGCACGCGGCCCAGCCAGCCCTCGGGGTCGGCCGGGGCCGCCTTGATCGCCTCGTCGATCTTCTGTTCGGCCTCCGCGAAACGCTTGTTGCTGGCGAGGACGCGGGCCATGAACACGAGGTCGCGCGGCTCGCGCGACTCGCCACGGATGGCGACGCGTGCCAGCTCCAGCGCCCGCGACACGTCGCCGCGGTTGATCGCGACCTGCACGGCCAGCCGGCCCAGGATGGCGTCACGAAGGATCGCCGCGTTCAGCCGGGACAGCTGCACCTGGGCGTCGTCGTTGCGCCCGGCCTTCGTCAGCAGCGACACCAGCCGCCCGATGACCGCCGGGCTGCTCTCGCCGTTCTTGACGGCCTCCTGCAGGTTCGTGATCGCCTCCTCGGGCCGGCCAGACAGCTCGGCCACCTCGGAACGCGCCAGGAACAGCGCCGCCCACGACGGCCTCGCCTGCTGGACGGCGTCCAGCTCGCGGGTGGCCATCTCCAGGTTCTTGGAGCGGTCCTCCTCGGCCCTGGCGTTCCTCGTCCGCCAGATGGCGGCCAACGCCTGCCCGTAGTGCTGGTACGTCCCGCCCGTCCGCTCGATGGCGGCGACGGCGTCGAGGGCCGCCTTCATGCCCTTCTCGTCGTTCTGCTTCAGGGCGGCGTCGAACAGGAGGAGCTGCAGGCGCAGGTCGCCGCTGTAACGTGGCAGTTTCGCCAGCTCGCCCCACAGACGCCGGGCCTCGGCGGGCTTGTTGGCGCGGAGGGCCGCGTCGGCCAGGCCGCCCAGGAGGCGGGCCTGCTCCTCCTCGGTGAACCTGTCACGGGCCGCGGAGTGATCGGTCTTGTTGTCCGGCATGCGGTTCAGCGCCAGGCGGAGCGGCACGCGGTCGCCTACCTTTGTCCGCGCCTCGTCGAGAATCTTGCGGGCCTCCTCCGGCTTCTTGTCGCGGAGGGACAGCTCGGCGAGGGCGGTCCACAGCTCGGCCTCGTCGGCCTGCCCGGCGCGGGCCTTCTCCAGAGTCTCACGGGCCTCGGAGGGCTTGCCCTGGCGGACGAGCAGCTCGGCACGCAGCAGGGCGATCTCGACGGTGGCGTTCGGGTTGTGCGTGGCGGCCTGATCGAGCAGGGTCACGGCGTTGCCCCAGTCGGGCTTCTCGTTCAGCGCCTGCATCTGCATCTCCAGCCGGGCCACGTCGAGCAGGGCGCGGGTCGGGATGCGTCCCTGCTTGCCCAACACCTGGTACTGGTGGGCGGCGTCGGCGAGCTGGCCCTGGAGCAGACGGGCGGCGGCCATGCCCATGTGGGCCTGGACGGAGGCCGAGTCCCAGTCGGCGGCGCGCTTGTAGGCGTTGAACATCTGCGTCGGTTCTTCCAGACGCTCGTAGCAGGCGCCGAGGTAGAGGTCGGCCTGGCAGGCGAGGTCGGGTTGCGCGGCCAGGGCCGAGCGGGCGCGCTCGAACAGGCCGGCGGCCTCGGCCCAGCGGCGCTCGTGCAGGGCGAGGCGGGCCTTCATGTAGTCCGCCGCGCCCACGATGCCGGCCTTGCGCACGGAGTCGGTGACGGACTCGATCTCGGCGCGCTGCTTGTCGAGGTTGGGCGCGCGGGCGTCGCCCTTGCCCGGCTCGATGTCCAGGCCGTCGAGGAGCATGTTCCCCTTGTGCCACAGTAGCTGGAACTCGCCGTTGTCGTCGCCGGGGGCCTTGCGGCCGCGGACGAGGTCGAGGCCGCGGGCGATGAGCTGGAACGCCTTCTCGCGGTGGATCTTGAGGGCGGCGAGGCGCTGGTCCTCCGAGCGTGCGGGGTCCTCGACGGCGGCCCGGCCCCGCAGGCGCTCGAGGTCCGCGGCGGCGAGGAGGACGTCGACGCTGTCGGGCTTGCGTTTGATGGCCTGGGCCACGTCGTCGGCGGCCTCGGACAGGGCGAGGGCGCCCTTGCCGGCGTTCTCGCGGAGGTTGATGAGGTCGAACTCGCGGCGGTAACGCCAGCGGGCGAGGTACGCCTCGTGGGCCGCCTGGTTCTTCTCGATCAATGAGTTGATCGCGTTGTCGGCCTCGGCCTGGAGGGCCTTGCGCGCCGTGTCCGATGTCTCCGTCTGGCGGCGGAGGAGGGTGGCGAGGCGGACGTAGCTGGCGTGGATCTCCGGGGCGTGGCGCATGGCCAGGCGGTAGCAGGCGCCGGCGTCCTCTGGCTTCTTCTCCTCCTCCAGGAGGATGCCCCAGAACGACTCCAGCTCGCCCCTGGCGGCGTCGGGGCGGAGCATGGCCTCGGGCAACGCCTGCTTCTTGGCGCGGGCCTCGCGCTCGGCGGCGACGGCGGTCATCATGTCGCTCTCGGGCAGGAGCTTCTTGATGGAGTCGCGGGCCTGGGCGAATTCGCGGACGCCGATGGCGGTCTTGACCAGGAGGCGGCGGAGGGCGGGGTCCTCGTCGGAACGGAGGACCTGATCCATGAGGGCGATGGCGCGGAGGCGTTGGCGTGGCGTGCCGGCGGTGCCGTCGCCGACCCAAAGGCGGGCGAGGTTGGCGCGCTCGACGTTGTCGCGCGGGTTGAACTCCAGGTAGCGCTGGAGCATCTTGGCGGCCTGCGCGGTGTCGCCCTTCTCCTCGGCGCGGCGGGCCTGCCAGCGGAGGGACTCGCCGATGCGCTTCTGCTGGAAGAGGTAGAGCATCGCGGCGCCGGCCGCGAGGGCGGCGACGGCCACGAGCAGGAACAGGAACGCCTTACCGTTGATCTTCCTCATCGGTGTCCATCCATGGGGTGAGGCCCGGCGCTCCTGCCGGGGCCGGGGAAGAGGGCGCGGACCGGGTGCGTGGGGGGCGGGGCGTCGGCGGGAGGGGGTGGTCTGGACATCCTTGGTGTGCCGTCCGTGGTGCGTCACTCAGGGCGGGGCGGCCCGTCGTGGGCCGCCCCTTCGGTCAACGTCGGTCAGGCGTCGGGCGTCAGCTTCTTGCGCCGCCACCAGTAGCCCCCGCCGCAGGCGGCGGCGAGGCCGCACAGGGCCAGCGTGGTGGGCTCGGGGGTGTCCTGGCGGATGGGCTTGTCGCTCACCTCGACCGTGGCGCCGAGGCTGCCGAACAGGCCGGAGTTGGTCGGCCCGGGGGCGACGTACGACTTCATCGTGACGGTGAAGATGTAGTCGCCGATGGTGATCGACTTGGGGCCGGCGTCGGTGAACACGTTGTCCACGAGGGCGGTCTCGTAGGCGAACTGCCCGGTCAGCTTGCCGGCGAAGCTCAGTGTGCCGGTGAGGGGCGGCTGGGCGGGGACCGGGTTGGCGATGGAGATCTTGAGGCTCAGGCCGTAGTTGCCGGTGGCGCCGAGGTCGTAGATGGTGTCATTGGTGGGGGTGTTGACCTTGAGGTTGGTGGCGACGACGTTGGTCTTGCCCAGGGGGGCGGTGGCGGTCTTGTCGGCGTCGTTGGTGAAGCTGACGCTGCCGGTCTTGTCGCCGACGGCGAAGACGGCGGCGGGCGACATGGTCGGGGTCCAGTTGTAGGTCCACTGGAGCTTGTTGGCGGGGATCAGGGCGGCGTGCGCTCCGCCGGTGCCGAGGGCGACCATGCCGAGGGCGACAAGGCAAGCGGTGAGGGAACGATACATGGGTAGGTCCTTTCTCGTCCGGGGCCGGCCCGTGCCGGCCCGATGAAGGTGCGGCCCTTCACTCCCCTCAAGTCGTCGTCGTCCTGGTGTGCGGAAGCGAATCATCCGTGGCTGTCCGACCTCCTCGGTTGTGGATCATGGTGGTTCCGGGCGGTGGGCGGGCTGTGCGTGCCCCGACCAACGGAGAGCGGAGTGTAAGAACGGCGCCGCGCCGTGTCAATGCCACCCGAAGCGCGGACGGACGCCCCTGAAGGGGATGGGCTACAAGGCCAAGGCCCCTGAAGGGGCCTGAAGGCGAGCGTTGACCGGCTGTTCAGCCCCCTTCGAGGGGGCTTTGGTTCGTAGCCCACCCCTTCCAGGGGTGGGCGTCCATACACCCGCGGGCCGGCGCGTTCTTGACCCCGGCGGGGCCGGGGTTTAGGATGAAGCGGGAAGGCTGGTGCCACACCCCCGACGAGGAGCGATCGATGCCTCTCATGCCGTTCGTTCGAGCGACCCTGGCGCTGTGCCTGACGCTGGCCGTCCTGGCCCACACCCTCCCGGCCCCGGCGGCCGACGAGAAGGACACCTGGGACGTGGCCAAGTTCCCGACGGCGGACGGCGTCAAGCTGGTGGGCCGCTTCTACGCCCCGATGGGGAAGGACCGCAAGGCGGTCGTCGTCCTCCTGCACCGCTTCACGATGAAGGACGGCGGCAACAGCAAGGGCAACGGCTGGCAGGACCTCGCCCAGATGCTCCAGAAGGACGGCTACGCCGTCCTCAGCTTCGACTTCCGCGGCCACGGCGACAGCACGGAGGTCATGCCGGCCGTGTTCTGGAACAAGAAGCAGCACGTGCCTGGAGCGGGCTTCCTGAAGAAGACGGCGAAGAAGGGTGACAGGATCAGCTACACGCAGTTCAGCCCGTCGTACTACCCGTACCTGGCCAACGACCTGGCGGCCGCCCGCGCCTACCTCGAGCAGCGCAACGACGCCAAGGAGGTGAACTGCGGCAACATCATCCTCATCGGCGCCGGCGAGGGCGCCACCGTCGGGTCGGCGTGGCTGTACAACGAATCGCGGCGGCGCAAGGACAAGACCGGCAAGCTGGTGCGCGGGGACCTCCTCAAGGGCCAGCCCACCGGCGCCGAGCCGGAGGTGCGCGACGTGGCCGCCGCCGTCTGGCTGAGCCTCAGCCCGAGCCTCGCCGGGCTGACGGCCGGCAACGAGCGCTGGCTGGTCGAGGCCGGCAAGTACAACAAGGTGCCCATCGGCTTCATCAACGGCAACGGGGCGCTGGACAACACCAGCCGCACCCTCTCGGGCAAGCTGCTGGCGTCCATCAAGCAGACGGGGAGCAAGGGGCCCAAGGAGAAGGACGGCAAGGGGATCAGCAAGGAGGGCGACCCGCTCAAGTACACCCTCCAGGTGATCAAGACCGCCAACCTGCGCGACGAGAAGCTCCTCGACGAGGAGAGCCTGAAGACGCTCAGCGGCATCCGCGCCCACCTCAACGAGCTAATGGAGGACCGCCCCAAGGAGTGGATCAAGCGCGGCGATCAGAAGGAGGTCCGCACCTTCTACACCGTGCCGCGCAAGGACTCCATCCTGAAGGTCGCGAAGGATTTCGGCACCGAGGGCCACGAGTGCGACATCCCGCTCATCAAGGGGGCGAAGGAGTGACGCGTGCCGGGGGCGGTTACCTCACCCCCTAACCCCCTCTCCGAAGCGGAGAGGGGGGATCGCAAGAGTGAGAAGAGTGGCGGAGGCGAGGTGGCAGCGTCCCTTGAAGAGCCTCGCCGAACAGGGGGGCGTGCACCTCCCCGCCGTGTAGGCGATGATCTGACGATCCCCCCTCTCCGCTTCGGGGAGGGGGCTAGGGGGTGGGGTAGTGCCCCGCCTCAGGACGCCGGCGTGAGGCCCAACACCACGTCCCACTTCGCCTGCAGCTCCTTCGCCTTCGACCCCTTGACCGGCACGAAGTCGGCCACCAGGGCGTCGCGCTCCTTGCCCTTGGCGCTGAGGAAGATGGCGTCCTTCGCGTTCATCGGGTGGCCCTTGACGTACATCTGCGTCGCCAGGAGTTTCTTCCTGCCGAGCATCACCTTGAAGTGGATGTGCGGCGTGCGGCCGGGGTACGGCACCGGCTTGATGGTGCGGAAGTAGTACTCGCCGGTCCCGCCGGTGAGGAAGCGGCCGAAGCCCTGGAAGTTGTTGTCGGCCTTCTTGCGGTTGGCGCTGCCGCTGTGCAGGTAGGCGCCGTTGCTGTCGCACTGCCAGATCTCGACGACGGCGTTACGGACGGGGTTGCCCCTGGCGTCGAGGATGCGTCCGCTGACGTGACTGACCTCGCCGACGGCGGGGGTGATCTTGTCGTTGATGATGAGCAGGTCGTTGTCGGTGTCGAGGGGCAGCTTGTCGGGGTAGAACGGCCCCTCGGTCTGGTCGGGGGTGCGGGTCAGGTCCTCGGCGAACGCGCCGGGCACGGTGAACCAGGCCGCCCCGAGGGCGAGGCCGGCGACGAATCGACGGCGGGAGTGGATGGGGTGCATGAGGGGTCTCCGGGGATGGGTGCCGATCAAGGACGATTCATTCCGCGTTCTCGAACGCGGCGCCCGGCTCGACGCGCCCGGGGGAGACGCGCGGCCTGGGGTCCGACGCCTTGTCTTTCCTCCACACCAGCCGGGCCTTGTCCGCCGCCGCGTTGAAACGCAACGAGCCGTTGGCGGTGAGGATGGCCTCGACGGCCGTCCCCGGCCCGCTCACGACCCCGTGGATGGCCACCTCCTTGCCGCGGAGGCGGGCGCGGGATCCGCCGCTCAGGGCGTTGATGTTCACCCGGCCCGTGGGGGCCTCCAGATCGACCGAGGAGCCGCCGTCGATCCCGGCGTGGATGGAGGCGTTCACGGTGGCGCGGAGGATGGCCCGCGATTTGTCGCTCACGGTCCGCTCGATGTGGACCTCGCGGGCCTCCAGGCGCGACGCGTCGAGCGTCGAGCCGCCGCTGATCGACCCGATGTGGAGGGTGCCGATGCGTCCCGCGAGCTTCACGACCTGGCCGTCCTTCAGGCTGTCGATGCGGTGGTGCCCCCCCGGCTGATCGAGCCTGACGGTGTCGGCTCGCTCTTTCACCTCGGCGAATACCTTCTCCAGGGCCGATATCCTCGTGAGCGCCTCGGCGAGTTTGGCCTCGGCCTCGTTACGCTTCTTGCCCTCGGCGGCGACCTTACCGGCGAGCGCCTTCTCTCGCGTCTCGGAGCCCTTGGCGGCCACGGCGGCCCGCTTCTCCCTGGCGGCCGCGGCGGCGAGTGCGGAGTCTGCCGATTCCTTCTGTTCCAGGAGCGCGGCGTACTCCGGCGTCTGCTCCGCCCTGACCACGTCGGGGCGCGTGGCCCAGAGCGAGAGGGTGGCGGCGGAGAGTGCGGCGACGGCCACGATCAGGCCCCAGGGGCGGGCCGGCTCCGGCGGGGGAGGGGGCGGCGGCGCGGCCTCCTTGACGGCGAAGGGGGAGGCGCAGGCGGGGCAGGCCGGGCCGGCGGCCTCGTCTTCGGTGAGGAGGATGTCACAGTGCTGGCAGCGCGCGACGGCCATCGGCGGGTCCGCTCATGGGCATGGGTGATTGTCGCCCCACGGCGGCTCTTGTGCAAGGGGCACGCCCTCGCGCGCCCGCCTTATTTCACCTTCTCGAACGTGGCCCCCGATTCGACGCGTCCCGGCGAGAGGCTCGGCTCCGGGTCGTCCGGCTTCTCCTTCCGCCACGTCAGCTTCCCGCCGCTGTGCAGGTAGGTGAAGCGGAGTGAGCCTCCGGCGGTGAGCGTGGCGTCGACCTCGGTCTTCGTGCCGTGGACCTGCCCGACGAGGAACAATTCCTTGGTGCGGGCCTTCAGACGCGAGTCGCCGGTGATGGCGTTGATGAAGACGCGCCCGGCGGGGGCGTCGATCTCGACGGCCGAGCCCTCGGCTATGCCGTTGACGGAGACCGTGGCGGCGGCCTTGAGGACGGCCTTCGATTTGCCCTTGATGCCACGCTCGATGTAGATCTCGCGTGCGTCGAGGCGCGACGTGTCGAGCACCGCGCCCCCGCCGAGCGACCCGACGCGCAGCGTGGCGATCCTGCCGGAGAAGCGTACGACCTCGCCGTCCTTCACACTTTCGAGGCGGTGGCTGCCGCCTGGCTGGTCGAGTTTGATGGTGTCGGCGCGTTCCCTCTCCTCTGCCACCGCCTTCTCCAGGGCCGTGATCTTCGCCAGCGCCTCGTTGAGTTTTCCCTCCATCCCGCCGCGCTTCGACGACTCGGCGGAGAGCTTGCCGGCGAGCGCCTTCTCGCGTGCCGCGGCGGCGAGGGCATCGGCGGCGGCCTTTTTCAACCTCGCGTCGATGGCGGCGAGCTCAGAGTCTACGGCCTCCTTCTGCCCCAGGAGCGCAAGGTATTCGGGCGTCCGCTCGGGCGGTGTGGTGCCGCGCGTGGCGCAGAGGGAGAGTGCCGCGGCGGAGAGTGCGGCGACGGCCACGATCAGGCCCCAGGGGCGGGCCGGCTCCGGCGGGGGAGGGGGCGGCGGCGCGGCCTCCTTGACGGCGAAGGGGGAGGCGCAGGCGGGGCAGGCCGGGCCGGCGGCCTCGTCTTCGGTGAGGAGGATGTCACAGTGCTGGCAGCGCGCGACGGCCATCGGCGGGTCCGCTCATGGGCATGGGTGATTGTCGCCCCACGGCGGCTCTTGTGCAAGGGGCACGCCCTCGCGCGCCCGCCTGCGATCCGGGCGAATGCTTCCTTCGCCTCGCGCGTCTGGCGGGCGCCGGCGTATCCGGCCGCCAGCTCCCGCAGGAGGCGGGCCGCCTCGGATGTCTTCATCCGCTCCAACGCCTCGACGGCCCGGCCCTGGCGCAGGGCCTCCAGATCCGCCTCCGCCTGCTGCAGCAGACGCTGTAGCCGGCCCCGCGGCTCCAGGGGTGGGTCCTTCTTCAGCGCGCGGATGATGTCGCCCTCGACGGCGCTGCCGAGGGCGCGAAGCCGCCGCTCGGCCTCGATCCGGGCGTCGAAGGATTCCGCATCCAGGTCATCGAGCCACGCCCTCACCCGGTCCGCGTCCACCCTTTCGGGCGTGAGGCGTTCGCGGAGGAGGGAGGCGGCCCCGCGCGCTCGCCCCAACGCCCGGATGGCGGCGAACGCCTTGCCAGCGTCCGGGTCAGCGAGCCCACCCCAGGCATCGACGAGGCGCGCGGGGGGTGCCAGCTCATCCAGATCCCAGACGAGGGCCGTCGCGTCCTCGCCCGCGGTCACCAGCCGCCGGCCGTCGCGGGTGAAGAAGGCGTCGATGACGCGGGGCAGCAGCGGGAGCGTCGCCCGCACCCGGCCCGACGCCGTCTCGACGAGGTGGACGCGACACGACGCCGTCACCTGGCGTGTGGATTTGCCCCAGGCCGGGTCGGTGACGTTCGGCCGCACCACGGCGAGCGTCCGCCCGTCCGGCGATGCGGCGAGGACACGCGCGTGAAATCCGACGGCCCTCCGCGGCACGGCGGGGCCGAGGCGCCATCCCCGGCGAACGTCCCACGCCTTCACGCCATCGGACGGCCACGCCGCCAGGACGCGCCCGCCGTTGAACAGCCGCGCCTCGGCGCCGCCCCCGCCCGGCGGGGTCTCGAAGAGGTGCCCACGCCCCGTCAGCGTCCGCACACGCAGGGCGGCCGCGCCCTTGGAGTGGTGCCGCGAGAGGAGGAGACTCGCGTACTCCGACGTGCCGAGGAAGTACTCCCCGTCGGTGTTGCGGAATCGCGCCAGCTCCTTCCCGTCCGCCGCGTTGAGGATGATGAGCGCGGGGTAGTCGATGCGGCCGCGGCCCTCGTGCAGGATCACCCGCTTGCCGTCGGCCGTGGCCCTCACCTCGGCGACGGGCTGTTTCGCCGGCAGCGGGATGCCGCGCGTCTTCGCCCCCGTCCGCGCGTCGTACCAGGTGAACCTGCCGGGCGAGCCGACGCCCACCTGCCTGCCGTCGGGCGACCAGCCGACGCCGCGGAGGAGGCCCTCGCCGCGGATGCACCGGAGCATCCTGCCGGTGGCCAGCTCCCAGACGCGCACCTCGGAGGAGGACCGGCTGGCGACGCGCTCGCCGTCGGGCGAGACGGCGATGTCGATGCACCCCAGCCCGAGCGCGAAGACCAGGAAGCCGGTCTTGACGCGGTGGTCCTCCGGCGTCGGCGCCTGCTTGCCCTCGCGCAGGTCCCAGGTGCTGATGACCTGCCCGCTCGTCCAGGCGAGGAATCGGCCGTCTTCGCTGAACGTCATCCAGGGCCGCCACACGCCGTCGGAGGGGACGGCGGTACACTTCACCTTGCCGTCGGCCGGGCCGAGCACGACGACGCTGCTCTCGCGTGAGGCGAAGTAAAGCTCCTTGCCGTCCGCGGAGAAGGCGAGCCGCGAGCGGGCCGGGCCGCCGACGGCGGTCCTGGTGACGCGCCCCGTCGTGAGGCTGACCAGCTCGACGTACCCCTCCTCCTTCGGGTCCGGGCCGGCCCGGCGCACGAGGACGGCGGCGGTCTTACCGTCGGGGGAGAGGGCGAAAGAGGAGATGCCGCCCTTCGGCCCGAGCCTGCCGACCTCGCGGCGCAGACGCGGGTCGATCAGGTGGACGCCCTCGGCGGCGAGGGCGAGACGTCCGAGCGGGTCGAACGCCAGGCCGGCGGGGTCGGGGCGGATGTCCAGCTCGGTCTCCGACCGCCGTTCGCCGGAGGGGAAGTCGTGGACCGAGAGGACGGCGGGATCATCACCGCGGGGCGACTGGCACAGGACGGCCAGGGACTTCCCGTCCTTACTGAAGGCGAGGTGTCTTGGGGTGCCACGCGAACGGCCGTCGCCCCAGAGCGCCCGCCGCGTGCCGGCCCGCCAGTCCCAGATCCAGACCTCGTCGGCTTCGGAGCCGTGGCCGGTCACCAGGCCCTTGCCGTCGGGCGTGAAGGCGATGGAGTGGGTGAGATCTACCGGGGGCGGCAGGGCGACGAGGGGCCTGCCGGTCGCCCGCTCCCAGATGCGGATGTCGTCCCCGTAACTGGCGAGGAGCGAGCCGTCGCGGCTGATGGCGAGGCCGCCGTCCGTCGCCCAGAGGTGGCGGTAACGCACGCTGCCGAGCCGGGCGATGGCCCCGGCCGGCAGCGGGTCGCCGTACAGGTCGCGGCGTGCCACGGGCGGGGCCGCCGCGGAAAGCGCACCCGCCGAGAGGGCGAGTAGCGCGGGCAGGAGGAGTCGGAGCATCGAGGCACCCCTGCTGGCGCCGGGCTCACAGCTCGCGGCGGATGCGATACAGCGTTCGCCCGATGTCGGTCAGCTCGTCGCGGAGGTGGTCGTAGGCCTTGCGGTTGATCGCCTTGTCGGCGGCCATCTCGCGGATGTGCCGGTCGAGGTGGCGGACCTCCTCGTCGATCTTCTCCAACACCGCCCGGATAAAGCGGGGCCGGGCGTCACGCTCGGCGAGCTTGTGGATGGTGGAGGCGAGGCGTTCGATCTCCCTGGCGTGCTTGACGAGGTCGCCGTGGAAGCGGTGCTTGCCGAAGTGGGCGAGCACCTCCTCACGCAGCTCGCGGGCGTCGCGCTCCAGGCGGCGGGCGAGGCGGTCGATCTGGTCGTCGTCCTTCCCCTTGTCGCGGGCGTCGGCCACGCCGGGGGCGATGGCGGCGAGCAGGACGAACAGGGCCATTCGCGTCATAACGGTCACTCCTTGAGCGGGCCTCGCGGGTGTGTTGCCCGGGAGAGGCGTCGAGGCCTCCGGGGGCATCATAGCGGGCGGGGCAACGGCCCGCCTCAACCCCGGTTTCTCTCGCCCCCGTGGCATCGGAATTGCTCCGCCAAGACACCAACGAACGGCCCAATGACGGGCCATCCGTCCACCTTCCCGGAGTGACACATGGACACCACCAACAACAACACCCTGCGGCAGCCCTCCCCCAGCACCGGCCTGGCCATCGGATACATCACCGTCGGCACCCTGGCCGCGATCTGGGCCACCGTGTGGTGGTACTTCTTGCGCAACGAGGCGGCAGAGAGGGTCAGCGCCTGGCAGTGGTACGTCTGCGCCGGCCTGTTCTGGTCGGGCGTCGCGGTGGGCGTGATCGGCCTGCTCGTCGGACGCATCGGTTTGGAGGCGCAGAACGCCGACGTGCCGCTCGGGCAGGTGACCGCCGCGGCCGTCGAGCCGAATGGGGTCGCTCCCGCCGCGGCGACGACGCAGGCCGCCGCCCCGGCGGCGTCCATGGCGCCCATGCAGCCGGTGGTGATGGTGCCGGCCCAGACGGTCAAGCAGTGATCGAGCGACGGGCTCCGGGGGGCCACTCGGGCCGCTGCGAGCTGGGGGCGAGACGCCCAGTGGCACTGGAGTTCTCCAGCATGAGGCGAGCAGCACCGCATAATCGTGTTGTGTGTGCAGACCCGGCACGCTGACGCCGTGCCGCTCGCCCCGAACTCAAGTGCCATTGGGCGAGACGCCCCCAGACCCCTCGCTGCGAGCGGGGGGCGAGACGCCCCCAGACCCGCGCTTCAAGCTGGGGGCGAGACGCCCCCAGACCCGCGCTTCAAGCTGGGGGCGAGACGCCCCCAGACCCCCGGTCGGGCCCGCCTCGCCTGAACCTCTCCCATCGACAACAGGCCACGCCTCGCGCTACAATAGACGGCACCCGTCCCCGCGAGGCCCCCCGGCCATGTCCGACGACGTGCCGTTCGCCGACCTCATCCTCCGCGTCCGCCGTGGTGACCAGGCGGCCGCCAACCTCCTCGTGCAGCGGTACGAGCCGGCCATCCGCCGCGCCGTCCGCTTCCGCCTCACCGACCCGCGTCTGCGCCGCACCCTGGATTCGATGGACGTGTGCCAGTCGGTGATGGCGTCGTTCTTCGTCCGCGCCGCCTCCGGGCAGTACGACCTCGACACCCCTGAGCAATTGCTGCGCCTTCTGACGACGATGGCGCGCAACAAGCTGCTCAACTCGGCGCGGCACGAGCACGCCACGCGGCGCGACAACCGCCTCGTCACCGACGACATCGCCGACCACGACGTGCCGACGGCGGCGCCGTCCCCCGTGCAGCAGGCCGAGGCCCGCGAGATGCTCGCCGAGGTCCACAAGCGGCTGACGCCGGAGGAGATGAAGCTCGTCGAGCTGCGGAACCAGGGGCACGACTGGAACGCCATCGCGGCCCTTCTCGGCGGCAACGCCGCCGCCCTGCGGCAGAAACTGCACCGCGCCCTGGCCCGGCTCTCGCAGGAATTCGGGCTGGAGGAGGGCGACGATGAATGACCCCGCTCTCCCCCCGTCGGAGGGGGAGGCCTCCGGCCCACACTCCCAGTCATCAGGGGGGGAGGCCTTCGGCCCACTCCCCCCCCCCCTGACGGAGGTGCTGCTCGCCCTCCGGCTCGGCTGGGAGCGTGGCGACCCACCCACCATCGAACAGCTCCTCGCCCGCCACCCCCACCTCGCCGGTGACCCCGACGCCATCCTCGATCTCATCTACCAGGAGGTCGTCCTCCGCGAGGGCGCCGGCCAGAAGCCCCGATTGGCCGACTACGCGGGGCGATTCCCCGAGCTGGCGGACGCGCTGCGTCTACAGTTCGAGGTGGACGAGGCCCTCACCGTCGAGGGGCAGCAGACGCCGGCGTCCACGCTGCCGGCGACACTCAGCCCGGAGGGGATGGAGGATCTGCCCAAGCTGGAGGGGGTCGATCTGCTCGACGAGCTGGGGCGCGGGGCGATGGGCGTGGTGTACCGCGGCTGGCAGCGCGGGGCCAAGCGTCCGGTGGCGGTCAAGGTGCTGTCCGGCGAGATGCCGGCGGGCCGGGCCAGGAACGAGGTGGAAGCCGCCACACGACTGTCGCACCCGCACATCGTCACCGTCCACGAGGTGAAGGACCTCGGCGGGCGCGTCGCCCTGGTGCTGGAGTACGTCGAGGGCGGTAACCTCGCCGAGAAGCTGTCCGGCAAGCCGCAGCCGCCGCGCGACGCGGCCCATTTCATCGAGCAGGTGGCCTGGGCGATGGCCTACGCGCACGGGCGCGGCGTCATTCATCGCGACCTCAAGCCGTCGAACATCCTCCTCTCCGGCGGGCCGGACGCGCCGCTGGCGCAGTGCCAGCCGCGCATCGGCGACTTCGGGCTGGCCAAGCTCGTCGAACAGTCGGCCCATCTGACGAAGACGAATGATGTCCTGGGCACGCCGTCGTACATGGCGCCCGAGCAGGCGGTCAGCGCCGGGCAGGTCGGGCCGGCGGCGGACATCTACGCGCTGGGGGCGGTGCTGTACGAGATGCTCACGGGGCGGCCGCCGTTCCTCGGGCAGAACCTCCTCGACACCCTGGATCAGGTGCGGCGGCTCGACCCCGTGCCGCCGTCTCAGCTCCAGGCGTCTTGCCCGCGCGACCTCGAAGTGATCTGCTTGAAGTGCCTGCACAAGGACCCCGCCCGTCGCTACGCCGGCGCACGCGACCTCGCCGAAGACCTACGCCGCTTCCTCGCGGGCGAGCCGATCAAGGCGCGGCCCGTCGGCTGGGCCGAGTGGGCGTGGAAGTGGGCGAAGCGGCGGCCCGTCGCGGCGGCCCTGGCGCTGTTCAGCGCCGCCGCCGCCGTGGCGCTGCTCGCGGGTGGCTACGTCGTCGCCGGCGTGCAGCGCCGGCAGGCCGACGCGGCGCTGAAGCTGGCCGGCCAGTTGGAGGAGCGGCTGCAGCAGTCGCGGCAGCTCCTGTACACGGCCCAGCTCCTGCGGATCGGGGCGATGGTGAACACGGGGCCGGCCCAGGGCCTGCGCATGCTGGAGAGCGAGGAGCTGTGCCCGCCGGGCCTGCGCTGCTTCTCCTGGGGCGTGCTGCATCGGCTGTGCCGGCCGTACCGCCATGTTGCCATGCTGACGCGGCCATCGGCGGGGCTGGCGCTGACGCCGGACGGGGCGCACGCCGTCGCGGGCGGGGCGGACGGGCTGCTGACGGTGTGGTCGCCGGCGGGGGCGCGGGTCGCCGGGTGGCGTGTTCCGGGCGGGGCGGTCACCGCGCTGGCGGCGGCGGACGGGCTGGCTGCGGCGGCGACGGCGGACGGGCGCGTGAGCCTGTGGGCGCTGCCGGGCGGCGAGGCACGCGGGTCGTTCGCGACGGGGAGCGGGCCGGCGGCGGGGCTTGCGTTCGGTCCGGAGGGGCGCTGGCTGGCCGTCAACGCCGGCAAGGCCAACGCCGCCGTGGTGCTGTGGGACACGCGGACGCTGCGGGTGCGGCGCTCGCTGCGGGGCGACACCGACCCGGCGTGCCGCGTGGCCGTGTCGCCGGACGGGGCGCGCGTCGCCTGCGCGGCCCTGGACGAGTCGATCCTCGTCTGGGACGTGTTGACGGGGCGTCTGGCCGCAGAGATGCGCGGGCACTCGGCGCCGGTGCGGTGCGTGGCGTTCGGGCCGGGCGGCAGGCAGGTCGTCTCCGGCTCCATCGACGGGACGGCCCGGGTGTGGGACGTGGCCCGCGGCGTCGAGGTGGACGCGGCGATGGGGGCCGTCGGCCCGGTCACCTCCGTGACGTTCACGCCGGACGGGCTGCAGCTCGTCCTGACGGGGGAGGGCCACGGCGATGACGAGATGCCGGCCGACGTGCAGATCTGGGATCTGGCGCAGCGCAAGGGCCAGGAGCCGATGCGGGCACACCGCGGGGCGTCCGCGGTGCTGTTCGCTCCTGGCGGCAAGGCGATGCTGACAACAGGGGCGGACCGGACGGTGAAGTGGTGGGACCACCCCGGCCCGGTGCGGATGCGGGCGTTGGCGGGCCACACGGGGGCTGCGGGGACGGTGTCGATGACGCCGGACGGCAAGTCGCTGGCGTGGGTGACGACGCCGGCACGGCTCGGCCCGGATGAGGTGACGGTGATCGACGTGGCCACGGGGGCCGTGGGGCCGCCTCTGCGTGGCGGGCAGCGTTCGATACGCCTGGTGGCGCTGGTGCCCGGCGGCCGGCTGGCGGTGACGGCGGGGGGGGCGGCGGACGAGCCGGCGGAGGTGTTCGTCTGGGACCTGGGCAAGGGCAAGGACGTGTGGGTGCTGTCCGGCCACGCGGGCGTGTGTTCGGCGCTGGCGGTGTCGGCGGACGGCAAGCGTCTGGCCACGGCGGCCGACGACGGTGTGCGCCTGTGGGACCTGGAGTCGGGACGCGAGCTGTGGAAGCGGCCCGGCAAGTTCATGGCGCTGGCATTCGGCGGCGGGCTGCTGGCGGCCGTCGGCGCGGAGCTGCGGGCGTGGACGCTGGAGGGCGAGGACGCGGGGCGTGCCGATGTCCCCGCCGGGATGGCGTGCCTGGCGTTCACCGGCGATCTGGCGGCCGTGGCGGGCGGCGAGGAGGGCGTGGTGCGGCTGGTGTCGCTGAAGACGGGTGAGGCGTCGATTTTGGATGTGGGGATGAACGACGTGGCCCACGTCGCCTTCAGCGCGGATGGGAAGACGCTGGCGGCGGCAGGGTCGGCGTCGGCGGTGAAGCTGTGGGATGTGGCGAGCCGGCAGGAGCGGGCGGCGCTGGCGCCGCACCGTGGCGGGTCGTGCTTCGTGGCGTTCCGCTCCGACGGGGTGGCGCTGCTGACGGCGTCGCGGACGGGGCTGGCGCGGCTTTGGTACCGGGCGGAGTGACGCTGATGAGGCCGGGGCCACATTGAAGACGCCGAGGGGCTGGCCGACGCCTGTGCCGCGGAGGAAGGCGTAATCCTCGTGCCAGGCGAGGGCGCGGGCGAAGAGGACGGTGAGGAGGGCGTCGAGGCCCCTGCCCATGTCGGCGAGGAGGGCATTGGAGAAGGGGCAGTAGCCGGAGAGGGAGGCGGCGATGAGCTTGAGCTGCTTGAGGGTGGGCGAGGTGGAGGTGAGGGGGGTGCCGTCCTCGACCCAGCGTGCGGTGACGGCGGAGAGGAAGGGGGACTGGCCAGCCGTGGCGGGGAGGGAGGGGTCGATGGCGGGGACGTCGGCCTCCTGGGTGGGCATGGGGACGATGGTGGCTCGGGGTCGGACGATGGACAGCTCGGCGGCGAGCTGGACGAGGCGGGGGGCGAGGTGGGTGGGGACGAGGTAGCCGCCGGTGCCGCCGGTGGGGAGGGTGAGGGCGGATTTGGTGCTGGTCTCGGGGTCGATGAAGGCGCTGCCCATGCGATCGAGGGACTTGAGGTCGTGGGCCTGGACGGCGAGGAGGAAGTCGGCGAAGGTGGGGCCTCCCTTCGAGCTGGGGGGCGAGACGTCCCCCAGACCCCCTGATGGGGCGGGGGAGGCGGGTGTGGGGTCGGGGGCGAGGGCGGCGACCTTCTCGGTGAGGAGGAAGTGGGCGTCGGCGGGAGGGAGGTCGAGGGCGTCGCCGGCCTTGCGGTTGGCGTAGTCGCGGGTGAGGGTGACGAGCATGGGGGTGGCTCCTTGGGGCGCAGGAGCGAGTATGGCGGGGGGCGGGGGTGGGCGGGGAGTAGGGGGGCAGCGTGGCGACGCCGTGACAGGCCTCTGTTGCGAGGTGTCCTGGCTCCTCCTCGGTGTCTGAACGCGGTTTGGCCGGCCCCTGCTTACCTTGACATTAGCCAGTCTTGATCTCAGAATGAGGCCACAAGCTGTAGGCCTTTTGCCTCATTTGCCCCATCGCCGAGTGCCGCGCCCATGAATCCGCTCGAAAGCTACCTCCGCGAGCTGCGCGACATCCGCTCGACGGGGGCTGCTGTCAAGGAGACATCGTACTACCCTGCCCTTTCGACGTTACTCAACGTCGTCGGGCGGGAACTCAAGCCGACCGTCCGCTGCATCATCAATCTGAAGAACCAAGGCGCGGGGTTACCCGATGGCGGGCTGTTCACGCCGGACCAGTTCCAGAAGGGCACCGAGGAGCCCAGGTCGGGCCAGCCGCCGAGCCGCGGTGCCATCGAGTGCAAGGGCGTGAAGGATGACGCCTGGGTCACGGCAGGATCTGACCAGGTGACTCAGTACTGGAACAAATACCGGCAGGTCCTCGTCACCAACTATCGGGACTTCGTCCTCGTCGGCCAGGACGATGGGGGTAAGCCGGTCATTCTGGAGGCGTATCGTCTCGCCGCCAACGAGAAGGCGTTCTGGGAGGCGGCGGGGCGGGCCGCCGAGACGGCGACGGCGCACGGTGAGCGATTCATCGAGTATCTGAAGCGGGTGATGCTGCACGCCGCTCCGCTGAGCGCTCCGGAGGATTTGGCGTGGTTCCTCGCCAGCTACGCCCGCGATGCGAAGGCCCGGCTCGGGACGCTGCCGCTGCCGGCCATTGCCTCGACCCGTAAGGCCCTGGAACAGGCGCTGGGCATCAAGTTCCAGGGCACGCCGACTGATCCCCAGCACGGCGAGCGGTTCTTCCGGTCCACGCTGGTGCAGACACTCTTCTACGGCATCTTCTCGGCCTGGGTGCTGTGGCACCGGAAGGGCGCCAAGGCCGGCGAGGCGTTCGACTGGGAGAAGACGCCGAATTTCCTGAGTATCCCCATCCTGCGGAAGCTGTTCCGCGAGTCCGCCGACCGGCAGCAGTTGGACGAGTGGCGGTTGGCGGAGGTTCTGGACTGGACGGGGGCCGTGCTGAACCGGGTGGACCGGGCGGCCTTCTTCGAGCGGTTCACGGATGCGGCGGCGGTGCAGTACTTCTACGAGCCGTTCCTCGCGGAGTTCGACCCCGAGCTGAGGAAAGAGCTGGGGGTGTGGTATACGCCGCCGGAGGTGGTCCGCTACATGGTCGCGCGGGTCGATGCGGCTCTGCGTGAAGAGTTGGGCATCGAGGACGGGCTTGCAGATCCGAACGTGTACGCCCTCGACCCCTGCTGCGGGACGGGGGCGTTCCTCGTCGAGGTGCTGCGTGTCGTGTCGGCCACCCTGAAGGAGAAGGGCGAGGACGCACTGCTTGCGAGTAAGCTCAAGGACGCGGTCACCCGCCGCCTATTCGGGTTTGAGCTGCTCCCCGCCCCCTTCGTCGTCGCTCACCTTCAGATCGGGTTGTTCCTTCAATCAGAGGGCGCGCCACTCCTTGTCAAGAACAAGGACCGTGCGGCGATCTACCTGACCAACGCCCTTACCGGCTGGGTGCCGGACACGACGCCGCGCGACGGCTACCTGTTCCCTGAGTTGAACGAGGAGCGCGACAGGTCGAATGACATCAAGCAGCAGAAGCCGATCCTCGTGGTGTTGGGCAATCCGCCGTACAACGGCTATGCGGGGATGGGTGTCGATGAGGAGCGAGGGCTTTCGGACGACTACCGGAAGCCGGTGGACGGGCTGGCGCCGCAGGGACAGGGTCTGAACGACCTGTATGTGCGGTTCTTCCGGATGGCCGAGCGCTGCATCGTCGAGCGGCCACCAGGGCGTGGCGTCGTCTGCTTCATCTCCAACTATTCGTGGCTGGACAGCCGCTCGTGCCCGGTGATGCGGCGGCGTTTCCTCGATGAGTTCGACCAAGTGTGGATCGACTCGCTCAATGGGGATAAGCGGAAGTCGGGGAAAAAGACACCGGACGGCCAGCCGGACCCGAGCATCTTCTCGACGGAGCAGAACCGTGAGGGGATTCAGGTGGGGACGGCCATATCGCTGCTGGTGCGGAAGGAGGGGCATCGCGGGCCTGCGCGGGTGCTGTTCCGCGACCTGTGGGGGAAGGACAAGCGAGGGGATCTGTTGCGGAGCCTGGAGGGCTTCGGACCGCGCCTGTACTGTGAGGTGGTGCCGGAGCCGTCGCTGGGGCTGCCGTTCAGGCCGATGACACTCGGTGGGGAATATGCACGCTGGCCGCTCCTGGCCGACCTCTTCATTTCGTGCTTCGTCGGGGTGAAGACGAGCAGGGACGAGGTGGTCGTGGATGTTGATCGGGCGGTCCTTGTCGAGCGGATGACGAGGTACTTCGATCCGGGCATCAGCCACGAGGAGATGAAACGCATTTCCCCAAGAGCGATGACCGACGCCGAGAACTTCGTCGCGATCCCAACCAGGGACACGTTGTTGAAGCGAGGCTTCCAAGCGACAGCCATCGTTCCCTTCGCCTATCGCCCGTTCGATACTCGCTGGCTCTATTGGGAGACAGAGACGACGCTCCTCAATCGAAGCCGCCCCGAGTACTTGCCGCACGTCGTTCGAGGGAACTACTGGCTCACGGCGACCCAGCAGAACCGGAAGGGATTCGACCCCCCGAGCGTGCCCCAACTCGCCGCGTCGATTCACCTCATCGAGCGCACCGCGAATCTATTCCCGCTCTTGCTTGCGGAATGGCCAGCCGGTGCCCGAATGCTCGGTGACCACGCCCGGGAGGCGCGGCGCCTGGGTGAACACTACGCCAACTTGTCCGATAAGGCGCTGGACTACCTTGCCGATAAGGGCGGCGTCGAGTCGGCGGCGGATATGTTCTTCCACGTCGTGGCGGTGCTGCACGCGCCGTCTTATGCGGTGGAGAATGAGGGGGCGCTGCGGCAGGACTGGCCGCGTGTGCCATTGCCGACGACGCGGGAGCGCCTGATGCGGTCGGCGGCGTTGGGCAGACAGGTGGCGGGGCTCCTCGACACGGAGTCAGGCGTTACAGGGGTGACGGCGGGGAAGCCGCGTCCCGAACTGCGGCTGCTTGGGAACATGGCCCGCGTCGGCGGCGGGCACATCGATGCCGATGCGGGTGAGTTGGACGTGAAGGCGCGGTGGGGCTACCGCGATACACGCGGGGCGTGCATGCCGGGGCCTGGGAGGCTGGAGGAGCGTGAATTCTCGGTGGAGGAACGCGTGCCGTTCGCCGAGGCTGGCCTGACGCTGGACGCGCTCGGTGCGACGACGTTCGACGTTTACCTGAACGAGGTGGCGTACCTGCGGAACGTGCCGGCGGGTGTGTGGTCGTACTCGCTAGGCGGGTATCAGGTGATGAAGAAGTGGCTCTCGTACCGCGAGAAGGACATTCTCGGGCGTGGACTGACACTCGACGAGGTTGGGGCTGTGACGGGGATGGCACGGCGGATCGCCGCCCTGGTGTTGCTCCGGTCAGCGCTGGATGAAAACTACAGGGCGGTGGCCGTGTCGAGGTAAGACAGGGGTCGGGTGGATGGGCGGGGATACTCCTTGACGGGGGCGGCGTCGTGTGTGACGGGCTGACTGAGCAGGCAACCCAATGACTCGTTCGACGGAGGAGGCGCGACGCGGATGGGCGAAGAGCGTCCGGAGATTCCCGAGCCGATGAAGCGGGAGGTCCGCCAGCGGTGCGGGTTCGGCTGCGTGTTGTGCGGGCTGCCCCTGTACGAATACGAACACATGGAGGGGTGGGCTAAGGTCCGGCGGCACGTGGCGAGCGAGATCACCCTCCTCTGCGACCGCCACCACCGCGAGAAGACGAACGGCTTGCTGCCTGTCACCGCCGTGAAGGAGGCGGACCGAAACCCGCACAACAAGCGATCGGGGGTATCGCACCCCCTCCCGCTGCATTACTCCGGAACGACTTGTACAGTCGTCATCGGGAGCAACCGCTTCCAGCGCTCCGGGGGGCCGTTCGTGGAAGGCTCACTGTTCGTTGCGATCGCCATCGACGACACCCCCCTCCTCATGTTCCACTTTGAACAGGGCCAACTGCTGCTGACCCTCCAAGTGTTCAATGAGAGGGGCGAGATTGTCCTTTGGGTCGATCGGAATGAGCTCAGGTACTTCACGAGCGCGTGGGACATCCGGCTGGAGGGCCGCACCCTCACCGTTCGGGAGGGTTTGGGGGCGTTCATCTTGGAGGTTGAATTCACCCCACCTGACAGGATCGAGGTGCGCAGAGGGCGGTTTGGCCTGAACGGGCTTGGACTGCTGATCGAGGACGATGCTCTGTGCTACGCCAATGGTGTCCAGTGTTTCAGCAACTGCGGGTTCACTTTCCCTGCAGTGGCTATCCAGGTGGGCACGCTTCACGAGGGGGTCCCTGTAGGCATGCACCTGCCAGAGCGGGAGCGCGGACGGCCGGACTGGGAAACTGCCGCCCGAATCATTCGTGACTCCCGCCAGAGCTTGAAGAATTTCGGGAGCGAGTAAGTCCGTCCATCACTCTCCTCGGTCGCCCGCTCGTTGTCAGGGTCGCCCTGACGATTCGGCAGCCGTTGGCGTTTCTCCTGGTGATCCTGGTAAATGTTGAGGCATCGCCCGTAGCAGCCGTGGCCAACCAAGGGGCACGACGGCGGGTATGAGCGCAGGGAAACGTAGGTGGCCGAGGCGGGGCCGGTCCTGGCGTTGTCGGACGTCTCGACGGCGGAGGCGGGCGGCGTGGTGTGTGCGCGCATGGTGTCCCCTCCTGGGGCCGGCGCCTGGGCGTCGGGCCGGTCCTGGGTGAGTCAGAAGGGGATGAGGTGGGAGAGGCGGCGGAGCGGCACGGTGAGGCGGCGGCCGGAGGGGCGGCGGATGCGCGCCTTGCCGTTCGTGATCTCCTCGACGATGCAGTCCTCGGGCTGCGCGCCGCGGCGGTGGTAGGCGACGTGGTCGCCCCTGGTGATGTCGTCGGCGGAGGGGGCGGCGGGCGGCTCGACGCCGCCGGGGCGTCCGCCCATCTGGAGGACGCGGGCGCGCTCGTCCGGGTGGAGGTGGCGCGGGCGGGAGTCCTTGATCTCGGCGGGGTCGTTGCGGAGTGCCTCGGCCTCGGCGATGAGGTCGGCGAGGCCGGGGAGGGGGCGGGCGAGGAAGTCGGCGTGCTTGCACTTGCCGAGGAAGGAGGAGCCGGGGCAGGTGCAGGCCTTCGGGCGGGGGTGACGGTGCCTTCGGTGGCGTCGGTCTTCTTTATGGATGGAGGCGGCGGGGATGGTGTCGGCGGGGCGGAGGGCGTGGACGGTGCGCTCGCCGTCCTTGGCGATGGGGGCGAGGGCGGAGAAGGGGATGGCTACGCTGGACCGCCGCCGCCCGCCGAAGGCGGGCGGCGGCGGGTCTTGTGCTTGTTTGGTGCAAGGACGCCGAGCGGGCCACGCCAGGGCCGGCTTTGCGGCCCGAGGCGTAGGCCGCGCAGCGGCCGTTGGCCCGCGCAAGGCGGGGGGAGGCGTGGAGGGTGGGTGTGAGGTGGTTGGGGGGCCGTGTCGTCGAACGACGCGGATTGTCCTTGACAGGCGGGCGGCCGTGCTGTGTGATGGCCTGCGCGGCGCAGGATAATCACATGGTTCGGCCACCGGAGGCGCAGAATGGCGGTGAGCACGGTGCATCACTTCGTCGTTGAGCCGTTGACGGGTGTCGGCCCGATCCGGTTCGGGATGCACAAGGACGAGGTCAGCCGCGCCTTCACCTACGTCTACACCAGCTTCTACAAGTTTGAGTGGAGCAAGGTGCGGTCGGATCACTGCGAGGTGGTCGGCCTCATCATCCACTACGACGACGCCAGCCGGGTCAACTACATCGAGGTCCACAAGGCGCGGTATGCCACGGTGACGTTGGAGCTGTTCGGGCGGGACATCACCGGCATCTCGGTGCGGGGGCTGGTCGAGTTTCTGCGCGGGCGTGGCATCAAGGCCGAGAGGACGCACTACGGGTACGACTTCCCGGAGTTGTGTCTCAATACCTTCAACAGCGACCTTGAGTCCGAGGACGACCCAGTCGAGTGCCTCGGTGTCGGGCTGCCCGAGGGGAGCAAGCAAGAGGCCGAACCCGGCGCTGCAGCAGACGGCCCCCGCCTATAAGTTTCCGTGACCACAGCTTCAGCGGGCGGGGGCCGCTGCTGAGCTGGATGTTCGGCGATACGGGGCGGAGGCCGCATGAGCTTTCAGCGCCACCGCGAGAAGACCAAGGACTGGCGGGCATGGGTCCGTCGGCACGGCCCCTCATTGGCGGAGCATGGCCTCCCGCCAGACGCAGTCCGCACAGAACTCGACTGGTTCCTGTTCCTCGACCACGGGTACATCCAGTCAACCAAGTCGTCGCCGGCTGACTGGTGGACGGTCAACATGCTCTCGGCTGACCACGCGAGATGGCTCGCCGGGTTCATCCAAGAGCAGTATGCCGATCAGTACCCACAGTTGGTGGCCACACTTCGGCGAGGAACTGAGTGAGACACTAGAGCGGGATCGGAGATGGTGTAGCGGGGTGAGGAGCGCTCCGCTTCGCGTCGCGGCTAACCAAGCCGCTACACCGACCCCGATACCGCCCTAGCCGCCGCCCCAGGATCTTCATGAGGGGATGATACGGGCGTGAGGCGGCGGGCCTGTCCGGCCGTGCGCGGCGTCCCCCTCCCCGGCCTCCGCCGGCTCGCCCGACCCTTCGCGTTTGTCGCCGCACGACGCCCCTCCCTGGCCCCGCCCGCGCACGCCCTCATCCGCCCGCCGGCGTCACAATCTCGGACTCCGGACGTGCGCCACTGGTCTGACCTCCGGCGTAGGGTCAAAACAGGGTGGAAATCGGGTCACGGCAGGGTCACGGGAGGGTGGCCGTCGGGTGGAAAGAGGGTCGAAAGTGGCCCTCAACTGACCTCAACCGGGTATCAAGTTGCGGTCACTGACGCTCATCGGCACACCCCCACCCCCCTCACATGGCATTTCGGGCCTCGCGGGCACGCTGTTGGGTCCCGCGAAGCTGAGAAGATGTTGTGGTGGAAGTCTGGCCACGGGGCACCGGAGAGATGGGGGAGGGTTCCGGGCGAGGACAATCCCTTTGTTAGTATTGGACGGGTGTCCATGTCCCGTCAAGGGGCCTGCCAACTTTTCCCGTGTCCTGGCAGGGGCGTTGCGCGAGGTGACGTGTGACGGGTGACTCGGCGTAGGCTGGGCGGTGCGTGAGTGCGCAGGTGAGCGGGTGAGCGTGTGACTCGCGCACTCGCCGACGATCCGTGACACCATGCGTCGGTGGGCGCCAGAGTCACATGCGCAACTGGGTGAGCAAGTGCGCATGTGACTCCGGGGCGGGATTTGCGTTGCGGGATCGTGTGGGGGGGTCTGCAATGCAATGCAACGGCCCGGCCACCTCCGGCCAGGGTGTCTTGATCCGAGAGGCTGGCGTGGGTCGAGGAGGGGGCGGCAAGGTGCCACTCCCCACCGGCGCGGGTCACTCGTCCTCGTCGGCCGGCTTCCCGCCGGGCGGGTGCAGGACCGCCGCGCCGAGCAGGTCGCACTTCTCCAGACGGGCGACGGGCGGGTCCTTGCTGTCGTCGATCTTGAGGCCGGTGAACATCTCGAACAACTTGCCGCGGCCCGAGGCCTTGAACAGGCCGGTGTAGGTGCCGCGCACGATGACGCGGTAGGGGCGGCCCCAGCGCACGCCGCGGTTCAGCAGGCGGCTCACCGTCGGCGGGTCGGCGAAGTCGCATAGCACGCATTGCTTCGCGCCGGTGTACAGGTAGACGTGGGCGGACTTCCCGCCGGTGGCTGAGTCGCCGACGACCCCGTGGACGGTCACCGGCCGGCCCTTCAGCGCCGCCTCGGCCTTCGCCCTGTCCTGCTTGACGGTGCGGTAGAGGTTGAAGGCGGTGCGGACCTCGCCGTCGTCGGCGGTCCGCATCTCGGGGCGCTCCTCGGTGACGCGGGCCAGCTCGCGCAGGGTCGTCTCCTCGGGGGCGTCGGTCATGGAGAGCGTGCCCTCCGCGACGGCGACGAAGCGCGTCTCCGTCGTGCCGGTGTCCTCGGAGGTGAGGTCGAGGAAGTTGTCGGTGCCGGGGTGGAGGCGGTAGGTGCCCATGCGGACCGTGACGCTCGGAGAGCCGAGCAGCCCCCGGTCCGTCGCGAGGTGGGCGTAGGTGCCGTCGGGGTGGAAGTCGAAGCGGTGCGGGCCCATCTTGAAGGTGGACCTCATGGTGCCGCCCCAGGAGCCGACGATCCACGCGCTCTGCTTCTCGCTGGTGCGGCCGTTGGGGTGGTCGATCTCCTCGGGGAGCGCCTGGACACGCTTCCAGACGGTGCGTTTGCGCTCGTCGCCGTCGGAGAGCGTCAGGGTGTCGGCGGTGACGGCGACGGTGTGCGCCTCGGCCTCGCCGTCGGCCACGTTCAGCTCGATCCCACCGGGGGTGGGCTTCCAGGTGCCGGGCCTCGGCAGGCGGCGGAAGCGGGCGACGCGGAGGGTGCCGTCGCCGCGCAGCTCCAGCCCGTGCGGCGACCCCTTCTCGTCGAGGAGCCACTTGCCGACGACGGCCGGACTGCCGGGGCCGGAGGATCCGTAGTAGATGTAGCCGCACACGCCGGCCGCGAGGGCGGCGAGGATGAGTGCGAGGCCGACGCCGTTCCGGAGCGGGCTCGACATGGCCGGGCCTCCGCGGGATGGGCTCCTCGGATCACCTTATCCACTCCCACGCCGGCTGGCAGACTCTCGGGTGCGGGAAATACTGCGGGAGGGCGAGGCGCCTCGCCCACCCGGCTCTGTGGCCCGACCCCCTCGCCATGCCCCTCGGAAAAATCGCGCCCCCCCTACCCGAACCGTCGTCCTGCTGCTATCATTCCGGTTTCGGAAGTGGAAAGGGCGAAACAAGCCATGTACGCGATCTTTGAGGATGGCTCCCGCCAGTACCGCGTCAGCGTCGGCGAGGTGGTGAAGGTGGACTTCCGCGCCGGTGACGGCGACGGCGAAGGCCTGCCCGCAGGCGCGGCCGTCGAGTTCCCGCGCGTCCTCCTGTACAACAACGGCAACGACCTCAAGATCGGCCTGCCGCTCGTCGAGGGCGCCCGCGTCGTCGGCGAGGTCGTCGAGCACCCCTCGATCAAGGTCGTCATCCAGAAGTTCCGCCGCCGCAAGAACTACCGCCGCCTCCGCGGCCACCGGCAGTGGCAGACCTCCGTCCGCGTCAAGAACATCCTCCTCGCCGGCGAGCAGCCCTCCGCCCCAGCGCCGGCACCCGCACCGGCCCCCGCGCCGGCCACCGAGCCCGCCCCGGCCCCGGCCCCGGCGTCCTGACGATGGACTGGCTCTTCGAGGGCCTGTTCGTCGTCTACCTCCTGCTGGCCGCCGCCGCCGGGGGCCTCCTCTGGCTGTGGTGGGCGGATCGCAAGGAGCGCTGGCTCCTCGCGCTCATCCCCGTCGTGCTGCTCGCGCTCGCCTACTTCCTCCTCGACCGCGCCGTCGAGACACGCGGCGAGCAGATCAAACGCCGCCTCGGCGAGATCGAGGCGGCCATCAACCGCAAGGACGCCAGGGCGATCCTGCGCCACCTCTCGCCCACGCGCTTCCGGCAGCTCGCCGGCGGGCAGGACGACTTCATCCGCCGCGCCGACGCCGTCCTCAACGAGGGCTGGTTCGACACCGTCGATCTCTGGGAGTTCCGCGTCGGGCCCCCCGGCACCCCCACCCTGCTGAATGCCAAGGCGAAGGGGGGCGTGGCCCGTGGGGAATTCCTCCTCATCCGCACCGAGTGGGTCGAGGAGCGTCCGGGCGAATGGCTCCTCGCCGGCTTCTCCGCCCATCACCCCTTCGTTGACACCGGGACCGCCGTCCAGATCCCCCACTTCGGGCAGTGAGGCCGCCGTGGACACCCTCGACGGGCCCACATCCGACCCGCTCCACCTCCAGAACATGGGCCTGGCCCTGGAGGAGGCCCGCCTCGCCTTCGCCGAAGCCGAGGTGCCCATCGGCGCCGTCATCGTCCACCCCCGCCACGGCGTCATCGCCCGCGCCCACAACATGCGGGAACAGCGGCAGGACCCCACGGCCCACGCCGAGATGATCGCCCTCACCCTGGCCGCCGCCGCCCTCGGCACCTGGCGCTTGGAGGGCTGCTCGCTGTACGTCACGCTGGAGCCGTGCCCGATGTGCGCGGGGGGCATCGTCCAGGCCCGCGTCCCGTCCGTCTATTACGGCTGTACGGACCCCAAGGCCGGCGCCTGCCACACGCTGTACCGCATCACCGAGGACGAGCGTCTCAACCACCGCTGTTCGGTGCTGGGGGGCGTCCGCGCGGAGGAATGCGCGGGCCTGTTGCGCCAGTTCTTCCTCGAACGCCGCGCCGAGGGCAAGAAATGACGGCCCGCCCGCGCGACAGGGTCTTGAAGACGCCCCCGCCCGCCGTGGTAGGATGACGTTGTCGTTATCTCTGCGCGGAGGTGGGCGATGAGCGCGACGCGGCGGATCGTGGCGGCCCTGGCGATGCTGTGGCTCGCCCTGCCCTTCCTCGTCCCGGTGCGGGCGCAGCTGCTCCCCCGGACCTATTCCACCCCCGCGGCGCCCTCCGCCGAGGTGCTGGGCAGGCTCGACCTCCGCCTCGCCTGGCAGGCGTCGGTCCCGATGGACGGACGCAAGGACGGCTTCCTCCGCATCATGGTGGACAATCAGGACCTGCTGGTCCTGACCCGCTCCGGGCTGGTGGCCCGCATCGACGCCGAGACCGGCAGGTTCTACTGGAAGACACGCATCGGACGCACCTACTCCGCCGTCCCGACCCTCGCCGCCAACTCACGCTCCGTCTTCGCCGTCATGAACGCCGAGGCCGCCAGCATCGAGCGTGAGCGCGGCACCCTGGAGTGGCGTTACGACCTGCCCTCGGGGCTGTCCGCCGCCCCCGTCGTCGGCGAGGTGGCCATCGACAAACGCATGGAGGACGTGTACTTCCTCCCCGGCGCCGACAACAGGATGACTGCCTACCAACTGCCGCCGCCCGAGGAGTACCTCGCCGGGCTGTCCGCGGCGGACCGCCGCGACCTGAGCAAGCCCCGCGAGCTGTGGGCCACCGACACCAACCTCGAATTGACCTTCCAGCCGTTGCGCACGGGCTCGACCCTCTTCGCCATCTCCCCCTCCGGCAAGGGCCGCGCCTACCTCACCGGCAGCGGGGCGGAGGCGTACAAGTTCGAGACCCTCGGCAAGGTCCACGCCCGGCCGGGGCAGTACGGGGATGACGCCTACATCGCCTCCGACGACGGCAACGTCTACGCCCTCAGCCTCTTCGCCGGCAAGCAGCGCTGGCGCCACACCGCGGGGTCGTCGATCAAACGCACGCCCGCGGTCATCGACACGGACGTGTTCATCACCTCCGAGCGCGAGGGGATGGCTCGCCTCGACGTGTCCACCGGCGACAGCAAGTGGAAGGTGCCCCTCGCCCGCCGCGTCTCGTCCACCAACCCCGACGCGGATTTGTTCCTCGCCGCGTCCGAGCGTTTCGTCTACGCGCTGGATTTCTCCGGCCGCACCCTGGTGATCGACCGCAAACGCGGCACGACGCTCAGCCGCGTCGATTGGACCGGGTGGCGCGTCCCGGTCGTCAACGTGACCACCGACCGGCTGTACCTGGCGGCGAACGACGGCACGATCCTGTGCCTGCACGACCGCGCCCAGGCGAAGCCCATCCGCTACCGCAAGCCGCTGGAGGACGCGGAGGCCCCGATCCACCGCCGGCTCGAGGACAGGATCACCGAGGAGAGCGGCCGCGATGGCAAGCTGGATGAGCAGCTCAAGTACCTCGGCAAGAAGTACAAGTTCAAGTACGAGTACGACGCAGCCCGCCTGAAGCTGGCGGGGCTCGAGGACATCAAGGACCGAGAGGCCAAGCTGCCGAAGGTCGATGAGAAGCCCCTGGCCGAGCTTCTGGAGAAGTTGCTCGAGCCCGTGGGGGCGAAGTTCGAGGTCGTGGATGGCCTGATCCGCGTCCTCCCGGCCAAGGCGGACGGCGGGCCGAAGGACGGCGGCAAGGACATGGGCAAGGGTAAGGACAAGGACAAGATGCCCAAGGACAAGGACAAGATGCCCAAGGACAAGGCGAAGGATAAAGGCAAGGACGACGATTGATGCGGGCGTGGCGCGTCGGCTTGCTGCTTGTGCTGGCGGCCGGCGTCGCCCTGCCGCTGGCCTGGCCGTTGGTGAACGCCATCGACCCCGCTGCGTGGCCCGCGCCCTCGACCTGGCCTCGTCTGGCCGTGTTGGCGCGGAACACACTGGCCCTGATCGCCGGGGTGCTGGCGCTGGCGCTGCCGGCGGGCGTCCTCCTGGCGGTGTTCCTTGAGCGGACGGACGTGCCTGGGCGACTGTTGGCCTGGGGCCTGCTCCTGGCCCCGCTGGCGCTGCCCCTTCCGCTGTGGCTGTCGGGGTGGCTCCTGTTCGGCGGCTCGGCGGCGCCGCTGGAGGTTGCGGAGCGTCTGATTCCGTGGCTGCCGGGGCTGGGGCCGGCGGTGCTGTTCCACGCCCTCGCGGGGCTGCCGTGGGTGGCGCTCATCGTCGCCTGGGGCCTGCGCGCCGGCGGCGAGCAGGAGGAGGCGGCCCTCACGGTCCGCGGGCCGTGGTGGGTGTTGTGGAATGTGACGCTACCTCGGGCCACGCCGGCGGTGCTGGCGGCGGCGCTGTGGCTGGCGGTGCTGGCGGCGGGCGAGATCACCATCACCGACCTCTTCCAGCTACGCACGGTGGCCGAGGAGGTGTACACGCAGCACGTGGCCCCGGAGCCGGGCGGGCACGAGGGCCGCGCCGCCCTGGCGGCGTTCGCCTGGGTGTTGCCCGCGGCGGCCCTGGCGTGCCTGCTCCTCGGACGCTCCGGCCCCGAGCCGCTGTCGTACCGCCCGCCGCCGGCCTTCCGCCTGGGTGCGTGGCGCTGGCCCGTGGCTGGCGTCCTGCTGATCCTGGCCGGCGGTCCGTCCCTCGCGCCGCTGATGGGTCTGGCGTGGCGTGCCGGTGGGTCGGCCTCTGTGGCTGCGGCGTGGCGTGACGACGGCGGGCTGCTGGCGTGCAGCGCACTGGAGGCGATCCTCGCGGGGCTGGTGGCGGCGCTCCTGGCGCTTGTCTGCGCGTGGCTGTCGCGCGATCGGGCGTGGCTCCGCGTCGTGGTGGTGTGGGTGGCTGCCGTGGCGTGGGTGACGCCGGGGCCGGTGCTGGGGCTGGCCCTGAAAGGCATCTTCCGGGCGGCGCTTGAGGCCCTGGCGTGGCCGGGGTGGCTGAGGTACCTCGTGTGGGACGGGCCGTCGTACTTCCCGGTGGGGTGGGCGGCGGCGGTGCGGGCGTTCCCGTTCGCCCTGGCGCTCCTGCTGCCGGCGGTGCGGCGCATCCCCGCCGAGGTGGTCGAGGCGGCGAGGCTCGACGGCGCCGGGCCGTGGCGCGAGCTGACACGGATCGTCTGGCCGCTGGTGATGCCGGCGTGGCTGGCGGCGTGGGGTGCGGCGGCGCTGCTCTCGCTGGGCGAGCTGAGTGCGGGCAAGCTGGTCAGCACGCCGGGCGCGGAGACGTTCGCCGAGATGGTGTTCAGCCAGCTCCACTACGGCGTGACGCCGGACCTGGCGGGGCGGTGCATCCTGCTGGCGGCCGTGGCGCTGGCCGGAGGCGCGGCGCTGGGTGTCGTGCGGGCACGGGCGTCGGGGGGTTGACAGGGGCGGAGGGGCGTGGTGAGATGCCTTGCGGGCTGGCCCGTGGAGGCGTAGGCATGAACGCGGCTCTCGTCACCCTGATCGAGCGGTTCCGCGACGCCCAGGACCGGGCCGTCGTCTTCATCGTCGGCGTCCTCGGCCCGGTGATCGGCGTCCGGCACCCCTCCGATCCGAGTGACTGGATTGATGTCTGCGGCGAGACGGGGCTGTACAACGTCCGCCGGATCAGCGATGTCGGGGTCTACGCGCACGGCTACGGCATCGAGCTGCAGTTGGACGGGCAGAACATCGACTTCGACTGGGGCGAGCACGGGGAGCCGGACGGCTTCGACGTGTGGCGGCTGTACAACTTCGCTCGGCTCAACCCGAACGTCGTGCCGTGCCCGGAACACGCCGAGATCCGCGCGTGGGTCGAGGAGGCCGCGACGGCTGGGGAGCTGGTACAGGATCGCTATCTGTACTACTCGCCAGCACACCGGGCGCGTCCAGGCCCAGGGGGCAGTCCGTGAGTGACATTCCAAAGGAAGACCGCAACAGAGAAGATGAGGGAGGGCCGGTCACCGCCAGGCCTTTCCTGGCGTTGCTCATTGCAGCGGCCATTATCCTTGCCCCGATCCTCCTCGGATGGGCGGTCAGCCACTGGCTCGGGATCATCGCCGGGTTCGGATCGGCATGGCTTTGGGCCCGGTTCGGCCCTCCCCCTTGCCCCGGCATGGGGAATTTCATCCTGCTCATGCTTGGTTGGTGTGCCATCCTCTGGAATCTGGCGTTCTGTTTCCAACGGGCCAACGAGGACATCCGCGAGAGAACCCGCCAGATCCGCGGAGAAGCCAAGGCCGGCACGACGGCAGGAGCTACCAGGACAAGGGACGTGGGTGTAACCGGCGTGGCGCGGGGTGTCAGGGTAGGTTGGAAGCCTCCCTGGGTGGCCTCCCTGACCGCTCATTGGAGGCAAGGGGTAGGAAGTTGCGTCGGTGTGGCGTCATCGGCGCGGGCGCACCGTGCCACACGCGCCTCCCTGCCACTTGCCTCCCTGAGGCGCCTCCCCGGTTTCGCCGGAATCACTTGCGGAGGTCCCACAGCCGCAGCGTCCTGTCGTAGCTTGACGTGACGGCGTACCGCCCGCCGGGGAGGAACCCGACGCCCGAGACGATGTCGGTGTGCCCATCCAGCTTCCGAATCTCCTTGCCCGTGGCGACATCCCACAGGCGGGCGGTGCGGTCGTGGCCGCCGGTCAGGAGACGCTTGCCGTCCGGCGAGAACGCCAGGCCGGGGACACAGCCCGCGTGCCCGTCGAACGTGCGGAGAAGCTTGCCCGTCCGCACGTCCCACAGCCGCACGGCCGCCTCGTGCGACACACCCGCCAGCAGCGTGCCGTCCGGCGAGAAGGCCGAGAACCACGGGGGATTCCCGCTGGTAAACGCCATCTTCCGCACCTGCTTCGCCGTCCCCAGGTCGAACAGGCGGACGGACAGGTCGTACCCCGTCGTGGCGAACTGCTTGCCGTCCGGGGAGACGCTCACGCCTCGGACGCCCGCCCCGTTCACGTCGCTCGACGCCGACTGCTTGCCGGTGTCCAGGTCCCACACGCGGACCGTGCGCTCCACGCCGCAGGAGACCGCCCTCTTGCCGTCGGGCGTGATGGCGACGTGGTAAACCACCCCGACGTGCCCGGTGAGCGTCTTCAGTGCCGCCCCCGTCTTCGCCTCCCAGAGGATCAGCGACCCGTCGGCGGAGCCTGTCAGGATGCGCGTCCCGTCCTTCGACCAGACCAGACCCATTACGCCGCCCTTGTGACCCTTGAGCTGCAGGACCTCCTCGCCCGTCCCGCTCTCCCAGACACGCACGACGTTCTCTCCGCCGTGCTGCGCGCTGGCGGAGGCGATGCGCTTGCCGTCGGGCGAGACCGCCAGGATGTTGACGCCGTCGGTGTGGCCGGTGAAGGTGCGCTCATCGAGGGCGTCACGATTGCGGATCGCCGCCGCGACCACCAACGCCCGGAGGCGGACGTCCACGTCGGCGTGGGCGCGGCCCGCCTCGCGCCGGGCCGGGCCGGCGATCTCACCCAGCGCCTCCAGGTCGGCCGCGGCGGCCTTGCGAGTGCCCCAGTCCTCGCTGGCGAGCCGCGCGACCAGCCCGCGCACGGAGTCGCCACGGGGCGGCCCGGCGGCGTAGGCCGCGAGGGAGAGCGTGAAGAGGAGAATGGTGGCGCGCACGGTGACCTCCGGTGCGTATGGCGGGTGAATGGTGATCATACCACCGCGCCGTCTCGGCCGTCTGTCGCGGGAGTGTAACGAGGGAGGAACCGTCCCCCGACAACTGGAATGAGACAAAATGAGACGGGGTGGGCGGGCACGGCGCGGGTGTCGGCGGTCTGACCACAGGCCCTGCAATGCAAATCCCGCCAGGAATTTGCATTACAGGGGGGTGTCAGGGGGGTGTGCAATGCAATGCAATCCGCACCCACCCAGGCGTCACCAACCGTCTGATTCTGTCCAATTCACACTGCCGCGTGAAGGGTGACCGTGATGACACGGCGGGCTCACGCCCCGCCGCTCGCCTTTGGCCACGCCTCACTTCGGCACGGACGCCCCCCGGATGCCGTCGCCGCCGACCACCTCGATCCGCCGCGTCTGCCTCCAGTAGATGATCTTGTTGGCGGTCACCGTCTCGCCGGGGTCGCCTGGGCGGTTGAACTTCTTCATCTGCGCCGGCCCCGTCTCGTTGCCGGTGAAGATGATCTGGTCCTTGGCCTGGTTGTACGACACGGAGTCAGCCGTCGCGCTGAAGTCGCGGCCCAGCACGCTCACCTGGCCGTCGCCCTGCATCTGCTTGTTGGGCTTGCCGTCGGTCGGGCGGTCCAGGACCTTGAGGCGCTTGCACTTCATGTACATGGCCCGCTCGGGCAGCTCCTGGGCCAGCACCTTGTCGAGGTCCACCTCGTCCTTGAAGGACTTCACGGGGATGTGCAGGACGCGCACCTCGCCCCAGAAGGACGCCATGCCGGCCACGTTGTTGGCGTCCATGCGGTCCTTGAAGGCGACGTAGGTCATCCGCAGCTCGGTGCCGCCCTTCGGCGCCGGCGCCGACGCCTTGCCGGGGGTGCCCAGGTCCAGCGGGCCGGCGTTGCCGAAGTCGATCACCTGGAACGAGCCCGGCCCGGTGGCGACGGCGGCGTTGCCGTTGGATTTCGCCGTCACGCCCTTCACCGGCGCCTCCTCCGGCTCCAGGGCCGTCACCTTCAGGCCTCCGGCCTCCAGGCGCTGCTTCTTCACCGTCTTGCCGTCCTTGAACACCTCCTCCTCGACGCGGACCTGCTTGTCGCAGATCATGTAGCGGACCTTGGCGGGCTGGCCGGCGCGTCCGCCGTGGCGCAGGGACACCGCGCGGTCGAAGTACGTGGTCATGTTCTGGCAGGCGAGGCGGGCCTGGCCCTGGCGGGCCTGGATGTCGCCCTGGAACTCCGCCGACGTGCCGTTGAACACCATGCGGTCGCGCCAGTGCACCTCGAGCGGCACCGGCTCGGCCAGCTTCTCGCCCTGGAAGGTGGTGGCGCTGTCCATGCGCATCGCCCCGTCGCCGATCACCCAGGCGGTGTTGGTGTGCTGGTTGATCGTCACCTCCGGCCCCATGATGAACATGCGGTCGGAGTGCAGCTCGGCCAGGTCTCCGGTCACGACGAGGACGAACGCCCCTTCCGGCGCCGCCGTCATGCGCAGCGTCTCGCCCTTCACCAGTGTGCCCTTCTCCGTGGGCTTCGCCGGGTCCTGCCGCACCACGACCGCGCCCTCGCACGTGAGCAGATCGACGGTGTTCTTCAACGGCGAGCGCAGCACCTTGGCCTCCACCGAACGCGCGCTCAGGTCGAAGGGCCGCGCCGGGCCGTCCTTCCCCCCGGGCACGTCGATCGCCGGCCCCGCGAGCGGTGAAGGCGGCGCCGCCGCACCCGTCGCGGGCTTCGCCGCCACGGCGGGGGGCGTGGCGCCCGGCAGGGCGGCGGGCGGCGGCACGTCGCGGAACCACAGGACGAGCCGGGCGGTGTCGTGGATGTTCATGTCCTTGCCGCGGACCACCACGTTACCCGTCGCCTCCAGGTGGCGCGGCTTGCGTCCGCCGCCGGCCTCCGCCTTGGCGTCCTTGGCGTCCTTGACGGCCTTCGCCGGCTGGGCCTTGGCCGGCTCCTCGGGGTCGAGCCAGACCTTGAGGATGTCGGCCTTCAGATCCTGCTTGCCGGCCACGTCGTTGAACTCGGCGTCGCCCTGGAGGGTGATGAGGTCCTCCTCGCCCTCGCGGACGACGGTGAGGCTGTTGGCCCAGCGTGCCTTCATCAGGCGTCCGTCCTTGGGGTCCTTGAATTCCAGCCGTCCGGGGCCGTTCGACTTCACGTCGAACGCCTCGCGCGGCGGGGGCTGGCCGGCCACGGGGGCCGGGGTGGGCCGCTTGCACAGCTCCAGGTCCTTGCCCGTGAGGACGCTGCCGGAGCGGTTGATGATGATGCCGCTGGGGCCCTTCAGGACGGTGATCCCCTTGGCCACGTCGTGGAAGAAGTCGGCCCCGCGGGCGTCGAGGTTCTCGGCCTGCGAGGTCATGACGACCTCGCCGTCGGGCCCCGTGGCGTGGATCGTCTCGACCTGGGGGCTCTCGCCGTCGGCGGCGCCCCTGGCGGCGGGGGACTTCTGGTCACGTTTCTTGAGCCGCATCTCCAGGCGGCCGCAGAAGAGCTGATCGACGCCGTCCGGGTTGAAGGTCCTGCGCTCGACGTAGACCTGGGACGGCGAGCCGGCGCGGGAGCCGCGCGGCGGCGACTCGAACGTCACCGTGTCGTGGGTCTTCAGCACGTCGTAGCGGAACTTCCCTGCCGGGTTCAGCACGCGGACGTGCGAATACCCGGCCGGCTTGGCGGCGTCCGCCTTCGCCTCGGCGGGCTTGCCGCCGCCCAGCGGCGACGCCTTGGTGTCGAAGAAGCCGGCCTTGCCCTCCACGTACAGGTCCATGACGACGGCCGACTTCAGCTCGAGCCACTTGACGCCGGTGATGGTGTCGCGGGCGCCGGCGCGGGGCGGCTTGCCGGGCGCGGCCGGCGGCGCCTCGACGGCCAACTGCATCTCCATGCCCCTGGCGGTGATCAGGTGCGGCTTGGGCCGCGCCTTGTGGTCCTCGACCTTGATGTTGTCGTTGGTCCAGATCCTGTGCGTGGGCTCGTCGTAGTACAGGGGGCCGAGGTTGATGGCGATGCGCAGGTCCTGGTCGTGCTCGGCGCGCTTGCGGTTGTTGACGATCTGGATCTGCCCGGTCAGCTCGGCGGCGGTCACCTTGCGGCCGTTGATCTCCCCGATGTTCGACACCGGGCGGTCGAATGTGAGCAGGCCCACCCGCCCCCGGATGGTGCTGATGTCCGGCGACTTCGCGTCCTTGCCGACGATGGCGATGCTGATCGGCGTCAGTTCGACCTTGCCGTCCTTCAGCGTGCAGGTCTCGGCGGCGATCAGCATGCCGCGCGAGCGCAGGTCGAGGCGGATCGCCCGCCGCAGCTCCTCGCACTCATTCCCGAACGCCATCTTCAGCCGCTTCTCCAGGTCCGACTCGGCGGTGGGGGGGGGGGGATCTCCGGCGATTCGGTCCCCCGGCCAGTACGCCTGCGGGAGCGGCGGCAGGCCGTCGATGCGTCCGACGGCGCTGAACCCGTAGCCGAGGAAGACGGCGAGGATCAGCACGAAGCTGATGCCCAGCAGGACGATCCGCTTGGGGGACCACATCGCCTGGACCTCCTCGTCTCGGTTATTCGGGCCAGCGCCCCTGGCAGCGCAGGATCCGCTCGGCCGCCTCGCGGGCGGCGCCCGCGCCGCCGTCGGCGCGGGTGATGTAATGCGCCACCCGCCGCGCCTCGTGGCAGGCGTCGGCGGGCGCCACCGCCAGGCCGCTGATCCGCATCGCCGCCACGTCGATGAAGTCATCGCCGACGAAGCAGGCGGCCGACGCCGGCAGGCCCAGCTCCGCGAGCAGCCTCGACAGGGCATCGGCCTTGTCCTGGCAGCCCTGGATGACGTGCCCGATCCCGGTCTCGGAGGCTCGATGCGCCACGAGGGGCGAATTGCGCCCCGTGATGATCGCCGACATCAGCCCGGCCGCGTGCCACCGCTTCAACCCGGAGCCGTCGCGCACGTGGAACGTCTTGCCCTCCCGGCACGGCCCGCCCTCGTGGGTGTACTCGACGCCGCCGCGCGTCAGGACGCCATCGACGTCCATCGCCAGCAGGCGGATGCCGAGGAAGCGGTCACGAAGCGTCATCTGCCCCTCACGCGCTCTGCCGCAGCCCCCGCTCGCCGAGGGCCTCCATGCTCACGAGGTCCGTCACGTCCACCAGGCCGGCGGGCCGCCCCGCCTCGTCTATGATCGGCAGCTCGCTGATCTTGTGGCGCTGCAACAGCTCGAGCGCCTCCGCCACGCGCGCCCCTTCCGGCAAGGTGTGCGGCCTGTGCGTCATGACACGGCTGATGGGGCGGTCGAGGTCGGCCTCGCGGCGCTCCTCCACCAGCCGCGCCAGGTCGCTGTCGGTGAACAGCCCGGCGAGGCGGCCCTCGGCGTCCACGAGCATCACGGCCCCGGTCCGGCGCCCGTGCCGCCGCGCCTGGGCGAACACCTCGCGCACGGTGGCCGTCTCCGACGCGACACGCAATTCGGGGCCGCGGCGCATGACGGATTCGACGCGGGCGAGTTTCTTTCCGAGGCTGCCTGCGGGGTGGAAGCGGGCGAAGTCGTCGCGGCTGAAGTCGCGCTGCCGGCTGAGGACGAAGGCGAGGGCGTCGCCGACCGCCATCATGGCGGCGGTGCTGGCGCTGGGGGCCAGGCCGAGCGGGCACACCTCGTCGAGCGGGCCGTACACCAGCGCGACGTCGGCACGCTGGGCAAGGAAGGAGGATCGGTTGCCGGTCAGCCCGATGACGGCGCGGCACAGCCCCTTGAGTGGGGGCAACAGGCGCACGATCTCCTCGCTCTCGCCGGAGTGCGAGAGGACGAGGGCCACATCATCCGGGTGGAGCATCCCGAGGTCGCCGTGGACGGCCTTGGTGGCGTCGAGGGTGTAGGCGCGGGTGCCGGTGCTGCTGAAGGTGCCGGCCAGCTTCTGGCCCACGTCGGCCGACTTCCCGGTCCCGGTGATGGCGAGGCGCCCGTGCCCGGCGGTGACGGAATACACGAGGTCGGCGGCGTCGAGGAACGCGCCGTCGAGGCGCGAGGCGGCGTGTTCAAGTGCGGCGGCCTCGGCACGCACGAGCTGGCGGGCGTAGTCCAGGCGTTCATCGAGATGGACTTGGAACGTCATATGGCCTCCGTGCCGTCCGGCGACGATAGCCACGCCTCGCGTCATTTGCAACGCCGGGCCTGCCCTCCGACGAGCATCCCAAACGCCCCAGGCATCCTATCCTCCTTGCCGACTATGCGGCTTATTGCGCCGCCCCCCCCAATTTGCCCAGGCCACGCGATCAGTTCGGCTTGTTAAGGCCAGCCCCGGCGCGGTTCAATGGTGTCGGTGTGGGAAGGGTTGCCGTGTGTGCGGCTTTTCCCGCTTAGGGGTTGTCGGCAAGGGGATAGGGGCTTACCATATCCCCTTTCTGGGAGCGAGTGGCCGCGTCGGCGCTCGAGGGCATGTAAGGAAGGCCATGCGTTTCCACCTCATCGACCGCATCGTGGAGGTTCAGCCCGGCAAGCTGCTGCGTGCCGTCAAGAACCTCACGCTCGGTGAGGAGTACCTGGCCGACCACTTCCCCACGTTCCCGGTGATGCCCGGGGTGCTGATGCTCCAGACCCTCGTGGAGGCCGGGGCCTGGCTCCTGAGGCTCAGCGAGGAATACGCCCACTCCGTCTGCGTGTTGCGTGAGGTGAAGAACATCAAATACGGCTCGTTCATGGAGCCGGGCAAGCAGATGGCCGTCGAGGTGGAGATGGCGGGCCGCGACGCCGGCCTGGCGACGTTCAAGGGCCGCGGCGAGGCGGAGGGGCAGCAGACGGTAAGCGCCCGCTTCGTCGTCGCGTCGTACAACCTGGCGGACCGCGACGCCGCCCTGAAGGCCACGGATGAAGGCATCGTCGCGCAACTGAAGGCCCACGCAGCCGTGTTGCTGCGCAAGCCCCACTGAGGAACGCGGACCATGCGGCTTACGGATCAAACCGCCATCGTGACGGGAGGCAGCCGGGGCATCGGCCGGGGCATCTGCGAGGCGTTCGCCGCCGAGGGGGCCAAGGTCGCCGTCGTCTTCAAGGGCGGCCTGGCCGCCGCCGACGAGTGCGTCGCCGGCATCACCGCCAAGGGGGGCACGGCGAAGGCGTTCCAGTGCGACGTGGCCGACCTGTCCAGCGTGCAGGCGTGCGTCCAGGCCGTCGAGGCGGCGTTCGGGCCTGTCAAGATCCTGGTGAATAACGCCGGCGTCATCAAGGACGGGCTGTTCGTGCGGATGGAGCCGGCGGACTGGGATCTCGTCATCGGCACGAACCTGGGCGGGACGTTCAACTTCTGCAACGTCCTGGCGACGCCGATGATGCGGGCGCGGGCGGGGCGGATCATCAACGTGTCGAGCGTGGCCGCGGACTTCGTCAACAAGGGGCAGTGCAACTACGCGGCGAGCAAGGGGGCGGTGAACAGCTTCACACGCGCCCTGGCGGCGGAGCTGGCGAGCAGGGGCGTGACGGTGAACGCCATCGCGCCGGGGTTCATCGAGACGGACATGAGCGCCGCCGTCCGCAACGTGGCCGGCGATACGATTCAGAAGATGATCCCGATGAAGCGTTACGGGACGCCGTCGGACATCGCCAAGGTCGCCGTGTTCCTGGCGAGCGCCGAGAGCGCCTACATCACGGGGCAGGTGATCACGGTGGACGGCGGCCTTAGCCTGGGGGCGGGCGCCGGATGAGCACACAGCACGGATGACCGATGGGCCGACGGAGCGGGTTTGACTTTCTTCGTTCGAGTGAGGTGAGAGATGCCGACGCAGGAAGAGATCTTCACGAAGGTGTCGAGTACGCTGGTCGAGGCGTTGAACGTCGACGCGGAGGACATCCGCCCGGCCTCCACTCTCCAGGGCGATCTGGGCGCCGAGTCCATCGACTTCCTGGACATCGTGTTCCGGCTGGAGCGGGAGTTCGGCATCAAGATCCCGCGGGGGGAGCTGTTCCCCGAGTCGATCTTCCAGGGCGACCCGGAGTTCGTCAGCGCGGGCAAGGTCACGCCGAAGGGCCTGGCCGAGCTGCGGGCGAAGATGCCCTTCGCGGACCTGACCTCGTTCGAGAAGGACCCGTCGGTCGCCAGGCTGAGCGACCTGTTCACGGTGGACCTGATCACGCGGTACATCCACGGGAAGCTGGGCTCCTGAGTTTTCAGTTTTCAGTTTTCAGTTTTCAGCGAACAGCCAGGCCCGGTTGGGGTGAGGCCGCCGCTGGAGACGCTGCTGAACACTGAAAACTGAAAACTGAAAACTGCGAGGGACGAGCCATGCGTTGGCTCTGGATCGACCGCTTCACCGCCTTCGAGAGTGGCAAGTCGGCCAGGGCCGTCAAGGCCCTGAGCCTGGCCGAGGACTTCTTCGGCGGCCACTTCCCCGGTTACCCGGTGATGCCGGCCTGCTTCATCCTCGAAGGGCTGGCGCAGGCGGGCGGGATCCTCGTCGGCGAGGCCAAGGGGTTCTCGCAGAAGGTCGTGCTGGCCAAGGTGCCGCGTGCGGCGTTCCATCGCGAGATGATCGCCGGCGAGGTGCTGACGTACGATGTCGAGCTGTTGCACCTGCGCGACGAAGGGGCCTCCGTCGCCGGCAAGGTCAGCGTCGACGGGACGCTGACGGCGGAGGCCGAGATCTTCTTCGCCCACCTCGACCAGAGCCGGTCGAGGGAGCTGTTCGGGGACAGGAATTTCGTCTTCAGCGGGGAGTTCAAGCACCTGCTGGAGAGGATGACCAAGGGCAGGGCCCCCGCCTGACGACGCCCGGCAGGTCCGCCCACGGCAGGGCTCAACGAGTCTTCCAGAGGGCGGCCGGAGAACCGTGGCCGCGATCACACCATGAACGCCTCATCCCGACGCAGCGTCATCACCGGCCTGGGATTCCTCTCGCCCCTGGGCCACGACGCCGACACGCTCTGGGCCGCCCTCCTCGCGGGCAGGACCGCCGTGCGGCCCATCAGGGCGTTCGACCCCGCGGCGCTGCCCACGCGCATCGCCGCCGAGATCGACGGGTTCGACGCCAAGAAGTACATCACCGACCGCAACCACCGCCGCGCCCTGCGCATGATGTCGCGGCCCATCCAGCTCGCCGTGTCGGCGGCGGCCCTCGCCCTGGCCGACGGCAAGGTGGACAAGGCGAAGCTGGACCCCACACGCTTCGGCGTGGAGTTCGGCGCGGGGCTCATCCCCAGCGACCTCCCCGAGCTGGCCGACGCCGCCTCCGTCAGCGCCAACTGTCAGCCCGGTGTCATCGACCTGAAGGCCTGGGGAGAGAAGGGCCTCTCGGCCATCAACCCGCTGTGGATGCTGGCGTACCTGCCGAACATGCCGGCGTGCCACATCTCGATCCTCCACGACGCCCAGGGGCCGAACAACAGCATCACCGAGAGCGACGCCGCCAGCCTCCTGGCACTCGGCGAGGCGCACCGCATCATCGGGCGCGACGCCGCCGACTTCTTCCTCGTCGGCGGCTGCGAGAGCAAGATCAACCCGGTGAGCATGGTGCGGCACTGCATGTTCGAGGGCCTGTCACGCCGCAACGACGACCCCGCGGGGGCCATGAGGCCCTTCGACTCGCACCGCGACGGCCCCGTCATGGGCGAGGGCTCCGCCGTCGTGTCGCTCGAGGACGCCGCCCACGCCGAGAGGCGTGGCGCGACGATCCTCGCGGAGATGGCCGGCTTCGGGGCCGCCTTCGACCGCGATTACTCGGGCAAGGGCCTCGCCCGCGCCATCGCCGCCGCCCTCAAGGACGCGGGCATGAAGGCGGACGAGATCGGCGCCGTCATCGGCCACGGGCTGGCCTACGAGAAGCTCGACCGCTTCGAGGCGCGCGGCCTGGCCGAGGTGTTCGGCCCGGAGGGCGTGCCGGCCGTCGCCTTCAAGGGTGCCATCGGCAACACGGGGGCGGCCAGCGGCATGATGGAGCTGGCGGCCGGCCTGCTGATGTTGAAGCACGGGACGATCCCGCCCTCGGTGAACGTCACCGAGCGCGACCCACAGTGCCCCGTCGATGTCCGCAACGTGGCCCGCCCGCTGACCAGGCCCGCGATCCTGAAGATCGCGTACACGCCACTGGGCCAGTGCGCCGCCGCCATCATCCGCAAAGCCCCGTAGGGCAGGCTGCCAGCCTGCCACCAGCATCTGACAGGCTGGCAGCCTGTCACTACGAGAGAGACACCCATGCGACGCCGTGTCGTGATCACCGGGATGGGGGCCGTCACCCCCCTGGGCAACACCGTCAAGGACATGATGGACGGGCAGCTCGCGGGCCGGAGCGGCGTCGGACCGATCAGCCACTTCGACGCCAGCAAGTTCCCCACCAAATTCGCCGCCCAGCTCAAGGACTTCGACCTCGCGAGATACGTCCCCGGCACCGGGCCGTGGGCCAATTCCGGGCCGAACACCCGCTTCGCCTTCGCCGCCGCCAAGCAGGCGCTGGAGGACGCGGGCCTCCTCGGCGACGGCAAGACGGATCGCACACGGTTCGGCGTTTACCTCGGCTCCGGCGAGGGCGTGCAGGACTTCCACGCCATCATGTGGGCGACGGCGAAGGCGTACACGCCTGCCACGCGCACCATCGACTTCCCTGCGTTCCACCGCGAGGCCTTGCAGCACTTCCACGCCGATAAGGAGGCCGAGCAGGAGATGCACACCACCGCCGCCCACCTGGCGCGGTATTACGAGCTGGACGGCCCGAACTACACCTGCTTGACGGCGTGCGCGGCGTCGAGCCAGGCGATCGGCGAGGCCACGGCGCTGATCCGCCACGGCGACGCCGACGTGATGCTGGCCGGCGGGGCGCACAGCATGATCCACCCGTTCGGCGTGACGGGGTTCAACCTGCTGACGGCCCTGTCGCAGCGCAACGACGCCCCGCAGAAGGCGAGCCGCCCGTTCGACCTGACGCGCGACGGCTTCGTCCTCGGCGAGGGCTCCGGCATGCTCGTGCTGGAGGAGCTGGAGCACGCCAGGGCACGCGGGGCCACCATCCTGGCGGAGCTGGCCGGCTACGGATCGACGGCGGACGCCTTCCGCGTCACCGACAGCCACGAGGAGGCACGCGGTGCCATCGCCTGCGTGACGGAGGCCCTGAAGGACAGCGGGCTGGCGAAGGAGCAGATCGGCTACTGCAACGCCCACGGCACCAGCACCAAGGTGAACGACCACGCCGAGACGCTGGCCATCAAGAAGGTGTTCGGCGAGCACGCCTACAGGATCCCGACCTCGTCGAGCAAGAGCATGCTGGGCCACCTCATCGCGGCGGCGGGCGCGGTGGAGCTGATCACCTGCGTGGAGTCCATCCATCGCGGCTGGCTGGTGCCGACGATCAACTACGAGACGCCGGACCCGGAGTGCGATCTGGACTACGTCCCCAACACGGCCCGGCAGCAGCGCATCGATCACGCCCTGACGAACAGCTTCGGCTTCGGCGGGCAGGACGTGTCGCTGATCGTGTCGCGGTTCGTAGGCTGACCGGGGCGAGGCGAGCGGGGTCGCGTCAGCGCCCCGAGGTGACGTCAGGAGGGGGGCGGCGCGTGATGTTCTGGCTGGGCGTATTCCTACTGTTCGCGGCTCCGCTGGCGGTGGCGTTGGTGCTGTCGTACCTGATGTTCCGCCTGTGGTGGAAGTACATCCCCGCCATCCTGCGCATCTTCCAGGAGAAGCCGCTGTTCATCGTGCCGCGTGGCCAGCCCGTCGAGGGCGCCGAGGCGGTGCGGTTCCCCTCGGCGGACGGGCGCATGTTGAACGGCTGTTATCTCAAGTGTCAGGGGCGGCGTCGTGGGGTGATCCTGTTCGGCCTGGAGTTCGGCAGCAACTGCTGGGCGAGCCACGCCTACTGCACGCAGCTGCTGGAGAGCGGCTACGACGTGTTCGCCTTCGAGCCACGCAGCCAGGGGGACAGCGACAAGGAGCCGGGCTATGAGCCGCTCCAGTGGGTGACGGAGTACGAGGCGCGCGACGCGCGCGCGGCCATCGCCTACCTCAAGAATAGGCCGGACGCAGACCCGTTCGGCATCGGGTTCTTCGGCATCAGCAAGGGCGCCGGCGCCGGCCTCATCGCCGGGGCGGACGAGCCTTACGTCCTGTGCTTCGCCACCGACGGCGTCTTCGGGACGATGACGACCGTGGTGCCGTACATGCTCCATTTCTTCCGCGTCTACAACAAGGTGTTCCCCAAGGAGCTGCTGGAGGAGTGGTTCCTCAAGGCGCTGTGCCGGTACTGCCTCTGGCGGCTCGGGCGGGAGCGCGGCTGCCGGTTCCCGTCGCTGGAGAGGGCGATGCCTCTCATCGCGCCGCGCGCCCTGCTGATGATCCACGGCGAGAATGACGGGTACATCAAGGCCGACATGGCCCGCACCCTTTTCGCCCTCGCGACGGGGACGAAGGACCTGTGGGTGGTCGGCGGGGCGGGGCATAACCAGGCGCTGCACGTCGCCGGCGAGGAGTACACGGGCCGCATCCTCGCCTTCTTCAACCGCCACCTCGGCGGGGCCGGCAGCACGGAGGCCACCGAGCCGAGGCCGGCGCTGACGCCCAGCCAGGGGGCCGTCTGATGTTCCGCCAATTCGTCTGGCCGGTCATCAAGTTCATCCTCAACCACGTCGTCCTGCGGGCCGTCGCCGGGCCGATCCGCCGTAACCTCACCGCGTTCGAGGCCGCGTGCCTCGACCCCAAGAAGGTGCAGGACGCCGTCCTGCTCGGCATCCTGCGCCATCAGCAGGAGACGGCGTTCGGGCGCGATCATGCGTTCGCGTCGATGAAGACGGCGGCCGACTACGGGCGCGTCATGCCGGTGCGCGGGTACGAGGCCATCGAGCCGTACATCGCGCGCGTCAAGAGGGGCGAGACGAAGGCGCTATTGAACGACCCGCTCGTCCACATGTTCGCCATGACGAGCGGGACGACGGCGACACGCAAGTTCATCCCGGTGACCGACCGCTACCTCGAGGACTACAAACGCTCGTGGAACGTGTGGGGCCTGAAGGTACTCATCGACCACCCGGAGCTGAAGCTGCGGCCCATCCTGCAGATGGCCGGGGACTCCGACGAGATGCGTTCGGAGTCCGGCATCCCGTGCGGGGCAGTCACCGGGCTGACGGCGCGGATGCAGAAGTGGATCGTGCGCCTCTTCTACTGCGTGCCGGCGGCACTGGCGCGGGTCAAGGACCCGCAGGCGAAGTATTACGCGGTGCTGCGCTCGGCGATGCCGCGCGACGTGGCCATGATCATCGCCGCCAACCCCAGCACGATGCTCGCGTTGGCCCGCGCCGGGGACGCCCACAAGGAGCCCCTGATCCGCGACATCCACGACGGCACCCTGACGGGGGGCTTCGACTACCCGCCCGAGGTGCGCGACGCCATGCGCTCCAAGGTGTCCGCCGACCGCTCGGCGGCGAAGCGTCTGGAGCAGATCGTCTCCCGCGAGGGGCACCTGTACCCGAAGGACTACTGGACGAACCGCTTCATCCTCGGAAACTGGACCGGCGGCAGCGTCGGGGCGTACCTGCACAACTACCCGAAGTACTTCGGCGATAATTACGTGCGCGACGTGGGCCTCATCGCCAGCGAAGGGCGGATGACGATCCCGCTGGAGGACGGCACGGCCAGCGGCCCGCTCGACATCACGTCGCACTACTTCGAGTTCATCCCCGAGGCCGAGGCCGACAGCCCCAACCCTACGGTGCTGGGCGCCCACGAGCTGCAAGAGGGCGGGCGGTACTTCATCCTCCTGACGACGGCCTACGGGCTGTACCGCTACGACATCAAGGACGTGGTGCGGGTGACGGGCTTCCGGGGCAAGACGCCGCTCGTGGAGTTCCTGAGCAAGGGGGCGCATTTCGCCAACCTGACGGGCGAAAAACTGTCAGAATACCACGTCACGCAGTCGGTGGCGCAGGTGCTGCGCGAATTGAACGCCAGCCTGGGGACGTACAGCGTCGCCCCGTGCTGGCCGGACGACGACGCCCACGTCCCGTGGTACTCGCTGTTCGTCGAGCCGAACGACGCCTCGCTCGGCGAGGCGCTGGCCGGCCGGCTGGACGCGCGGCTGTGTCAGTTGAACATCGAGTACGAGGCGAAGCGGTCGAGCCAGCGTCTGGGGCCGCTGCGTCTGAAGGTGGTGCCGGCGGGCTTCTGGGCGCGGTGGGACGCGGCGCGTCTGGCGCGCAACGGCGGCACCCTGGAGCAGTACAAGCACCCGTGCCTGATCCCCGACCTGGCGTTCCACAAGCAGGCCGGGGCGTGACATCGTTATTCGTGGAGCACGCATCCTGCGTACTCTACGTCAATCCGCCGCACCCGGCGCCAGCTCCGCCAGCGTCCGGCGCACCGCCTCGTTCGGCAGCAGCGGGTACAGCAGCGCCGCTGCCTCCGCCGGCGGCATCTTCACGAACGCCAGCTCGCGCGCCGCCTCGTCGCGGACCGCCGTGGACTTGACCAGCTCTTGCAGCCGTTCGGAGGCCTTCTCGTGCGGCTTGCCCCGCTCGCGCAGGGCGCGGATGCCGGCGACCGCCACCGCCGGCGCCGCGTCCTCCGCCGCTCTGCGTAACGCGGCGTCTTCCTTCAGCCCCGCCCGCGCGAGGGCTCGCACCGCCAAAGCCCGCTCCGCATCGTCCTTCGACGCCAGTAAGGGTGCCAACGCCGTCACCTCCGCCGCCGTCGCCCGCTCGGCGAGGAACGCCAGCGCCACCCCCCGCGCCGCCGCGTCCGGGGAGGCCAGCCGCTTGACCGCGACCGGCACCGCGGCGCGGCCCACACGGTGCAAGGCCCCGGCCGTCACCGCCGACCGGGCCGCCGAATCCGCCAGCGCCTCGATGGCCCAGGACCCCAGGCGTGCGAACGTGTCGGCCGCCTCGCCGCCCGGCGTCGAGTACTTCACATCCTTCCTCGACTCCCACACCTTGAGCAGCTCCGGCAGGAGAGGACGCATCTTCTCGCCCAACGGCTCCAGGGCGACGACCAGCGAGGCGGGATCGCCCCCGGACGCGAGGTACTTCTTGACCAGCGCCGCCACCTTCTCGTCCGGCGTGCCGCCGACGCGGAGCAGGGTCGAAAAGGAGTGGAACGCCGACAGGTCGAACCGCCCGGCCTCGGCCTTCTTCTCGACGTGCGTCAGGAGCCCCGGGGCGATCTCCGCCGCCGCCGCCCCGAGTGCCCCGAGGGCGTGGGCGTAGGGCAGCCGGGCCTTCGTCACGCCGTCGCCGCCGGCGGCCTTGTACCCCTCCAGAAGTGGCTTGAGGGCGCCCTCCGCCGCCGGGCCGAGGCGGATGATCGCCTCGGCGGCCGAGGCGCGCCCCTTCGGGTCGGCGAGCAGCCGCAGAACCGTGGGCATCGCCGGCTTGCCGATGGCCGCCAACGCCGCGCCCGCCGCGGCGGCGTCCGCCTCGCGGTCCTTGGCGTAGGTCTCCAGATCCTCCAGCGCCGGCTCCGCCCCCGCGCCGAACAGGGCCAGGGCGTACATCGCGTCGCGGCGCACCTCTCGGTCCGGGTACGACTCCGCCGCCAGGGTCAGCGCGGTCAACACCGCCTTGTCACGGCTGCCCATACGGGCCAGCGCCATCGCCGCCTCGGTCTTGACCTTCTGCTGCGAGGACTTCACCAGCCGGGCCATCGGCTCGCGCTCATCCTCCGTCGCCTTCGTGCCGTACACCGCCAACCAGCGCATCAGTAGCGTGCGCTCGCCCGGGCGCCTCGGCGTCTCCTCCTGCGACGGCACCTCCTTCAGCGCCGCCAGGATGTCCGCCTGCCGGCCCGGCTCCTCCACACGGATGCCCTTTCGGAACACCTCGGCGATCTCCTCGCGCTCCTCGTCCGACGCCCCGCGGATGCGCGACGCCAGGTCCCTCGGTGGCCCGCCCGCGGCCGCCGGACGCGGCAGCTCCGCCATGATGCGCGCGTCCGGCTCGGCGACGACACGTTGCAGCAGCGCCAGCGCCCCGTCGCGCCCCAGCGGACGGACCAGCAACGGCACCAGCCAATTCGCGTCATCGGGCTTCCGCAGCACCAGCCCGGCGACGTGCGCCGAGACGGCACTCAGGGCGCGTGGCGGCAGTTTCAGCCACGAGCGGGCCACCTCGGCACGCACCGCCGCGTCCCTGTGTTCCAGCAGCGCCAGCATCTCGACGGTGGGCGCGGCCCGTCGCTCGGCGAGACGGGCGATGGCGGACTTGTCGCCCGCCTGCGCCTGCTTGACGGTGTCGTCGAGCATCGGCCCGGCCTTGCCCAGCCGGAACAGGTGCTGCTCGACGGCGCCCTTGAGCGGCGGGGCGGGCCCGACGAGCATCTTCTCCAACGCCGGCACCAGGACGGCCTCGTCGTCGGACAGGCTCAGGAGTGCGAGCGACGCCGGCGTCGGGTCTGGGCCGAGCCGGCCGAGCAGCGCCTTCGCCGCGTCGTGGTCCTCCCTGGAGGCACGGAACACGGCCTCGGCGACGCCCGGCTTGCCGTCGGCGGACAGCATCGCCGCCCACTCGGGCCACGTCTTGCCGGCCACCTTGCGTTCCGGGGGCGGGGGCTTCGGCGGCTCGACCACCTTGCCGGGGTCGGGCGCCGCGCCGCGCGGGTCGGCGGGCCCCGAGCAGCCGGCGAGGACGAGGAGGAGGGCGGGGAGAAGCGGCGGACAACGGCTCACGGCGCGACCTCGGTGCGGAGGCGAACGTCTCCAAGCGATAGCGGCGGCGTCAGCCCCTGGCCCGGCAGCGCGCGGATGAACCAGAACGGGTTGCCGCCCGGCCCGCGCCCGCCCCGCCGTCGGAACTCGCCGAACGGGTCGCCGCCGGAGAAGCCCGCCGGCAGCATCACCGTCACCTTCTTGCCGGCCCGCATCACCTCGGCCGGCTTGCCCTCGCGGCCCGGGTCCTCGCGCCGCTTGATGTCGTGCAGCTGCAGGGTGCTCGTGATCGCCTGCCCGGCGTAGGTCAGCAGCACGTCGCCCTGCTCCAGCGGCACCGCGGGCGCCTCCATCCCCGGCGGCCCCGGCGGCGGGAGGAGGTCGCGCCCGGCCACGACGACGCGCGTCGCCACCTGCTTCCCCTCCTCGTCGTGGAACTGCGACTCGGTCAGGTTGCCGCCCGGGTCGTAGCGGTACGACGACCGCGCGTAGCCCGAGGGGCCGGGGGCCGGCTTGTCCTCGGTGTCGAGGTACGCCTCGCTCGTGCGGTTGCCCTGCTGGTCGTAGGTGAAGCGGTAGCGGCTCACCCCGGCGTTGGAGAAGCGCCCCTCCTGCCCGAACAGCGTGTACTCCAGCGGCCTGCCGTCGTCGTCGTACTGCGCCGTGACGCGCGGCGGGCCGAGGCCCGAGGCCAGCCTGCCGTCGCGCCCGTGGAGCGCCGCCTCGGTGACGTTGCCGTGGTCGTCGTAGGCCAGCACCAGCCGCCCGCGCGTCACGCCCTGCCGCGCCCGCACCGGGTCGAGGACCTCGCCCCTGGCGTCGAGGTGGGAGACCTCGGTGCGGTTGCCGCGCTCGTCGAAGCGGCAGCGCACGCGGGCCACGCCCGCCGGCAGCGAGGTCTCGCCCTCGCGGTAGCCCAGCGCCGCCAGGATCGACAGGCCCCAGGAGTCGTCCGGCTTGCCGTCGAGCGTGAGGGCCTGCACGTCGGTGTTGTTGCCGTGCTCGTCCCACGACCAGCGGATCGTCGCGGGGCCCGCCCCGGTGAACAGGTCGAGCAGCAATTTCGACCTCGGGATGGCGGGCTTGCCGGCCTCGTCCTCGAAGCGCATCTCGGTGCGGTGCCCGCGCTCGTCGTGCTTGACGAGGAGGCGGTGGACGCCGAACCACGACTGCGTCGGCTTGCCGTCCGCCGTGAAGTAGGCCTCCTCGGTGACGTTGCCGCGCTCGTCGTGCTTGCGTTTGACGCGCGGCGCCGGCAGGGCGAAACGCAGGTCGCGGCGGAGCGTCAGCTCGAGGTCGTGGGCGATGACCTCCGCCTCCTGGCCGTCCTCGTCCACCACGCGCGTCAGCCGCGTGCAGGCCAGGAAGCGGTGCCTGGCCGGCTTGTCGTCCGGGTCGAGGAATCGCTCCTCGCGGACCCGGCCCCCCTGCGAGTAGGTGTACTCGGTGCGGGCGATGCGGAGCCAGTCCCGGGCGGGCTTCTCGTCGGTGTCGAAGTGGGCGACGCTGGCGAGCCGGCCCTCGGCGTCATACCCGCGACGCTCGATGGCGTAGCCCTCGCGGCGGCGGATCAGCTTGCCGTCGAGGCCGAACGTCTTCACCTCGGTGGGGTTGCCGTCGCCGTCGTGGGCGACGGTGCGGCGGGCGTAGCCGCCGGGGCCGAGGGTGGCGAGGGCGTCGAGGCCTACGTAGGCGGTCTCGGTACGCCCGCCTCGCTCGTCGTACTTGCGGGCCTCGCTGGCGTAGCCGTCGGGGTGGAGGACAGGCTGGTCGCCGTGGCCGAGCAGCTCGATGCGGATGACGAACCCCTGCGCGTCGTGCTCGTGCCTCTGCCCGAAGATGCCGTTGCGGTCGGACCGCGCCTTGCCGTTGGCCCCCAGGTAACGCAGCTCCTTGACCAGCCCGTGGGCGTCGTGGACGAACGAGACGTAGGCGGCGCCTGAGCCGGCGCGCGGACGCGGGAAGCCGCGCTTGTCGGTATAGTGGCCCGTGGTCGGCGTGGTGTAGCGGAACGACCACACCGTCTGCCCGGTGCGGTCGAGCGCGGTCTCGCGCGCGACCTTGCCGTCCTCGTCGTACTGGTACTCCCACCGCGCCTCGCGGCGCCAGGGCCGGTCGGGGTCGCCGCGTTCGAGGTAGGCGACGTACCCGTGTGCGGTGGTCGGCCTGCCGAGGCGGTCCACGGCATCGACCTGCTCGGCGCGGCCGTCCTTGTAGCGGAAGCGGAAGCTGACCTCGCGGCGCTTCACCTGCTCGGGCGACAGCTTTGAGACGCCGTGAGGCGCACCCCACCTGCGGACGACGGCGGCGAAATACTCCACGTCGGGCTTCACGGGCGGTTCCGGCGGCCGTCGGGCCATGACCATCAGCGCGACGGCCAGCGCCAGCGAGACGGCGGCCAGCCCGGCGGAAAGCAGCGACACGGCGGGGTAGCGTCTGGCCCAGCGGAAGACGCGGGCGTAGCCCGGCTCGCGCGTCGCCTGCACCGGCAGGTCGGCGAGGAAGCGCGACAGGTCCTCGGCCATCGCCGCCGCGCTGGGGTAGCGCGAGGCCGGCTCGCGGGCCATCGCCTTGAGGCAGACGGTGACCAGGGCGGCGGGCAGGCCGGGCGTGAGGCGGTCGGGCGACGGCGGCTCGCCCTGGCGCACGAGGTCGAGCGTCTCGAGGACGGTGGGCGCCTCGTAGGGCGGCTTGCCGGTGAGGCACTCGTAGAGGACGGCGCCGAGCGCGTACACGTCCACGGAGCGGGTGGCCTGGCGTGTGTGGCCCTCGGCCTGCTCGGGGGCCATGTAGGCGGGCGTGCCGATGATCGCGCCGGTGCGCGTGAGGTTCTTGTCCTCGCCGATCTGCTTGGCGATGCCGAAGTCGGTGAGCTTCGGGACGCCGAGGAGGCGGGCCATGTCGGACTGAGCGCCCTCCGGCGCGTCCGCCGCGGGAGACGCGAGGAGGATGTTGGCGGGCTTGATGTCGCGGTGCAGGATGCCGCGGCCGTGGGCGGCCTCGACGGCGCGGCAGAGGGTGAGGAGCAGCTGGGCGGCGTAGCGCGGCGGCAGGGGCGAGCCGGCGAGGCTCTGGGCGAGGGAGCCCTTGTCCATGAACTCCAGGGTGAAGTAGGGCATGCCCTGGTATTCGCCGACCTCGAGGATGCGGACGATGTTGGGGTGCTGAAAAAGGGAGAGGGTGCGGGCCTCGCTGAGGAAGCGTTGGCGGTCGGCGTGGCTGGCGATGGCCCCGGCGGAGAGGATCTTGAGGGCGACGACCTGGCCGCTGTCGAGGCGGCGGGCGCGGTAGACGACGGCCAGGCCGCCGCGGCCGACCTCGTCCAGAACCTCGTATCCCCGCAGGACGGGGGCCTCGTGGAGAGCGGTCACGCCTGCCTCGGAGAGTGGATGCCGGCCGGACGACGGGAACGTGTCACTGTCACTCTACCAGCAAGCGCCGCGCGAGGCAATGAGTGAGCGATGAGCGGGAGAGTCTGGGTCGGGCAACAGGGCCGGGAGGGCGAGGCGGGCGAAGCTCCGGCCGAGCCGCACGGCACGCGGGAGCGCGGCGACACCGCTCCTGCTTCGCAACCGGCGTCCGCCGCCCTCCCGAGCTTCGATCGGCTCGGCAGGAGCCTCGCCCGCCTCGCCCTCCCGCAGTATTTGCCGCACCCAGGCGAGTGGCCTCGGGCCCTGGCACGGCATACCGTGCCTGACACCGACCCCCCGCCCGGCGCCGGGCGCGCCCCCCACGCCGACACTCGGCGGCTACGCCGCCTGCCCACCGAGGGCGGGATCCGACCTCGGGCGTACCGCGGCCCGCTCGGCCTCGGCCCGAACATCGGCCTGCGCGTCCTGGATGGCTCGCCCGGCGGGGCGCGAGTGGTGCTGTCGGAGGCCTTGCCGGCCGGCCACGAAATGGAGGGCCCCCTGGAGCACCCCTTCCAAGGTGGCTTGACATCGCTATAACAGTAGTGCCCTGAGCGAGATACGTC
>CAZVZK010000022.1:0-87536 GCA_964630925.1 uncultured Alcaligenaceae bacterium
GCAAGCTCAAGGACGGCAGCTAACGGTGGTAAGTCACCTTGGAAGGGCTGGACCTGCGTCCTTCCTGGCCCGCCGTGATTCGTAGCGCCGCACTAGGAAGGCACGGAATTCTGGGCAGTCACGAATCCCCAAGAGAGTGGTGTCGAAGATTCGGCTGGGCAGGAGCCGGCCTTGCTCGACGCGCCCAATTGTCGCAATGCTGATCCCGGTTATGTCCGCCAGATGCTGCTGGGACCAGCCGAGGCTGTCTCGGATCTCCTTGTACCCGGACGGGGCCAGGAAGCCAGCCGCCCGGCAGATCGCATCGTGGCGTACCTTGGCCGCTGCCGGCCCACTCAGGACTTCGCCGCACTGGTCGCATTGCTGGATTGGCACGTTCTCGGCCCGAACCTGCAACTTCTCCTCGCCGAGATCGAACTCAAAATCCTCGGGGCGAACCAGATCAACAAGACGGCCTTTCCCACACTCCGGGCAGAGGGGACCGATGGTGGCGGTTGACTCTGGCATGGCTAGCTCCCGCTCGCTCCAGGGGAGTAAACGCTGAAATGGATGCTTTGAATGTAAACTTCTTCTTTTCCGATCCGAAGCTCTTGGATTCGCATCTTCACGAACACGTTATTCGCGTCGGTGAATTGCCAGGCATCGCCCGTCGAACCCGGAGGGTCTCCTTGGGGTTGGCAACGCAACAGCACACCGGATCGAAGCCGCTGGGTGATGTAATCGATCATTTCGCAATCGGTTGGGTCATGGCCCAGGAATCTGGACAGGGTGGTAGTCCCTTCCCGCCGCGCGCGCTCGCTGAACTTCCATTCAACAGCCCCCAACAGGGCAAGCAACCGGGCACATGCCTCGCTCGGGGTCATTTGCTCCTGCTCCGGATCGCTTCCAGTCTCCACGGTGAGCTTCTGACGAAGCTGTTCGACGCTGGACCGGTCAGCCACCGGCCCAGAGGAGCAGGCAGATCGATCATATGAGTGATCTGCCGCAAAGTCAAGGGCGCTCGCCCTGAATCGCTCACTCAAGTGATCAGTGCCACCGTCGATGCCCGAGGACTGGGATCGCATTGCCTGTTTGGTTGTCCAGGTAGGCCAACGCCAGATTGGCCGCCTGACCGCAGAACGCCTCGACGAACACCTTCAACAGCCGGGACTCGCGGAGAACATCGATCTCGCTCGCGAGGTGGTCCACGACCTCGCGCGAGACGAGGACGATCAGCTTGGCGCGGGCCCGTGATGCCATGACATTGAACCGGTTCAGGCTCATCAAGAACTCTTCCTCCTCAGCGATCTGGTCCGGATCGCCGAGGGCGAATGAAGCGATGATGATGTCCCGCTGCTGGCCCTGGAAGCGCTCGACGGTATCCACCGCACCGCGGATGGATTCCGCCAGCGGACCAGTCGCGTTGAACGCCTGCTGTAACCGACTCACGATCAGCCCTTGCTGGGCACGATGTGGGGTGACGACGCCGACGGCCTTATCCCAGAACTCCTGGGCTGTGTAAGGGGTCGTGCTGGGCGGGATCGGCGCGCCGGTGCCGGGGTGCAACTCGTTGCGAAGCTGGTTCGCCATCCGCCCTTGGAGCAGGATCAGGAGGGCCGTGATCGCCTCGGCCTCAAAGAAGTTCCGCTGGCTGCTACGCCCATCGTCGTAGACGAAGCAGGTCGCCGGCTGGTCCGGGTCGAGGAGGCAGCACCAGTCAGGCGTCCAGTGGAGCGCAGGGGGCCAGTTGGGCGGCTGCGTCGTCGGCAGCGGCGAGAGCAGATGGACGCGAAGGTCGGGCGAGTGGCTCGCCAAGGTGCCAAGGTAGCCGGACTGGCGGGCGAATGCGACGATGGTCTCGTTGGAGCGGTAGTTGATGCCCAGCGGGCTTTCGTGGACCTGGTGCATCTCCCGGTAGAAGGCGTAGACGGAGCCGACCAAGCACTCCAGGCCGGACGGGGCCTCGGCCTGGTGGATCGGCGGGAGCTGGAGCGGATCGCCCGCCAAGACCACCGAACCGCCGTCAGCGATCCCGCAGAGGGGCAGAATGGCGTGCGCCGCGTCCATCTGCGACGCCTCATCGATCAAGATGAGGTCGAACCACTCGTCCTGGGCCGACCCGTTGTCACAGGTGAGCAGGTTGTAGCTCTGCTCGGGCGTCGCGCTGACCACCACCAAGCCCGTCTGGTTCTGGAGTGCGGTCAGCAAGGTGCGAATCCGCGCCGACGGGCTTCGCCGGTTCAATTCGGCGTCAATTGCCGCCCCGATGTTGCCGGGCGCGGCCTGGTAGCGGGAGCGGACGCGGTAGGTGTCGCAGCCACCGGGCAGGAGAGAAGCAAGGTCGTTGGCGATATCGATGAGGATGTTGTCGATGGCGTTGTACGTGAACGCCGACACCAGGACCCGCAAGGGCCGTCCGGCCTGGTGGGCCTCCAGGACCGCGCCGACGACGATGGCCCGTGCGGTCCTTGACTTGCCGGTGCCCGGCGGCCCCCAAACCAGGCGGGCGCGGTGCGTGAGAGCATCTTCCCACGCCTGCCACTGCGTCGGGTTGAGGTTCAGGCCGTGGGCGATGAGCTGGGCACGGACGGGCGACAGGTTGCGAGTGACCGCCGCATTCGCCATCGCAGTGGCGTTCCAGAGGAAGTCGGCGGTCGGCGTGTGGGCGCTGCGCCGAGAACCCGTCCCAGCCTGGCCGGTCGCCCGACGCACCAGGGGGTTCGCGCCCGCCAACGGGGGGTTGCCGATGGCCTGGAGGGCCTCCAGTAGTTTCTTCGTGAAGAAGTCGTTGTGGACCGGGTCCACGATGACGTTCTGATTGAAGTCGATGATCCCGGCGTTGTGCAGGTCGTCGATGAGAGTGGGGTGGTATGGGTTCACGTCGAGGGCGAGCAGGTTCAGGTTCCTGTCCAGCCCCGAGATCGTGACGCTGGCCCCTTCCTCCAGTAGCGTTCGCCAGTAGGCATCCCCACCATACGCCCCTGCCAGGCCGGTGTTCCGAACGATGGCGGCGATGGGCTGGTCGAGAATCCCGGTCGCGTTCTCAGGGGCCAGAGCGAAGGCGAAGTCGCCGACCTTGGCCTTGACCTCTCGGGAGTCGGCAGCGAGTTCATAGACCCTCCGGCCCGCCCGAGGCTGTAGCCCGAGCTGAGCCAGGGCGGCCTGTTCGGCGTTCCCCATCAGCCGTTGCGGCAACCGAGCGCTGCGGAACCGGGCGGCCCGTTCGTGCGGCGGCATGGCCCGGATCTGGTGTACGTCCAGTTCTTCCAGCGCCGCGTTGAGCTTTGCGAAGGCGTACCAAAGCTGGCCGTCCACGCTGAGGCGGTTTTGCCGTGGCGGCGGGCCGATGTTGATCACCGGCGCGGCCTGGCTCAGTTGGTTGCCCAGGTCGCCCTCCAGCCGCCGCGTCACCGTCTCCAGAGCCTGGAGCCGAAGCTCGACGGTCCGGGAGTAGGTGTTCATCTGCTGCTGCCAGTGCCTGGGTACGGTCACACGGCTCCAGATCTCGTGCGCCCGCTCGGACGGGATCTGGTCGCTCAGGGCCGTCCCGAACAGGGGGTGGGTGTTGAAGGGCTGATACTGGGGGTTCAAGGCCCTCTGTTGCGCGACGTACTGCGCGGTGTTCTGGTCGTGATAGATCCGCGCCACCTCGACCAGGCTGTAGTAGTGGGGGATCGGCGCTGCCACCAGGCTGCGGACCACGTCGCGGACGGTGGTGATGGGCGACCGCCGCGTCGCCATGTCCGGGTTCGGCAGGAGTTCCTCGGGTGGGAACAACCAGGCCAGGTAGTTGATGGAAGGGTTCGCGAGGATCGCCTGGAGGTGCCGCCCGACGATGCGGGCCAGGTGGTCGAACTGGAGCGAGTCCCACAGGTACAACTGCACCTTCGTCCGCCACCGCTGCTGCTGTTGCGGCAGGATGTTGCGTGCGCGAATCTGCGCCTGATCCTGCTGCTGGCACCAGTTCAGAATCTCATGGATCTGCTGGAGGAATGCCAGCAGCTCTCGCCTCTCGGTATTCAGGTTGCGCTGATCGACGATCCAGGTGTTCGCGTTCCAGGCTCGGGTGGCGTGCTGCGAGGTCAGGCCGGAGTTGAAGGGGCGCGGCTCGCGCCAGAACGCCTTCAGGCCGAACGCTACGGTGATCGCGCTGCCGATGTCGAAGTCCACCGACAGGTAGACGTGGAGGTCGGCCCATCGCGGCATCCCGGCAGACGTTCCGCTCTGAGGGGGGATCGCGACCTGATTGGTTTGCAGTGAGATCGCCCTGCCGGCCACCACCGTCCGCGTCGCCCGGAGCGTCTGGTGCGAGTCGAATACCTGGTCGCTCGGGTGACGCGAGGCCAGCACGTTGACCTGCGCGACCCCGCCCTGAACCAAGCTGAGCCGCGCCCCTTGCGAGATGAAGGCCACGCGGCTGAGGTGGTCTTGGGCCTGGGCGGTCGGCAGGCAATGGTCGGCGTGCGGGGCGGTTTGCGGGTCCGTGGGGCTGGGTGGCCGGTTCTCCCCCAGGTACTCGCAGAACGAACACCTGCTGTCAACGTGCCATTCAAGGGTCTGCCACGGCTGAGACAGCGCCTGCGGCACGTCCACAAGGAGGAACCGGCGGATGCGGAGGGCGAACACCTCAAAGGGGACAGGCTCCAGGTCCTCCTGCATCGCGTGCCACAACTGATCGACTGTCGGCGCAGTCCCCTGCTGGGCTGACTGGTTGCTGAATCGCACCAGGTTCGACGCCTCATGAGACCCCGGCCAGACCGCCCCATCCGGCACCACGACGAAGTCGTTGCCGAGGTTCTGGTCGAGCAGCCAGCCAGCCAGCGCCATGCTGTAGAGGGCCACCTCGGCGAAGTATCCCGGAGAGGCTTGGGCAGTGAGCTTGATGTCGATCACGCGGAGCTGGCGGCGCGCGTCCCCAGCCGGGAGGCTTTGGAGCGTCCCGTCAGGGGTGATGGCCTGCGTGTACGTGCCAGGGGGCAGGACCACGATGATGTCGGGCCGCAGATCGGCGTACTGCAAGTTGAACTGGGCGGGGTAGGCCGTGATGCCGAGGGCGGTCTGGAACGCCGCACCGACGGAAAACTCGGCCTCGACCAGGAACCGGATCGGCGCTGCGTGCGGGATGAGCTGGTCGAGCCGGATGGGCCGGTAGTGCGTCTGGTTCGTCGGGGTCTGATGCGGATTGCCGAGGAGCGAAGCCGCGCCGAACGTCTGGGTCAGGTCGTGCAGCTTCTCCGCCGCCCACTCGTCCCCGGCGGCCTGGATCTGGCGCAGGCCAGGCCGAGGTGATTGGGGATACGGCATGTTGAGCGCCTGCCGCTCAGCCTGGAACGCCGTGGTGTCCGGGTACAAGTTGAGGGCCAATTGGCGTTGGCAACCCGTGCGAATGAACTGCGAGAGCGCTTGCTTGCTGAGCTGCGGCATGAGGCCCCCCTGGTTACGCTTCCCCGACCTTCGCCAGGACCTCCCGGAGCGGGCGAACTCCCCCCCGGTTATCGCCATCGAACATCCCGAGGGCGGCGGCGACCAGGGCGGCCCTCTGGAGGTTGTTACGATCCGCTGCGCGGAAAGCGCTGCCCCGCAAACTGCCGAGACGCTCTGCCCAAGTCCGTGCGTGGCCAGCAGCGGCGACTACGGCCACAGCCCCGACGGGCAGGTTCTCTACCGGGCGAACCCGGCCCTTCCGGCACACCGTCACAGCATCCCACATGATCGTTCCCTCATGCTGGTGCAGCCCCGAGCTGCTGTTACCGAGCATGGGGAACACCTGGATTGGCTGCCATCCCGCGCTCGCCAGAGCAAACGCCAGGGCATCCCACCCTTCCGGGGTGCTGTGCTGATAGCTGAAAACTAGCCGCCCGCCATCCTTCAGGACCCGGCGCATTTGCACGAAGCAATCGGCCAATCCCTTCCTGAAGGCCTGATAACCGCTCTCGTCCCGCGCACGGGCCGCCAGGCTCTCGGGCAGGCGGGAGTCACCTGTCCCACGGATCAATCCGAGGGCCTGGAGCCAAGGGAGGAAGAAGTCAGAAAGCTCCGAGTAGGCGATGTTGTCGAAGAATGGCGGATCCGTGAGGATCAAGTCGATGCTCTTGTCGGGCACCCCCGCGAGCTTCCTGCTATCCCCGGCCAGCACGACACGGGTGTGGCCGTTGGCGTTCAGCGATCCCGAACGCACGAAACCGCCGTCGAGGTGGGCCACGGTCGGCGCTCGGGCGAAATCAATTGCCCGCTGCACCTGTCGGACGGTGTTGGGGTACGTGCCCCGCCCCGTGCCATCCAGCCACGGGTTGATCTCTACTGGGCGGGATACGTGCCGGTACGCGCGGAGGGAAAAGAGCGGTGCAAGCCGCCTCCAACCGAAGGCGTAGGTCGTGAGCATGCAGTTGGTGGTGAGATGGTCGCTGAACGCCAAGGCCAGAGCGTCTCGCGCCTGGCCCTCGACCTTGGCGATTGCCTCTGCCAGGAGCGAGAGGTGCAACAGTTGCCGAGGGTTGAACAGGTCGTGGTAGTGGCGGTAGCCATAATTGATTAACCGGTCGTCCGAGCGGCCCTCGGTTGGGATGGCCCGAGTTGGCACCCAGCGGATGCCCTCTCCATCCTGCCGGCGCAGCAGGGCGCGCCGGGCCGAGCGGACACGCCGCATGTCGTCCTCTGTCGCCGGCTGGAATTCGCGGTCGCTCATCAGGCACCGACCGCGTGCCCTTTCCAATGGCACGGTTTCAAGGGCGAAGAGCCTCCACTCGGGGGAAACGGACGTGCGCGCAGCGACGGCGATCAGGCGTTCGGTCGTTGTGCAGTGCGGACACTCAAACTCCCCGTGATCGACGACGCCCTCGTCTATTGCCGTCGTTGTCCGGCAGGCGCGGCAACGGAACGACTTCTCTTCCCGGTGCAGTTCATGGACGTGATGGCAGTTACGGCAGAAAGCCCATTGACGCTCGCCCTCGGACTCGTGGGCAAGCTGGTAATGGGGGTGTGCCTCGACAACTCGACGGCAGGACCGGCACCGAACCAATTGCACCCAGAAGGCGTGGAGGACCAGGCGCGGCACGCCAGCCGGCGACTGGGCCTCGTAATATCGTCGAAGGCGTCCACCGACGCCTGCCTGAAGCCCGGCCAAGCTGGCATCTAGGTCGGGCACGTTTGCTGCGGCTAGTTCAAAGCGTGTGATCGCGCAAGCGACCGGATCGATGTCCACCCCAATCGTGGACGCGCCGAGCCGGGCGGCCTCGACCACGGATGTACCGCCACCGACGAACGGATCGAGAACGCTACGCCCCGAATAATCCACGCCTTCATAGAACGCTTTCCAGAAGTCCGCTGCGACAGGCAGGCGGGCGGCGACCAAGAGCCCGCGAAAGGCCGAACTGAAGCGGCGGGCGAACCATCGGTGTGCGTGGTAGATGGGGACAGGACGACGCCCCTCGCGATCTGCGAGCGCGGCCAACTGCTCCACCGGCAGCATCCCAGCGTCGAGTAGCGACAGGGAGGACGAGGTCCGGGCCAGATCGTGGGACTGTCGCCTGTTCGGGAGCATAACTGAGGCCGCCGAGCGAGACTGCGCCCCCACCCCCCTACGGGCGCAAGTGACAAGGGGATTGACGAGTTGCCGGAACTCGTCGGTCGGCAGAACAGGTGCCACGATCTTACCCGGCTACTCCCAGTCGCAGTGAGCAGGGAACTCGGCGGATAGATGCCGAGATGGTCGGCTGGCTCCGAAACGCGAGGGATATCCGGACCTCCAACACTCGACGAGTTTCGCGTTCGTTGACCCAACTGTGTCAACCTTACCAAACTCCTGCCTCTGGGCAAGCTTGGGGGTGCGCTGCCGCGCTCCCTCAGGTTGTTCTCGGGGACGAGCCTTGGCGGTTGTGGGGAGCATGCGCCCTGAGGCAGCGACGCTCCCGCCTCCTGCTCCGAGTGGCTCGGTGGGGTCAAACGTTTGACCCGTTGACTCGATGACCTACAACACATCCGCTGGGTGAACAAGCGGAGGGTGCGGAGATGGACAGCAAGCGTCTGAGGGACGGTCGGTGGCTGCGCGTCAAGGCGACGAAGCGGCGGGAGGTGCCGGCAGAGGGGAGGCGGAAGGCGTACTCTCAGCCCCTTGGCGAGATGAGCTTGTCGGTCAGGCTGACCGGGGACGACGAGCCGCACCGCAGCGTCTTCTCCCGCTGCCCGCTGCCGCCCAAGGCGCGCGAGCAGATCCGGGCTGGGATCGAGACTGCCGAGCGGGGGGCGTTTGAGCTGGACGGCTGGGCCTACGAGTGGGAGGTGGTGGACGCCGAAGACGGGTCAAACGGTTGACCAAGGTATCGATGCAACTTGGCTCGCGCCTTGACTTTCCACCTTCTCTCGACGCCGGGAACCCATACAACAACAAGGCCACCCCCGAGGTCGCAACTCAGGGGTGGCCGGATTCGACGAAACCTGTTGAGGAGGTCCGTCATGGTGCATTCTACCAAGCTGCGTGTCGTCCTGTACCTGAGAATGAGCGACCCGCGACAGGACGAGAGCATCGGCCAGCAGCGCGACGTGCTGATGCGGCTGATCGGGCAGAAGGGCTACACGTTCGTGAGGGAGTACAAGGACGAGGGCATCCCCGGTGACGAGGCCGAGAGCCGCCCCGGCTTCCAGCAGATGGTCAGGGACTGCAAGGAGAAGAACGACTTCGACCTGATTCTGTGCTGGTCGGTGTCGAGGTTCGGTCGGTTCCACTGGATCAAGGCGGCCCGGTGGATCGAGCCGCTGCTGGACGCCGGGGTGAAGTTGGAGACTTTCAAGGACGGCGTGTTCGACTTCGACACGCAGGCGGGACGGATGATGTACACCTTTGGCGCGGAGGGGGCGCAGGGCTACGTCGTCGAGTTGTCGGCGGGCACCACGCGGGGGATGATCGACAGGGCGAGGCGGGGCGAGTGGATGGGGGCCGACGCCCCCTACGGGTACAGGATCGTGGAGAAGCCCGGCAGGGATGGGAGGCGGCAGAAGTGGCCGACCACGCTGGCGGTCGGGCCGGACGCCGAGGTCGAGACGGTGCGGTGGCTGTTCAAGACCTACGCGGACGGCACGCACAGCCTGCGCGAGCTGATCGAGGGTCTGGCGGTGCGGCGTGTGCCCAGACCGTCCAAGAGCGGCGGCAGGGTCGTCAAGCGCAAGCCGAGGGCAGGGCAGGACAGCGACCGCTGGGACCGCAAGACGATCACGCAGATGTTCCGCAATCAGGTGTACCTGGGCGACTTCGTCTGGGGCAAGGAGAACGTCGGGAAGTACCACGCCGCGAAGGGCGTGGAGATCGAGCGGAGGCCGGCGGGCGAGAAGGGCCGGGTGAGGCGCAACCCCGCCGAGGAGTGCGTCACGGTGCCTGGGGTGTTCCCCGCCCTGATCGACCGGGCCACCTGGGACAGGGTGCAGCGGCGGCTCGCGGAGAACCGGGAGAACACGCAGCCGAAGAAGCTGGGCCGGGTGTACCTCTTCACCGGGGTCATCAAGTGCGGGCACTGCGGGTGGCCGATGCACGGCACCTCCACCAGCTACACCGACAGGGAGAGGGGCCGGCGCTACGACTACCAGCGCTACGTCTGCGGCAGCTACCAGAGGTGGGGCCGGAAGGGGGAGGCGCAGTGCAAGTGCAACACGGTCGTCGAGCATGCGGTGCTGAAGGTGCTGGTGGAGGAGATCGAGAGGCAGTTCCTCGACCCGGAGAACATCTCGTTGTTGAAGCAGGAGATCCGCGCCCAGGAGGAGCAGGAGCTGGGTGGGTTCTCCCTGGCGGCGCAGGCGGTGGACGACAGGATCGCTGAGTTGACGCGGGACATCGACACGGGCACGGTGCGCTACCTCACGGCCCCCGCCGCCCTCACTCAGGCCCTCGGCGCGAAGCTGGAGGAGTGGCAGGCCGAGAGGGAGCGTCTGGTGGAGGAGCGGAAGGCGATGGACGCCCCCTGCGCCACGCTGGAAGACCTCGACGCGGCGGTGGAGGGGATCGCAGCCGGGGTTATGTACCTCAAGGAGCGTCTGGGCCAGCCGGGGACGCCCGAGATGAAGGCCGTGGTGCGGTCGATGGTGGACGAGGTGAGCCTGCTGTTCCGCCACGTCCCCTACGGTGCCAAGAGGGAGAAGTCGATTCTGGACGGCGGGGAGATCAAGCTGAAGGAGGAGCTTGTGGTTTCCAAACTCGGGGTCCACCCTAAGCCGTAGTCCCCGCCCATCCCCAGCCGCCCGCCCGCCTTCAGGATCTTCCGCGCGCTCTCGGCCCCGCCCTCCAGCGTCTCCTTGTGGCCGTCGATCACCCGTTGGCCCATGCCGAACTCGGGGCCGCGCTCGATGCTCGCCAGCTCGAAGTACAGCGCCGGCACCACCGGCGTGTTCCTCACCATCAGCAGATCGAGCGCCTCGTCGTCCATGAACGTGCCGTGCTCCAGGGTGTCGTAGCCGGCACGGAGGGCGTTCTTGATCCCCTGCGTCGCCCGGCAGTGCCCCGTCACCTTCATCCTGTGGTTGTGGGCCGTCCCCACGACGGCGTGCATCTCCTCGAACGTCATGCACAGCGTGTGGTGGTCGTTCGTGTCCGGCGCCGCCGCGTCCCCCGTGGGGTACGTCTTCACCCACTCGACGCCGTCCTTCACCAGCTTGCGGACCGCCGCCCGCGCCTCGTCGGGGCCGTTGACCAGCAGCACCAGCCCCTCCATGCCGATCTTGCGGAAGTCGGGGTTCCAGTCCATCAACCCGCCGACGCCGCAGATCTCCCGCCCGCTCGGCGACAGCCGCGGCCCCGGCGTCACGTCGTTGTCGATGGCCTTGCGCAGCCACACGTCGATGTTGAACAGGCTGCCGCCCGACCGCGCCGACGTGTACCCGCATTCGAGAGCCAACCTCGCGTTGGCCGCCGCGAGGAGGGTGACGTACTCCACGGGGTACTTGATATCGAGGTCTTCGAGTGCGGCGACGTTGAAGTACGTGGCGTGCCAGTGGGCCTCGATCAGACCCGGCATGATCGTCCCGCCCTTCGCGTCGATGCGGCGGGCGTCCGGCGGGGCCGCCGGGGCCGTCCTCGCGGGGCCGGCGTAGGCGATGCGCCCGTCGGTGATGGCGAGGGCGGCGTCGCGCACGGGCGCGGCGCCGGTGCCGTCGATGAGGGTGCCGTTGGTGATGATCGTGGTGCCGGTGGCGGTCTTCATATCTGGCCTCCGCAGGGGGGAGGTTGTTGTACCCCCCACCCGGCCGGATGCCAGCGCGGAATCAGGGGGCCTCCTCCGTGCTCACCCGCGTCGTGACGGCCTCTGGCGCTTCCTGCCCGGCCATGCCGTCGAGGACGAATCGGGCCTTCGCCTGGGAGGGGTGGGTCCTGTCGCCGGCCAGGGCGGCGATGCGGGCCCGCATCGCCGCCCACAGCGCGGGGTGCTCCCGCGAGACGGCCGCCAGGGTCGGCAGGATGTTGGACCGCGGCCAGCGGTCCTGGTCGGTGTAGGCACTCTCGAGCTTGCGGAGCGGCGAGCCGGCGTGGCCGAAATAGCAGAACGGCGAGACGCCCGCCTCGGGGGCGAGGCCGGCGATTCCGCAGTCCCCGGCACGCGCGTACGCACGGGTTTGGCCGTGGGTGAAGACCGTCCGGTCGATCAGCAGACGCAACGCCTCGCCGAGGTGCGGGCTGTCGATGCTGTCGATGGCCCCCTCGTACAGGGTGCCCTTGTCGGCCGACCTGGCCCCGGTCTCGCCGTGCAGGAGGAACAGGGAGTCACAGAGGATCTCCACGCGCCGGCCGTCCTCCCGGTGCCCGCTCAGCCGCAGCGTCAGCACCTGCGAAACCCACCGCGGCTCGGGGGTGAGGCAGGCGAGCCGGCGTCCCCCCTCCCCCTCGAGCAGATCCTTGGCCAGGTCCGGCAGCGCGACCTTGATCCGGCTATCCACCCGGAGGATGAAGCTCCGCGAAGTGCCGGGGGGCAGGACCACGGCCGCGTCGCTCGGCAGCAGGTTGCCCGACGCCACGGGCGCCACCACGTCGCCGCGCTTCAGGCTGTAGTTCAGGCAGGCCAGGCCCAGGTCCACCTCCTTCGGCTCGGGCTTGAACGCGAAGAACGCCCGCTGCCATGTCCGCTGGGTCGTGTGGACCTTGAGTGGCGTGGCCGGCACGGGGACGCCGTCCTCGGACGGGAAGTACACGACCTTGAAATCCGTCTCCGCGTGCAGCCCGAAGGCGTTGGTCGCCCGCACGGCGATGACCTCCTCGCCGGCGTGCGGGGCGGGCCTCGCCAGCTCCAGGTCCAGCCGGCCCTCCGAAGTGACGGACGGCGTCGCGAGCTTCCCCGGCTTCGCCGACGCGGTGAACCGCAGCGCACTCGGAGGGTCGTTGCGGTCCTCGAAGTGGGCCGGGAGGGTGACGTGCCCGCGCACCTGCCTCGGGCGGCCGGGCGTCACCGCCAACCCGGGGTGCGGCTTGACGGCGAAGGGGGCGATGGGCATCGCGATCCGGTCCTCGTAGACGGGGATGACTCCCAGCACCATCAGCTCGGCCCGCGCGATGATCACCGGCTCCTGGGACTGATTCCGCGCCTGGATGGACAGCACGGCGAACTGGTCGGAGCCGCCGGCCACATCGGGCACGTTCGACAGGACGCGTCGGCCGCGGCGGGCCATCTCGCGTTCCACCTCCTGCGCGTCCTTCACGGCCTTCTCGACGCGGAGCAGCAGTTTCCCGCCACGCAGGCTGGCCTCCCAGTGCTCGTCAGGCTGGCGCCACCACCACGCGGAGAGCAGCCACGCCAGCGCCCCCACCACGCACGCCGCCCCGGCCAGCAGCACCCATCCCCGGCGTGGCTTCGCCAGAGCGGGAGGCCCCCCCGCCGGCGCCAGGGCGTCGGCCACCTCCTCCATCGAGGCGAAACGGTCGGACGGCGACTTCGCCATCATGCGCGCGAGGGCCGCGGCCACCCCCGCCGGCACGTCGGCGCGGAAGCCCTTCAGCGGCGGCGGCTCCTCCGTCTGGTGGGCCAGCAGCTTCCGCGTCACGGGCGCCTCCTGGAACGGCGCCCTGCCCGTGAGGAGGAAGTACAGGGTGCAGCCCAGCGAGTAGATGTCCGCCCGGCCGTCCACCGCGTGCGGCTCCGCCGACTGCTCGGGGGCGATGAAGTCGAAGGTCCCCATGACCTGCCCCTCGGAGGTCAGGCCGCCCCTGGTGTCGTCCTTCAGAAGCGCCAGCCCCAGGTCGAGGACCTTGACCACGGGCCGGCCGCCTTCCGACACCAGCATGAGGTTGCTCGGCTTCACGTCGCGGTGGACGAGGCCGCCGCGGTGGGCGCATGCCAGCCCGAGGGCGGCCTGGCGGACGTACTCGCAGGCCAACGCCACGGGCAGCGGCCCCTCGTCGCGCACCAGGCGGGCGAGGTCGCGCCCCGCGAGCCACTCCATGACCAGGAAGTGCTCGCCCCTCGCCTCCCCGGCGTCGCTGGCCCGGACGATGTTGGGGTGGTCGAGCCGGCCCGCCGCCTCGATCTCGCGGCGGAACCGGGCCACCGCGGCCCCGTCCTGGAGACGCCCCGGCGGGAGGACCTTCACCGCCACCGTCTTCTTGAGGAGCAGGTGCGTGGCCCGGTACACCTCGCCCATCCCGCCCTGCCCGACCCGCTCGTGCAGCAGGTAGCCGCCCAGCATCAGGCCGCACCCGTCCGGCGGGGGGTGGTTGATCGTCTCGCCGCCCGACATGGCCGGCGGCGTGGTCCCCAGCGCCGCCTGACACGCGACGCACCCCAGCAGGTGCTCGGTGATCCCACGCCGCTCCTCGTCGGCCAGATCCCCGGCCTGGAACGCGGCCAGCCGTCGCTCGTCGGGGCAGACGGTCTTCATCTCAACGACTCCAGGAAGGTGAGGAGGTTCCGGAGCTGCGCCGGAGAGGGGGGTCAAGACGCGGGCCGCATCGGCGGCGGGGCGAGGAGTTTTTCGACCCGCTTCATCAGGGCGGCCCACGACTTGCGGTCCTGCGGAGGCAAGCGCCCCAGGTTGAAGGGGTGCATGAATTGCTTGATCGTTTCGTCGTCGCGGTACAGCACGAGCTTTTTCCGGAGCTCGGCCGTCAGCCCGTCGAGGCGGATCGCCTCCTCGATGCGGTCGACGTCCTCGGAGAATCGCGTCAGCGCGAGCCGGCGCATCCGGTTGTGGATCGGGTCCGACGGATCTTCCGGCATGTCGACCGCCCCCATCGTGCTCAAGAGCGCGGCCATGACGACCTGCCAACGGACGTTGCCCAGGTCGATGAGCCCCGGCGCCATCTCGAACGCCATCTCGTAGAGGCGGACCGAGCCGAGGCGCCGGTAGGCGACCCTCCTTGCGACCTGGGCCAGGATGAATGCCTCGCCGGCGTTGCGCACCTTCTCCCCTCCGTCGAGGACGGCCTCCATGCGCTCGTACGCGGCGACGGCCTTTTCCGGCCGATCCGACCCCGAGAACAGCGTCAGGACGTCGTGGGAGGCGAGCCGCGCGCGTGCCACCTTCGCGTTGTTCCGCAGGGCCGTCAGCGTCGCATCGCGCAGCCGGCCGGCCTTCTCCGCTCGCTGGAGCGCGACGAGCATGCCGGGCCAATCGCCGATGCGGAAGCGGATATCGGCGAGCTGGAGGAGGGCGCGGCCATCCTTCGGGGCCAGCCTCGTCCATTCGCGGACGGCCCGGAGGGATTCGACGGGCAGGCCCTTGTCGAGCAGCGCATCACTGAGCGCCATCCACGCGTAGTGGTAATCCGGCTTCTCGGCGAGGACGCGACGGAGCACGACGACCGCCTCGTCCGCCTCGCCTTTCACCCTCAAGGCGTTGGCCAGCACAATGCGCGCATTGTGCCGCTCTGGCCCCAGACGCACCGACTCGCGGGCCGCGGCCACGGCGTCGGCCAACATCCCCAGGTGGCGCGAGGTGATGCTCAATTCGTAGTGGTGGTGGGGGTCGTTCGGCTTGATGCGGCAGGCGCGGACGAGCAGCCGGTATCCTTCCTCCAGCGCCGCCTTCGTCCCGACGATGCGCAAGCTGATGGCGAGCCGCTCCATCGTGTTCGTGTCGCGCGGATCGGCGGCGAGCATCCGCCGGAGGATGGCCGTCGATTCGCTGGCCCGCCCGGCGAACCGGAGCAGAGAGGCCAGATCGCGCATCGTGGCGTGATGTCCCGGGTTCCGCGCCAGGATCTTCTCCGCCAGGGCGATCCCCTCCTCGGCGGCTTTCTTCTGCGCGGCACTGTCGCCGAGGTCGTTGAGCGTCCGCACCAGGCCATCCCGATAGGAAACCCGGCCCGGTAGGAGCCTGACCGCCTCCCGCATCGCCTCCAGCGCTTCGGGGAGTCGTCCCAGATCACTGAGCCGCCGCCGGCGTTCGGATTGCAGCAGCGCCAGGTCCGGCGAGTCGCCGCAGCCCTGCTCGCGCATCAGGGATACGGCCCGATCCAGAGCGGCCAGAGCCTCCGCCGTCTGCTTCCCCGCACCCAGTCCATTGGCCAAGTTCTGCCAGGCGTTCGCGTCCGACGGCGCGACGCGCACCGCCTCGCGCAGGTCGGCCAGCGACTCTTGCATCGTCCCCACCCGCTCCATCGCCCGGCCACGCCCCACCCACGCCTCGGCGTCGCGCGGGTTCTTGCGGATCGCCTCCGTGCAGAAGTCGCGCACGCGCCGCCACGCGGCCATCGACTCGTCGCGCCGACCCGCGAAGCCCAGATCCCTCGCGTAGTTCGCCATCACCCTCGGGCGGCGGTCGCCGCTCTCCGCTCCGCGTCGGAACGCCGACAACGCCTCGCCCGGCTCGCCTCGCGCCTGGCGGATCAGGCCCAGCGTGTGGAAGATGTACGCCGACCGCTCCTCCCGCCGCGACGACTTCTCCATCAACCCGATAGACCGCTCCGCCGCCGCCAGCGCCTCATCGAGCCGTCCCTGGTGATACCGCGCCAGCGCCAGGTTGCCCCATGCCGCCACCGACTCAGGCCGCGCCGCGACCACGCGCGACAGCTCCTCCTCCGCACGCTTCACCGAGCCGCCGACGAGCAGCGCCTGCCCGATGTTGTTCCACACCTGCTCGCTGTCCGGCCGCAGCGTCCGCGCCGCCTCGAACATCGCCACGGCCTCCTGCTGCCGCGACGGCTCCAGCCGGCTCAGCACCGTCCCCAGCGTGAAGCACACCCAGAAGTCGGACGGATGCCGCTCGCGCGCCCGTCGCAAGAGCGGCACCGGCGAACCGCCCGCCCGCTCCAGCAGCTCCGCCAGCGCCGCCACCGATCCCGCCGGCAGCGCGTCGAGGTCGGCCTCGTCGGCGAGCTTCTCCAACGCCGCCCGGTCGCCGCGCCGTGCCGGATCGCGGAAGCGGTCTTGCCACATCCCCGGATCGATGGCCCGCGCCGCCGCCAGCACCTCCGCCCTCTTCCGGGCGTCCGGCTCCAGCACGGCCCAATCGTCCAGCACCGCCAGCACCGCCCCGCGCACCGGCGAACGACCGGCGCGTTCGATCTTGCCTTCCAGCGCCTCGGAATACAGGCGCGGCATGGCTCCAGTGAGAGCGCCGCCCTCGAGCAGCACTAGCCGCTCGCGGCGCAGCACGTCCAGACGCCGCGCCAGCCCCAGCGCCCATTCCGCCTCGTCCTTCCGCTCCGATGCCTCCTCCACCTGACCGAGCAGCGATGCTGCCGCCGGCAGGTCGCCGGCCCGCAGCGACGCCTCGGCCCGATCCAACAGGGCCGAGGCGACTTCCTCGGCGCGAGCGACCCGCGCCTTTTCGCGCTGGTGCTGCTCGCGCCAAGCCCACGCCCCGTACACGCCCGCCGCCACCAGCGCCAGCACCGCCCCGGCCAGGAGCAAGGCGAGCCGCCGACGCTTCCGCTCCTCGGCGGCCTTGACTTCCGCGCGGGCGCGGTCCTGCTCGGCCCGGCGCAAACGGTCCTGCACACCCGCCGTGTACGCATCGACGGCGCGGGCCACCTCGCCGGCATCGGCAGGCCGCTCGCCCGGATCGGCGGCGAGGCAGCGCCGCGCCAGCCCGACCAGCTCCGCATCGGCCCCGCACGCGGCGAGGCGGGACCGGGCCTCCTCCGTGTCACCCGAAGCGGCCTGACGGATGGCCTCGGCGCTGCCCCCGCCGAAGGGGGGCTTGCCCGTGAGGATGACGCACAACAGCCCGCCGAGGCCGAACACGTCGGCGCGGGCATCGACGGCGTCGCCGCGCGCCTGCTCCGGGGCCATGTAGGCGGGGGTGCCCATGATCGCGCCGGCGCGGGTGAGGCGGTCGTCGTCGAGGGGCGAGCCGGGGGCTTCTTCGCGTTCTTCCTCCGGGGGCTGACGCCCTCGGCTCGCCAGGTCGAGCGCCAATCCCCAATCCATCACCTGCACCTCGCCGAACTCGCCCACCATCACATTGTCCGGCTTGAGATCCCGGTGGACGATGCCGCGCGAATGGGCGTAGGCCAGCGCGTGGCACACCTGCGCGAACACCGCCACCGCTCGCGGCTGACCGGGAGAGTCGGCCAACAGGTCGGCGAAGGTGCGGCCCTGCACGAGCTTCATGGCGAAGAAGTGCCGGCCATCGGGCAGCGCGCCCATCTCGTGGACCGGCGGGATGCCCGGATGCTGGAGACGGGCCGTCAGCCGCGCCTCGGCGACGAAGCGGAGGGCGGCCTCGGGCCGGTCGGCGAGGGGAGCGAGCAGCACCTTCACCGCCAAGTCGCGGCCCAGCTCGGCATCATCGGCGCGGTAGACCGCCCCCATGCCGCCGCGCCCGATCTCGTGGATCAGGGCGTAGCGCCCTGCGCGGTCGGGCCTCTCGCTCAGGCCGGTGGCGTAACCAGTGGTCAGTTCGGAGAGCGTCTCGCTCACGGCAGCGACTCCAGGAAGGCGAGGAGGTTGCGGAGCAGGGCCTCCGTGGCCAGCCAGTGGACCTGATGGCCGACCCCCGCGAAGCGTGCCGGCGTCACGTCCGCCAGGCACGCCCGCATCCCAGCCGCCTCGGCGTCCGAGAGCATGCCGCCGGCGGCCTCGTCCGCCTGCAGCAGCAGCACGGGGCAGGTGACCCGCCGCAGCGTCGCGTGCAGGTCGATCCCCGTCAGCCAGCGGCCCTCGATGAGCGGCGTCAACGCAAGGGGGTCCAGCTCCGACAGCATGCGGGCGCTGAGACGCAGCGACGACGCCTCCCTCGGCAGGCCCAACGCGATCAGCTCCGCCGTGAGCTCGGCGACGGAGGCGTCCTTGTCGCAGGCGACGGCCTGGAAGTCGCGGAACAGCTTGCCGTAGGGCGTCGCGTCGGGGTCGGCGAGGAAGGGCGGCGAGGGCGGGTCCTCCATCACGGCCGCCCGGACGAGCCCGGGCAGATCGGCGGCGACGCCCGCGGCGACGAGCGCCCCCAGCGAGTGCCCGTACAGGACGGCGGGCCGGCCCAGCGCCTTGAGGTAGTCGACGGCGTCGGCGGTGTAGTCGGCGACGAGGTAGGAGCCGGCGCCGGGCGTGCGGCCGTGCCCGCGGTGGTCGATGAGGTGCAGGCGCCAGGCGAGGGAGAGGTGCGGCAGGAGGGGCGCGAAGGTGCGCGACGAGCGCATGACGCCGTGCCACATCAGCAGCGGCGGGGCGTCGGCGGGGCCGAGGAGGGTGGCGTGGCTCATGGAGCGATCATCGCGGCGCGGCGGGTTGGCGTCAACCGGAAACTCCTTGTATATGATCCTCCAGTGAGGCCCCGACCGGAGCTGGGTGCAATGGACATCGCCGACCAGGTCGATCACCTCGCCTCGCTGATGGACACCCTCCTGTACGCCGACGAGGTGCCCAACACCTACGGCCTGACCGGGCAGGTGGCGCAGACGCTGCGCTCGCTGGGCATGGCGATCTCGAGCAAGGACACCCTCGCGAAGCTGCCGGCCGCCGTCCGCGAGAAGCTCGGCCGCGAGCTGACGCGGGTCGAGGAGAACCGCTCGGTGTTCGCCATCCCCGAGACGTGGCTGATCGAGGAGGTGGACAGGCAGGCCCGCACGGTGCGCTCGCGCCTGGGCGAGGGCCCGTTCGCGTAACTCGGCCACATCATAGCGGCTCCACGAACACCGCCGCGAAATCCACCACCTTACCCCGCGGCGTCACCTCGACGCCCTCCTCGCGCAGGAGGTCGGCCTGCCGCCGCCCGGGCGTGCGGACGGAGCCGCCCGCCCCGACCACGCGGTGCCAGGGCGTGACGAGCGCCTCGTCCTCCGTCATCGTCGCCAACACGCGGGCCGCCTGCCGCGCGGTGACTCGCAGGCGCTTGCCGACGGCCCCGTAGGTCGTGACGCTGCCCGGCGGCACCGTCCGCACGGCGGCGAGGACGCGGGCCCTTGTTCGCTCGGCGGGGCTCATTCTCCCATCCTCCTCCCGTGGGCGCCGGCGCACGATTCCGCGGGACGATCCCACCCCGGCGGCGTAGGGATACTCGTACAGATCCCACTCATCAAGGAGGCCACCGCATGCCTCTCCCGAAGCGCCGGCTCGTGCCGGCCCTGGCCTTCCTCGTCGCCGTGCCGGTGCTGCTCCAGGCCGCCGCCCCGCCGGCCGCCGAGGAGAAGCTACCCGGCTTCCGCACCGTCGAGGACGCCATCCCCTTCGTCCGTGGCAAGGCGGCCGCGGGCACCACGCCCCAGACCCCATACCTCGGCGTCCACCTCGGCGCCGGCGCCGCCGTCGAATCCCTCGACCCCGACTCGCCCGCCGCGGCCGCGGGTGTGCGGGCCGGTGACGTCCTCACCCAGGCCGGCGGCAGGCCGGTCCGCGCCGCGGACGACCTCCGCCGCGCCCTCGCCGGCAAGACGCCCGGCGACGCCGTCGAGCTGATCCTCACCCGCGCCGGGAAGGCCCTGGCCGTCAAGGCGAAGCTCACCGCCGCCAGCTCGCCGCTGGCGTCCGACGCCGCCCCGGTCAAAGGCAAGGGCTGGGACAAGCGCGGCGGCGGGGGCAAATGGGCCAAGGGCGCCTACCGCCTCGCCGTCGTCCTCATCAAGTACCCCGACGCGAAGCCCAACAAGGCCATCACGCCCCAGCACTGGGAGGACTCCCTCTTCAGCAAGGGCACCTACACCCAGACCAACGCCACCGGCCAGCGTGTCTACGGCAGCATGAATGACCACTACCTCGAACAGTCTTACGGCAAGCTGCGCATCGAGGGCAAGGCGTTCCCCTACGTCAAGGTGTCGAAGAACCGTGCCGACTACGGGAAGCAGGGCGCCAGCCGCCAGGCGCTGCTCACCGAGGCCCTCGACCTCGTCATCAAACGCGACGGCAAGGACGCGCTGCAGGGCTTCGACGGCGTCTTCTTCATGTACGCCGGCGGACGTATGCAGGTCGCCCGCGGCAGCCTGTACTGGCCTCACCGCTCCAGCGTCCGCCACAACGGGGTGTCCTGGCCGTACTTCATCTGCCCCGAGGGCGGCGAACGCATGTACGACATCAGCGTCCTGTCACACGAGTTCGGTCACATGCTGGGCCTGCCCGACCTGTACGCCCGCCCCGAGAACCCCGGCAGCGAGGGCCTCGGCAACTGGTGCCTCATGTCCAACCAGACGGGGCGCGGCAGGCCGCAGCACATGAGCGCGTGGTGCAAGGAACGCCTCGGCTGGCTGACGCCCACGGCCATCGACCCCGCCGTCCCGCAGGACCTCGTCCTCTCGCCGATCTACAAGTCGCCGCGCGAGTGCTTCAAGGTCCCCGTCCGCCCCGACGGCAGCGAGTACTTCCTCCTGGAGAACCGGGCCGCCCACGGCTTCGACGCCGCCCTGCCGGCGCACGGCCTGCTCGTGTGGCGCGTGGTGCGTGGCCGGCCCATCCTCGAGGAGTCGCACGGGGTGGCCGGGCCGTCGGGGCCGCGCGTCTACGCCAACATGGTGCCGTTCCCCAGCAAGTCGAACGACTCGTTCACGCCGTTCACGGTGCCCTCCAGCCGGGCGCAGCTCGGCGGCGGCACGCCGGTCCACATCACCAACATCCGCAAGCTGCCCGATGGACGGATCACGTTCTCCATCGGCCGCGAGTTCTATTGAGGCGGGGCCAGCACATGACACCACACGTCGTCCGCCTCGGCGGCTTCATCGCACTCGTCGCCGCCGCGGCCACGGCCCGCACCGCCGGGCCGGCGATGCCGGATCTGCCGGAGTACCGCACCGCCGAGACGGCGGAGGCGGCGAAGATGGCCCCCGCAGCACCGGACGGCACCAGGGGGGCCGGCTACCTGGGGCTGAACGTCGCGCGCGACGGCGCGGCGCTGGTGGTGCGCGAGGTGGCGCCCGGCTCGCCGGCGGCGTCCGCCGGGGTGCGTCCGGGCGACATCCTGCGCCGGGCCGACGGGGTCGCCCTCGACGCCCCGGAGGCGTTGCGTGAGCGCATCCAGTCGAAGGCGTCGGGCGAGAAGCTGACACTCTCCCTGGCACGCGACGGCAAGCCGGTGGAGCTGTCCGCCACCCTGGCGGCGACGAGCCGGCCCGTCACGCCCAAGGCCGGCGGGGGCGGCGGCAAGGGGAAGAAGGGCGGCGGGGGCTTCGGCTTCGGGGCCCCGGTGTTGTGGAAGCAGCCCGTGTACCGCCTGGGCGTGGTGGTGATCGAGTACCCCGACGCGAAGGCCAACAAGAAGATCACCAAGGAGTGGGCCGACGCCCTGTTCGGCACCGGAACGCACAAGACCGGCAGCCTGAACGATTACTACCGCGAACAGTCGCAAGGCGCGTTCCGCGTCGAGGGCAAGGTGTTCGCCCCGGTGATGGTGTCGAAGAAGCGTGCCGAGTACGTCGAGGGCAGCGGGACGAGCAACAAGTCCGCCCTTCCGTCGGAGGCGTTGGCGAAGCTGGCCGCCCGCGACGGCAAGGACGCGATTGACGGCGTGGACGGCCTGTGCTTCATCTACGCCGGCGCGAACCGCGGCGGTAACCGCGGCAGCCTCTACTACCCGCACCAGTCGTCGTTGAACTTCCAGGGCAAGCGCCGCGACTACATCCTGTGCCCCGAGGGCGGCGCGGCGATGGAGCCTATCGGCACGTTCGCCGTGGAATTCGCCAAGCTGCTCGGCCTGCCGAGCCTGGCCGCTCGCACGGAGAACGCCGGCAGCGAGGGGCTGGGCAAGTGGTGCCTGATGTCCGACGGCGGGCAGGGGGCACGGCCCACGCACCTGAGCGCGTGGTGCAAGGAGCGGATGGGCTGGCTCAAGCCGACGGTCCTCGACCCGACGAAGAAGCAGAAGCTCGTCCTCGGCCCGGTGCAGTCGTCGCCGCGGGAGTGCTTCAAGATCCTCGTGCGTCTCGACGGCAGCGAGTACTTCCTGCTGGAGAACCGCACGGCGAAGGGCTTCGACGCCGCGCTGCCGGGGCACGGCCTGCTGATCTGGCGTGTCGTGGGCGGCAGGCCGACGCTGGAGGAGTCGCACGGCGTGGAGGGGCCGCGAGGCCCGCTGGTGCATCTGGATGCGGTGCCGTTCCCGAGCCGGGCGAACCGGTCGTTCACGCCGGCGACGACGCCGTCGAGCCGGCCGCCCAACGGCGGCGGGCTGCCGGTGCATCTGACGAACATCCGCCGGCTGCCGGACGGGCGGATCACGCTGCACGTGGGGTACGAGTATGATTGAGGCGGGTCAGCCGAGTGCAGTGGGACGGTCAATAGTGGTCGGTTTTGCTGCCCGCCACGTCTATGTTAGTAGAGACTCCGATGTCCACCGCAAAGGATGGTCCGGCCCTTGCCCTGGAACATTACCGCGAGTATCTCCGTCTGCTCGCCAGGGTCCAACTGGACGTCCAACTTCAGGGGAAGCTCGATCCTTCGGATATTGTCCAGGAAACCTTGCTGAAGGCACACCAGGCCCGGGACCAGTTCCACGGGTCGAGCCAAGCCGAGATGGCAGCTTGGCTGCGGAAGATCCTGGCGAACACCCTGACTGATGCGTTGCGCCGTTTCACCACCGACGCGCGCGACATCCGACAGGAGCGTTCGCTGGAGGCGTGCTTGCAGGAATCATCATCTCGCCTGGAAGAATGGCTGGCGAGCGAGCAGTCTTCCCCCAGCCAACAGGCCGAACGGCACGAGCAGGTGGTACGGATAGCCGAGGCGCTGGCTCAGTTGCCTCAAGATCAACGGTGGGCGCTACAGATGAAGCACCTGGAAGGCTGGTCCGTGGAGGCCATCGGCCGGCACCTCGGCCGAACCGAGGCGGGGGTTGCCGGCCTTTTGCGACGCGGGCTGAAACAGTTACGCCAACTGCTGGTTCACCCAACGACGTGAGGACCCATGATCGCCGAGCGTCCCGGCAACGCGGCTGCGGAACAAGCCCTCGATGAGATCCTGGCCGCGTACCTGAAGGCGGACGAGGCGGGGCAGCCGCCTGATCGCCAGGCGCTCCTGGCGCGCCACCCGGATGTGGCCGACGACCTGGCCGAGTTCTTCGCCGGCCAGGACCAGTTCGAACAGCTCGCCGCACCGCTACGGGCGGTTCGACAATCCGCGGTCTCCGGGGTGCCGGGAGGCGAAACCGTAGACGATGCGAACGTGACAGGGCCGTACTTGCCGCCTGGCCGATCCGCGGGCCAGGCCCATCTGACCGTCGCTGGAGAGATCCCCGGGTACGAGATCCTGGGGGAGCTGGGGCGGGGCGGGATGGGCGTCGTCTACAAGGCCCGCCAGGTGCAGCTCAAGAGGCTCGTCGCGTTGAAGATGGTCCGTGCGGGCGAGCACGCCGGGGAAGCGGAGGTTGCCCGCTTTCGTGTCGAGGCGGAGGCGGTGGCCCGGTTGCAGCACCCCAACATCGTCCAGATCCACGAGGTAGGGGAGCACCGGGGGCAGCCCTACTGTTCTCTGGAGTTCGTCAGCGGCGGCACGCTGGCCGCTCGCCTGGCCGGAACGCCCCAGCCGCCGCGCGAAGCGGCCACCCTGGCCCGGACGCTGGCGCTGGCGATGGACGTCGCGCACAAGCGCGGCATCGTGCATCGTGATTTGAAGCCAGCGAACGTCCTGCTGACGGAGGACGGCACGCCGAAGATCACCGACTTCGGCCTCGCCAAGCGTCTCGATGAGGACACCGCACAGACCCGCACTGGCGCCGTCATGGGCACGCCCGCCTACATGGCGCCGGAGCAGGCGCTTGGCCTGAAGGAGGTGGGCCCGCTGGCGGACGTGTACGCGCTGGGGGTGATCCTCTACGAGATGCTGACCGGCCTGCCACCCTTCAAGGCGGCGACGGTGCTGGAGACCCTGGAGCAGGTCCGCACACGGGAGCCGGTGCCGGTGCGCCTGTATCAGCCGAAGGTGCCCCGCGACCTGGAGACGGTCTGCCTCAAATGCCTGGAGAAGGACCCGCGCAAGCGCTATGGCTCTGCGGGGGCGCTGGCAGAGGACCTTGAGCGATGGCTGGACGGCAAGCCGATTCAGGCCCGCCGCAGCCGAGTCTGGGAGCGGGCGTACCGTTGGATCCGACGCAACCCGTTAGTGGCGACCCTGGGCGCGCTACTTGCCCTCGCCTTCCTCGGCGGTTTCGCTGGCGTCTTCTGGCAGTGGCGTCAGACAACGCTGGCGTTGGGCCAGGCGGAGAGCAACCTCTACCTTCAGCGCATCAACCTGGCTGACCGTGAAGCCAAGGACAACCCCGACCGAGCCGAGGTGCTGCTTGACCTGTGCCCGGCCGCGCTGCGCCACTGGGAGTGGCACTACCTCAAGCGGCGCAGTCAACGCAACTGGCTCCGAGTCGAGGGCCACACGGACCAAGTCCGCTGCGTGGCTTACGGCGCCGACGGTAAGCGGGTGGCCTCGTCAGGCAACGACAGGTCCGTGCGCATCTGGGATGCGGCCACCGGGCAGGGATTGCTGACCCTGCGCGGGCACGCCGGTTGGGTCAACTCCGTGGCCTTCCACGCCGATGGCAAGTGGCTGGTGTCCGCGAGCGAGGACGGCGCCGTCAAGGTCTGGGACGCCGCCGACGGCCGGGAGCTGCGGAGCTTTCAGTACGACCTGGTTCTCTGGATGACGCTCAGCCCCGACGGTCGGCTCTTCGCCGTCCTTCGGACCGACGGGCTGGCGGTCCATGACCTGGAAACCGGCCGGGCGCTCACCACGATCCCTGGCCGATTCTCCGGCCACGGCAAGGCCGTCGCCTTCAGCCCCGACCGTCGAAGCATCGCCGCACCACTTGACGCCTGCCTCCGGATCTGGGACGTGCAAACAGGGAAGGAAGTCCATCTGCTGGATAAGGCCATGGTCCAGGGAGCTTACAGCCTGACGTTCAGCCCCGACAGCCGCCGTCTCTACGCCAGTCAGTACCAGGATAGATACCCGGCGTTGAGAGTCTGGGATACAACGACAGGCCGCGAGATCCCGAAGGCCCTGAGTACGCCGTTGACCGTCGCCGTGATGGCGCTGAGCCCGGACGGCCGAAGCCTCGCCACCGGAGGCTACGAGGGCATCGTCAAGGTCCGGAACACGGCTACCGGCAAGGACCTGCACGCCACGCGGACCTTCCCTGATCCCGTGGTGTCCCTGGCGTTCCAGCCGAACGGGAAGGGATTGGCCGTGGCAGCAGGGCGCGACGTGTGGCTGAAGGCCTGGGAAGGGCAACAATCCCAGGGGCCAATCTCCGTCCAGGCCCATCCGGGGGGAGTGACGTCCGTGGCCTTCAGCCCGGACGGCAGCCGCCTCGTCTCATCCGGCGAAAACGATCGGATCAAGGTCTGGGATGGGCGAACCGAGCGGCCGGTCCAGGAGCTCACCGCGCCATCGAAGGGATTCAACGGGGTGGCGTTCAGCAAGGATGGCCGACGCTTGTTGGCAACAGGCCGGGACGGCGCCGTCTACTCTTGGGGCTCAGCCAGCGGAGAGCCGGGTCGGCTCTTGCGTGTCCCGGGCAGTGAGCTGACCGACGCGGCCTTCAGCCCGGACGGGCGGCGCATCGCCACGGCTGGCAGCGACCGGGCGGTGCGGGTTTGGGACGCGGAAAGCGGGCAGGAGGTCCTGGCTTGCAGCGGGCATGAGGCGGGCGTGTGGGGCGTGAGCTTCAGCCCGGATGGCCGCCGGCTTGCCACGGCCGGCGGCGACGGGACCGTGCGGCTCTGGGATGCCACGACGGGTCTGGAGGCCCTCACCCTGAGTGGGCATAATTCGTACGTGTTGAGCGTCGCTTTCCATCCCAACGGCCGGTTGCTGGCATCGGCGAGCACCGACGAGACGGTGCGCCTCTGGGACGTGTCGGCCGGTCGCGAAGTTGCCAAGCTGCTCGGGCACACCGGCCCGGTCCGCGGCCTGTGTTTCAGCCCCGACGGGCTGCGGCTGGCCTCGGCCAGCGAGGACGGCACCGTGCGTCTTTGGGACGTGGCCACCGGCCAGGAGGCGCTCAGCTTGCCAGACCCCGACGGCAAGGTCCGTTGGGTGACTTTCAGCCCGGACGGCTGGCGCCTGGCGGCCGCCAACTCAGATGGGACCGTCAAGATTTGGGATGCGACGCCGCTTGGGAGCTGAAATAGGGGCGTGGGGGGCGGTTGCTCGACGCTGCGTTAAGTGTTTTTCGACAGAACAATCCAAAGCGGTATCGAGACACCGCATCCAAATCGTGTCGAAGATAGATGCATCTACAGGAGTCCTGTCATGCGACAACATCGTGTCCGCTCCCGTGACGGCTTCACCTTGATCGAGCTGCTGGTCGTCATCGCCATCATCGCGGTGCTGATCGGCTTGCTCCTCCCCGCCGTCCAGAAGGTCCGCGACGCCGCCGCTCGCATCCAGTGCGCCAACAACCTCAAGCAGATCGTCCTGGGACGCCTCCACTTCCACGACACGTACGGCCGGACGCCGTGCGGTGTCGGTTGGATGTCCGAGCCGAACGTGGGCGGACCGGGTAAGGCCTACGGCATCTGCTGGTTCCATGTTCTCCCCTTTATTGAGCAGGAGGCCCTCTACAAGAGTTCATTCGATGGAACTGTATACGACGCGAGAAATAACGGCGTCTACGCCAAGCCGGTCAAGACCTACGTTTGTCCTTCCGATCCCAGTGTTGAGGCCGGCGGCGTCGTGACCCTCAACTCAGGTGCCGTCTGGGGTGCCGCCTCCTACGCCGCCAATACACTGATTGATGCCACCTGCGATCAGAACGGAAACATTATTGACATCTACGGGAATTTTCGCCTCCCTGGCTCGTGCCCTGACGGTACGTCCAACACCATCTACATCAGCGAGAAACTCGCACACTGCACCAACGCGAATTACAAGGAGGGCGGGACCTTGTGGGCCTACTGGCTCGCGGATGCCTCCATGCAGCCGCTGCACGGGGCCTTTGCGATCTCGTTATGGAACGGCTACTCCACCGGGCCCGCCTCGAAGTTCCTGGTCCGGCCCAGCCCGTCCCGCGGCAACTGCGACCCGACCCTGGCCTCGAGCCCGCACACCGGCGGCATCAACGTCGGCATGCTGGACGGCGGCGTCCGCTTCCTGTCGGCCGGCATCAGCGGCAAGACCTGGTGGGAAGCCTGCACGCCCGCCGGTGGCGAGGTTCTGGGCCCAGACTGGTGACAGGGCGGCGGGCCCTGGTGAGCCGAGCGGCACCGCGCCACGGTCGGGCCAGCCCGTTCGGCTCGCGGAGCCTTTTCGGAATAGGAGGTCAACATGCCCGGTGCGACGCGATGGATAACCGGTGGGCTCGTGCTGCTGGCCCTGGCGGTGGTCGGTTGTGGGTCTCGGACGCCCTCGGTGTCCGGCAAGGTGACGTTCAAGGGCCTCCCGCTGCCTTCCGGCACGGTCCTGTTCCACGGTGGCGACGGCCGCGTCGAACACGGACTGATCGACGGAGAGGGCAGATACAACATCGCCAACGCCCCCCTCGGATCGGTGCGCATCACGGTGCAATCGCACGCCGCCCAACCGCTGGGTCTGCCCTCACTCGGCGGAAAGCCTCCTACGGCACCGGCAGAGCTCGCCCCGCCGGCGACAGAGAAGCGTGACGGCACGTTCGTACCCATCCCGCCTCGCTACCTCGACAAGGAGCAGTCCCGCCTCGAGTACAACGTCCGTCCTGGCACCCAGACTCACGACATCGAACTACAGCCCTGACATGTGTCGGTCATCACCGTGTTCGTCCCCGCTCGGCAAGATGAGGCTACCTCAACGAGCTGCTCAGCTTCAGGAGATGGGCAGCCCATTTCGACGATGCTGGCCTCGACGAACGCATCTCGCCGTGAGCTGCTTCATCCGATCCGCGAGCGTTTCTCCAGGTACGCCGCCAGCAGGTGGTTGTACGGCTCCTTCGTGCAGGCCAGCCCGTAGCTCACCTTGCGTTCGCCGCGTGAGTGCTTCAAGATCCTCGTCCGTCTGGATGGCAGCGAATACTTCCTGCTGGAGAACCGGACGGCGAAGGGGTTCGACGCGGCGTTGCCGGGGCACGGCCTGTTGGTCTGGCGTGTCGTGGGCGGCAGGCCGACGCTGGAGGAGTCGCACGGCGTGGAGGGGCCGCGAGGCCCGCTGGTGCATCTGGATGCGATGCCGTTCCCCAGCCGGGCGAACAGGGCGTTCACGCCGCACACGACGCCGTCGAGCCGCTCACCCAACGGCGGGGGGTTGCCGGTGAACGTGACGAACATCCGCCGTCTGCCGGACGGGCGGGTCACGCTGCACCTGGGCTACGAGTACGATTGAAACGCAGAGGCCCACCTTGGCGGCGCGACAGATGAAACAATCCCTCAAGGCGGCCCTGATCACCTTCGCGGCCCTCCTGCCGGTGTGCTGCTGTCTGATCCCCCTCGTCAGCATCCGAGGTTGGATCAAGCCGCACCAGGACCACCTGCAGGACAGGATCAAGGAGGGGATGACCAAGGCGGAGGTTCTATCGATCCTAGGTGAGCCCGCCGAGCGTTTCACGCCCGCCGATGACTTGGAGCGGTGGTACTACCGCACCGGCCTGCTCCCGGTGACTACCTTCGGCGTGGCATTCGGGCCGGACGAGCGAGTCGTCCACACCTGGATCTGACAACCCCATCCGATCCGTGATCGTTTCTTTCAGTACCCGGCCCGGCCTCAGGCAGGCGAGGCGGGGCTGGCCCTCTGGAACCGGCTCTCAAACTCGCGTGGGGTGGCGATGCCGAACCCTTCCAGCACCATGCGCGCGCCGACGTAATGCCGTGTCAGGACCTCATCACCGCCGGGGTGGATGGGCATGATGACGAGAGCGCCCGTGTCCGGGTGCTTGTACACACGCGTGTCCGGCTCCGGCTCGCGGGACAGAAACCCGAACGAGCGGAGGACGCCATCGAGATCGGCGTAGGTGATGCCCGTCATCGAACGACCCCCCCAATCGTAGCGCCGCGTGGCCTCCTGGATGAGCCGGCGTATCCGCCGGATCGCCCTCCGCCCCAGCCGCTGCCCCTCCGGGATGTTGACCCGGACCGTGCGGGCGCCCGGCCTCGGGTGCCTGGCCGACGGGTCGCTGAAGTGCCCCTGGATGTGGAGCCAGTACGCCCGGCGCCGCGGCGCGTCAAACAACACCAGAAGAACCGGCTGCCGCTCCCGACGCCACTGATTGTAGTCCCGGACATCGAGGTCGAAGGCGGCCGTGCCCCCGACCAGAGTGATCGAGTCAGACGCCTTGAGCTGCCAGTACGCCAGCCCGACCTCCGCGTGGCCGTCCTCATCGAAAGGCTGCATCCACAGGTCGAAGCCGTAGTCCATCTCCATCCGCTGGACGACGTGCCCCTCTTCCAGAATGAAACGCTCGACGAAGTTGTGGCTGAGGTCGGCGATGACGTGTTCGCGCGTCCGCCGTTTCCTCTCGTCATGCGTGCGAGCCACCGTGCCGCCCTCCTCCCGCTCGCCTCACCCGATCCGCGAGCGCTTCTCCAGGTACGCCGCCAGGAGGTGGTCGTAAGGTTCCTTCGTGCAGGCCAGCCCGTAGCTCACCTTGCGCTCGAAGCACGCCGTCTTCAGGCAGCCAGGGGACCGGCCTGGGTCCTGACTATCGCGCCCCGGCGGCGTCGAGGAAGTCGGTGAACAGGCGGCGTTGCGAGTCGTGCCGGTCCGCCAGCTCCTCCGGGTGCCACTGCACGCCGACCAGGAACTGCCCGTTGGAGCCCTCGACGCCCTCGATCAATCCGTCGGGGGCGTGGGCGCTGGCCACCAGCGACGGCGCCAGCCGCTTGATCCCCTGGTGGTGCATGCTGTTGACGCGCGGGCACCGGTCCCCGAGCATCCGCCCCAGCCGCGACGACGGCTCCACCGTCACGTCATGCGCCAGGAAATCGCGCGTCAGGGCGTTCTCGGGGCGCGGGAAGTAATCGTGCTTCAGGGCGGGCATGTGTTCGGGGAGGTGCTGGTGCAGTGAGCCGCCGCAGGCGACGTTGAGCGCCTGGATGCCGCGGCACACGCCCAGGACGGGCTTCCCGTCGGCGATGGCCCAGAGGATGAGCTGGATCTCGGTCCAGTCGCGGGCGGGGTCCGGGGCGTCGCAGGCGGCGTGGCGCGGCTCGCCGTAGTTGGCCGGGTCGATGTCCACCCCGCCGGTCAGGAAGATGCCGTCGAGACGCTCGTAGATGGCGCGGAGGGTGGCGTCGTCCCCCTGGAGCAGGGGCACGAGGACGGGGACGGCCCCGCAGTCGGCGAGGACGCGGACGTAGCGCTGCCCCATGACCCAGCAGTTGGGCAGTTTGCCGGGGATGGCGGCGAGCGTCTGCATGGCGACGCCGATGATCGGCCGGGTAGGCACGCGATGGCCCTCGGGGCGTCCTGATAGATTAGGTGATCGTGTGCCGGGGTGTCAACGGACATCAGGACGGCGGTGGTGGGATGATCACCTTCGTCACGGAGGCGGCGACGAACACATGTTGAGTACGATCCGGGGCGACGAAGACGTGGACATCAACGCTCCGGGATACCACCTCCGGGTGGGTCACGGGCAGTTGGGACCCGCTGTTGAACTCGATGGTGTAGGGTCGGAATGGGCGTAGGCGGTTGACGGCCCGGAGTATGGCATCGAGCTCGTCGGGTGTCATGGGGCGACCCCCTGGGGGGCCGCCTCACGGATGTCGCGAACCCCCTCACACTCGAAGGGGATGATCTCCAGGTCCGGCCCGGGGGGTAGGTAGACCGCCGCGCCCCCGTTGAACGCCAGGCGGGCCTCCTCGATTCGGATCTCGCTCCCGTCGAGCAGCTCGACGACGAACGGCTGGAACGGCTCGCGCCTCTTGAACTGACGCAGGAGGTCCTCGAATCGCTGCTGATCCATGAGAAGCCCTCGACGGCGGCGGACGGGCGACCCTTCCAGAGTAAGGCACCCGCGCCCGGCATGTCAACACGCCGCACCCCGGCGGGCATCCCGCGCCATACGCGGATCGTAGGATAACCGCTGCCGAGGACCGAACCACCACCCCGGAGCCGCGCCGTGGCCGATCCGTACCGCATCGTCATCGGGCTGGAGACGCACGTCCAACTTCTGACGCGCACGAAGCTCTTCTGCGGCTGCCGCACCGACTTCGGGCAGCCGCCCAACTCGGCCACCTGCCCCGTCTGCCTCGGGCTGCCCGGCGCGTTGCCCGTCCTCAACCGCCACGCCTTTGCGCTGTCCCTCCGGGCCACGCTCGCCCTCGACGGCGCCGTCGCCCCGTTCACCAAGTGGGACCGTAAGAATTACTTCTACCCCGACCTCCCCAAGGGGTATCAGATCAGCCAGTATGACCTGCCCCTCTGTGTCGGCGGCCACCTCGACCTGCCCACCGGCAAACGCGCCGGCCTCATCCGCGCCCACCTCGAGGAGGACGCCGGCAAGCTGACCCACTCGGGCGGCGTCACCCTCATCGACCTCAACCGCGCCGGCACGCCCCTGCTGGAGATCGTAGGCCAGCCCGACCTCACGTCGCCGGAGGAGGCGCGGCTGTATCTGGAGGAGATGGCGCTGCTGATGCGGCAGATCGGCGTCAGCGACTGCAAGATGCAGGAAGGCAGCCTCCGCTGCGACGCCAACGTCAACCTGCGCATCGCGCTCCCCGACGCAGCCGAGGCTGTTACCCCCATCGTCGAGATCAAGAACGTCAACAGCTTCAGCTTCCTCGAGCAGGCCATCCGTTACGAGGCCCGGCGACAGTACGATCAGTGGCTCTCCGACCCGGGATACCTCATCGGCAGGCACCCCAAGTCCACCGCCGGTTGGGACGAGGCGAAGGGCGTCACCGTGTTCCAGCGCCGCAAGGAGGAGGCGGCCGATTACCGGTACTTCCCCGACCCCGACCTCATCCCGGTGAGGACCGACGCGGCGATGATCGAGCGTGCCCGCGCCGGCCTCGGCGAGACCCCCGCCCAGTCGCGCGTCCGCCTCGCGGGGTTGGGGCTGTCGAAGCAGGACGTGGGCGTCCTGGTCGGCCTGGGGCGCGAGGGGATCGCGTACTTCGACGAGGCCGCCGGCGTCTGCGGTGACGCCAAGGCGGCGTGCAACTGGGTGACGAATCAGGTGCTTGCCGCCCGCTCGGGGGACGGCTGGCCGGTGCCGGCGGCCCGGCTGGGCGAGCTGATCGCCCTTCAGAAGGGGCAGGGGCTGAGCAAGCAGGCGGCGGCGGACGCCTTCGCGAAGATGCGCGGCGGGCTGGGGGCGGGGGAGGCGGTGGCGGCGCTGGGGCTGGCGGCGGCGGCGGGCGAGGACGCCGTCCGCGAGATGGTGCGGCGGGCGATGGCGGGAAACGCCAGGGCGGTGGCCGATTTCCGGGCGGGAAAGGCGGCGGCGGCGAACGCCCTCAAGGGGGCGGTGATGAAGGAGGCGAGGGGGTCGGCGCGGGCCGCCGACGTGGACCGAATCCTCGCGGAGGAGCTGGCGCGGTAGGGAGGGACGCGCCGGGCCGCGATCCCTAATCTGACCCAGCCCCCCGAGACGCCGGACGCCCGGCGGGGGCTCCCCCCCGAACGGATGGAGACGCGACCCATGTCCATCAAGTGCGATGAGTGCAAGAGGAAGTTCGACCCGACGCCGAACCTGGACCTGATGCCCTGCCCGGGCTGCCGCAACCTCGTACCCACCGGCAACGAGAAGTCCATTCGCAAGACGCAGGAGAAGTACCGCCACGACCTGGAGTGGCCCAAGGCGGCTGCCGGGCGGGCCATCGCCTACGCCGCCGGCATCTACGCCCTGTCCACGCACGCCACGCCCATCGACTTCGAGGCCATCGAGCAGAAGGTGCGGCGGAAGTACGGCCAGCACTCGGCGGCGAAGGAGCGTGGCCTGACGCTCGTCGGGATGCGGGGCGCCCACCACGTCATCGACACCTCCGTCAGCTTCCTGCTCGTCCCGCTGACCGGCGTGGGGCTGGACAAGAAGCCGTGGCACCTGCTGTACGTCGTCTTCCGCGGCTCGCGGGGCAGCAAGGCGTACAGCGAGGAGAATGTCCGCGGTGCCGGCTGGGGCGAGACCCCCGAGGGCGAGCTCATCAACGTGGACTGGCGCTCCAACTTCACCACGTCGCAGGTGACGCCGACGTGGAGCTCGTCCGTGAAGATCCACAAGGGGTTCAACGACCTGTACATGAGCATGCGTGGGCGGGTCCACTCCATCGTGAAGAAGGCCCTCGCCGAGCAGCCCGAGGCCCAGGTCGTCGTCACCGGGCACAGCCTCGGGGCCGCCCTCTCCACCGTGTGCGCCCACGATCTGCAGTGCTCCGGCCTGTGCGAGCCGTTCGTCTTCCCCTTCTGCTCCCCCCGCGTCGGCGCCCTCAGCTTCTGCCGCGACTTCGACGAGAAGATCGCCACCAGTTGGGCCTACCTGCAGGGCGAGCCGAAGCCGATGGCCTACCCCCGCAGCTTCGTCTTCGTCCAGTCCAACGACCCCGTGTCGTGGGGCGGCAAGCACGGCTTCAAGCACGAGATGAACGAGAAGGAGGCGAAGAAGTACGCCGACAGCGGCAACATCGCCAAGCAGGGCCTCTACGCGCAGTTCAAGTTCAAGAGCGACACGGTCATCTACTACCACGTCGGCAACCTCTACCGGGCGTCGTACTTCGGCCTGCACGACTTCGGCAAGATGGAGCGGGAGATCTTCCCCGACTGAGGCGCGCGGCCGGGGGCCCATCGTGTCCACCTCCTACGACGAGGTCGTGTACGTGGCCTGCCCCGAGCGGGCCACGCACCCTGACAACCTGGCGGCGCTGGCGACACTCCACGGGCTGTCGCCGGCCCCGCCGCCTCGTTGCCGCGTGCTGGAGATCGGCTGCGCGACCGGGGGCAACCTCCTCGGCCTGGGCGAGGCGTACCCCGGCAGCTCCTTCCTCGGCGTCGACCCGTCGCCCAGGCAGGTCGGCCTGGGCCGGGAGGCGGCGGCCTCCCTCGGGCTGTCCAACCTTCGCCTGGAGGCGGTCACCGCCGACGCCCTGCCGGCCGACGCCGGGCCGTTCGACTACGTCCTCTGCCACGGCGTCTACTCCTGGGTGCCGCAGACGGCGCGCGAGGGCATCCTGGCCGCCTGCCGCCGCCTCCTCGCCCCCCACGGCGTCGCCTACGTCAGCTACAACGTCAAGCCGGGCTTCCTCCTCCGCCAGGCGGTCCGGGAGATGTTGCTGTACCACACCTCCGGGCTGTCCGACCCCGCCCAGAAGGCCGCCCAGGCCCGCGCCCTCATGCACCTGCTCGCCGGCGGCCGGCCCGACGAACGCGCCTGGGCCAGGGCGCTCAACGACGAGGCCGTCTGGTTCGCCGAGGGGGCCGACAGCTACATCCTGCACGAGTACCTGGAGGAGGACAACGAGGCGTTCTTCCTGCGCGACTTCGTGCAGGACGCCGGCCGCCACGGGCTGCGCTACCTGTGCGAGGCCGCCTCGCACACCTGCCTCGACGCCCTGCCGCCCGCCGTGCGTGCGGCCTTCGGGGGCGTGGACGACCCGATCGAGGCCGAGCAGTACATCGACTTCTACAAGGGGAGGCAGTTCCGCCGCACCCTGCTCGTCCGCGCCGAGACGGCCTCCGAACGCCCCTCCGCTGCCGCCCTCGGCGGGCTGCTGGTGAGCGCCGCGTGCCGGGCGGAGGCCCACCCCGACGCCCCCGGCGTGGTCGGCTACCGCAACGACAACGGCGACGGCCTGGAGACGGCCGACCCCGGCTACAAGGCGATCCTGGGTGAGCTGATCGCACGCCGCCCGGCAGCCGTCCCGTGGGCGGACCTGTGCGCCGCCGTGGCGGCGCGTCTCGGCGGACGCGATCCCGCCCCGGAGGCGATGAGGCTCGTCCTCGCGAACCTCGTCACCCTGCACTGCTCCCCGCCGCGGTTCACCCTCACCCCCGGCCCCCGCCCCTGCGCGTCGCGCGTGGCCCGCTGGCAGGCGCGGCAGGGGGGGCCGGTCACCGACCTGCTCGGCCGCCGGGCCGACCTCGGGCCGTTCGCCCTGGCCCTGCTGCCGCTGCTCGACGGCACGCGTGATCGGGGAGCGCTCGCGGAGGAGATGGCCCGCCGAATCGACCCTGCTTGTGGGGCGGAGGCCGAGCGCCGCGCCGCCGCCGCCCTGGGGCCGGCCCTGGAAGGCATCGCCCGCTCCGCGCTGTTGACGGCCTGACCCGGCCCAGAGGACCAGCACATGGCGACCCCCGCGGACTACTACGACCAGGTCGTCTACGACGCCAGGCCGCAGGCCGCCACGCACCCCGACAACCTCGCGGCCATCGCGAGGTTGTACGGCCTGGATCCCGCCCCGCCCCCCCGCTGCCGCGTCCTCGAGATCGGCTGCGCGACCGGGGGCAACCTGTTCGGGATGGCGGAGGCGTACCCCGGCAGCTCCTTCCTCGGCATCGACCCCTCGCGGGTCCAGATCGCTCTGGGCCGCGAGGCCGCCGGGGCTATCGCCCTGCCCAACCTCCGCCTGGAGGCCGTCTCCGCCGCCGACCTGCCGCCCGACGCCGGGCCGTTCGACTTCATCATCTGCCACGGCGTCTACTCCTGGGTCCCCGGGGACGTTCGCGAGGGCATCCTGGCCGCCTGCCGCCGCCTCCTCGCCCCCCACGGCGTCGCCTACGTCAGCTACAACGCCAAGCCGGGCTGGTTCCTGCGCCTGCCCATCCGCGAGATGCTGCTGTACCACACCTCCGGGCTGTCCGACCCCGCCGAGAAGGCGTCCCAGGCGCGCGCCCTCATGCAGTTCCTGTCCTCCGGCGTCCACGGCGGCGCGTGGGCCGGCCTCCTTCGGGACGAAATCGACGCCTTCCCCGCCCGCGTCGACAGCTACATCCTGCACGAGTACCTGGAGGTGGAGAACGAGGCGTTTTACCTGCGCGACTTCCTGGCCGACGCCGGGCGGCATGGCCTGCAGTACCTGAGCGAGGCGATGTTCCATTCGGCCCTCGGGTCGCTGCCGGAGGCGGCGCGGGCCGTCCTGGCGGGGACGCGGGACATCGTCGAGGTGGAGCAGTACGTCGATTTCCTGCGTGGGCGCATGTTCCGTCGGACGCTGCTCGTCCGTGACGACGCCCCCGTGCGGCGGGCGCCCTCCCCATCGATCCTCGGGCGGCTGTTGCTGTCGGCGATGTGTCGGGCCGAGCGTCAGGTGCCCGTGTGCACCCCCGAGCCGGAGCTGTACCGCAACGACGCCGACGGCGCCATCGAGACGGGGCACCCCGGCCTCAAGGCCGCGCTCGCCGAGCTGTGCGGGCGCTGGCCCGCCGCCGCCCCTTGGCCGGAGCTGTGGGCCGCCGCGGCGGCGCGTCTGGAGGCGGGTGGCGTGGCCGCCGCCGGTCTGCACGACTCCACGGCACATGGGATGCTGCAACTGTTCCACTCCAACCTCGTGTGCCTGCACGCCGCCCCGTCGCCGTTCACCCTGACGCCCGGCGAGCGGCCCGTGGCGTCGCGCCTGGCGCGGATGCAGGCCCTGCGAGGCAGCGAGGTCGCCAACCTACGCCACCGCAAGGCCGACCTCGACCCGGCCGCCCTGGCCCTTTTGCCGCTGCTGGACGGCACGCGCGATCGGGCGGGGCTGGCGGAGGAGATGGGCCGGCGCGGGCACGAGCTGGCCCCGGCGCTGGACCGCCTCGCCCGGCAGGCGCTGCTCACGGCGTGACGGCGGATCAGAACAGCTCGCGGATCACCTCGCCGCGCGACAGCGGCGTGGGCCTGCCGGTCTGGTCGGCGGCCTCGGTGTGCGGGTCGATGCCCAGGCAGCGGAACACCGTCGCCCACAGGTCGCCGGGCCGCACCACCCGCCCGCTGACCGGAAACGCCCCGTCGCGGCCGGTCCGCCCCAGGACCGCCCCGCCACGCACCCCGCCGCCGGCCAGCAGCATCGAGTAGGCGTGGTGCCAGTGGTCGCGGCCCGCGTCCTTGTTGATACGCGGCGTCCGCCCGAACTCGCCCATCACCACGAGCAGCGTACGCTTCATCAGGCCGCGCTGCGTCAGGTCATCGATCAACGCGGAGATGCCGCGGCCGAACGGCGGCAGGAGCTTGTCCTTGAGCTGGCGGAAGTTGTCCTTATGGGTGTCCCAGGCGTCCTGGGGCGTCTTGCCCCCGAAGCCGGAGCAGACGGTGACGAGTTTGACGCCGGCCTCGACGAGGCGGCGGGCCAGGAGGCACGACTGCCCCAGCGTGTTGCAGCCGTAACGCGCGCGGACGGCGGGCGGCTCGGCGGACAGGTCGAAGGCGCGGCGGGCCTCCGTCGTGGCGAGGAGGCCCGCGGCCCGCTCCTGATGCACCGTGAGGGCCTTGGCCTCGGCGGAGGCTTCCAGGGCGCGGACGCGCCGCTCGACGGCGCGGAGGAGCCCGCCGCGGCCGGCGAGGCGGGCGGCGCTGACGTCCGCCGGCAAGGCCAGCTCGGCGATGTCGAAGTCCGACGCATTCGGGTCGCCGACGACGGCGACGGGGTCATGCCGCCGCCCGAGGAAGCCGGCGAATTGGCCGGGTGTGAGGTTGCCGACGTCGGTGGCGAGCTGGGGGACCTGAACGAAGGACGGGAGCGTGGAGCGGCCCGGGGCGTACCGCGAGACGACGCTGCCGCCGTTGGGGTGGTCGGCGGGGGTGGCGGTCAGGCCGACGGCGTTGCGCGACGGCGGGAATCCGGTGAGGGCCTCGTAGGCCGCCGACTGGTGGTGCGTGCAGGACTGGGCGCAGGTGCGGACGGTGGCGAACTGGTCGTTGCGTGCGGCGAGGAGCGGGACGTGTTCGCCGAAGAGGACGCCGGGCAGGCGGGTGCGGATGGCGCCGAACTCGCCGCGGATGCCGTCGGGGGCGTCGGGCTTGGGGTCGAACGACTCGAGCTGGCTGATCGAGCCCCATAGGAAGACGAGGATGCAGTTGTCGGCGGTGGGCCGTGGCCCTGACCCGGCGCCGCGCAGGAGGGCGGGGAGGGAGAGGGCTGCCCCGAGGGAGCCGGCCCGCAGCAGGTCTCGGCGGGATGGGAGCATGAGGGGAGTATACCCGGTCGGGGGAGGCGGCGGCGAGGGGCATTTCACGGGGGCGGCCGAAATCTCCCCTGGAAAGGGAGCGCCGCCCCGCGCGTGGGGCGGATGGAGACGGGTGGTTAGGTTGGCGTGGGACGAACGCGGCATCGCGGGGTGCGCCGGTGCTGCTCGGCGTAGCCAGCTTCATCAGCTCGTCTGACAGCCCCGCGCTTCCGTCCCTCCGTGACACAATCCAGGCCGACCTCGATGACCCTGTAGAACCGCACGCGCTCCAGTGCATCCTAGACGCGCGTGCACAGCCTCGCGTCCCACTTGTACTCCGACGCCCCCCACCACGCGAACCACGGGTCGTACAGGCTCTCGTTGCCCCAGTCGTGTTTGCCACGCCTGGGCGGATTCAGGCCCGCGCGGCTCCGGAGGGCCAGGGGCCTCTCCTCGTCGCGGGTGAGCTGGCCGAGGGAGCTGTGTGCCCCGAAGGCCACAACGCGATGGCGAGCAGGTGGACGCTGCCGCCCAGAAGCGCGACACGTGACTGCGTTCGTTCCGCCTCATCGGGCGATCCACCCACGAGCCTGTCGGGCGCGGCCCGCTCCTGCTATCCTGGCGAGTGAGGAGGGCGATCCGATGGCTGACCGAAAGAGCAAGGACCAGAAGCGCAAGGCCAAGCTCGCCGAACGCGTCCGCAAGCAGGTGAAGAACCCGCCCCTGGCGTACGCGGGGAAGGAGTACAAGGGCAGGGAGTGGGTGCCGCACATGTACCGCACCGAGCGCGGCGTGTACGAGGGCATCATCGCCTCTGGCCGCACGCTCACGAACTCCCAGGTGGAGGCGGCCTACACCGCCCTGATCGCGCATCTGCGATCCGGCCAGCCGGCGCTGCTGCCCGAGGACGCCGCCCCCGTCGAGTACGCTGCGGGCCGCGAGACGGAGTACCTGGTGTGGAACGTGCGCCGCCACTGGGGCCTGCTGTTCGCCGAGAAGGGGCCGGTGGCGGTGCAGGACCTGATTGGCATCCTGCGTACGCTGCTTTATTCGATGGACACGCACGCCTTCAACACCGGCCCGGAGCGGGGCTACGTCGATTTCCTGTACGGCTTCCTCGGGCAGGTGATTAAGTGAGGCTGGTAGGCGAACGCCCGGTGGCTGAGCGCGAGCGCGAACCCGCAAGCGGCGTGGGAGCGAGCGGAAGGAGGTGGGGCATGGGTATGGTGGCGGGCCATCATCTCGTGTGGTCGGTCTACGGGTGGTGGCTCCCGAACGACCCGCGCGGCAGCTCCTCGCATGAGGTCCGCGTCCCGGCGCTGGGAGGTCTGGGCGAGCTGCACCACGGCCGCAAGGAGGTGCAGCCCTCGCGGGGCGAGCTGCGGGACTTCCAGGGGCGCGCCTCCCCACTCCTGGCCCACGCAGCCCAGGCTTTCTCGGATGACGAGGTGGCGTTGATCGCGGAGAGTTTCGGCGACACGATCCGCCGGCGACGTTACACCTGTTACGCCTGCGCGATCATGCCCGACCACGTCCATCTGTTGATCCGCGTCCACCGCGCCAAGGCGGAGGACATGCAGGCGGCCCTTCAGGATCACAGCCGTGAGACGCTGCTCGCCGCGGGGCGGCGCCGTGGCAACCACCCGGTCTGGGGTGGCCGTGGCTGGAAGGTCTTCCAGTACACGCGGCAGGACATGGAGCGCATCGTGCGGTATATCGAGCGCAACCCCGCCGAGCGCGGTATGCCCCCTCAGCACTGGGGATTCGTCACCCCCTACGATGGATGGCTCCCCGGTGTCGGCTCGCGGAGATGACAGCAATCCACCCTTGACCCACCTGATCCACGTGCGGTTCGCCACCGCTTGCGGGTTCGCGCTCGCACACACCCCGTGAGACATCGCCCAATCCGCGCCGCCTCACCGCGCGAACTCCACCGAGCGCGTCTCGCGGATCACCGTCACCTTGATCTCGCCCGGATAGTGCAACTGCTCCTCGATGGCCCGCGCGATGTCATGGCACACCCGCAGCGAATCGGCATCGGAGAGCTCCGCCGCGTTCGCGATCACCCGCACCTCGCGCCCCGCCTGGATCGCGTAGGCGTGCTCCACGCCGGGGAACCCGCACGCCACCGCCTCCAGCTCCTCCAGGCGCTTCACGTACTTCTCCAGCGTCTCACGCCGCGCCCCCGGACGCGACGCGCTGATCGCGTCGGCCGCCGCCACCAGCACCGTGTAGATGTGCCCGATGGTCACGTCGTCGTGGTGACCCGAGATGGCGTGCAGCACGTCCGGGTCCTTCTCGCCGTGCCGGGCCGCCAACTCCGCCCCGATCTTCGGGTGGCCGCCCTCCATCTCGTGGTCGGCCGCCTTGCCGATGTCGTGCAGCAGCCCGCACCGCCGCGCCACGCGCCCGTCGAGGCCCAGCTCCTCCGCCATCATGCCGCACAGGAAGCAGACCTCGAGCGAGTGGTTCAGCACGTTCTGCGAGTAGCTCGTGCGGAACTTCAGCCTGCCCATGAGCTGCACGAGCTTCTCGTGCAGCGGGCCGATGTTCGCCTCCTGCACCGCGGCCTTGCCCACCTCCAGGATGTGCTTCTCCATCTCCGCCTGCGTCTCGGTGACCACCTCCTCGATCCGTGACGGGTGGATGCGCCCGTCCTGGATGAGTTTGGTCAGCGCGAGGCGGGCCGTCTCGCGGCGGATGTTGTCGAACGCGCTGACCACGACGACGCCCGGCGTGTCGTCCACGATGACGTCGACGCCGGTGGCCTTCTCGAAGGTGCGGATGTTGCGGCCCTCGCGGCCGATGATCCGCCCCTTCATGTCGTCGGAGGGGATGTCCACCGTCGAGACGGTCGTGTCCGCCGTGTGCTGGGCCGCGTAGCGGTGGATGGCCGTCGCCAGCACGCGGCGGGCCTTCTCCTCCGACTCCGCCTTGAGCGTCTCCTCGAAGCGGTGCAATCGCCCGGCGATGGCGTCGGCGAGGTCGCGCTCCAGGCGGGCCATCAGCTCGGCCTCCGCCTGCTCGCGGGTGTAGCCGCTGATCTCGTGCAGCTTCTTCGACTGCTGATCGAGCAGGGCCTTCGCCTCCGCCGCCTGGCGTTCGACCTCGGCGCGGCGGTCGGCGAGTTTGCCCTTGAGGTTGTCGAGCGAGCGCTCCTTCTTCAGGAGCGCCTGCCCCTTCTCCTCCAGACCGTCCTCGCGCTTGTCGAGGCGGCGTTCCTGTTCCTTCAGCTCGTTGCGGGCGCCGTCCAGCTCTCGGGTGAGCGTGTCGCGCTGCTTGAGCAGGTCCTCGCGGCCCGACAGCTCGGCCTGCTTCTTGAGGGCTTCGGCCTCGTCGCGGGCGGCGCGCAGCAGGCCGTCGGCCTCGGCGCGTGCGGCGGCCGTCTCGGCGTCGTTCTTCTTGCGGGCGACGAAGTACCCGGCTCCGAGGCCGATGACGGCCGTCGCGCCGGCGATGCAGGCGGCGATGATGGGGTCCATGGGAGGCCCCTTACTCCTTCCGGGGCCGCCGAGGCATGCGATGGGCACCTTACGCCGGCGTCAGGGGCCGGCGGGTTGGCCGACACCCGGCGGCCAGGGGACGGAGGCGGCCCGGCGTCCTGGGCCGGGCGTCGGGTAGGACGCCGGGCGGGGCCGGGGCTCGGGGGCCAGCGCCGGGAGCAGAATCCCGGCGAGGGCCAGCAGCAGACAGAGGCACCAGAACAGGGTCATTCGTGGGGGCCGTCTGGGTTGGGGAGCGTCAGTGGGTGTCAAGGTGCCCGCCGGCAGGCCACGGCGGGAGGCGCGGTCATGATGGTAGAACCCGCCGATGGAGATGAAGCCCACCGGCGGGTGGTATTGTGAACACGCTGGTAGACTATTGAAGTGACACCCGGCGGCAACGGGAAAGCGACTCACCCCGCGACGCGGTGCCCGTTGCGCACGCCGTCCATCAGATAGAACCGGTCCGCCGGGTCGCGTGGGCTGCGGAACGTCATCACGTCCAGCGACTCGAAGAACGCCCCGTACCGCGCCGCCGCCTCCGCCGCGTCCTTGAAGTGCCGCACGTGGCTCTCATACGGGAAGCTCGGCACCGTGCACAGGCAGCGTTTGCCAGGCGTGAAGTGCGACAGCACCAGCAGGTCCGCCTCGATGTGCTCCAGGACCTCCGTGCAGATCACCACCTCGTGTTCCGCCGCGTGGATGGCCGGGTCGCGCGCGTCGCCCACCACGAACGTGCCCGCCGGCGCGTTCTTCCTCGCCAGCCCCACCGCCGCCGGGCTGAAGTCCAGGCCCGTGTACCCCTCCACCCCCTGGTCAAGGAGGTACGCCGCCAGCTGCCCCGCGCCGCACCCGATCTCCAGAACTCGTTTCGTGCCCGCGCGGCGTAGCCGGTCGGCGATCACCGACCACATGAAGTAGTACAGCGAGCGCTGGTAGGGCAGGTGGTACTCCTCGACCGACGTGTACAGGGTGTCGTAGAAGCCCGCGTCCTCCTCGCGGCCCGACGGCTCCGGGGCCGCCTTGCGCAGCCCAAGGGTGCGCGCCACCGACCCCGCCATCCGCCGCATCAGATCGAGCATGCCGTCTCCCCCCGCCGCAGGTGCGTCTCTCCACTGTAGCTCGCCGCGGACGCCCGTGCGGGGTCAATCCTCCTCGGTCGCCTCGCGCAGGAGCACGCCCTGGGCCGCCAGCTTGTTCCGAAGGGCCGCCGGCAGCTTGCCGTCGGGCAGCCCGACGCATGTCGGGCCGAGCCGCTCCGCCTTCTTGCCCAGCGCCGCCATCGCCCGCCCGGCCGTCTCCTCGTCCGGGCAGCGCAGGACCAGCATGTGCGCCGACGTCGCCAGCCGCGCCTGGCCCGCCCACGTGAGCAACTGCGCCTCCACGTTGGCCGGCACCGGCGTCGAGGCGTGCCTCCTCAGCCGCGCCACCATCTCGTCGCCGGTCAGCCCGGCCTGGACGGCCCGCAGGGCGTCCTCGCGCGTCAGCCGGAACGTCATCGACCCCAACGACGACGCCTCGCGGTCACGGGCGGCGAAGGAGGCGATGGCCGCCGCCGGTCCGGGGTTCAGCCCGATCAAGATCACCGAGAAGTCCGGCTGCACCACCACGCGGGCCGGCGCCGCCTCCGCCCGCGCCGGCTTCACGGCGTCCGGGTCGAAGTACCAGCTCATCCGGGGCAGGCGGGCGACCGCCCGCTCGCCGTCGGCCGACCAGCCGAGCCGCAGGCCGCCCAGCGGGATCATCCGGTTGACGATGAATGCGGCCAGGAAGTCGCGGCCCGCCGCCTCGACGGCCTCGTCCAGCGGGGGCACCCGCCGGCCGCGGTCATAGATGGCCACCTCGGCCGGCGTGCGGCCCAGCAGGAGGGGGTTGCGCTCCGGGGCCGCCAGGTGGGCCAGCACCGAGTCGAGGGCGTGGAATTCCCCGACGGGCAGCGACTCGAGGGCCGAGCGCAGGGCGGCCCGCAGCGGCAGCGGGTCGGCGTTGTAGGCCCGCGCGAAGTCGAGGTCATCGCGCGTCGCCGAGGTCTTGACGGTGACGGCGAGCTGTGCGCCCAGGAATTCCACGTCGCCCGCGGAATGGTAATCGTACCAGTCGGACGGGCGCCGCCTGGCCACCCGGCCCGCCAGCTTGTACAGGTCGAGGAGCTGGGCGTCGGGCGAGGCGGCCATCCACTCGGCCCCCTGCGGGGCGAGGTCGAGCTGCTCCTTCCCGCCCTTCCGCTGGCGGCGGAGGAGGCCCAGACGGCTCGCCTCCCTCAGCGCGGAGTTGATGCGCTCGCCGACGTGCGGCTGGGGGTCGAATTGGGGGGGCAAGGGGGCCAGGCAGCCGAGGAAGCGGTCCTCCTCCTTGGCGAACAGGGAGCCGTCCTGGCGCAGCTGCGCCGGGCCGCACGACAGCTCGAGGAGCGCGGCCCGCATGTCCGGGGCGGTGATGCCGTCCTCGGCCAGGGTGGACGCCGGCGTGACGCGCCGCAGGCCGGACGGGCGGCCGGCCTCGCGCGCCCAGGCCGCACGCACCTCGGGCAGGAAGCCGACCACGATCTCGTGGGTGACGGGGTCGAGGTCCTCGACAAGGGCGAGATGGTTGACGAGGGCGTCGATCTCGCGGCGGATCTCTGCCACGTCGGCGCCCGGGGCAAGGCCGGCGAGGCGTGCCAGGGGCCAGCGCCCGCCGGCCTCGCGGATGGCGGCGAGGATGGGGCCGGCCAACCTGAGGCCGAGGTGGCCCGCCACCCAGCCGGCCCATCGCGGGCCGCGGGCCAGCATGCCGAGGGGGTCGCGGGGCAGCTCGTGGATGGCGAGGCCGATGGCATTCTTGACCACGGCGGCGATGACGCCCTCGAAGGCGTACCCGTCCATGGTGTGGCTCACGTACTTGCTCAGCCCCTCGGACGAGGCCAGGAGGTGATGGCGGTTGAGGGCGCGCAGGCGGGTGGCGAAGGGGGCGGCGGCCTCGGCCCCGTGCATCTCCTCGCCGCGGATCGGCTTGTGGACGACGACGGCGAAGCCGCCGGCGATGAGCTCGGAGCGTTCCGCCTCGGAGAGCCTGTTGTAGAGCTGCCTGGGGGCCATCGCCGCCGAGCGGACGATCTTGAAGTCGTTGAGGAAGCGCCCGCGTGCGCCGGGCGACAGGGCGTGCCAGCGTTCGTCCCAGGCGGCCATATCGGCACGCTTCCAGAGCCTGTCGTGGTAGGCGGTCCTCCCGCGGGTCGGCTGCGTCCCCCAGATCAAGCTCATGGCGTCATCCTCCGAGTGGATACGGCATTATCGCAGGCCGGGGGCGGCGTGGGGAAGGCGAAACATGCGGCTCGGGATAGGATGGTGGGATGAAGATGATGCCGATCGGCGTGCTGCTCTCCGGCGGCGGCACCACCTTGCAGAACCTGCTCGACCGGGCCGCCGCCGGCACGCTGCCGGCGCGGGTGGCGTGCGTGGCCTCCGACCGACCCGGCGTGTTCGGCCTGGAGCGGGCGCGCCGGGCCGGCGTGCCGGCATTCGTCGTCGAGCGCAAGGCCTGCGCGTCCCGCGAGGAGTTCAGCGCCCGCATCCTCGGCCACTGCCGGGATCACGGCGTCGAATTGGTGTGCATGGCGGGCTTCCTGCAGCTCCTGCACATCCCGGACGCCTGGCGGGGGCGGGTGATGAACCTCCACCCGGCGCTGCTGCCGGCGTTCGGCGGCAAGGGCTACCACGGGCTGAAGGTGCACGCGGCGGCGCTGGAGGCGGGGGTGAAGGTGTCGGGCTGCACGGTGCATTTCGCCGACAACGAATACGACCAGGGGCCGATCATCGTGCAGCGGACGGCCGAGGTGGCGGAGGATGACACGCCCGAGAGCCTGCAGTCGCGGGTCATGGAGGCAGAGCGCGAGGCGTACCCGGAGGCGATCCGGCTCTTCGTGCAGGGCCGGCTGCGGGTAGAGGGCCGGCGCGTGCGGGTCCTCCCAGGAGAGCGGGCCACGTGAGGGGCCCGAGCCTCATCGCGCTCAGTACGGCCCGCCGAAACGCGGGTCGTCGTCGATGTCGCCGAACACCTCGGCCCAGTCCTCCATCCGCCCGGCCTCCGGCTTCTCCGCCGGGGCCGGAATGGCCGCCTTCTCCCCCTTGCGCGGCGTGAGGAGCAGCTCGGCGTAATCGAGGCAGCGCAGGGAGACGCAGCCGCGGTGCCGCGCCGCCTCGCGCAGACGCAGGTCGTCGGAGACGACCGTCAGGTGGCGCGGGTCGGCGTCGGCGCGGATGAGGTCCTCGATCACGTCGTCGGCCGTCGCGCGGCGCGAGTAGACGACGAGCGGGTCGTGCTTCGCGGACGGGGCGGGGTGGCCGTCGAGGACGACGGTGGCGTCGCCGCCGTGGGCGATGCGGGCCTGGGTGGCCAGCCAGCGCCGCGCGCCGTCGAGGCCGGAGCGCGACATGCCGGCGGCCAGCTTGCCCAGCGCGTGCAGCAGGTTGTGCCCGTCGATGAGGTACCGCATGACTTGAGTGTCGCATACGGGCGGCAAGAAGAGAAGCAGATTCACCACGAGGCGGAGGCACAGAGGGCACAGAGGAAGCACAGAGGAACCAAGAAGAGAGGTAGAAGAGAACTACCTGTCTTCTTATTTATTATTGCTTGTGTTCTATCTTCTCCTCCTCTGTGTCCTCTGTGTCTCCGTGGTGAATCCTCCCCCCTCACTCCACGGCGCGGTAGAGCATGCGGGCGATGGTGGCTTCGGACTGCATGCCGACCAGGCGGAGCGGCTCGCGGCCGGGGAGGAAGAGGATCAGGAGCGGGATGGTGCGCACCTCGTGCGCCACGCAGAGGCCGACGTTGTCGTCGACGTTCACGCGGCCGAAGGCGACCTTCCGCGCGAAGTGGGATTCGAGGGCGGCCACAGTCGGGGCCAGGAGGCGGCACGGGCCGGACCACGGGGCCCAGTATTGCACGAACAGGGGCCGCCCCGCCTCGGCGTGCGGCCCCCAGTTCGACTCCGTCAGCTCGATCACCCTGGGTCACGCCCCCAGGGCGCGGTTGAGCATCTTGACGATGTCGTCCTTCGACTTGACGCCGGGCGAGGGGCGGTCCACCGGCTGCTCGCCGCCCTTGAACACCATGATCTGCGGGATCGCCGAGATGCGGTACTTGGCGGCGATGTCCTGGGCGTCGTCGGTGTTGAGTTTGGCCACCTTCACCTTGCCGGCGAACTCGTCGGCGATCAGGTCGATGGTCGGGGCGAGCTGGCGGCACGGGCCGCACCACACCGCCCAGAAATCGACCAGGACCGGCTTGTCGCTCTTGACGACCTCCTGCTCCCAGTTCTCGGAGGTCAGCTCGATCACGTTCTGGCTTGCCATTCGTCCCTTCTCCTTGTTGGCCGACACTTCCCCCCATTATACCGCCGGGGCGTCAAGGGGATACAGGCGGCGGGCGTGGCGGTAGGTGAACGCCCTCGGGTCGATGCAGGTCAGGCCGGCGGTGGCGGCCTCGATGATCTCACCCGCCACCGGACGATACGCCGCCTTGTAGGCGATCGCCGCCTTCACCACGAGGATACGCATCTTGGCCGGCTCGATGCCCAGGCACGTCAGCGCCACCAGGCTGAACGGCGGATGCCGCAGGGTCGTCAACGCCAGCAGACCCCCCGCCGCCGACTCGACCAGCGCCGTCGGCCCCATGTGGTTCTCACGCTTGCCCCCGTGGCGCACCTGCGTCTCGGTGTACGTCCCGTCGTGCATCAGGCGGACACGCCCCGACACCTCGACTGAGGGGGTGCCGACGGCCAAACTTACCTCGGCGCCCAGGCGGCACTGCTTCACCGCCTCCGGTGCGTGGAGCATGACAACCCACCCCGTCGCGCCCTGTCGGAGCAGCTCGCCGAGGATCTCCGTGCTGTCGCCGGGCGAGCCGCCGCCGACGTTGTCGCCCGTCTCGACGATGACCGCCGGCGGGCGCGTCGAGGCGATGGCCCGCCGCACCGCCTCCGCCTTGCCCGGCAGGTCGGCCTGGAAGGAGGCGCGTGCCTCCCATAGCTCGGCGCCCAGCACCTCCGCCACCTCCTCGGCCGCAAAATCGTCGTTCGCCGTCACGATGAAGCTCGGCCCCATCTCCTCCACGTCGGCGTAGGCGAACGCCGGCAGGAAATCGACGACGTGGACGCCCGGCGACTTCTCCATCTCCCGACACCGCCGCAGCACGCCGGCGAACGGCTCCTCGGAGCTGTCATGCCGCATGATGTTGACGATGAGCGGCGGCTTGCTGATCGCCAGGTGTGGCGTGATCTCGCCCTTGAGCCAGCGCACCAGCAGGCTAGCGGCACGCAGCCCCGTCTCGCGCTGGTCGATGTGCGGGTTGGTGCGGTAGCTCGTCGCGATCCGCACGAGCGAGGGGAGGCGCGGCGACAGGTTGCCGTGCAGGTCGAACGTCACCGCGATGGGGAAATCGTCGCCGACCCTGGCGCGGAGGCGTGTGAGCACCTCGGCATCGGCGTCGCGGACGCCCGTCGTCACCATCGCGCCGTGCAGGGCGAGGAGCAGGCCGTCCGCCTCGGCCGCGAAGAGCGATGAGGCCAGATGCCCCACCCACTCGTCGAAGAACGCCTGGTCGACGGGGCCGGACGGCGTGCCCCAGGCCATGCCGAGGGGGACGGCCTCGTAGCTGAATCGTGACGCGCCGGCGAGGAAGCCGCCGACCTCGTGGTGGGCGTCGGCCCACTCGCGGAGCATGGCGGGGCCGGAGGCGAGGCCCTGCGCCTCGAAGTCGGCGCGGGCGATGGTGATGGGGTTGAAGGTGTTCGTCTCGTGCAGGAAGCCGGCGACGGCGATTCGCATGTCAGGCTCCTTCGGGTATGCTGGACAGGATACGGAGGACGAACGCTCATGGTACTGCTGCTCCTGGCCCTCGGGGCCGCGCCGCCGGCGTCTCTGACCGGGGTTCAGAAGGCCCTCGTCGCCCCGCTGGCAGGCCTGGGCCGGGAGGCGGAGCGGCACGGGCAGGCCGGCAGGCACGAGGAGGCCTGCGCCCTGTTCGCCAGGATCCTCGCCGCCGAGGAGGGCGTGTACGGGCCGCTGCACGCGGAGACTCTGGGGAGCCTCGCCGGGCTCGCCGGGTGGCGCGAGGTCAAGGGCGACTGGGACGAGGCGCTACGGCTGCGGATGCGGGCCGCCGAGGTGGCCCGGCGGCTATACGGGCCGGAGGATTACCGGGCCGTCGATGCCGGCTGGGCGGTGCGCGGCTGTCGGCTGCTGGCGCGGGTGGGGCCCGCGAGGGCCCGCCGTCACTTCGCGGCGGTGAAGGCGTATCAGGTGGCGATGGGCCACCACGCCGCCGGCAGGTACAAGGAGGCCGAGGCCGTCCTCCGCAAGGCGCTGAAGGACACGGAGGAGGCCATCGGCGCCGAGTCCCCGTTCCACGCGACGTGCCTCGGCGACCTCGGCCTGCTGCGCAAGATGGCCGCCGATCACGCCGGGGCTCGTGCCCTGCTGGGGCGTGCGCTGGAGGCGCGGGAGCGCATGCTCGGCCCGAGGCACCCGTCGGTGTCGGTGACGCTCGGCACCCTGGCCCTGCTGCTGTACGACACGGGGGAGGCCCGCGCCGCCCTGCCCCTGGCCGAGCGCGCCCTCGCCATCCGCCGCGACGCCGACGGGCGCGGCCACCCGGACTACGCCATCTGCCTCAACAACGTGGCGTTACTGAGGCACGAGCTGGGCGACCCGCAGGCGGCCTACCCGCTCTACAAAGAGGTGGCGGGGATCCAGGCCGCCACGGTGGGGGCCCGCTCGCTGGGGTACGCGACGACGCTGTACAACCTGGGGCTGGTCGAGCGCGACACCGGGCGGTTCGACGACGCGGCGGCGAGCCTCCGGCGGGCGCGTGAGATCGTGCCGGCGGGGCACCCGCTGCGCGTCCACGTCTTGCGCAGCCTGGCCATCGCCGTCAGCGAGGGCGGCGAGCCGACCAAGGCGGTGCCGCTGGCCCGTGAGGCGATCGCCCTGGCGGAGAAGGCCCACGGGCGGACGCACCCCGCCTACGCCACCTGTCTGAACGACATGGCGGCTATCCAGCTCTCGATGGGGGATTTCCTCCACGCCGGCGCGCTCTACGAGCAGACCGTCGCCCTGCGGCGGAAGTCGCTGGGCGTGAAGCACCCCGAGTATGCCGCGGCCCTCAACAACCTGGGGAACCTGCTGTACGTCTGCGGCGACCTCGACAATGCCGTCGGGGCCTGCGGACAGGCGGTAAGGATCGCAGAGGCGGTCCGTGGGCGGAGCCACCCCGACACGGCCCTGTACCGGCACAATCTGGCGCTGGCGGTGCAGGCCAGGGGCGACCCGCGCGCCGCGATCGCCATGTTCGAGGAGGCGGCGGCGGTCCAGAAGGCGGCGCTCGGCGCGGACAGCGCCGCCTACGCCATCACGCTGTTCAACCTGGCGTCCGCGCGGCAGGACCTGGGCGACCACGCGGGGGCGATGGCCCTGCTTGGGGGCGCGGCACGGGCCCACGCGGCCGTGGCGGGGCCGTACTCCCGCGTCCGGGCGTCGTTCCTGCGCGGGATGGCACTCAGCAGCCTCGCCCTGCGGAACACCGGGGCGGCGGCCGTGTACGCCGAGGAGGCCCTGGCCGCCGCACGCGCCCGGCTGGAGCGCAACGCCTGGGGGATGTCGGAGCGGCAGCAGCTCACCGCCGTCGCGGCCCTCTCGCTGCACCTGGGGCTGCGGCTGACGCTGCCGGAGGAGTCGGCGGAGGTGTGCCACGGGCACGTGCTCGCGTGGAAGGGGTCGGTGCTGGCGCGGCAGGCGCAGCGGCGGCTGTTCGCTCGGCTGCGGGCCGACCCGCTGCACCGGTTCAAGGCCATGCAGTTACTCGACGTGACGCGGCGTCTCGCCGCCAGCCACGGGCGGGGCGCCGACGGCCCCGACGGGTCGTTCACCCTCTCCATCCTGAAGGAGCGGTTGGAGGAGCAGCTCGGCGCGGCGAGCGCCGAGTTCCGGTCGGCGCGGCGGCGCGTGGGCAGCGCGGGGCTGGCGGCGGCGCTGCCCGAAGGCGTCGCCCTGGTCGATTACTTCTCGGTGGCGCGGTCCACGAGCAACGCGCGGGGGGAGGAGCGTCTGACGGCGTGGGTCGTGCGGCGCGGCAGGCCGACGGCCCGCGTCGAGATGGGGCGGTCGGCGCCGATCGGGGCGGCGGCCGCGGCGTGGCGGGCGGCCGTGGAGGCGGGCAAGGAGGGGGCGGTGTTGCGGCGGATGGCGTGGGCGCCGCTGGAGGGCCACCTGGGGGGGGCGACGACGGTCCTGGTCTCGCCCGACGGCCCCCTGGCGGGCGTCCCATTCGCCGCCCTGCCGGGGCGGCGGTCCGGGGGATATCTGGCCGAGGACGTGGCGGTCGCGGTGGTGACCTCGCCGCACGCCCTGCCCGAGCTGCTGGCGCCGGCGCGGGGTGCCGACAAGCCGGGGTTGCTGACCGTGGGTGGGCCGGACTTCGACGCCGCCCTGCCCGGCAGGCCGCGGGGGACGAGGGGTGTGGCGTGGAAGCCGCTGCCGGGGGCGGAGGACGAGGCGCGGGCGGTCGCCGAGCTGTTCCGCGGCCGCGAGGCGCGTGGGCCGGCCAGGCCGCTGAGCGGAGGCGGGGCGACCAAGGACGCGGCCCGCCGGCTGATCGGGCGCTCGTCATTCGTCCACCTTGCGACGCACGGCTTCTTCGCCGAGGCGGGGACGGCGGGGGGCGGCGGGGACGGGCTGGGGGTGCGCGCCGATGAGGCCGCGTTCATCCGCCGCCTCCATCCGGGGCTGCTGAGCGGGCTGGTCTTCGCGGGCGCCAACAGGCCGACCGAGGAGGACGACGGCCTCTTGACGGCGCTGGAGGTGGCGGAGATGGACCTCTCCACGCTGGAATTGGCGGTGCTGTCGGCGTGCCAGACGGGCCTGGGCAAGGAGGCCGCCGGCGAAGGGATGTTGGGGTTACAGCGGGCGTTCGGCGTGGCGGGCTGTCGGTCGGTGGTGTCGTCCTTGTGGTCGGTGGACGACGCGGCGACGGCGGTGCTGATGGAGCGCTTCTACCATCACCTCTGGCAGAAGAAGCTGCCGCGGCTGGAGGCGCTGCGTCAGGCGCAGATGGAGGTGATGCGCCACCCCGAGTGGGTCGAGGATCGTGCGAAGAGGCTGGCGGGCACGCCGGGCCTGCGCGGGCTGGGGAAGGCGAGCGAGGTAATCGCATCGGGCAAGGCGGTGAGGCGTTCGCCCCCGGCGTGGTGGGCGGCGTGGCAGCTCTCGGGGGACTGGAGATGACACTCCTCGTGTCGCTGATGCTGATGGGCGCGGCCCCGCCGTCGCCGCTCTCCGCCACGCAGGCGGCCCTCGTCGCCCCTTTGGCCGGCTGGGGCAGGCAGGCGCAGGCCCACTGGGACGCCGGCGGGCACGACGCGGCGTGCGCGCTCTACCGCAAGATCCTCGCGGCGGAGCTGGCGGTGTACGGCCCCTGGCACCATGAGCCGCTGGGCACCATCGACACGCTCGCCGGGTGGCTCGAACACCTGGGCCGCTGGGACGACGCTCTCACCCTCCGACGGCGTGCGGCCGCGGCCGCCGAACGGATGTACGGGCCGGCCGATTACCGCGCCGTCGATGCCGCCTGGGCCGTGCGCGCGTCACGGCTGTCCTCAAGGGTGGGCGTGGAGAAGACGCGCCGCCACTTCGCGGCGGTCCGCGAGTACCGGGGTGCGATGGAAGAGTTCGCCGCCGGCCGCTACCCCGCCGCCGCCGCCGCCGTCCGGAGGGCGCTCAAGGGCACGGCGGAGGCCATCGGCACGGAGACCCCCTTTCACGCGGCGTGTCTGGGCGACCTCGGGCTGCTGCACCGCCTGGCGGCGGAGTACGCCGAGGCCCGGCCCCTGCTGGAAGAGGCGCTGAAGGCGCGGGAGCGGATGCTCGGGCCGACGCACCCCGCCGTCGCGACGACGCTCACCTCCCTCGCCCTGCTCCTCCACGAGACGGGCGACAACAAGGCCGCGCTCCCCCTGGCCGTCCGGGCGCTCGCCATCCGCCACGCCGTGGACGGGCCACGCCACCCCGAGTACGCGGTGTGCCTGAACAACGTCGCGCTCATCCGCAACGGCGCGGGCGACCCGCGCGGGGCCTACCCGATCTACCGCAGGGTGGCGGAGATCCACGAGGCGGCCGCGCCGGGGTCGATCAACCACGCCAACACCCTGCTGAACATCGGCCAGGTCGAACGCGACCTGGGCCGTTACGCGGACGCCACGGCGACGTTGGAGCGAGCGATGCGCCTCATGCCGGCCGGGCACCCCAACCGCATCCTCGCGATGATCGCCCTGGCTGGCGCCAAGACCGAGGGTGGCGACCCGTCCTCCGGGGTGCCGCTCGCCCAGCGGGCCGTCCTGCTCGCCGAGAAGACGCACGGTATGCGCCACCCGGTCCTGGGCGTCTGCCTCAACGACCTCGGCTCGATGCACATGGCCCTGGACGACGCCATCCTCGCCAAGGCCAATTACGAGCGGGCCGCCCATGTCCGCCTCCTCGCCTACGGGGCGAAGCACCCCGAGTACGCCATGTCACTGAACAACCTCGGCATGCTGCACCACGCCGCCGGACGGTACGAGGAGGCGTTGGCCTCTTGCCGCAAGGCGATGGAGATCGTGGAGGCCGCCCTCGGGCCGACGCACGCCTCGGCGGCCCTCACGATGCACAACGTGGCCCTGTGCCTGCACTCCTCCGGCAAGCCGGCCGAGGCCGTCCGCCTCTTCTGGCGGGCGGCGGCCATCCAGAAGAAGGTCCTGGGCGAGGAGAGCGTCTCCTACGCCAAGACGCTGCACAACCTGGCGCTGGCCCGGCTCGAGCTGGGCGAGCACGAGGCGGCGGCGGAGGGCTTCCGCCTCGCCCTGTCGATCCACGACAGGGTGGCCGGCCCTCGGCACCGGTTGGCCCCCCTGCTTGCCGCCCGCCTCGCCCAGGCGAGCGCCGCCCTGCGCAACCACGGGGCCGCCGTCCTGCACGCCGAGCAGGCGCTCCGGCTGGCGCGCGGCCACCTCGGCCGCGTCGCGGCGGGCATGTCGGAGCGACAGCAGCTCGAGGCCGTGGCCGCCTACTCCGGCCTGATCGGGCTGCGGCTGGGGCTACCCGAGGAGTCGGCGGAGGAGAGCCACGGCCACGTCCTCGACTGGAAGGGGGCGGTCCTCGCCCGGCAGGCCCAGCGGCGGGTGTACGCCCGGCTCCAGGCCGACCCCCTGCACCGCCTCAAGGCCATCGCCCTGATGGACGCGACGCGGCAGCTCGCCGCGGCCCACGCCTCCGCGGCGTTCACGGCGGAGCACGGCCCTCTCTCCAACCTCAAGGAGCGTCTGGAGCGGGAGCTGGCCGGGGCCAGCGCCGAATTTCGGGCGGCGCGGCGCCGGGTCACCAGCGCCGGCCTCGCGGCGTCCCTGCCGGAGGGGGTGGCCCTCGTGGATTTCTACTCCGTCCACCGCCTGGCGATCCGCCCCGGGCTCGACAGGCTGACGGCGTGGGTCGTCCGCCGGGGCCGGCCCGCCGCGCGCGTCGAGCTGGGCCTCTCGCTGCCCGTCGCGCTCGCCGTGCGGGCGTGGCGTGCCGCCCTGGAGAAGGGCCTGGACGGGGCGCGCGAGGCGGCGGCCCTGCGCCGGATGGTCTGGGCGCCTTTGGAAGGGCACCTCGGCGGGGCGAGGGTCGTCCTCGTGTCGCCCGACGGGCCCGTGGTCGGCATGCCGTTCGCGGCGCTGCCCGGCGGCAAGGGCGGGCGGATGCTGATCGAGGAGGTGGGGGTCGTCCAGGTGACGGCGCCGCACACCATCCCGGACCTGCTCGCGGCGGCCCCGCCCGTGAAGCCGACGCTGCTCACCCTGGGCGGCCCGGACTACGACGCGGAACGGGGCGGCAAGCCGCTGGCCGGGGCCGCCAAGGGGTGGAAGGCCCTGCCCTGCACCGAGGACGAGGCGCGGGCCGCCTCGTCGGCCTTCAGGTCCCTCGAGTCGCGCGGGGCGGCGCGGCTGCTGACCGGGGCGTCGGCCACCAAGCCGGCGGCGGGCCGGCTCCTCGGCCGGTCCACGTTCGTGCACCTGGCGACGCACGGGTACTTCGCGCCGCCGCCCGAGTCGCTCTCCGTCGGCGGGCTCGCCGACGGGCAGGCCACCGCCGCGCTGATCGCCCGGCTGCACCCGGGGCTGTACTCCGGGCTGGTGTTCGCGGGCGCCAACAGGCCGACCGAGGAGGACAACGGCCTGCTGACGGCGCTGGAGGTGTCGGAGATGGACCTGTCCGCCCTCGACCTGACGGTGCTGAGCGCCTGCGAGACGGCCCTCGGCGCCGGCGCCCCCGCCGAGGGCCTCCTCGGGTTGCAGCGCGCGTTCGCCGTCGCGGGCTGCCGCAGCGTGGTGTCGTCGCTGTGGAGCGTGGACGACGCGGCCACGTCGGTATTGATGGCCCGCTTCTACCACCACCTCTGGGAGAAGAGGCTGCCGAAGTTCGAGGCGCTGCGCCGGGCCCAGCTCGACGTGATGCGCCACCCCGAGTGGGTCGAGGAGCGTGCGAAGAGGCTGGCGGGCACGCCGGGCCTGCGCGGGCTGGGGAAGGCGAGCGAGGTAATCGCATCGGGCAAGGCCGTGAGGCGTTCGCCCCCGGCGTGGTGGGCGGCGTGGCAGCTCTCGGGCGACTGGCGGTGAGGCGGGCGGGATCATACCCTATCCCCGAACGGGCCGACGAGGGCTGCTACCGCCATGACCCAGTCGGGGACGAGTTACGAGCGTTCGCTGCTGCTGACCCTGGGCGAGATCACCCAGCTGGTCGTCCACAGCCACGACTCCGCCGAGACGCTCGGCAGCATCGTGCGCCTCGTGCAGGGCCGCTTCCAGACGGCGGTCTGCTCGGTGTACGTCCTCCAGCCGGACACGGGAGAGCTGGTGCTGGGGGCGACGGTCGGGCTGAAGGCGGAGTCGGTGGGGCGCGTGCGCATGCCGCTGTCCGAGGGCCTGACGGGGCTGGTGGGGCAGACGCTCGCGCCGGTGAACGTCTCCGACGCGGCGGCGCACCCGCGGTTCAAGTACTTCCCGGAGACGGGCGAGGACCCGTTCCGGTCGTTCCTGGGCGTGCCGCTGATCGAGGCGGGCAACCTCCAGGGCGTGCTGGTCTTGCAGACCCATGAGGAGCGCACGTTCGGCCCCGGGGAGGTGCGGACGCTGGTGACGGTGGCGGCGCAGCTCGCCCCGCTGGTGGCGGACGCCCGGTTGCTGGAGCGCGCGGCCCAGTCGGCCCACGGGGAGATCGTCGAGCGGCCCGCGCCGGATCATGTCGAGGTGGCGGGGGCGGCGCTCAGCCCAGGCGTGGCCATCGGGCAGGCGTACATCGTGGACGGTTTCGACGAGTGGCGTCTCAACGCGGAGATGCGCTCGTCCGACCCGGACAAGGAGCGGCGCCGGCTGAGCGAGGCGATGTTCAACGCCCGCGAGGAGCTGACACGCCTGTCGCGGCACATCTCGGAGCTGGTGGGCGAGGATCACGGCGCGATCCTGCAGGCCCAGGTGATGATCATGCAGGACCGCAACATCGAGCGCGACCTTGCCGCCAGCCTGGACGGCGGCGCCAGCGCCGAGGGCGCGCTGTTCGCGACGCTCGACCAGTACGTGGCGGCGTTCCAGCGCATCGGCTCGCCGTTCTTCAAGGAGCGCGTGTACGACATCAAGGACGTGTTCCACCGGCTCCTGTGGCAGCTCCGCCCGAGGCCGGCCGCGGGCACCTCCGACAAGGTCGTGCTGGTGGCCCGCGAGGCGTCGGTGATGGAGCTGTTCGCGGTCGATACCGACCAGCTCGCGGGCGTCGTCGTGGAGCACGGCGGGCCGCAGAGCCACGCCGCCATCCTGGCCCGCAGCCTGAACATCCCCATGGTCGGGCAGGTGAAGGACTTCGGGCTCCTGTTGAAGCAGGGGCGACGCCTGCTCGTGGACGGGACGCGCGGGGTGGTGATCGCCGACCCGCCGGAGGGGATGGCGCTGCCGGCGCCGACGCCGTCGGGGGAGATGGCGGCGCTGCAGGGCGAGGTCGCGCCGGGCCTGCCGCGCGTGGAGGTGAACGTCAACCTGCTCTACGAGGCCAACCCGGCGGCCGCGATGGGGGCGGCCGGGGTGGGCTTGTACCGGAGCGAGTTCCTGTTCCTGGCGCGGCGGACGCTGCCGACGGAGGACGAGCAGGTCACGGTGTACCGGAAGCTCTTGCGGCTGATGAAAGGCCGTCCGGTGTGCATCCGCACCTTCGACCTGCGGCCCGACAAGCTGGCGTCCTACGCCAACATGGGGTCGCTGGAGACGAGGCCGTACGACTGGCGGCTGGTGCTGGAGTCGCCGCCGCTGCAGCAGCTCTTCCGCGAGCAGGTGCGGGCGATCCTGCGGGCGGCGACGGACGGGCCGGTGCGGATGCTGATCCCCCTGGTGACGCGGAGCGAGGTGCTGGACTTCGCGCTGGAGACGCTCGCGTGGGCGCGGGGGGCGCTGGCGGCGGAGGGGCTGGACCACGTCCCGAGTGTGCAGATCGGCGCGATGATCGAGGTGGCGGCGGCGGTGCCGATGATGCCGGTGTGGGCCGAGCAGGTGAACTTCTTCGCGCTGGGGACGAATGATCTTACGGCGTCTTCACTGGGGCTGGACCGCGACGACCCGGCGGCGGCGGGGCAGGTGGACACGCTGCACCCCGGCGTCCTGCGGCTCATCCACCTGGCGGTGACGGAGGCGCATCGGGGGCGCAAGCCGGTGTCGGTGTGCGGCGAGATCGCCGCGGACCCGCTGGGGGCGGTGGCGCTGGCGGCGCTGGAGGTGGACTCGATCAGCGTGGCGGTGAACCAGCTCCTGGCGGTGCGGCAGGCGTTCGCCCAGGTCCGCGTGCCGTCGCTGGCGGACCTGCGCCCCCAGCTCTTGCGTCAAAGGACGGCGCGGGCGGTGCGGGCGCTGCTCGAGGGCTGGCAGCGGAAATGAGCCTCTCCCCGCCGCGAAGTCTTCGGCCCCGTCTGGCGTTTCTTCAGATCGGGGCGAGGCGACGGGGGCCGGGCGTGCGGGCGGCCCCACTGGCGAGAGGCGAGGAGACGACCCCTTGGGAGAGGCGATAGGATATCGCGGGCACACTCATCTCATGGGTGGGTCGGGCGGGCGGGCGAGATCGCCTCGCCGACTTTCTCCCGATCTTCACGGGAACTATGGACAAATCCACCCTTCGGCGCGTATGATGCTCCCATACGCGCCTGTTGAACCACCACCGAGGAAGCATCCTGGTGGGAGGCTGCGGCACGGACGGACAGCCGCCTCCCCCACGGACCGAAGGCCGAGGACATCCCCGCCATGAATGCCCCCGCACTTTGTTTTCGGGCCCGCCTCGGGTGATCGGCACGGAAAGCCGGCGCGGGCGATGGCCCACCCCACCCAGATTGTTTCCTCGGGCGGCCCCTCTCGATTCCGGGCCTCCCCAACCACCGTTCAACCATCGATCCCAGCGACGATGACGGCCCCGGCAACGGGCCGGGCCTCACCGACGCTGTCCCTGTAGAGGAGCCGTGCCGCGTCCCGACGCGGTCACCTGCCAACCATGCTCGAGAACGTTCGCAACATCGGCATCATCGCGCACGTGGACGCCGGCAAGACCACCACGACGGAGCGCATCCTCTACTTCAGCGAGTCCAAGCACAAGGTCGGCGACGTGGACGACGGCGACACCACCACCGACTTCGACGAGCTGGAGCGCAAGAAGGGCATCACGATCAACTCCGCCGCCGTCACCATCGAGTGGCGGAAGACCCAGGTCACGCTGATCGACACCCCCGGCCACGTCGATTTCACCGCCGAGGTGGAGCGCTCGCTGCGCGTCCTCGACGGGGCCGTGGGCGTCTTCTGCGCCGTGGGCGGCGTCGAGGTGCAGTCCGAGAAGGTCTGGTTCCAGGCCAACTCGTACAAGGTGCCGCGCCTGGCCTACGTCAACAAGATGGACCGCATCGGCGCGAACTTCGAGGGCTGCGTCGAGCAGATGAAGCAGAAGCTCCGCGTGGTGCCGTGCATCGTCGCCATCCCGGTCGGGTCGTCGCACGACTTCAAGGGCGTCATCGACCTGATCGAGATGAAGTACATCGAGCGCGACCTGACGGACAAGACGAACAAGCGCTTCGAGCTGGTGGACATCCCCGAGAGCCACAAGGAGGCCGCCGAGGAGGCGCGGACCCAGTTGCTGGAGACGGCGTCACTGGCGGACGACGCCCTCGTCGAGGCCATCCTGGAGGAGAAGCCGATCTCCAACGACCAGCTGCGCAAGGCCATCCGCAAGGGGACGCTGGAGGGCAAGTTCACGCCGATCTTTACCGGCTCCAGCAAGAATTTCCACGGCGTCCAGCTCCTGCTCGACGGCGTGGTGGACTACCTGCCCGCGCCGATCGAGCGGCCGGCGCTGGAGTGCGCCATCCCGCGATCGAAGGAGAAGGCCATCCGCGGGCCCGACCCCAAGCAGCCGTTCGCCGCCCTGGCGTTCAAGACGGTCACCGAGCCGACCGGCGACCTCGTGTACACGCGCATCTACTCGGGCGAGCTGCGGCCCAAGGACGAGGTGATGAACACGACCAGCGGCAGGTCGGAGCGCATCGCGCGCATCTTCCGCATGATGGGCGAGCGGCGGGAGTCGCTGGAGGTGGCCGGGCCGGGCGAGATCGTGGCGCTGGTGGGCCTGAAGCAGACGTACACCGGCAACACGCTGTGCGACACCGAGAAGAAGGTGATCCTCGAGGAGATCCGTTTCCCCGAGCCGGTCATCAGCCAGGCGCTCATCCCGGACCGGACGACGGACGAGACGAAGATGGCGGACGCCCTGGCCAAGCTGGTGCGCGACGACCCGACGCTGAAGTTCCGGACGGACCCGGAGACGAAGCAGCTCATCCTGTCGGGCATGGGCGAGCTGCACCTGGAGGTGTCGGTGGTGAAGCTCCAGCGGACGCCGGGCGTGAAGGTGACGACGGGCAAGCCGATGGTCGCCTACCGCCAGACGTTCAGCAAGGAGGTGGACGAGCACACCCGCTTCATCAAGCAGACGGGCGGGCGCGGCAAGTTCGCGGTCATCCACTGCCTGTTCACCCCGCTGACGAAGGACGAGATCGAGGAGATCCGTGCGGGGCTGGAGGAGGAGGGCGAGAAGCCGGACCCGAACAACATCTACTTCGTGGACAAGATCGTCGGCGGCGTCGTGCCGCGCGAGTACATCCCCTCCGTGGAGGCGGGGTTCCGCGACTCGTGCGTCAAGGGGGCGAAGTACGGCTTCCCCCTCGTGGACCTGCGTTGCACGCTGCACGACGGCAAGTACCACGACGTGGATAGCTCGCAGGACGCCTTCAAGCTGGCGGCCATCGAGTGCACGCGGGACGCCCAGATGCGGGCCGGCATCACGCTGCTGGAGCCGATCATGAAGGTCGCCATCGTGTCCCCGGAGCAGTACCAGGGCTCGCTGGCGGGCGACGTGAACCGGCGGCGTGGGGTGATCGAGAACCTGACCAGCGAGGGCGGGCGCTGCCTGATCGTGGCGCACATCCCGCTGGCGGAGCTGTTCGGCTACACGTCGGACCTGCGGAACGTGACGAGCGGCACGGCGTCGTTCACGATGGAGCCGAGCCACTACGCACCGGTCAAGGAGGAGCTGGCGGACATCCGCAAGCCCGGCGACAAGTGACCACGGAAGAAGAAGCTGTCCACGGATCACACGGAAAACACGGATAGCAGCCAAGAACAGAAGCAGACAGAGGGCACGATGCCTTCTGCCTGCTTCTGCTTGTTCTTGATCCGTTTGATCCGTCTGATCCGTGGACAGCTCTTCTTCTTGCCTTCCGTCTGCCCTTGCCCCGCCCGCCGAGCTTCGTTATCACCCGCCCCCGGTGCGTCCCCACGTCCACCGGAGGCGAACGAGGATGTTCGGCAAGCTGTTCGACCCCAAGGCCTGGCTGTCGCGCCGGGCGTCACTCGCCGTGCTCGGCCTCGTCGTGGCCGGCCTCGGCGTCTTCCTCTCCCGCGGACGGCTGGCCTCCCCCGCACAGGCCCAGCCCCCCGCCCCCTTCCAGCCAAACCCCGCCGACTACGCCGCCCGCGTCGTCGCCTTCGTCCACGGCACCCGCGCCGTCACCCGCCAGGAGCTGGGGGAGTACCTCGTCGTGCGTCTGGGGCCCGACAAACTGGTCACCCTCATCAACAAGAAGATCGTGGACCGCGAGTGCCAGTCCCGCGGCATCAACATCACCCAGGCCGAGGTCGAGGCCGCCTTCGAGGAGAAGCTCAGGGGCCTCGCCGTGGACCGGGCGACGTTCATCAAGTCGGTGCTGGCCAAGCACAAGAAGACGCTCGTCGAGTTCAAGGAGGACGACCTCCGCCCGAGCCTCCAGATGGCCCGCCTCGTCCGCAACCGCGTCGAGGTGTCGCCGGATGACCTGCGCAAGGCGTTCGAGTCGGCCCACGGGGAGAAGATCGAGGGCCGGATGATCATGTGGGCGCCCGGCAAGGAGCAGGCCGCCCAGGACGCGTACACGCGCCTGCGCGACAGCGCCGAGGCCTTCAACGAGGCCGCCGCCAAGCAGCCCAACGCGCTGGCGTCGTCGGGAGGCCGCATCAAGCCGATCAGCCGTTATTCGATGGACGAGAACATCGAGCGCGAGGCGTTCAAGCTGCAGCCCGGCCACGTGACGCCCCTGATCCGCACGCCCCAGGGCGTCGTCCTGTTCAAGTGCGACAAGCGACTGCCGCCGGACACCACGGTGGCCTTCGAGGCGGTGCGCGAGAAACTGCACGCGGAGATGCAGGGGCTGAAGCAGACGGAGGAGATGCAGAAGGCGTTCAAGGTGATGCGCGAGCAGGCCGATCCCAAGGTGCTGCTGGTCAAGACGGACCGTGTCGAGGGCGGCCCGACGCCCGGGCCGACGACGCCCGTGGCGTACCTGTGGGGGGGGCAGGCGATCACGCGCGAGGAGCTGGGCGAGTTCCTGATCCAGCGCTTCGGGGCGGAGAAGCTGCCGTACCTCATCAACCGCCGGGTCATCGACATCGAGTGCCAGTCCCGCGGCATCGCCGTCACCGAGGACGAGGTCGAGAAGGACCTGACCGACTACCTGGCGACGCTCAAGCCGGCGATGGACAGGAAGGTCTTCGAGAAGGAGATGCTGGCGCGGATGGGTAAGACGCTGCTGGAGTGGCGTGAGGACGTGATCCGCCCCAAGCTGCTGCTCGGCAAGCTGGCGGCGGGGCGGGCGCGGTGCACCGAGGACGACCTCAAGCGCTGCTTCGAGACGCACTACGGCGAGCGCATGGAGTGCCGCATGATCCTGTGGCCGGAGGGGCAGCACCGCTTCGCCCTGGGGCAGTACCCGGTGCTGCGCGACAGCGAGGCGGAGTTCGACCGGGCGGCGCGGAACCAGCCGACGCCCACCCTGGCGTCGGCGGCGGGCAAGCTGCCGCAGTTCGGCTGGCACTCGCTGGGCGACGAGCAGGTGGAGCGCGAGGCGTTCCGCCTCCAGCCCGGCGAGGTGACGCCGCTCATCGGCACGGCGCAGGGCCACGTGATGCTGAAGTGCGACAAACGTTTCCCGGCGAACGCGGCGGTGACGCTGGAGCAGGTGCGGGCCAACCTGACCGCCGAGGTGGTGGCGAAGAAGCACGAGGTCGAGATGCAGCTCGTGTTCGCCGAGCTGCACAAGAAGGCCGACCCGCGGCTGCTGCTGAAGTCGAGCGACACGCCCGTCGATCTCGCCGGCGACGCCGAGAAACTCCTCAAAGACAAGTGATCGGACGGCGTCCGCGTCCGGCAAGGGGCCGGGTGATAGCGTGGCGCGATCACCCGGCCCCTCTTCCGTTGGCCGTAACCGTACGGGTGCTGTGGGAGGTCGGGCCCATGTCGGCCGAGGTCCGCCAGGGCCGAAGCCCGACATCGCATGTCAGGCCCTCCGTCGGGCTTCGCTCGGCTGGCGCTTCGCTCAAACCGACCTACGAGGGCCGGCACCCGCGTCCACGCGCCGCCGGCCCCGCCACGAAGAACCCCGGAGGCCCGCTACGCGAGCAGGCCATCCACGTCGATGACGACGGTGTCCGGGCCGCCCTCCGTCCGCACCACGGCCAGGACGTGTCGCGTCGTGGGGACGGTGAGCAGACGCACGACGGGGCCCGCTGCGAGGGGCACATACCGGAGGCGGCGCTCGCACTCCTGCATGAAACGCTCCCCGCCCTGCCCCACGGCCCATTCATGGGACTCCGCGTCCCAGGCCATCGGGGAAGGGCGTTCGACGGCCCCGAGGTCCAGCACGCCGACGCCCGCTTCCCCCGCCGCGATGAGCAGCGTCTCGCCACACATCTCCAGGTCGAGCCAGGTGTGGGAATGCCCGCGCCTCCGGCCCGTGGAGATCGACCCGAGCGGCACCAGGGCGTCCCGGCCGTACAGGCCGACGTGGCTGCTCTCCCCGCCGGAGCTGATGCCGCTGGAGAGGAGGGCGAGCCACGGCCCGCCCAGGGCGCCCTTCTCGATGTGCTCGTAGGTCGTGTGATACGTCAGCTCGACCACCCGGTCCAACGCCGGGGCGAGCGGTGCCCGCACGTCGTACAGGAGCAGGTATTGCGGGACGATGATGTCATCGACGGCGATCAGGCGCGTGCCGTCGACGAGGAGGTCATCGACACGCTTGCCGTGCCGGCGGAATTCCTCCGGCACGGGCAGCGGCACCCAGGCCGGCTCGGGGTCGTGATAGGCGTACAGGCCCAGCACCTCCATGCCGCAGCCGCCGCCGACGTACAGCGCCTGGCCGTGGAAGGCCAGGGTGGCGGCGGAGTAGCCGTCGGGCAGGCGGATCGGCGGGAACTTCTGCTCCGCCGGCTCGGCGTCGCAGTGGGCGCGGCGGATCGTCCGGCCCTCGTCCTCCGGCCAGGCGATCCAGCCGGTGTCGCTGATGGCGTGCTCGGCCAGGGGCGGCATCGGCAGCGGCCCGAGGTCCGCAAGACGGCCGCCCTCGACGGCGCAGAGCATGGTCCGCCCGCGGCGCGGGACGGCGAATAGCCGGACGGGCAGCTCGGGCATCGGGGCACCTCACGCGGCGGGGCAATGGCTCTTCTAGAGCGCGGCCCCGCCCGCGTCAGGCCGCCATCACATGCCGGGGCCAACGGGGCGTTGGCCGGCGGAGCCGGGCCGGGTCGTCAGGCCGGGCGTGCTGACGCCCTTGTTCTTGCGCAGGAGCGGGTCGCCGTCCATCGACTCCTTGGGGTACTCGATGTGGCGGCTGTACTGCTGCTCGTTGGGAGGGGCCACGAACTCCTCGGGCGCCTTGGGGGGGCGGAGGTTCGGCTCGGTGGACTGGCATCCCCAGCCCAGCGCCGCCAGCGACACCACACCCAGCCAGCCGATCAGTTTCCGCATGGCGCCCCCCCACCTCTCCAGAGTGGCGCGGGATATACCCGCCGCCGCCGGGCCGTCAAGGCCGATCCTCGCCAGTCCCACCGGCGCCGCGGCCGGCCGAAAAGACCTTGGGCGTCCATGGAGGAGTGGGTAGAGTAAGAAGAGTGCCCAACCCACCTCGCCCTCCTCATCCCCATCCCGGAGGCATCGACCCGATGAAGCGAGTCTTCGTCTGGGGCATCCTGGCCGTCCTCGTGTCGAGTGCGGCCGCCGGCATGTACTTCTGGGGCCCCGGCCATGAGGAGCCTGGCCTGGGCCGCGCCGCCGGGTTCTTCCGCAAGGGACGCAAGGCGAGGCCCGTCACGGTGGAGCTGATCAGCCCGGAGGTGCAGACCTTCGAGCGCCGCGCCATCCAGCCCGGCTCGCTGGCCCCCTTCGAGTCGGTCGAGCTGCACTCCGAGACATCGGGGATGCTGAAGACCCTCAAGGTCGATATCGGCGACCGCGTCAAGCAGGGCGACGTCCTCGCGGAGATCGACGTGCCCGAGGTCCGCAAGCAGAAGGCGAAGGCCGAGGCCCAGAAGGCCCTGGCGCAGGCCCGCGTCACCCAGACGAACAAGGCCCTCAAACGCGCCGAGGCCGACCGGCGCGTCGCCAGGGCCGCCGTCCCCCAGGCGAAGGCCCAGCTCGACGCGGTCAAGGCGACCCTCCGGTACCGCAGCAAGCAGCACCAACGCATCATGGACCTGTGGGAGTCGAAGGCCGTCGAGGAGCGTCTGGTGGACGAGTCCGAGGAGCGCAAGGAGGCCGCCGCGTCGGCGGCCCGCGCCGGGGAGCTGGCCCTGGAGACGGCGAGGGCCCAGGATGAGGCCGCCGACGCCAAGGTCGATCAGGCCAGGGCCGACATCGCAGAGGCCGAGGCCAACGTCGCCATCGCCGAGGCCGAGATCGCCCGCATCGAGGTGCTCCTCGCCTTCGCCCGCATCGTGGCGCCGTTCCAGGGCCAGGTGACACGCCGCAACGTCTACCCCGGGGCTTACGTCCGCTCCGCCCGGGAGGGCGGCACCGTCCCGCTGCTCTCGCTCGAACGCACCGACAAGCTGCGCGTCGTGGTGCAGATCCCCGACCGCGACGTGCCTTACGCCGACGTGGGCGACAAGGCCACCGTCGAGATCGACTCCCTCGGAGGCAAGGCCTACCAGGGCACCATCTCGCGGACCCAGGGCGCCGAGGACACCCTGACGCGCACCATGCGCGTGGAGATCGACCTCGACAACAGGACCGGCGAGCTGCGTCCCGGCATGTTCGGCAAGGTGTCGATCCTCCTGCAGAAGTCGGCCAGGGCGCTCACCCTCCCCTCGGCCTGCCTCGTGGGCGAGGTGAAGGAAGGCAAGGGGGCCGTCTACGTCTCACGCGGTGGCAAGGCCGCCCTCGTCCCCATCACCATCGGCTCGGAGAACGGGCTGCTGGTCGAGGTGGTCGCCGGCCTGACCGACAAGGACCGGGTCGTCCGCCGAGCCAACGGCCCGATCTCCCCCGGCACCCCCGTCCAGCCACCCGCCGAGTGACCCCCGCGCCTCCAGGCCCCGGAGCTTGTGTCCCAGTCTCTGGGTGGCCGAGGTCGGACTCTGGCGACCCCGGAACAGGCACTTGAGAGGACGTCACGCCTCACGGGGCCTGCACCAAGGTCGCCAGAGCCCGACCCCGGCCACCCAGAGAACCAGAGGATGGGACACCCACTTCGGGCGCGTGTATCAGCCGGGCTGTGCCGGCACCTGGGCGGCGAGGCCGCGGATGCGGACGACCTTGTCGCCCCGGAACGTGTAGAGCTGGGCCCACCGGACGTGGTACACCACCCCGGTGGCCCTGACACGCCCGCGTTCCTCGGCGAGCAGCATCACCGTGTCCCCCTGTGCCACCACGGTCAGCAGGTCGGCGCTCTGGTCGGCGAGCGAGCCGAAGTTCCGCAGCGTCGCCGCCCAGACCTCGTCGCGGCCACGCCAGGCCCCGGCGATGGGCAGGTCGGCCGGCGTGGTCAGCTCCATCTCCACCTCCTCGGCCATCAGGGCGAGGGCTGCCCCGATGTCCCCCCGCGCCAGGGCGCGGTACTGCTCCTGGAGACGTGCGACGTTCCCGGCCTCGTCGGGCTTCATCGCCGCCGCGGCGTCCCCGTCGAGGAAGGCCTCGTGGAGGCGGTCGATGAACCGCCCGGTGGAGTCCGGGTGGATGCTCACATCGCTCATGGCTGACGCTCCGGGGTGGGTCTCCGCTCGAAGGCTCATCCTCCCGTACTGCGGTACCGGCGTCAAGAGGCCGCCCAACGGTGTGCGGATGGTTCGTCATCCTGTGGGATCATTCCTGATCGTCGTCGGGGCGATCAGGGTTATAGTTCCGATAGCGGTCAGCCACGCCCGGCGGATTCAAAGCAGACACCCAGGCGTAGCCCAGATCCTCCGGCACATGCCCGACCACCAGGAGAGTGATCTTCGACCGCGCGGCACCCGTTCCGAAGAAGCGCTCACGCTCCAGCCGACGGAAGCCGCTGAGGGCAGCCTCCCACATGTCCCCCAGGCCGCCATCGAACTCATCGTCGGCGATCATCCTGTCGAAGTTTGAGTGGAGAATCCGGTTGATCTCGTCGAAGTGGCCGCCGTCGTCAAACGTAAAGAACCCCCAATCCCCATAGGACCACCGCATCCCGGCACGGGTCGAGGTGCCCCCGTACTCCGGGTCCACCGTCTCCCTGTAGCGCTGGACCGTCGCCGTCAGCGCCTGCTCGGTGTTCGCGGCCGGGCGCAGGAACTGAAGCGAGTCGTCTGTGAACAGCGCGAAGGCGTAAAAGCTCTGCGTCGGGTTCGCCCTGATCAGGGCTGAGAACGCGGCCTTCGAGGCCTCGTAGACCTGATCCGCGAAATTCTCCGGGTCGATGAAGGCGGGGTCATCCGAAGGGAGGGGGCAGGCCATCAACTACCTCGCTTCTCATTGGGTCAACACCGTTCACCATACCGGCCCTCACGCAGGACGGCCTCGCCCCGTCAAGGACAACCCGCGCCTCGACGACGGCGTCCCCAGGCCGAGCGAAGACGCTCTGGGCCACCACGCCTCCCCTTGAGCCCGGCCCACCGCCCGGTACAGTGAACAGGGTGCTCACCTCCCCGCCCAGCCTCCTCTTCCGCCCGCTGGCCCTGACCCCTGACCCCCCTATGAACGCGATCATCCGCGCCTCACTCAATAACCCCTACGCCATCACCGTCGCCATCCTCTGCGTCTTCATGCTCGGCTCCTTCGCCGTCCTCCAGCTCCCCATCGACATCCTGCCCGTGTACAGGGCCCCGGCCGTCCAGGTGTTGACCTTCTACGGCGGCATGTCCGCCACCGCGATCGACAAGGGCATCACCAGCCGCATGGAGCGCTGGACCGGCCAGGCGGCAGGCATGACCCGCCAGGAGTCGCGGTCCATCGTCGGCGCCAGCGTCGTCCGCAACTACTTCAACCCCGACACCCCCCTCAGCGAGGCGATGACGCAGGTGTCGTCCCTCTCCTCGGCCGCGGCCCCCTACCTCCCCCCCGGCACCCTTCCTCCCGTGATCCTGCCCTTCGACCCCACCGGGTCCACGCCCGTCTGCGTCATCGCCCTCGACGCGGAGGCCCGCGGGGAGGCCGAGCTGTACGACGCCGGGCGCTACGAGGTCCGCAACATGGTCATGTCCATCCGCGGGGCCGTCGCGCCCGTGGTCTACGGGGGCAAGAACCGGGCCATCATCGCCTACCTGAACCGCGAGCAGCTCCAGTCGCGCGGGATGTCGCCGGTGGACGTGATGGACGGCCTGGAGCGCTACAACGTCTTCCTCCCCACCGGGTCGATGAAGCTCGGGGTCCGGGATTACGCGCTCGAGTCGAACTCGATGTACGACGTGATCGACGACATGCGCGAGCTGCCCCTGAAGATGGGCACCGGCCGGCCCGTGGTCCTCGGCGACGTGGCCAACCCCAAGGACACCAGCCTGATGCAGACGACGGTGGTCCGCGTCAACGGCCGCAAGCAGGTCTACATCCCCGTGTACCGCCAGCCCGGGACCAGCACCCTGAGCGTCGTCGACGAGCTGAAGGAGCAGCTCCCCGGCATCCAGGGCCGGCTCACCTTCCCCGACATCGCCCTCAAGCTGGTCATGGACCAGTCGGTGTACGTCCGCAACGCCATCCACAGCCTCGCGGAGGAGGGCATCCTCGGCGCGTTGCTCTGCTCCCTGGTCATCCTGCTGTTCCTGGGCGACTGGCGCATGACCCTGATCGCCCTCGTCACCATCCCCATCGCGGTCCTGGCCGCCATGATGGGCCTGTACTTCACGGGGCAGACGATCAACGTCATGACCCTGGCGGGGCTCGCCCTCGCCATCGGGCCGCTGGTGGACGCCGCCATCATCGTGCTGGAGAACACCCACCGCCACCTGGGGCACCAGAATATCTCGGCCAGGCTCGCCTCCTACAAGGGCGCCGGGGAGGTCGCCCTGCCCGGTCTCGTGGCCACCCTCTGCACGCTCCTCGTGCTGGCCCCCCTGGCCTTCGTCCCGGGCCTCGGGCCGTTCCTCTTCAAGCCTCTCGCCCTCGCCGTCACCTTCGCCATCGTCGCCGCCTACGTCGTCTCCATGACCTTCGTCCCCGTCCTGTCCAGCCTCTGGCTCGCGCCCCACCCCCACGGCCACACGCCCGAGCCGACGGTGAACCCCATCCTCCTCGCCTACCGCTGGTGGGACGGCCTGCTGAGCGGCGCCATCTCCTGGTACGCCGCCTCCCTCGCCTCCGTCCTCCGCTCGCGCTGGGCGGTGTGCGGCCTGGCGCTGCTGCTCTTCGTCGGCGTGGTCATCGGCCTGGGGGGTCGGCTGCGCCGCGAGTTCTTCCCCGAGGTCGATGCGGGGGCGTTCGAGGTGGCCGTCCGCGCCCCGACGGGCCTGCGTCTGGAGGTCACCGTCGAGCGTGTCTCCGAGGTCGAGCAGGCCATCCGCGAGGTGGTCGGCGACGATTTGGAGCTGATCATCAGCGAGACGGGTGTCACCCCCGACTGGTCGGCCGCCTACACGCCGAACGCCGGCCCCATGGACGCCGTCATCAAGGTGCAGCTTTCGACGCACCGCCACCACACCGCCCAGCAGCACGTCAAGGAGCTGCGTGCCGCGCTCAACGGGGAGCCGGCCTTCACCGGCCTGGAGTTCGCCTTCGACACCGGGGGCATGATCCGCGGGGCCATGAACGAGGGGAAGTCGACGCCGCTCAACCTCCAGATCCTCGGCAAGGATATCGCCCTCAGCCGCCTGATCGCCGAGCGGATTCAGGCCGACCTGAAGGAGGTCCGTGGGGTGGTCGATTGCCGGGTGATCCAGCGCCTCGACTACCCGCAGTACGTCATTGATGTGGACAAGACGAAGGCGGCGTCCCTCGGCCTGACGCAGGGCGAGGTGATGCGGAACGTCGTCGCCGCGTTCAACTCGTCGATCCAGTTCAACAAGAAGAACTTCTGGATCGACCCGGTGTCGTCGAACCAGTACTACGTGGGCGTGCAGTACCCGGAGGCCGACATCAAGTCGCTGGAGACGATGCTCCAGGTGCCGATCACAGGGGCGGCCCAGAAGAGCCCGATCCCGCTGGGCAACCTCGTCACGCTGCGCCGCCGCACCGTCCCCGCCGAGCAGTCCCACACGAACCTGCAGTCGGCGGTGGACGTGACGATGAACATCCAGGGGCGCGACCTGGGGCACGTGGCCGACGACGTGTGGCGCGTCCTGGCCTCGCACGGGGAGGCCCTGCCGTCGGGCGGCTGGGCGCCCTACGACCCGCGTGGGGACGTGCCGACGCCGCTCAAGGGCGTCAAGATGACGCTCAGCGGCGAGTATTCGCGCATGAACGACATGTTCCGGAACCTCGGCCTGGGCCTCGTCGTCGCCGCGCTGCTCGTCTACTTCCTGATGGTCGCCCTGTTCCGCTCGTGGCTGGTGCCGACGGTGATCCTCTCCGCCGTCCCGCTCGGGCTGATCGGCGTGGTGCTCGTCCTGTTCGTCACGAGGACGGCGATCAACGTGCAGTCGCTGCTCGGGGTCATCTTCATGGTCGGGATCGTGGTGTCGAACACGGTGCTGCTGATCGACTTCGCCCAGACGCTACGCAAGCAGGACGGCCTGACGCCGACGGGGGCCATCCTGGAGGCGGCGAAGGTGCGGGTCAAGCCGGTGATGATGACGGCCCTGGCGGCCTTCTTCGCGCTCTTGCCGATGGCGCTGGGCTTCGCGCACGGCAGCGAGGCGAACGCGCCGCTGGGGCGGGCGGTGCTGGGCGGCCTGGTGGCCGGGGTGCTGACGACGCTGGTGGTCGTGCCGTGTCTGTACTCGCTGCTGTTGCCGGACGCGCCTGGGATGCCGGCGACGGCGGAGGAGATCGAACCGCTGGCGTGACGTGCGGGTGACATTTTCCGGCGCCTTGGGCTGGACTTCCTGGGGCGTCGGCGTATACTTCTGATGAGAGGTGAACGCGGGCTGCAGAGCGCGGGATCCTCTCTCATAGGCGCGGTGTGGAGCAGTGGTAGCTCGCCAGGCTCATAACCTGGAGGTCACAGGTTCAAATCCTGTCGCCGCAACTCGGACCGGCCCGGCGTGACGAACGCCGGGCCGGTTCTCGTTTGGTAGCCGTTCACCGGCTTGTGGAGTTAGACACAATTCGACAGGGAGGGCGGCCACGACCCTGGTGTTGGAGGTCTGACCACTTGCCGTGAAATGCAAATCCCGCCACGAATTTGCATTGCAGGGGGTGCCTCGGGGGGTGCAATGCAATGCAATCCGCCCCACCCGGCCATCCCACCTGTCTACTTCCGTCTAATTCCCACCACCGGCTGAACGGGACCCCCGTTTCTTGGCCGTGATGGGCTATGGCCTGACGGCTGGTCCTGATGGGACACGACGTGGTGGTCAAGGGGCCGGCGGCGCGATGAGGCCCATCGCCAGGGGGCGCAGCAGGACATCCCCGAGCATCAGGACGCCGGCGGCGGCCACCGTCCAGCCGACCATGCGCGTCAAAGCCGCCTTGTCCATCGTGCCCGTCCACGACGCGCCGAGCCAGCCGCCCAGGATCGTCGGCCCGGCCAGCCAAAGGACCGGGGCCAGGATCGGGGTGCCGTCCTGCATCCACAGGGCCAGCGCCGACGTGAGCGCGGTCGCGCAGCCGACGGCCATGTTCGTGCCGACGGCCAGCTTGGGGTCCATGCCGAGCTGCTTGATCATGCGCGGGAGGCGGAGGCTGCCCATCATCAGCCCGGTGATGGCGGCCAGGAATCCGAGCGCCAGGCCGACGAGCACCTCGACGAACAGGCGGGGGGCGGCGGGGGTGTCGGCCTGATCCTCCTCGGGTGGCGAGAGGAGCATGTTGGCGGCGCTGAACAGGAGGAAGCCGCCGATGACGAGTTTGGCGTAGGTCGGCTCGGCGCGGGCGAGGAGCCAGGCGCCGAGGATCCCGCCGGCGACGCTGGGGAGGGCGAGGAGCCAGAAGAACGGCCAGACGATGCGTCCGCCGCGGGCGTGGGCGGCGGCCCCGGCCAACGCCCCCATGCCGGAGACGGTGAGATTGGCGGCGGCGGCGGCGGCGGCGGTCGGCAGGAAGTAGAGGAGCAATGGCTGGCGGAGCTGGCCGAGCTGGAGGCCCGCGGCGGCCCCGTGGAACGCCAGGGCGAAGGAAAGGGCGGCGAGGAGGGCGAGGAGGGCGAGGTCGGGTACGTCCATGCGAGGGGGCCTTCCGTCGGGCGGCGGGGGGGATAGCAAGCGCCGGCCCGGGTGTCCAGGCGGGCCGGGCGCGGGTAGAACGTGGGGATGCTGGAGGGGCCGAGGCGGGATGCGCTGGATGCGTGGGCGCGGCAGGTGGGGCCACGCGCCATCGCGTACGCGCGCTCGATGACCCGCGACGCCACCCAGGCGGACGACGTCGTGCAGGAGTGCCTGTACCGGCTGATCCGCCGGGACGGCGAATACGACCTGCTCCGCGACGGGGTGAAGCTGCTGTTCCGCTCGATCACCAACCTGTGCATCAACCAGGCGAGCCGCGGACGCGCCCTGGGCAGCCTCGACGCGCGTGGCGACGACGGGAGGGCGTTCGAGGTCGAGGACCGCCTCGCCGCGATGCCCGAGGCCGAGCTGTCGCGCAAGGAGCTGCAGGACGCGATCCGCGTCGCGATGGACGGGTTGCCGGCGCTGCAGCGGGCGGCGCTGGAGCTGCGGGCGCTGGGCCAGGGGAAGGCGGAGATCGCGGAGGTGTTGCAGGTGTCGGAGAGCAACGCCGGCGTGCTGGTCCACCGGGCGCGGGCGGCGCTCGCCGAGGCCCTCGCTGAATTCCTCGAGGGGGAGGTGTAACCGGGTGCGGGCGGGCGTGTTGCTCTCGTTGGACAGCCGGCGTCCGACGCGACGAAGAGAAGAACAACACGAAACACCATACCGGGGAACGCGGAGATGAACGGCAAGCTGATGATGGTGGCGGCAGCCCTCCTGATCTGCTCGGGGGCCGCCCAGGCGGCGGGCAAGGTGAAGGTCTCCGCCAAGGGGGCGGTGCCGACGAGCAACGGGGTGGCCTTCGGCTCGGCGGGCGTCCACGCCGCCGCCGGCCCCAACAACAAGGGCGCCGTCGCCCACGCGTCGGGGGGCACGGCGGTCAAGAACGGCTCCGGCGGCGTGACGGTCAACCGCGCCGGCGTGTCGGCGGCCGGCGCCAACGGCAAGGGGGGCGTGGCGGCCCACAAGGGCACCACGACGATCACGGGCACGGGGTCCGGCTCCGGCTACACCGGCTCGACCACGGTGAAGACGAACACCGGCAAGTCGGCCACCACCAGCACCGTGGCGGGCGGCGGCACCGCGACGACCACGGTGACGACGGCGGGCGGCACCAAGACCTACGTCGCCGGCGACGGGCAGATCACGAACCCGCCGCCGGCGAAGTGATTGCGCCAAGGCGAGCGGGGCAGCGTCATGGCCCCGGGTGGAGCGTCGGCGGCTCTCGTCTTCTCCAATCGCCGAAGTTCGAGAGGCGCTGACGCTGTGTGACTCGGGGCGCCGGCGCGACCCCGCTCGCCTGATCGAGATGCGCTGACGCTCCAACTCGGGGCGCTGACGCGACCCCGCTCGCCTTGATCCGCTCACGCTCCAGAGGGCCAGCCATGAACGACCCCCTCTTCCCCACGCCCGACGGCCCGCTCGACAAGCTGGTGCGGCGCCGGCTCGACGCCGACGCCGACGGCGCCGCCGCCGAGGAGGCGTGGCGCAAGGCGAAGGCACGCCGGCCCGGCGGGGCGTGGGGGGCGTGGTTGGCGCGCGGCGTCATGGCGGCCGCCGCGGCGGTCCTCGTCGCGGCGTTCCTGTTCTGGCCCGGGGGCAAGGCGCAGGCGTCGCCCGCGGAGATGGTGGCGCGGGCGCGCGACGCCCATCAGGACGAAAGGAGCCGGGAGTACTCCCTCACCGCCGACCCGCCGGCGGCGCTCGTGCGGCGCTTCCCGCGGGTGGACTTCGGCCGCGAGATCAGCCTGTGGACACGCGGCGACAGGTTCCGCGTCGAGCCTGCCCCCGGCGGAGGCGTCTGGGGCCAGGACGAGCAAGGAAACGTCTGGTTCGCCCCCACCCGGAAGTTCGGCGTCTGGTTCGGCAAGGACGAGATCCCGCCGGCGTACAAGGAGGCCCTGGCCGTCCGTAGCGTGCAGCTCCCTACCCTGCTCGACGAGGTGCTGAAGGACTGCGACGTCGAGCGCGTGCCGGGCGGCGACCCGGTGGAGACGACGCTGGAGGCGTTCGGAAACGGGAGCCTGCGGCGGGCGGAGATCGTCATCGGGCCGGCCGACGTGGTGCGCAGGCTGACGCTGGTCCGCCGCCTGCCCGGCGGGGAGGACTTCACGCTGAAGCTAATGCTGAGGGCGCAGGGCGAGAAGCCGGCGGACTTCTACCGCCTCGCGGGGGCCCTGGACGCGGGGGGCGAGAGGATCGGCCCGCCGACGCCGCGCGGCGCCCGCATCGCCCGCCTGCTGCTCACGAAGTGAGCCGATCGCCGTGACTGCTGGTGAGCCTTTGGAGGTGTGGCGTGCTGCTGTACCGACCCGTCGGGGTGAAGGAGCTGGGGCTGATCGCGGCGTCGGGCTACAGGGCGTTCCCGCCGCGTCTGCCCGGCCAGCCGATCTTCTACCCCGTGCTGACGCGCGAGTACGCCGTCTCCATCGCGCGGGACTGGAATACCGTAGATGCCGTCTCGGGGTACGCGGGCTTCGTCACCGAATTCGAGGTGGAGGACGGGTACGCGGCGCGGTACCCGGTGCGGCAGGTCGGGGCGGCGGCGCACCGGGAGCTGTGGGTGCCTGCGGGGGAGCTGGAGGAATTCAACCGGCACATCGTGGGGAAAATCCGCGTCGTGGAGTCGTTCCACGGCGAGCTGTTCGCGGGGGCTTCCTGAACGCGACGGCCTCCGGCCTTGTCGTGCCGGAGACAGGCACGGGCGCTCTTGCGTCCTGCGGGGTGGTTTGGTAGTAGGCTCGCCCATGGAACAGCCATCGGCCCTTTCCGCACGGACCCTCACGCGCCTCGCCCTGGCCCTGCTGCTGCTCGGCCTGGCCTGGAGGCTGGTGCGTTACGCCCTCCGCTTCCCGATCTGGGGCGACGAGGGGATGCTCGCCGTCAACATCGCCGCGCATGGATTCGCGGAGCTGACCGGGCGGCTGGGCCACTGCCAGATCGCGCCGCTGCTGTTCGTCTGGGGGGAGCGGCTGGCCTACCTCGTCCTGGGCCCCGATGAGCTGGCCCTGCGCCTGCTGCCGCTCCTGGCCGGGGTCGGGGCCCTCGCCCTGTTCTGGCGTCTCACGGGTGAGGTGCTGGAGCCGTTGCCCCGGCTGTTCGCGGTGGGGTTCCTCGCGGTGGCCATCTGGCCGGTGTCGATGTCCACGCTGATCAAGCCGTACTCGCTCGACCTGTGCATGTCCCTCGCCCTGCTCGTCTGCGCGTCCGGGTGGCTGAAGTCCAAACATCCCCTCTGGCTGGCGGCGCTCGCGGCGGCCGCCCCCGTGGCGCTGCTCGCCTCCTACCCGGCGGCGTTCGTCGGAGCCGCCGTGGGCCTGGTGCTGGCCTGGCCGGCCTGGAAGGGGGGCTGGGCGTCGCGGGCCTGGTTCGCGGTGTTCACCGTCGCGCTGCTGGGCGGGTTCTGGGCGTCGCACGCGGTCGGGTCGGCCCAGCTCAAGACGGCGGCGGTCGTCGCGGGGGCGGACACCTCGACGTGCATGTACGCCTACTGGGGCAACACCTTCCCGCCGGCGGGGGTGCTGGCGTTCGCGTGGTGGCTGCTGATGTCGCTGGCGGGGCAGATGACGGCCTACCCGGTCGGGGCGGTCAGCGGCGGCAGCGGGCTGACCCTGGCCCTGTGCGTCGTGGGGGCCTGGGTGCTGGGGCGCGGCGGGCGGTGGGGACTGCTGGGCCTGATGGCCGGCCCGTTCGTGATGACCTTCGTCGGGGCGGTGATGCACCGCTACCCGTTCGGCGGGTCGTGCCGGCTGGCGCAGCACCTCGCCCCGTGCGTGTGCCTGCTGGCCGGGGTGGGCCTGGCGGCGCTCATCGAGCGGGCGCGGGACGCGGGGCGGTGGACGCTGATCGCGGCGGGCGTGTTCGCGCTGATCGGCGTGGGAGGGATGACGCTCGACGTGATGTACCCCTACCGTGACGCCTACTGGGCGTGGGTGCGGTCGTCGCTCGACGAGATGACGGCGATGGCCGACGCCCCGGTGGTGGTGTGCCGGGACAAGGAGGATGTGGAGATCGTCTTCCGCTGGCGCTGGGAGCAGCGTGGTGGGGTGGCCGGGTGGGATTACGCGGTGCCGGCGGGGTGCGGGGACCGGCTGTGGGGCGCGTACCACGGGGTGGACCCGGACGGGGCGTGCCGGCGGCTGGAGGGGGAATTGCGGCGGCGCGACCCGCGCTGGCGGCTGACCCGACGCGAGTCGTGGACGTTCCCCGCGCGGCGGAAGGACCCGACGTGGCACTGCGGGATGTTCTGCTTCGAGCGGAGCGGGCCGCCGGACCGGGCGCTCACTTCTTCTTGAGGCTGTCCTCGTATTCCTTGACGTACTTGGCCGGCTCGGCGTTGAAGGCGTCGCGGCAGCCGGAGCAGCAGACGTAGTAGGTCTTGCCCTTGAACGAGACCGTGGAGGTGCCCCTGCCGCCCGACACGATGCACTCGGGGCCCTTGTCCACGACGGCGAACGGCACGCCCTGCTTGGTGCCCCAGACCTTGTACTTCTCGCTGAAGACGGCGTGGCCCTCGGGCTTGACGGCGAGGGCGTAGGAGTAGCGGTTGGAGTGGAGCATGACGAAGGAGATCTGTTCGGAGGTCTTGCCCTCGGGACGCTCGAACGTGAGGCGGTTCTTCTCCAGCTTGCCCTTGTAGACCTGGGGGTCCTTGGCGCCGGTGGGCCAGGCCTTCAGCTCGTAGCCGTCGCCGGCGGGGCGGATCTCGAAGCGGGTGAAGTGCTTGCCCTTGGCGAGGTCGGCGCGGAGCCAGGCGGACGTGCCCTTGAACTGCCACTGCCAGGCGGCGGCCTCGAACCAGTGGCCCTTCTCGCGCTCCTCGCGGTTGCCGTTGGGGGTGCCGGTCGATTTCCAGTCGCCGATGAGGTCGTGGAGGGGCTTGAGGGCCTCGCGGTCCGACTTCTTCGGGGCGTCGGCCACCACCAGCCCGGCGAACAGCAGCACCGTCACGATGATCCGCGTCATGGCACGTCGGCCCTCCAGGGGATGACTTCATCCTATCAGACGCACGGGCGGGCGGGCACTCACGCCGACACTTGAGGCGAAAACCCCGTCCTGTGAGAAACCCGCCTCGTCCCTCGCGGTTCCGCGGTTTCTGCCCGCCCGCGCGGCGGCGACGGCGTGCGTGCCTCCTGTTGAGCTGAAAACCCTGGCGTGGGCCGGCATGGGGGCCGGGCCGCGTTCACAATAGGGCGGACGATCCGCGCGGCAGCCGTCAGGAAGATGGCCGGCGGTGCCGCGGCGGCGAGATACTCATCAGGGAGCGACCCCGCATGAACCGACTGCACGTCATGGCCCTCGCGGCCCTGGCATCCGCCGCGCCGCTGGCGTGGGCCGGCACCGCCACCTTCGGGCTGTTCACGAAGTCGTACTACAAGTGCGGCAGCTGCGACGTCTGCCCCGGCGCGTACAACGCCTTCTCGCCCCGCTGCTACGGGGTGGAGAACGCGGGGGGTTGCACCGCCTGCCCGATCCCGCCGCAGTACCTGGACGGCCCGTACGACGGCGGCTTCGGGCAGAGCCGGGGCTGGCACGGGCTGGCGCCGAAGCACTTCTTCGGGCTGGCCGGGCACGGGCACGGCTACCCGACGCAGATGGCGATGCCGCCGTACCCGTGCGGGTACATCGCGGCGTTCCACGGGGTGCCGGGGGGCGGCGGCTGCGGCGACCCGTTCGGCGGCTGTGGCACGAAGAGGCCGTTCTACCAGCGGCTGTGCGACTGGAAGGGCAAGAACACCGCGGGCGTGGGCCTGCACGGGACGGACTGGGGCCGGGGGTTCTTCTACAAGCTGAAGGAGAAGTTCGGGGGGCACAAGATCGGGGGCGGGCACTACGAGATGGACGGGGCATTCGAGTCGTCGGAGCTGATCGCCACGATGGATCAGGGTCATGCGGCGGGCGGGTGCGCCGGCTGCGCCCCTGCGGCCGCTCCCTCCGGTCCTCCCCCCGCCGCGCTGCCGGTGTCCGGCGTGCAGCAGATGGGCTACTACTACCCCGCGCAGAACGGCGGATACTACTTCTACCCGGTCTCCTACAACCCCGGCTACAACCCGGGTGCGTACCAGCAGCAGCCCGGATACTACCCGGCGTACCAGCAGACGCCGTACAACTACTACCCGGCCTACGGCTACCCGATGGGCTACTGATTCGGCGGGCCGAGGCCGGCTCCGTGGCACGCCCGCCGTCAGGCGGGCGTGCCTTATTGCGTCGGGTGCCCACGACTCTCCGCGCTCGACGTGGGCAACAGGCCACGGCCGTCATCAAAGCGGCTCCAACAGGACAAGTCCTCCCATACCCTCCCCTACCCCCCCGATGTCCCCTTCGCACCCTCGAGCCGCAGGATCAGCGTCACCCCCGTCGTCAGGCCGACGGCGACGTGCCGCCCGTCCGGCGCCAGCGCCAGGCCGCCGACGGGCTCCTGCGTCGTCCACGCCCCCAGCGTCTTGCCCGCCGGGTCCATCTTCACGAAGCCGTGTGTGCTGTGCTGCACCAGCACGAACGTCCCGTCCGGCGCGGGGATGAAGGCGTAGGGCACGCCGGCCGGCATCTTCCACGCCGGCGCCTCCGTCAGCTTGCCGCCGTCGAGCTTCCAGCGCTGGAAGAGATAGTCCCCCGTCCCCAGCAGCACCTCCTTGCCCGACGGGAAGAACGCGGCGGCCCGGGCCGGGATCGCCGTGTCCCTCTTCACCGGCGACTCTTCGCCCTTGTCGGCGTCCCAGAACCGCAGGGTCGTGTCCTCGTACACGTACTTGCCGTCCTTGATCAGGATGCGCCCCTTGTCGTCGTACTTGTAGTGGCCGCTGGCAGTCACCACGGTCTTCGCGTCGGGCGACCACGCCGACGCCGCCACCAGGGCCTTGTGCGTCAGCCGGTGATCGACGCTCCCCGAGGCCGGGTCGCTCAGCAGCACGTCCTTGCCGCTGCGGGTCATCACCTTGCGTCCGTCGGGCGAGTACGCCACCTGCGAGACGTGGGAGTCGTGGCCGACGATCGACACCTTCGGCTTGCCGGTCCGGGCGTCCCACTGCCGCACCGCCCTGGTGTTGCCCGCCGCCGCCAGCAGACGCCCGTCCGGGGAGTAGGCCACGGAGTAGACATGGGCCCCCTCGCCCTTGAGCGCGAGCTTCGGCACCGGGGCGGCGCCCGACAGGCCCCAGGTCCGCGTCATCGTGTCGTAACTGCCCGTGGCGAGCGTCGCCCCTTCGGGGGCGAAGGCCGTCGAGTAGATCGACGACAGGTGGGCCGTCGGCGTGACGAACCGCTCCGCCGGCTTCGCCTTCGTCATGTCGAAGGTACGCACCACCCAGTCGGCCCCGCCCGATGCCACGAGCTTGCCGTCCGGCGACAGGGCGGCACAGCTCACGGCCCCGACGTGGCCGTCGAGTTTGGCCTTGACCGCGGGCTTGCCGCCGACGTTCCACACGCGGGCCGCCGCCTCGTTGTTGGCGATGGCTATCTGGGTGCCGGCGGCGTTGAACGACATCGCCACGATGGCCGACTTGCCGGACGAGAAGACGGAGCGCGGGGTCTTGGGCCGGGCCACGGGCGGACTGATCCACATCTGCACGGTGCCGTCGGAGAGGCCGGCCGCCAGCGTCTTGCCCGACGGGCTGAACTTCACGGCGGTGCAGGAGGCCGCCTCGTCGATCTTCGACTTCTCCTTGAACGTGGCGGGGTCCCACGTCCGCACGGTCTTGTCGTCGCCGCCGGAGGCGATCAGCTTTCCGTCGGGCGCCCACGCCACCGCCTGGACCGGCCCCTTGTGCCCGCTGGCCGTGCCCACGTCCTCGGCCTTGACGCCGGAGACGTCGAAGACGCGGATGATGCCCTCGGCGGTGCCCCAGGCGATCCGCTTGCCGTTGGGGTGGAAGCACACGGAGTAGGCCCCCGGCGACGGGGCGGGGATGGTGTGCTTCAGCTTCGGCTCGGCGTCCTCCGGCGTCTCCCAGACGTACACCGGCCCCTGCCCCGTCGAGCAGGCGAGGAGCGACCCGTCCTTGTTGAAGGCCAGGGCTGTCGGCGACGCCCCGGCGTTGATCAGGTGCAGCAGCCGCATCGTGGCGGCATCCCAGATGCGGACGTTGTAGCTGCCGCCCGAGGCGATGCGTTTGCCGTCGGCGGAGAACGTGACGGCGGTGACCGCCGCCCCCTGCCGGCCGCGGTGGTCGCCCAGGACGGCGACGGCCTCCTTGGGGTGCCAGGGGAAGGCCTGCGTCTCCGGGATCGATGTCTTCGCCAGCGCGTCCAGCGGCGACGGCAGCGTCCGCAGCAGGGCGGCGGCCCCGGCGGCGGCGGGGGTGCCGGGGTGGGCCAGCCGCAGGGCGGCGAGGTCGGCCCGCACCGCCGCCATGTCGGCGCCGGACGCGGCGGCGCGATCCGCGATCTTCTTCAGCTCGCCCTCGGGCGTGTCGGCGGAGACGGAGGCCGCGACGGCGGCCAGCAGGGCGAGGCCGAGGCAGATCCGGAGCGGCATGGCGGGGGCCCGGTGGGTGGAGGGGTGCCGCCGACGATTGTAGCCCGCGCCGCCGCTTCGTCACCGCCCTTTCACAGCGTCGGCCTTCTGGATCGCGGCCACATTATGGCCCAGGTAGAGCCTCCGCCCGCCTATCCGCTTGACGGTGACGTTGAGGGCGACGATGTACGCGGCCCCGTCCTGATCGAGGAGCAGCTCGTAGTTGTAGACGCGCTTCTCGGGGTCGTCGGAGTACGATCCGACGGCGGAGGAACGTGTCCACCCGCCGACACGGTGCTTGTCGAAGGTGAGCGGGGCGAGGGCCTTCGCGCCGTGGCGGGTGGGCCACTCCAGTTGCTTGCCGTCGAGGTAGTCGAGGACCTCGGCGTCGGGCGGCGCGGTCAGCCCGGCGAAGAACGCGGGCCCGTAGGACACTCCCACGAGGATGGCGGCGGTGAGTGCCGCGCTGCCCAGGATGGCGAGGAGGAACGGCGTCCACCCGCCCGGCCGCCGGGGAGGCGCGGGTTGGGGGGGCAGCACGGAGGTGACGTCGTCCACCCAGGCGCGCAGGTCGCGGGCGAAGTCGGCGGCGCGGCGGTAGCGTGCCGACGGGTCGCGGGCCAGGGCGCGGCGGAGGGCGGGCCCCAACCCCGACGGCGCGCCGTCCGCCTCGCCCCCGTGCGGCAGACGCCCGGTCACCATCTCATGCAGGACCACGCCCGCGGAGTACACGTCGGTCCACGGGCCGATCTGATCGCCCTGTCCGGCGGCCTGCTCGGGGGCCATGTACGCCGGCGTCCCCATCACCGCGCCGTCGGCGGTGAGGCGGCTGGCGTCCTCGGGGCGTGCCAGCCCGAAGTCGGCCACCAGGGGGCGTCCGGCCTGGTCCAGGAGGATGTTCGCGGGCTTCAGATCGCGGTGGATCAGGCCGTGGGAGTGGATCGCCTCCAGGGCGTCGAGGATCTGGAGGAGAAGCGCGACGGCCTCGCGCGGCGAGGGGCGTGGGCCGTCCGCAAGCCGGGAGGCCAGCGACTGGCCCTCGATGAACGGCATGACGGCGAACGGCCGCCCCTCGTGCTCGCCCACGTCGTAGATGGGGCAGACGTGTGGGTGCCAGACACGGGCGGCGGCGCGGGCCTCGCGCTGGAAGCGTTGGGCCAGCAGCGCCGCGTCAGGACGCCCGGCGATGTGCGGCAGCTTGACGGCCACGTCACGCCCCAGGTGCGGGTCATGCGCGCGGTACACCGCGCCCATGCCGCCCTCGCCCGCGGGCCCGAGGATGCGGTAGCGGCCGACCTGCTCCGGGGCCGCGTGCGCCAGGGTGTCCGGCTGTCCGCTCATGGGTCGCCCTCAGCTCAGCTCGAGCAGGGTGACCTTCACCTCGGCCGCCTCGCCGTCGCGCATGACGGTGAGGGTGACCTCCTCGCCGGCCTGGTGCTGCTCCAGGGCGGCGAACAGCTCCTTGGCTTTTGCGACCTTCCTGCCGTTGACGGCGGTGATGATGTCGCCGAAGACGATACGCCCGTCGGCGCCCCGCCGCGTGGGCCGCAGGCCGGCCTTGGCCGCCGCCCCGCCCGCCAGCGTGCGGATGACGAGGACGCCCTCGACCTTGAGCTGCCTGGCCAGGTCGTCGGTGGCCACCTGCACGCCCAGGCCGGGCCGGGTGACCTTGCCGGCGCGGATGAGCTGGGGGACGACGCGGTTGACCTCGTCCACCGGGATGGCGAAGCCGATGCCGGCCGACGACCCCGAGGGGCTGTAGATGGCGGTGTTGACGCCGATGAGCCGCCCCGACGAGTCGAGCAGCGGGCCGCCCGAGTTGCCGGGGTTGATGGCCGCGTCGGTCTGGATGACGTTCGGGATCGTCCGCCCCTCCACCAGCGACTTGATCTCGCGCCCCAGGGCGGAGACGACGCCGGTGGTCAGCGTCTGGTCGAGGCCGAAGGGGTTGCCGATGGCGTAGACGAGCTGGCCGACCTGGAGGTCGTCGGAGGTCCCGACGGGGATGGGGATGAGCTTCACCCCGGGGGCGTTGATCTTGAGGACGGCGAGGTCCTTCTCCGGCGCGCCGCCGACGTAGGTGGCGGGGTACGAGGTCTGGTCGTGGAGGGTGACACGCGCGGACTGGCCGCCGCGGATGACGTGGAAGTTGGTGATGATGTGGCCCTTGTCGTCCCAGATGAACCCCGACCCGGTGCCCTTGGGCACCTCATGAACGTTCATGGCGAAGCCATCGGAGCGGAGGTCGATGCTGGTGATGTGGACGACGGCGGGGCGGCTGACCTTGTAGATGCGGATGTTCGTCTGCTCCAGCTCGGTCAGGCCGGCCGCCGGGGCGATGGTGCGCGGGGCCGCCTTGGGGTCGGACGGCGAGGCGCCGCCGAGGTCGCCGAAGCCCGTGGGCCCGGTGGGCCGGGCCAGACGCCAGACCAGCAGCGCCGCACCGACGAGGAGGATGACGCCGACGAAGGCGATAAGGGGGCCGAGGGGCGAGACGGTGATGGGGCGGCGCTGGGGCCAGCCGTATCGGTCATCGAAGGACATGGGGGAGCGTCTCCGGTTGTGAGTGTCAGCGGATCTGACGGCTGGCGAGCGGGGACGTGTCAGCGCCTCAGGCTGTTGTCGTTCGTCGATACGCGCCGAATCAAAGAGGCGCTGACGCTGATCACTCGGGGCGCTGACGCATCCCCGCTCGCCGGATCACACCGCCGCGTGCAGCCGGCCCGCCAGGGCCGGCACCGTGACGGCCAGCGCGTCCTCGATGCGCTCGGCGAGGGTGAACTCCATCTCCGCCCGCACCGTCTCGGGGAGGTCACGCAGGTCGGCCTCGTTGTCCTTGGGCAACACCACGCGGCGGATGCCGGCCCGACGTGCGCCCAGCACCTTCTCCTTGATGCCGCCCACCGGCAGCACGAGGCCGGTCAGGGTGATCTCGCCCGTCATGGCGACGGCGCCGTCCGCCGGCTCGCCGGTCAACAGCGACGCCAGGGCCGTCACCATGGCGACGCCGGCGGAGGGGCCGTCCTTGGGCACCGCGCCGGCGGGGACGTGGACGTGGATGCCGTCGCGGCGCAGCTTGCGCGGGTCGATACCGAGCTCCTCCGCGTGGGCCCACACCAGGGAGTGGGCCGCCCGCGCCGACTCCTTCATCACGTCGCCGAGCTGGCCGGTCAGCCGCAGCCCCGGCACGCCGGGGCGGGGGGCCGCCTCGACGTAGAGGACGTCGCCGCCCGTCTCCGTCCAGGCCAGGCCAGTCGCCACGCCCGGCGGGAGGTGCCGCCGCGACTTCTCCGGCCGGTTGCGCTCCTGCCCCAGCAGCGAGAACAGCAGGGTCGGCTCCACCGTGAACGTCTCGGTGCGCCCCTCGGCGAACAGCCGGGCCGCCTTGCGCGTGATGCGGCCCAGCTGGCGCTCCAGGTCACGCACGCCGGCCTCGCGGGTGTAGCGCCCGATGACGCCCTTGAGCGCCTCCGGGGTGACGACGACCTGCTCGGCGGTGAGGCCGGCGTGGGCGAGCTGGCGCGGCAGCAGGTAGCGCGTGGCGATCTGCGCCTTCTCCTCCTCGCTGTAGCCCGTGAGGCGGATCACCTCCATGCGGTCCAGCAGGGGCCGCGGGATGCCGTCCAGCGAGTTGGCCGTCATGATGAAGAAGACCTTCGACAGGTCGAACGGCAAGTCGAGGTAGTTGTCCCTGAACGTGCCGTTCTGGGCCGGGTCGAGGATCTCCAGGAGCGCGTGCGACGGGTCGCCGCGGTAGTCGCGGCCCAGCTTGTCCACCTCGTCGAGCATGAGGACGGGGTTGCGCACCCCGGCCCGGCGCAGCGCCTGGATGAGCCGCCCCGGCATGGCCCCGATGTACGTCCGCCGGTGCCCCCGCAGCTCGGCCTCGTCGTGCAGGCCGCCCAGGCTGAACCGCTCGAACGACCGGCCCATCGACTTGGCGATCGACTGGCCCAGCGAGGTCTTGCCCACGCCCGGAGGCCCGACGAGGCACAGGATCGGCGCCCGCGCCTTCGGGTTCATCTTCAGGACGGCCAGGTCTTCGAGGATGCGCTCCTTGATCTCCTCGAGGCCGTAATGGTCCTCGTCGAGGATGGCCTTGGCCTTCGGCAGGTCGATGGCGTCCTCGGTGAGGTTCTTCCACGGCAGCTCGAGCACCAGCTCGAGGTAGGTGCGGATGACCTGATGGTCCGGGGCGGCGGGCGGCAGGCGCTCCAGCCGCGTCAGCTCGCGCTCGGCCTCCTTGCGTACCTCGTCGGGCAGGTCGGCCTCGGCGAGGCGGCGGCGCAGCTCATCCACCTCGGCCTTCTCGGGCGATTTCTCGCCCAGCTCCTGCTGGATGGCGTCCATGTGCTTGCGCAGCATGAAGTCGCGCTGCTGCTTCGACATCTCCGCCTCGACCTTGCCGGAGATGGACTTTCGCACCTCCAGGACCTGGACCTCGTGCTCCAGGTGGCCGTGCAGCAGCCGCAGCGCCTCGACGCGCGACTTCGACTCCAGCAGCGCCTGCTCCTTGGCCGTCTCCAGAGACAGCATGGAGCCGAGGAGGAACGCGAAGCGCAGCGGGTCCTGGGCCTGTGCGAGGAGCTGCGGCAGCGGCACGGGCGCCTGGACCTCGGCGAGCTGCATGACCTTGACCGCCAGATCCACGACCGCACGCTGCAGCGCCTCCAGCTCGGTGCCGGTGTCCTCCGGCAGCGGCAGGGGCTTCGCCCGCACCTTGAGGTACGGCTCCGTCTCCGAGGCCTCGAGCAGCTCGACGCGCTCGACGCCCTGCACGATCAGCTCGATCACGTCGCCGTTGCGGGACATCTTCTTGATGGCCGCGCGGACGCCGACGGGGTACAGGCCGGCGAGGCCGGGGGCCTCCTCCGTGCTGTCCTTCTGGGCGGCGACGAGGAACGTCTTGTCCTCCGTGGCGAGCGCCGCCTCGACGGCCGCCAGCGAGCCCGGCCTCCCGACCGAAAGCGGGATGAACAGGCCGGGGAACAGCACCGTGTTCCGCAGGGGCAGCAGCGGCAGGGTGATCGTATCGTCGAGAGGCGTCGTCATCGCGTAGCCTCCAAGGGATGGTTAGCGTTTCAACTATGGGCGGGGCGGGCCCGCCTGCTTCTCATGTGACGCGCGGGCCGCGTGTCGCTACGGGGCGGGTTTGATCGTGACGAGCAGCAGCCCGTCACGGCATTCGGTGGTGATTTCGGCCTTTTTCAAATCGCAGGGCAATTCCACGCTCCGCTCGAAATGGCTGTAGCTGATCTCCATCCTGTAGTGAACGGGGACGGCGGCGCCGCTTTTCTCCGCCTCCTCGCGCACCGTGTCGCGGCGGACACCGCGGAGCGTGAGCGTGCCGCCGAGGGCCTGCAGGTCGATGTCGCAGGGGCGCACGCCGGCCAGCTCGAACTTGACGAGCCAGCCGGCGTCGGTCCGGTAGATGTCGGTGTGCGGCTGCCACGGGGATGCCTCCGGCCCCGGCAGGAACAAGCCACGCATCAGGCGGATCAGGTCTTTCGACATGCGGCCTCCTTTACTTCGCGTCGAAGGTCAGCTCGCCGTCCTTGACACCCGCCGTCACCGTCTGGCCGTCCTTGATCTTGCCCTCCAGCAGGAGGCGTGCCAGCGGCGTCTCGACCTCCTTCTGAATCGTACGCTTCAACGGACGTGCACCGTATGCCGGATCGTGGCCGACCTTGACCAGATGCTCCTTGGCGGCGTCGCTGATCTCCAGGGTGACGCGCCGGTCGGCGAGGCGGGCGCGCAGCCGGCCGAGCTGGATGTCGATGATCTTCTTCAGGTGCTCCATGCTCAGGGCGTGGAACACGATGATCTCGTCGATGCGGTTGAGGAACTCGGGGCGGAACCCCTTCCGCAGCTCGTCCATCACCGCCGCCTTCATGCGGTCGTACACCTCGCCGATGTGGCTGCCCTGGTACTGCAGGATACGCTGCGAGCCGACGTTCGACGTCATGATCACCAGCGTGTTCTTGAAGTCGACCGTCCGCCCCTGGCTGTCGGTCAGGCGTCCGTCGTCGAGGAGCTGGAGCAGGACGTTGAACACGTCGGGGTGCGCCTTCTCGATCTCGTCGAACAGGATGACGCAGTACGGCTTGCGCCGCACGGCCTCGGTGAGCTGGCCGCCCTCGTCGTAGCCGATGTAGCCCGGCGGCGCGCCCATCAGACGCGAGACCGTGTGCTTCTCCTGGTACTCGGACATGTCGATGCGGATGAGCGACTTCTCGTCGTCGAACAGGAACTCCGCGAGGGCGCGGGCCAGCTCCGTCTTGCCGACGCCGGTCGGGCCGAGGAAGAGGAACGAGCCGATGGGCTTGTTCGGGTCGTTCAGGCCCGAGCGGGCGCGGAGCACGGCCTCGGCCACGGACGTGACGGCCTCGTCCTGGCCGACCACGCGGAGGTGCAGCTCCTTCTCCAACGAGAGCAGCTTCTGCAATTCGCCGGCGAGGAGCTTCTCGACGGGCACGCCGGTCCACCGGCTGACGACGGCGGCGATGTCCTCCTCCGTCACCTCCTCGCGGATGAGCGTGCGCCCCGCCGCGGCCGCTTGCAGCGCCGCCAGCTCCTTCTCGATGGCCGGCACGTCCTGGTACTGAAGACGTGCCGCCTGCTCCCAGTTGCCCTCGCGCTGCGCCTGGGCCATCTGCTGCCTCAGCCGCTCCAGACGCTCCTGCAATTCGACCGGCTTCTTGGCGGCCTCCTTCTCGGCCTTCCACTGCTCCTCGAGGCGCGTCTGCTCCGCCTTGAGGGCCTTCAAGTCGGTCTCGATCTTGCCCAGGCGCGATTTGGAGGAGGGGTCCTTCTCCGTGCGCAGGGAGACGGCCTCGATCTCGAGCTGCATCACCCGCCGGGCGATCTCGTCGAGCTGCGTGGGCCGCGAGTCCATCTCGGTGCGCAGCTTGGCGGCCGACTCGTCCACGAGGTCGATGGCCTTGTCGGGCAGGAAGCGGTCGGAGATGTAGCGGTTGCTGAGGACGGCGGCAGCGACGAGGGACGTGTCCTTGATGCGGACCTTGTGGTGGCTCTCGTAACGCTCCTTGAGGCCACGCAGGATGGAGATGGTGTCCTCGACGGTGGGCTGGTCGACCATCACCGGCTGGAAGCGGCGCTCCAGGGCGGCGTCCTTCTCGACGTGCTTGCGGTAC
>CAZVZK010000023.1:0-86923 GCA_964630925.1 uncultured Alcaligenaceae bacterium
CGCGGGCGTAGGGATGGAACCCGCTTTTTTGGTCTCGACAATGGGGTCCACTGTACCGACGACAATGGGCGCGGCCGCCAAGCTTCCGCCAGATTCATCGAACGAGCCATCCCGTCACCCGTGTCGCCCGCCGCCGCTCATATCCCGCACCGGGGCGATCATCCAGGGGGAGGGCAGGCGCGGGGAGCGTACATGCAATCTTCACGCGGTTTTCTCTCCCGGCCTCCTTGATGAGTGACCTGACCGTCGCGAGGATACCAGCGTTCATCGTGACATCGTCCCGGCCCCTCCCTTCACCGTCCCGCGCAGGCACTCCCTTCACAGGGGCCAGGCGCCGCGTCCGGTGTCGATCCGAACCGGGCGGGCCCCATGCCCCGTGGAGAGCCATGTTCGACCTGGTCACACTCGCGAAGTCGGGCCTGTCGATCCATTCCGCCGTCAACGGCGGTGCATTCGAGGCCGCCCTGAGTGCCATCGCCCTGGTGGAGATGGAGGCGGCCCGCGCCTCCTTCTCGGCCGTCCGCGGCTCCGCCGACCCTCGGGAGGCCTTGAACCGGACGCTGACGCACCTCGAGAGCGCGCACGTGGCCCTCCGGAGGTCCTGGTTCCACCAAACGGTCTCGGGGCACCTCATGCCCTTGAAGAGGGAACGGCAGGCCAACTGGGACGCACGGGTGTGCTGTCTGATCGCGTACCTGCACCGCGTGCTGGGCGACGCGAACGACCTGGTCCGCAGGGCCCTCCAGGCCGCGGAGGAGGCGCGCCAGCCCTCCAAAAAAGAGGGCCTGACCCTGCTCGACAAATACGCGGCCATGACCACCGTGCCCTTGTTCATCGACATGCCGCTCGCGCTCGTGAGCTGGCTCTCCGGTGGCGGGTGCCCCGCGCTCCCGGATGCCGAGTTCACGGAGTTCGCGGGGCTGCTCGGCTTCACGCTCCAGACGGCCGGGCCGGATGCCGGGCCTGGGGCCGCCCCTCCCTTGAAGGCCGGCGATCCGCATCCGACGCAGCCCAACGTCGTCGCGCGGGCCGCGCCCCACGGAATGCACTGGCACCCGGCGCCGGGCTATGCGTGGGTGAACGCGAGTCAGGACGACATGCGCGTCCAATGGTCCCCAGGGATCAGGCATCCCGATCACACGAACATCGTCGCAGGAAGCAAAGAGGGGACGTGGGCGCCCGCGCCGGGTTTCAGGTGGCTGGACGAATCATCGGAGGACCTCCAAGTGGTGCCCCGGTGAGCAGCACGCGGCGGGATCGGGATCCTCTGTGCCGGATGATTCCGACCGACCCTTCGGCACCCCCGTCAGGGCGGCACTTGCATCAAGGGGTGTTCGACCTTTCACAAACCGCGCCCGCCTCGGCGAAGGCCTGCGCCAACGCCTCCCACAGCCGCCGCTGCGCCTCGCCGGCGTTGCCCCACGCCACCACCTGCACGCCACCCGCTGCCCGGCGCACCGTCACCATCTCGCCGTCGTGGGCGACACGAAGCTCGTTCCACCCCTCCTCGGGGACCGCGTCCGGCGCGGCCAGCGCCCCGTCGATCATCCGCATCTGCACTGGCACGCCCCGCGCCGCCAGGGCGGCCGCCACCGCAGGCCACGACGGCACCTTCACCAACGCCACGTCACGCGTCATGCCCATCGTCACGCCCCCAATCGGAACAGCCGGCGGGCGTTGCCGGCGAACACGTCCTCGTGGAACTCCTCGGGGATCGCCTCCGCGACCCACGAGCGGTACGCCTCCATCGGCGCCAGCGGCCAGTCGCTGCCGTACAGGAAGCGGTTGGGCCGCTCCGCGTACCGCCACGCCTGCCGCAGGCGTTGGAGCGTGTCGTCGCGCCCTTGCGCCATCGAGGGGGGGAGGGCTTCGCCCAACTCCCCCCTCGCCCCCCCCTGCGCGTCGGCCAGGTCGCCCACGGCGAGGCCGGACACGTCTACCCACACGTTGAAGTTCTTGTACACGACCTCCGCCGCCTCGGTCATCCACGGGTTGCCGACGTGCGCCATCACGAAGTTGACGTCCGGGTGATCGACGGCCACTTCATCGACCAAGAGCGGCTGCGCGAACCGCAACTTGGCGCGGGGCGACCACGTGTCGCCGGTGTGGAAGATGACCGGCAGGCGGTGGCGGGCCGCCACCTCGTAGTAGGGGCGGTAGCCGGCGTGCTCGGGGCCGTAATGCAGGTAGCCGAGGTAGCCCTTGAGGGCCTTCACCCTGCCCGCCCGCACCGCCTCCTCGACCCCGCGCATGTGCCCGGCGTCGCCGCCGCGGCGCGGGTCCATCGCGCCGATGGCGTGCATGCCGGGCACCAGACGCGCCACCTCCAGCGTCGAGGCGATGCCCAGCGGGTCGCCCTCCGGGCCGTCGAGCCGGCCCATGGCCAGGACCGTGTCGAGGCCGGCGTCGGCCATCTCGCGGCGGATGGCGGCGGCCACCTCGGCGGGCGATCCGTCGAGCAACGGCGACAGCGGGCCGGCGCCGGGGAGGCACGGCGGCACGGCGTGGATGTGCATGTCCACCACGGCGGCTCAGCCCTCCTCGAACAGGGCCACCGACGCCGTGTAGCCGTGGACGAAGTTCTGCCCGCCGACCGGGCCGATCTCGCCGGCGGCGAAGAAGCCGGCCAGGGGGACCGGGCCGACGGCGTCGCGGACGGCGCGGGCGTTATGGCCGGGCTCACCGAACAGGCCGGAGCCACGCCCGTTGCAGGTGAACACCAGCGCCCCGCCGACACGCCGGCCCCCGGCGTCGTCGCGGCGGAGCATGGAGCGCAGGTCCTCGGTGGCGCTGGCCGCGTCGCGGACCTGGAATTGCACGGTCTGGCCGACGCGGACGCTGTCGCCGATGACGAGGGCGCCCGAGTCGCGCACCAGCCCGACCACGTTGCGGATGAGGAAGTCGCCGCGGCGGAACTCGCCCTGGTACTCGTTCAGCACGCGGCCGATGTGCAGCCCGCTCTGGAACAGGGCGCGGTCGGCGTGCGACAACGAGGCGAACAGCTCGCGCAGCTGCTCCATCGGGGGCCGCCCGCCCAGCTCGAGGATGTGGTTGTCCTCGGCCCTGGTCACGACGTAGGGCCGTCCGATGGGCCGGCAGCCCTGTGAGACGACGGAGCGCAGGCCGCAGTCGCCCTCGAGCAAGATGCCGGCGGCGCCCTCGGAGTGGACCCCCTCGCCGGCGATGAGGCGGGCCTCGCCGGCGCCGCGCGTGCCGCTGGCCATGCCCCCCATGACCGGCACGCCGGGCGCGTCCTCGCCGACCCGGCGGAGGAAGAAGTCGGCGGGGAAGCTGTACGGGTCGCCGAGGAGGAGGACGGCGGCGGGGCCGGGCGGGGAGAGCAATTCGTCGGGCAGGCCGAACAGGCTGGGGCCGTCGGCGGTGCGTTCGAGGGTGACGTGGAAGGGGGACTGGCGGACGGGCCTGGGCCAGCGTGCCAGCCACAGGCTGAGGGCCGGGCCGGACTCGATCTCGCGGGCGTCGGCGAGGACGCCCTGGGCGTTACAGCCGAGGAGGGCCGCGGGGGACAGGCGGCTGTGCAGCTCGGCGCGGATCTCGGCGGCGCGGCCTGCGTGGCCGGGGGTGAAGAAGACGACGGCGAGATCCCAGGGCCCGGGCGGCACGGAGGCGCAGGCCTCGGCGGCGGCGTCGAGGGGGTCGGTGCGGGTGGAGGAGGCGCTGGCGAACGGCATGCGTCACCGCGGGTCAGAGGTCGCGTTCGTAGAGGGGGAATCCGCCCTGCCGGCGGAAGGCGCCGCGGTAGAAGCGCACGAGGTGGGCGGCGTCGGAGGGCACCTGGGCGGTCATGCTCTCGACGCCGGCGTCCTCCATGCGGCGGTTCGCGTGGGCGAGGAGGTCGAGGCCGAGGGGGATGATGTCGCGGTTATCGGCCGCCAGGACGCTGAACAGGCCGTTGACGCGCTTGTGGGTGAGGCCCTCGGTGCCGAAGGCGCCGAGGCGGAAGCAGGGCCCGTCGGGGTCGAGGGCGTTGGCGTCGGCGAAGGCCCCCGAGGTGACGGCGATGCCGACGGCGGAGGGCGGGGCGTCGGGCCTGGGGCGGAGGGCGAAGAGCGACGACGGCGGGAAGTAGGGGTTCTCGAAGAGGTGGCGTTCCAGCTCCTCCGCCGTGGAGAGGCGGAGGAGGCCCTTGCCGAGGTCGAGGATGGCGGGCACGTCGGTGCGGTTGACGTGCGAGACGGTGCCGAAGGAGCGGGCGGAGGGCGTGGGCATCTCGACGAGGTCCATGATGTAGTTGGTGATCTCGCGTGTGCGGGAGAAGCCGCGGGCGAGGAAGAAGTCGCGGACGGCGTCCCAGTCGGGGCGGTAGGCGGCGAAGGCGCGGCGGACGCCACGCCGCCTCATCTCGGCGAGGGTGGCGTCGAAGAGTGGGCCGGCGAGGTGCTCATGGCCCCTGCGGCACCAGGGGAAGCCGACGCGGCCGGACGGGGCGAGGGTGGAGTAGGCGACGGGCCTGCCGTTGGCGAGGGCGAAGAGGCGTGTGGTGGGGTCGAAGCCGGGGGCGAGGACGCGCCGGCGGATCTCGTCCACGGTGGCGGGCTTGAATTTGGGTAGGCCGGCGGCGGCCTCATTGTAGATGCCCACCTGGGCCAGGTCGTCGCCGGCCTGAAAGGTGCGGATGTCCATTCGTGCCTCGCTCCCCGGGCGGCGCTGGCCGCCAGGGCAAGTATACCGCACGGGCGGATGCGCGGCCCGCCGGCGGCCGGAGACGCGGGCGCCAGAGATCAGACGTTCCGGCGCTTCGGGATCACCCGTCGCGGGCCGCCGGGAGGATGAGGGCGCACAGGAATCGATTGACCCCCCACGCCCGGAGGAAGTCGGCGTGGGCCACGACCCTCGGCGCATCGGGGAAGGACGGGTCGTTCAGGGAGACCGTCGTGTCATCGATGCCCACGACCACGGCGGCGTGGTTGCAATTCTCGTCCCAGTGGGGCAGGAATCCCGATTCGAGCGGCACGACGGGCGGACAGCCACATTCCAGACAATGCTCCAGGAACGGGATGCCCGACTCAAAGAACCGCACCTCGACGCCCAGAGAGGCCAGGTCGGCGAGGTTGCCGAAATCGGTGCCCTCGGGACTGGTTCGCAACAGGATCCGCAGCTCCGGCTCGCCGTGATCCAGCCCGAGGTATCCCAGCGCCATTCGAGCGCAGGCGGGGACGCAGGAATATCGCAATTCCTGCTCAAGGAGCGGTACGGAGGGCAAGCTCGTGGGCATCGGCCTTGATCCTCTCCCTGGCGGCTTCCTCGTCCACGATGTCGCAGGTCCTCGCGTCCACCAGCACCTCTCCGACGCTACCCACGTGGCCCTTGTCGGGGAAGGTGAGCGTCAGCGGGAATGCCCAGGCGGGCCGCCCCCCATCCCGCCACTGGGCCTCTTCCACGCCGCCGACGCGGATCTGCGTTGTGACCTTCATCAGCACGAAGAAGACAGCCGCACGGTGGGCTTCATCCACCGTGGCCGTCTCCCCCGCCCGGGTGACCTTGTCGATTGGCTTGGCCAGCAGAGCCGCCCCCCGGAGCAGCTCGGCGCGGCGCTCCTCCCAGGATCGCGGCGTTGACGCCGGCGCCTGCTCCCCCGTGGCTGTGGTCATGATCCGTCCCTCCTCTGATTCGTCCATTATCCTCGATCTCGCCGGCGCGTCAATCAGTTAAGCAGACACGGCGGCTCACGCCCCGCCCCCCGCCCCGGTATAAGATGACCGCATGAACGCGATAACCGATCTTGCCGGCCGCATGCGTGCCATCGTGGGCCACGACGGCGTCCTCGCCTCCCCCAGCGAGCTGCTCGTCTACGAGTGCGACGGCTACACCATCGAGAAGAACCGCCCCGACGTGGTCGTCTTCCCCACGTCCGCCGAGCAGGTGGTGCAGGTCGTCAAGGCGTGCAACGAGCTGAACGTGCCCTTCGTGCCGCGTGGCGCGGGGACCAGCCTCGCCGGCGGGTGCCTGCCGGTCGGCGGCGGCGTCGTCATCTCGCTGGCCCGCATGAAGAAGATCCTCGAGGTGGACTACCGCGATCGGTTCGCCGTCGTCGAGCCGGGGGTGGTCAACCTGTGGCTGACGAACAGGGTGCGGGCCGACGGCTGGCACTTCGCGCCGGACCCGTCGTCCCAGGGCGCCTGCACCATCGGCGGCAACGTCGCGACCAACTCCGGCGGGCCGCACACCCTCAAGTACGGCGTCACGGTCAACCACGTCCTCGGCGTCGAGATGGTGCTGCCCGACGGCACCCTGATCCGCACGGGCGGCCCGGCGGAGGACACGCCGGGGTATGACCTCACCGGCGTCGTCGTCGGCAGCGAGGGGACCTTCGGGGTCGTCACCAAGGTGTGGGTGCGTCTCACACGCAACCCGGAGGCGTACCGGACGCTGCTCGGCGTCTTCGAGAGCGTGGACGATGCCACCAACACGATCAGCGCCATCATCGGCGCGGGCATCGTGCCGGCGGCGCTGGAGCTGCTCGACGCGCCGATCATCAAGGCGGTGGAGGCGGCGTTCGGGTTCGGCTTCCCCCTCGACGCCGGCGCGGTCCTCATCATGGAGGTGGACGGCCTGGAGGCGGGGTTGCAGGACGAGGCGGACCGCATGGAAGCGCTGGCGAAGGCGAACGGCGCCCGCGAGGTGCGGCAGGCGAACACGGCGGACGAGCGCCTCCTGCTGTGGAAGTCGCGGAAGCAGGCGTTCGGCGCCATCGGGCGGCTCTCGCCGAGCTACTGCACGCAGGACGGCGTCGTCCCGCGGACGAAGTTGCCCCACATCCTGCGTGTGATCCGGGCCGTCGGCGAGAAGTACTCTCTGCGGATCTGCAACGTCTTCCACGCGGGGGACGGCAACATCCACCCGATCCTGCTGTTCGACGAGCGCGACGCCGACCAGGTGAAGCGGGTCCTCGACGCCAGCCACGAGATCCTGGAGGCGTGCATCGAGGCGGGGGGCAGCGTGACGGGGGAGCACGGCATCGGCGTGGAGAAGATCGACCTGATGCCGCGGATGTTCACGCCGGAGGACCTGGCGGTGATGGTGCGTCTGCGCGAGGCGTTCAACCCGGAGGGCAGGTGCAGCCCGGCGAAGATGCTGCCCACGGCGGGGGCGTGCGTGGAGAAGCACGGCCCGGCGCGGCGGGCGGCGATGTGAGGGCTTGTGAGGTATTCCGTCCTGAAAGAGCGGGGTCGCGTCAGAGCTGACGACCCCGCTCAACAGGATGCGTTGACGCTCCGCTCAGAACGCCTCGCGCAGGATGCCCGTCAGCGACTCCACGGTCACCTCGCGCGGGTTCACCCGCAGGATCCGCTTCAACGCGAACGCCTTCTCCGCGAACACCGCCAACTGCTCCTCCTTCACCCCCAGGTCGCGCAGACGCGCCGGCACGCCGATGTCCGCTCGCAGCCGGTCCACCGCGTCCACCGCCCGCACCGCCGCCTGCGCCTCCGTCAGCCCCGCTGTGTCCTCGCCAAGGAGCCGCGCCATGTTCGCGAAAGCCTCCTGCCGCGCCGGCAGGTTGTAACGCATGACGTGCGGCAGCAGCAGCCCGTTGCCCGCGCCGTGCGAGCAGTGCACCGCCCCGCCCACCGGGTACTCCAGCGCGTGCACCACCGCCACGCCCGCGTTGCTGAATGCCATCCCCGCCAGCGTCCCCGCCAGCGCCATCCCCCCGCGTGCCTCGGCGTCCTGCCCGTCCTTCACCGCACGCCGCAGGAACTTGCCCACCAGCGTGATCGCCTTCTCCGCCAGCACGTCGGCCATCGGGTTCTTGCCCTGGTACACGCTCCGCTCGCCCGGCGGCAGCGGGAACGTGGCGTTATCGACCGCCGTGTACGCCTCGATGGCGTGCGTCAGGGCGTCGATGCCGCTGTCCGCCGTCACCTTCGGCGGGCAGGTGTACGTCAGCAGCGGATCGACCAATGCCACCCTCGGGCGGAGGTAATTCGACAGCGTGCTGACCTTGATCTGGTTCTCCGTGTCCGTCAGCACCGCCGCCGCCGACACCTCCGACCCCGTCCCCGCCGTCGTCGGCAGGCAGATCAGCGGCAGCACCGGGCCGGGCACCTTCGAGTCGCCGAAGTACATGCCCGGCGTCCCGCCGTGCGCCAGGACCACCGCCGCCACCTTGGCGAGGTCCATGTTGCTCCCGCCGCCCAGCCCCAGGACCGCGTCCGGCCGGAAGTCGCGGCCCGCCGCGATGCACGCGAACGCAGCCCGCAGCGAAGGCTCCGGCTCACCGCCCGGGAACATCTCCACGTTGACGCCGGCCTCGCTCAGCGGCCCGAGGACGGGGTCCACCAGGCCGGCGCGGACGAGGATCGGGTCGGTGACGAGCAGGAGCCGGCGCAGCCCGAGGCGGACGGCGACCTCGCTCAGGTGGCGCGTCGCGCCGTCGCCGAAGATCAGCTCGCCCGCGGTGTGGTACGTCCAGGTGGTGCGCATGGCCGGCTCCTGTCGTGGGGCCGTGTCCATTTTGGGCCGCCCGGCCGGCGGCGTCCATGCTCACTTCTTCTTCTTCTTCGGCGGCGGGGGCGGCGGGGGCGCCGGCGTGTCCAGATCCTCCATCTGCGACAGCAGGTCGCGGAACTCCGTGCCGTCGGGCAACTGCGGCGCCGAGTCGAAGTCGAAATCGGGCCGGATCATGGCGAGGTCCGCCGGCGTGGACTTGAACGACTCATCGTCGGCCATTTCCAGCAGCGGCAGCGGCTCGCCGTCGGCCACGGCCTCCATGGGGGCGTCGTCGAGGATCTCCAGGTCGTCGAAGGCCTGCCCGTCGACGATGGACCCGTCGGCCAGCCCCTGCAACAGGCTGCGGCCCATCGCGGCGGGCGGCGACGCGCCGCCCTTCTTCTTGAGCTTGGCCAGCGCCTCGACGGTCATCTCGTACTCGACGACGAAGGAGACGGGGCCGACCTCCAGCTTGTCGCCGGGCCGCACGGGGTGCCACCCGCTGATCTTGAACCCGTTGACGAAGGTGCCGTTGACGCTGTCCAGATCCTCCGCCTCCAGGTAGCCGTCGGTCGTGCGCAGGCGGCAGTGCTGGCGGCTCACGTCGGCGGAGGGGATGCGGACGGTGTTGCCGCGCCCGCGGCCGATGACGGCCTGGGGCGTCTTCACGAGCAGCTCACGCCTCCGCCCGCCGCTCTGGACAACGAGCTTCACTTCCATCCCCCACCCCCCGGCGTTGTGAAGGCTCGATCATACCACGGCGCGGGCGGATGTGGAAGGGAGCGCGAAGGAGACACCGACGCCGGGGGCTCCGAATCGGCGAGGGCCGACCTGCGGCCAGGCCAGCCGGTTTCCCGCGTCGGATCAGGCCCCCACGGATCGCCCCACCGGGGGCGTCTGTCTCCGCCCCGATGGGGCGGATGGACGCCCATCAGTGAAGGAAACGAACCAGGGAAACGAACTTCCCCGCCGCAAATGCAAACGGCAGAGCGACTTGAGGAAGTTTATTTCCCTGACCCCCTCACACCCCCCGCGAGGGGAAACGAATCCCCCGGCGGCCGGGCGTGTCCACGCGCATGAACACGGGTGGTGACGCCGCGCGGGCCGGAGCCGCCGCGTCAGTCCCGGCGGTCCCGCCTCTCCAGCATCGCCCCCGCCTTTGAACCTGGCCCTTCGGGTGTCGCATCAGCGCGGGGTCGAACTTTGACACCCACGCCAGGCCCGGCGGGCTATGAGGCGGATGGAGGACACGACAAGCCAGATCCACGCCGCGATCAGGACAACAATGCCGAACCTGAACAGGTAGTCAAGCTCCCACAGGAAGGCGGAGCCGGCCACGTCGGCGAACGGGTTCATGAGACGGGCTCCTCGCCCGTCACGCCGCCTTCAGGCCTTCCATGTAGCGCAGCTCCGCGACCACGTCGTTGTTCAAGATGCGTTCCATGTCGTCCAGGGCCCTCGCGACGGAGGGGCCGTCCACGGCGCGGGCGTCGAACGTCACGCGCACCGTCACCTGGCCACCGGGGCCGACCACGCCGTGGTGCAGCGTCGTTGTGTGCAGAGTCGGCGCCTGCACCGTCTCGGCGCCCAGGCCGCCGCACGCCGCCACGCCGAACGTGCCGAACAGCCGCGCCCTCTGCCGCCCGCTGAGGTTTAGCGCCGCCCACCAGGCGGCACGGCGGATCAACGTCGGCCAGCGGCTGACACGCGTCTGGTGGCGGATGGCGCCGCAGCCCTCGGGCGGGCGGTCCTTGAACCACTTGATGCGGCGGTCGATCTCGGCCAGGGGCATTTCGTCGGGCCTGGAAAGGGGCAGGAAGAAGACCGCCGTCTCGTCGCCGTAGGGGCGTTCGACGGCCACCAGCGCGGTGCTGATGGGGTGCTGGTAGAGGCGCCGCCAGGGCGAGGCGAGGAGGGAGCGGCGGAGGGCGGGGGTGGTCTTGCACACCATCGCCCAGGCCTTGGTGAAGAGGGCGCACCAGCCGGGCCGGGGCGAGGCGATGCCGCGGGCCCCGGAGAGGCGGAAGAGGTCCATACGCCGCTCGGCGGTGGCGGACGGCACGGCGGACGCGAAGTGCAGGTAATCGCCCATCAGGCGGCGCGGCGGCGACAGCGGCGTGGTGAAGCCGGCGGGTTGCGGCATGGCCCCCTCCCCAGACGGTGACAGAGGGTGCGTGTACCGTGATCGGGCCGCCGGGGCAAGAGGAAGTCGGGCCGCCGGGTTACTCCGCCTCGGCGAGATGCACCTCGGTGAACACCTCTTCGGAGGGGGCCGCCTCGGGAGAGCCGGCCTCCCCGCTGGCGGGCATCGACCCGTGGCCCCAGAAGTAGCGGGCTCCCAGGATGGGGCCGAACATCATGTCGGCCAGCTCGGCGTCCTGCGGGGCCTCTGTGGTCTGGGTCGCGGCGAGGCCCGGCGGCACCGTCCGCGCGGCCTGCTCCAGGGCGAAGGCGAGGGGGTCGAAACCGGACGCCGCGGGGGGGGCGGCCGGGCCGGGCCGGGCCGTCGGCGCGGGGAAGAGGGCGGCGTGGATCCCGAAGGGGACGGCCGCCGAGCCGGCGATGGCCTGCCCCGCCGGGCCGGTGAAGGCCGCCAGCGCGTCGAACGCCGTCGCCCCACGCGCGATGGCGTGCCGCAGCGGCGTGGACGCGTCCAGCGACAGCGTCTGGAGGGGCTGGCCTGCGGCGTCGAAGAAGCCGACCACCAGCCGGACGCCCGCCCCGTCCGGCACGCCGTAGGCGACGGCCAGGTTGCCGGCGGAGTCCACGGCCAGGGCCGGCGGGAGGGCGGCGCTGACGCCGGCCGCCAGCACGACGGGGGGCCCCAGCACCGGGGCGACGTTCAGGTTGGCGCCTGCCGTCACCTCGCGCATGACGAGCCGGGTGACGCCGTTGTCGCTGTCGAGGTAGGCGACGCGCCAGCCGTCGCCGTCCGGCACGCCGGCCACGGCCGGCGGGGCCAGCACGGGGGAGGTGAGGGCCGTCGAGGCCGACAGCGTGCCGGACGAGCCGGCGATGCGGAACGACGTGGAGGCCTGCGAACTGAGCGTCGTGCCCCCGAGGAGGAAATGGCCCGAGGCGTTGAACCCCATATCGGTGTAGATCTCCCCGCCGACGGAAGAGATGCTCACGCTGGTGCTGCTGGAGAGGTTCTGGAACGAGGCGAAGAGGGTGTAGTTGAGCCGGTTGGTCGCCAGGTTGGACGTCGCCTGGTCATAGGAGACGGCGATCCGCCCGTCGTCGGCCAGGTCGATGGAGGGGTTGATGTCCAGTCTGCTGGATGTGCCGACGACAAAGGTGGCGCCGAAGGGCGTCCCGTCGGCGTTGAAGCGGCGGAGGCCGAGATCCGCCAGGCCGGCGCCGCCATTCGGCAACCCGTCGTAGGCGACGGCGAAGCGGCCCTCGGCGTCGACGGCGACATCCACCTTGACGGGGCGCGACGGCGAGAACGGCAGTGGGGAGTCGGTGACGGTGATGACGTCGGTGAGCGGGGAGCCGTCCGCCGCCAGGACGCGGGCGTAGACGGTGACCTTGTCCACGCCGCCGACGGGGGCGACATCGGTCCACGCCATGACGAAACGTGACCCGTTGCCGTCGAGGGCGACGGTGGGTGGGACGGTGTACGCGCCGGCCTGATGGCCCGACGCCTGGGCGACGACGCCGAGGTCATCGACGAAGCGGCCGAGGCCGGCGGGGACCTCGCGTCCTTCGAGCGTCTCCAGGGCGGGGCGGAAACGAGGTGGCATGGGGGGAGCCTCGTGCTGGGGTGGGGGCCGTTGGTGCAACCGTAGCACGGCAGGGAGGACGTGAGGAAAGGAAGTGCCCGTCGCAGGTCGGGAATCGCCTCACCGGTCATCGCAGCGCATGAGGTTTCATGCGCGGCCTCAAACCGGGCACCGGGAATGGCCCGGGGGGGCCGGAAAGCGACGGCCGGCACGACGGACGATTGCCGTTGCGTCGGTGGGCGTCGCGGCCTAGCTTGAAGGGAGCAAGTACCGTTCATGCGGCCTCTGGGGTGAGACGGAATTAGACAGTGCGGGCCGCCTCGGCACGGGAGCCGGTAGCCTGACCACTTGCCCTGCAATGCAAATCCTTGGCGGGAATTCCATTGCGGGGGGGTGTGAGGGGGGGGCAATGCAATGCAATTCACCCCGGCCGGCTGCACCTCCCGTCTCATTCCGTCCAATTCACACCCGCTGAACGGTTCACGAGCAGCACCGCAGGAGGAACGGCCATGCGCGTCCGCCACAAGATCCCCTCCGTGTTCAGCCTGTCGATGGTGGACGTGCTGTGCTGCGCCCTCGGCTGCGTCATCCTCATCTGGCTGCTCAACTCCAAGATGTCCGCCGACGAGGCGGCGGCCTCGGACGAGCAACGCGCCCTCCTGCTCGATCAGGCGAAGAAGGCCAAGTCGGAGTCCGACGCCCTCCTCGCCGCCGCCGGCGACAAGACCAACGTCCTCGACGCCCGCCTGAAGAAGGTCATCGAGGAGCGCGACAAGGCCGTCGCCCTGGCCGCCAAACTCACCGAGCGCGTCGATCTGCTGGAGAAGGACCGCACGGCGCTGCTGGCGTCGATGTCGCTCGACAAGAAGGAGATCGCCGAGCTGGTCAAGAAGCTCGGCACGGCCGGGGCGGAGTCGGCCAAGCTGGCCCTCGACCTCAAGTCGCTGATGGAGCGCTACGAGAAGCAGAGGACGGTGACGGTGAAGCTCGACGCCGACCTGGCGGCCCTGCTGCTGCGCATCAAGTCGGCCGAGGGCGAGCTGCAGAAGTCGAAGGCACGCGAGCTGGACGAGAAGGCCCGCGCCGAGCTGCTCAAGACGACCCTCGACGTGAAGGGCCGCGACCTCCTGACGCTGACGAAGCTGCTCGAGGAGGCGAAGCTGGCGAGCGACAGGCTCAAGAAGTCGCTCGACGCGCGTGACCTGGAGATGGCGGCGATGAAGGGCGACAAGCTCGACCTCGCCAGGCTCCTGCGCCTGCGCGAGGCGGCGCTGGCCGACGCCGGGACGGCGATCAAACGCCTCGAGGGCGAGAAGCTGGTCCTGCGCACGGCGGTGGATAACCGATTCGCCGGCATCGAATTGACGGGCAAGCGGGTGATCTTCCTGATCGACACATCGGGGAGCATGGTGCTGCTCGACCCGAGGACGGACGCCCCGCACAAGTGGCGCGAGGTGCGCGACACCGTGGCGAAGCTCATGAAGAGCCTGCCCGACATGGAGCAGTATCAGGTGATCACCTTCTCCAACGAGACGGTGTACCCGCTGGGTGGCGGCGGCAAGTGGCTCAAGTTCGACCGGGCCAAGAGCCCCGACGAGGTGGCGAAAGCCCTGACGCGGATCAAGCCGGACGGCGGCACGAACATGTACGCCGCCCTCGAGCAGGCCTTCCACTTCCGCAAGGACGGCCTCGACGCGGTCTACCTGCTGTCGGACGGCCTGCCCAACCTCGGCGAGGGGCTGACGCCGCGCGAGGCCCGCGGGCTGTCGGAGCTGGAGAAGGGCACGATCCTGGGCAAGTACGTCCGCAACAAGCTGGCCACGGACTGGAACCGCGTGGGGCCGATGAGGCCGCGGGTGAAGATCAACACCATCGGGTTCTTCTACGAGAGCCCGGACCTCGGGTCGTTCCTGTGGGCGCTGGCCCGCGAGAACGACGGCAGCTTCGTCGGCATGAGCAAGCCGTGAGGTCGGGCGGGGCGGGGCCGTGAGCGCGGGCACCCTGATTCTGGTCCACGAGGCGGACGGCCGGGCGTGGTCGTCGTCCGGCCCGCTGCGCGTCGGCCGGGACGAGGCGAACGACGTCCGCCTCACGCGCACCCCCGTCAGCCGCCGGCACGCGGAGATCCTGCCGACGCGCGACGGCTGGCTCATCCGTGACCTCGTCAGCCGCAACGGCACTTTCGTCGATGACCAGCTCGTCCCGCCCGCCGGCGTCATCCTCCACGAGGGCGGCTTGCTGTATCTCGCGGGGGAGCGGCTGCGCGTCGTCTCCGTGGCGGGGCCGTCCCCGGCGTTCTGGGCGGGTTGCCGCTACCCCAGCGCCATGCTCCGCTGCCTGGGGCACGTCGATTGGGCTGTCCCGGCCCTCGGCCGCAAGCTGCGTCTGTGGGGGGTGGCCTGCCTGCGGACGGGCCACCGGCCGGACAGCATCGTCGATACCCTCCAGGACGACTACCTGGATTACCTCCACGAGCGGATCGAGGCGGCCCTCGTGGCGCTGGAGCGGATCGAGCTCTCCGGGCAGGACACCGCCCGAGGCCGTGAGGGCCTCTTCGCCGAGGTGCGGGGGGACCTGTCGGGGCTGGAGGGTGGGCAGGCGGCCCTGCGTCTCTTCGCGCCGTCCGGCTGTGTCGCGGACTTCGCGGACGCGGCGTCGTTCGGCCGGATGCGCGATGACCCCGAGTGCGCCGACCTCCTCCGCTGCGCCCTGGGCGACCCGTGGCACCAGCCGGCGCTCGACCCGGCGTGGCTGGCGTGGGAGGGCGGACAGGTGCCCGCCCTGGCGGAGGGCATCGTGCGCGACGAGTCGCTCGCCGGCCTGCCGGTCCTGGGCGACGCGCTCGAGGAGGCGGGCTGCGCGGACGGACGCCTGCTGGCCCACCTGCGCTCACCGGGCCCACACTGCCGCGGCTGCCACACCCTCGACGCCGTCCTCGGACGCCACCCGTCGGCGCTCCTGACGGTGGAAGCGGTGCCTTGAGGGGGCCTACGAATACCCCGTCACCCCCGGAGGCCCCGATCATGCGTGCGTCCCTCGTCCTGCTCGTCCTCGCCGCCGGCGCGTGGGGCCAGGCGTCCCGCTTCCGCGGCGACGGCGGCACCGGCGTCATCGACAAGGCGGCCTTCCCCCATCAATGGGGCAAGGACCGGAACATCGCGTGGAAGGCCGCGGTGCCCGGCGGCGGCTGGTCGGCGCCCGTCGTCGCCGGCGGCAGGGTGTTCCTCACGGCCGCCGACTCCGGCAAGGACGCCGACCGCCCGCGCGACTTCACCGCCGGCGTCGCCGACCTCCGCTCCATGCTCCCCTTCGTCCAGAAGGGCCCGGACCGCGTCTTCAAGTTCGACGTGCTGTGCTTCGACAGGGCCACCGGCAAGCTGCTGTGGCGTAAGACCGCCGCCGAGTCGAGGCCGAAGTACGGAGTCCACCCGTCGAACAGCTACGCCACCGAGACGCCCGCCACCGACGGCGAGCGTGTCTACTCCCTCTTCGCCAACGCCGGGGCGCTCGTCGCCCACGGCCTCGACGGGAAGGAGCTGTGGAAGAAGGACGTCGGCGTGTACAAGACCGGCGCCGGGTTCGGCCCCGGCAGCTCGCTCGCCGTCGGCATGGGCCTCGTCTTCGTCCAGTACGACAACGAGGAGAAGAGCTTCGTGGCCGCGTTCGACGGCAAGACCGGCAAGGAGGCCTGGCGTTCCGAGCGCAAGACGAAGACCTCGTGGGCGACCCCGCTCCTGTGGAAGAACGGGAAACGCACCGAGCTGGTCACCTGCGGCGGGGGGCGTGTCAGCTCGCACGACCCGCTGACGGGCAAGGAGCTGTGGTCGATGGGCGGCCTGGGCTCCGGCTTCGCCGCGTCGCCGACGGCGGACGCCGAGCGCCTCTACTTCGGCAGCAGCGGCCCCGGCAGCCCCAGCCCGCTGTGGTGCGTCAAGGCCGGCGCGTCGGGCGACATCACCCTCAAGGGCGACGCCACCTCCAACGGCCACGTCGCCTGGTCGCGGAAGGGCACCGGGCCGGGCCTGCCGTCGCCGGTGGCCGCCGACGGGCTGCTGTACACGGCGGGGACGACGCTCGTCTGCCACGACGCCGCCACCGGCGAGGTGGTGTACCGGCAGCGGCTGCCGCGGGCGAAGACGATCGTCGCGTCGATGATCCTGGCCGGCGGCCGTCTCTACCTGCTCGACGAGTCGGGTCAGATGTTCGTCGTCCGGCCGGGGCGCAAGTTCGAGCTGCTGGGGACCAACTCCCTGCCGGACACGTTCTGGTCCACGCCTTCCGCCGACGGCGACACGCTGTTCCTGCGTGGGCTGGGGACGCTGTACGCGGTCCGCGAATGACCCGCCGTGCAGAAGAAGAGCAGGGCGACGACGCACGCCACGAGCGGCATCAGGTGCATCGCCGGGTGGCCGAGGAGCGTCTGAGACATGGTCCGCCTCCGGGTGTTTCTTCTCGCACAGGGGGGGAGGACGCCAACCCGCGCCGGTTGACCCGCGCTTTTTCGCGCGGGAAGTGGTATCAGAAAAAGGGCGGGGCATCCGGCCGCGGATGGCGTCCTCCCCTGATGCCCGCCCGAAGCCGGGGTGCGACATGCCGCCTTGGGACCTGGAACGCTACCTGCCGCTCTACCGCCTGATGGCCCGCCAGCTCCGCATCGACCCGCGCCTGCGCGCCCGCTTCGACGAGTCCGACGTCGTCGGCAGGGCGATGCTGGCCGCCGTCGCCCGCCTCGTTCAGTTCCGCGGCGTCAGCGAGGGCGAGCTGGTCCGCTGGCTCCAGGAGGTGTTCCACACCTCGTTCCTCGACATGCTCCGCGAGGCCTGGGTCCAGAAGCGGTCGCCGGACCTGGAAGAGGCCCGCGCCGCCACGCACGAGTCGTCCGTCCGGCTGGACCGCCTCCTCGCCGCCCCCGGCCCCTCGCCGTCGCGCCTGGCCGAGGGCCACGAGATCCTGCTCCGCTTCGCCGCCGCCGTCGAGACGCTGCCGCCGGCCCAGCGCGACGCCGTCATCCTGAGCGACCTCCACGGGGCGACGCTCAAGGAGATCGCCGAGCACCTCGGACGCACCGAGAAGGCGGCCAACGGCCTGCTGCACCGCGGGCGGATCGCACTCCGCGCCGCCTTCCCCGACTACAAGGGGGCGCCCCAATGAGCAGCCCGACGCCCTCGGGGGCCGACCCCTTCGACGACATCATGGAGGAGTACGAACGCCTCAAGGAACGCGGCCCGGTGGACGTGGAGGCCCTCCTCTCCCGCTGCCCCGAGGCGCTCCGCGCCGACGTGCGTCTGGCCATCGAGCTGGCCGGGCCGGGCAGGCCGCCGCGCCGCGAGGGCGGCGAGGGACCGGGGCCGGGCCCTTTCGGCAAGTACCGGCAGATGGAGAAGATCGCCGACGGCGGGATGGGCGTCGTGTACCGCGCGTGGGAGGCCCTGCCGGAGCGCTACGTGGCGGTGAAGGTCCTCCGCGCCGGCACGCACGACACGCCGGAGGCCCGCGCCCGCTTCCTCGGCGAGGCGCGCAACGTGTGCGGCCTCGTCCACCCCAACATCGTGCAGGTCTACGACGTGGGGTTCTGCCAGGGCCACCCGTACTTCAGCATGGAGCTGGCCGCCGGCACCCTCGCCGCCCCCACCCCCGCCCCGCGCCCGCCGCGCGAGGTGGCGCGGCTGCTGGCGCTGGTGGCGCGGGCGGTGCGGCACGCCCACGAGAAGGGGGTCCTGCACCGCGATCTGAAGCCCGCCAACATCCTCCTGATGGCCGACGGCACGCCCAAGGTCGCCGACTTCGGCCTCTCGCGGCGCGTCGGCCCGGCCCCGCCGCCCGCGCCCGCCGGCCCCGGCGAGACCGTCAGCCTCCCCCTCGACGGGCAGACAGGCGCCGGCGCGGTGATAGGGACGCTGGAGTACATGGCTCCGGAGCAGGCACGCGGCGAGGCCGTCGGGCCCGCCGCCGACGTGTACGGCCTCGGCGCCGTCCTCTACGAGATGCTCACCGGACGCCCGCCACACCGTGGCTCGGGCATGCTGGACACGCTCGCCAGGGCGCGTCACGAGGATCCTGTGTCCCCCAGGGCGGTCAACCCGGCGGCCGACCCGCACCTGTCGGCGCTGTGCCTGGCCTGCCTGCGCCGCGCCCCCGAGGACCGCCCCACCATGCCGGATGTCGCCGAGGATCTGGAGAAGATCCAGGCCGGGCGCGGCTCCGGCTTCTTGCCCGACGTCTGGGATTGGCTGAGGTACGCCTGGGGCCGTGAGCCGCCGCGCGCCGAGTACGCCTGGTGGAAGCTGCCCGTGATCGCGTGCATCAGCATCGCCTGCCACGGGGGCGCCGCGTTCGCGATGGCCTCCGACAGGCCACTCGCCTGGGTCTGGGCGGCGTGGGCGGCCGACATCGCCGCCATCGGGCTGCTGAACTGGCTGGCCACCCTGATCTGGTTCCACAAGGTCCCGCCGGAGCAGCACCTCGCCTCGATGTGCTCCGTGGCCCACACCCTGGCCGTCGCCGCCGTGATGCTCGGCACAGCCCCCTGGGGCCCCTGGGCCCCGGCAAGGGATGCGCTGCCGGCCTACGTCGGCCTGACAGCCGTCTCGGGCATCACCTTCTTCTTCCTGGGCCTGGCGTTCTGGGGCCGGCTGATGGCCCCTGGCCTGCTGCTGTTCGTGCTGGCGGCGGTGATCCGCGTCACGGGGGACTACGCGCCGCTCCTGCACGCGGGTGCCAACGCCGTCATCCTCTGCTGGTGGGCCTGGGTGACGAGCCGCCGCTTCCTGCCCCCCGAAGCGAGGCCGTGATGACCACTCCCTCCCCCGACTCCCGCCTCCGGCACGCGGTCCGCTTTGGAGGAGAACTCGCATGAGCAGCGAGACGCCCTCGGATGACGGCCCCTTCACCCGCATGATCTGGGAGTGGGAGTGCCTGCGGGCGCGGGGCGCCCCGCCGGACATGGAGGCCTTCCTCGCCGGCTGCCCCGAGGCGATACGCGACGACGTGCGTCAGGCCATCAAGCTGGCCGGGCCCGGCAGGCCGCCGCGCGACGAGGCCGGCGAGGGGCCGCCGCTCGGCCCCTTCGGGCCTTACCAGTTGCTGGAGGAGATCGCCGCGGGCGGGATGGGCCTCGTCTACCGCGCCCGGCAGATGATGGCGGGGCGCGACGTGGCGGTCAAGGTGATCCGCGCCGGGGCCGACGCCTCGCCGGAGGACCGGGCGCGGTTCCTCAGCGAGGCACGTGACGTGGTCGGCCTGTCCCACCCCAACATCGTGCAGGTCCACGACGTGGGCGTCTGCCAGGGACACCCCTACTTCAGCATGGAGCTGGCCGCCGGCACCCTGGCCGGCCAGGCAGGCGGACGCCGCCCCCCGCGCGAGATCGCCCGCCTGATGGAGCAGGTGGCGCGGGCGGTGCATCATGCCCACGAGCGCGGCGTGCTGCACCGCGACCTGAAGCCCGCCAACATCCTCATCATGGCCGACGGCACACCCAAGGTCGCCGATTTCGGCCTCGCCAGGCGCGTCGGCACGGCCGCGCCATCGTGTCCCGGAGAGACGGAGGAATACCTCCCCGCCGACGGGCGCACCGCCGAGGGGGCGATCCTCGGCACGCCTCCGTACATGGCCCCGGAGCAGGCGCGCGGCGAGGCGCGGCTGACGACGGCGGCGGACGTGTACGGCCTGGGGGCGGTGCTGTACGAGCTGCTCACCGGGCGGCCGCCCTTCCAGGGCGTTGACACCTGGGACACCCTCCTGCGCGTCCTGCAAGAGAGCCCCACCCCGCCTCACGCCGTCAACCCCGAGGCCGGCCCCGACCTGGAGGCTCTGTGCCTCAGATGCCTGGCTAAGAGCCCCGCGCACCGGCCGCCCTCCGCGCTCGCCGTGGCCGAGGACCTGGCCGAGATCCTCGCCGGCCGCGGCTCACGGTACCGGCAGCGCGGCGCCCTGGACTGGCTCCGCCACGTCTGGGACCGCGAGCCGACGCCGGCCCCCTACACCTGGCAGATCCTGCCCATCGTCGGCGCCCTCTTCCTCGCCTGCAACGTCACGGTCTTCCTGCTCGTCCGCAACGGCGGCACCCTCGGCGCCGTCTGGGCCGCCTGGGGCGTCTACCTCCTGGGGCACTGGCTGGTCCACTGGTACTTCACCCTGAAGCACTTCCACCTCCTGCCGGCGGGCCAGTACACCGCCGTCATGTGCTCGGTCGGGTACTGGCTGGCCACCTGCGCCGTCTTCCTCGGGCAGTCACCGCTCGACCCGACACGCCCGGCGCGGGACTGCCTCCCGCTGTGGCCGTCTCTGATGGTCGTCAGCGGGCTGACGCACTTCGTCACGGGCCTGGTCTTCTGGGGCCGGCTCATGGCGACCGGCCTCCTGGTGCTGGCCCTGGCGTGCGTCGTGCGATGGGCGGGCGATTTCGCACCGCTCGTCCACGGGGTGACGATGTCGGCCATCCTCTGGTGGTGGGCCTGGGAGGCCCGCCGCCGCTTCCTGACGCACTCGAAAAAGGCCTGATTGCCCCCGGTGCCGCTGGCATGATAAGATAACCCCAGCCCTCCCGCCGGTACCCCACCCATGACCCACCTCCCCCGCCGCGCGTTCCTCCAGGCCGGCGGCAGCGCCGTCCTCGGCCTGTCGCTGCCCTCCCTCCTCGCCGCGCGCGAGGCGTCCCCCGTCGGCAGCCCGCGCTCCGTCATCCTCGTCCACCTCGGCGGCGGCCTCAGCCACATCGACTCCCTCGACATGAAGCCCGACGCCCCCGCCGAGATCCGCGGCGAGTTCAGGCCCGTCGCCACGTCCGTCACCGGCATCCGGGTCTGCGAACACCTCCCGCGCCTGGCGGCCCGCATGAAGCACTGGGCGATCGTCCGCTCCCTGTCGCACGGCGAGAACGGGCACCTGCCGGCGACGCACCGCCTGCTCACCGGCTCGCCGATGCCGGTGCAGCGGGGCAGCGACCTCGACAACGTCCTGTCCCGCCGCGACTTCCCCTGCTACGCCGCCGGGCTCAACGCCGTCCGCCCGCGGGCGGACGGGATGCCCTCCGGCGTCACGCTGCCGCACGCCCTCATCGAGGGGCCGCTCACCTGGCCCGGCCAGCACGCCGGCCTGCTCGGCCCCGGCCACGACCCGCTCCTCGTCACCCAGGACCCCAATTCGTCTTCGTTCCGCATGGAGTCGTATTCCCTGCCCGTCGGCGCGGACGGCAAGCGTGTCGACGAGCGACGCCGCCTGCTGGAACGCCTCGGCGGCGGCGGGCCCATCCGCCGGCACCAGGAGCGCGCCTTCGGGCTGCTGTCCTCGGGCCGCGTGGCGGAGGCGTTCCGCATCGAGCGCGAGCCGGACAAGACACGCGAGCGCTACGGCCGCAACACGTTCGGCCAGTCGCTCCTCCTTTCGCGCCGCCTGGTTCAGGCCGGGGTGCCGGTCATCCAGGCCAACATGGGCATCGTCCAGACCTGGGACACCCACGTCGATAACTGGGTGCGCCTCAGGACACGCCTGCTGCCCTGGCTCGACCAGGCGCTCGCGGCACTCCTCGACGACCTGGACGCCGAGGGCCGGCTCGCCGAGACGCTCGTGGCGTGCCTCGGCGAGTTCGGGCGGACGCCGAAGGTGTCCACGCTGCCGGGCGAGACGAAGCCGGGCCGCGACCACTGGGCGAAGGTCTACTCCGGCCTGTTCGCCGGCGCCGGCGTCCAGGGCGGCCGCGTGATCGGCGCGTCGGACCGCACCGGCGCCGCCCCGATCACGGATGGCTACACCCCGTACGACGTCGGCGCGACGATCTACCGGACGCTGGGGGTGAGCCCCGACGCCGAGGTTCGCGACGCGCTCGACCGGCCGCTGCGCCTCAACACCGGCCGGCCCATCGCGGCCCTGTACCGGGGATGACGGCCGCACGCCGCCCTCACGCCTTCGCCTTGCCCTGCGCCGCCACCGCCGCCTGCGCCTTGGCGATCGCCTCCGCGTCGCCGAGGTAATCGTGTTTGATCGGCTTCAGGCCCGCGTCCAGCTCGTAGACCAGCGGCACCGCCGTCGGGATGTTCAGCTCGAGGATCGCCGCCTCGCTCATGTCGTCCAGGTACTTGACCAGCGCCCGCAGCGAGTTGCCGTGCGCCGCCAGCAGCAGACGCTCGCCCGCCTTGACGCGTGGCACGATCGCCTCGTGCCAGAACGGCAGCACCCGCGCCACCGTCTCCTTCAGGCTCTCCGTGAGCGGCAGCTGCGTCTCCGTCAGCCCCTTGTAACGCGGGTCGTGGCCGGGGTAACGCGGGTCGTCCTTTGTCAGGGGCGGCGGAGGCGTGTCGTAGGAGCGCCGCCAGATCTTCACCTGGGCGTCGCCGAATTTCGCCGCCGTCTCCGCCTTGTCCAGCCCCTGGAGTGAGCCGTAGTGCCGCTCGTTAAGGCGCCAGTCCTGAATGAGCGGCAGGTACATGCGGTCGAGGGCGTCGAGCGTGAGCCAGGCGGTGCGGATGGCCCGCTTCAACACCGACGTGTAGACGCGGTCGAAGTCGTACCCCTCGGCCTTGAGTGTCTGGCCCGCCTTGCGCGCCTCGGCGGTGCCGGCCTCGCTGAGGTCCACGTCGTGCCAGCCCGTGAAGCGGTTCTCAAGGTTCCAGGTGCTTTGCCCGTGCCGCAGCAGCACGATCTTGTACATGGCTCTCTCCTCGTCCGGTGTCCCCGGTCCATCCTACGGGGCTACGGCACCCGGTTCACCGTCCCGTAGATCTCCAGGTTCACCGCGGCACCGCCCGCCGTCTTCAGCCGGCCCTTCAGGTGCGTCTGCATCACCGGGGCCAGGCCCGGCAGCGTCAGCGTCACCGTCTTGCCGTCCTCCGACACCTTCGCGGCCGTGATCTCCGCCTTGCCGCGGCCGCGCTCGAACGTCTTGAACAGCTTCTGGATCGCCGCGTTGTCGCGCTTCTTGTCCGCGCGCAGGCGGTTGTACTCCTTGGTCCGCTCGAAGAAGTCCGCCGCCGGCTTGTACTCCGGCGAGCCGTAGTCGCTGCACCACAAGTAGTTCCACCGCTGCATCGCGTAGTTCTCCGCGTCGCCGGCCGCCTTGCGGTCCAGCGCCTCGACGAACGTCAGCTCGATACCGCCCTTGACCACCTTCATCCCCACCGGGGCGGTGTACGGCGCCCCCGTGTATCGCACGCGCTGCAGGCAGGCGTCCTTCGCCGCGTTCGACTGCCAGCCACGCAGGCCGGCCACGTAGAGCTGCCCGTCCTTCGGGTGGAACCGGGCCCGCATGACGCCCGACTGGAACCGCACCGGCAGCTTCACCAGGCCGCCCTGCACCTCCTTGCCCGCGCCGTCCACCAGGGCGTGGTACAGCGACGACGTGCCGTAGCTCATGTGCAGGAGCTGCCCCTTGAGCGGCCCCCATCTGTCGCTCGTCACCCACACCTGCCCGCCTGAGGAGTTGTCCACGTTCTTCGGCATCCAGCAGATGGGCCTGTCGTAGTCCGCCGGCGGCGTGCCCTGGTGCGCCGTGTCCACGCAGCCGTTGAAGCTCCCCGGCAGCACCAGGCTGAGGCGACACTGCGGCATCCACGTCCCCTCGTTGTCGCCGCTCGTCACCTCGCCCTTCGGCCCCACGCCGATGCCGTTGGGCGCGCGGAAGCCGGTGGCGAACACCTCGTGCTTCTTGCCGTCGGGGCTCACCTTCATGATGCACCCCGAGTGCGCCGCGATGTACTCGAACCCGCGTCCGCCGCCACGCACCGGCCCGCCCTTGGCGTAGTAGAAGTTCCCCTCCGGGTCGGTGTGCAGGTCGAACGCGAACTCGTGGAAGCCCGGCGTCGTCGCCACATCATTATTGAACGCCTCGTAGTAGTCCGCCTCGCCATCGCCGTCCAGGTCGTGCAGCCGCACGATCCCCTCGCGGCCCAGGATGTGGACCTTGTCGCCGACGATCTTCAGGCCCAGCGGCTGGAACAGCCCCGTGGCGAAGCGCCTCCACGTCACCTTCTCCAGCGTGTCGTCGATGCCGGAGACCACCCACACGTCGCCGCTCCAGGTGCTGACCGCCGCCCGCCCGTCCGAGAAGAAGTCCAGCCCGCCCAGACGCATCCACGCCTTGTACGGGTTCTCCTCCGGCACCGGGATCGTATCGACGACGTACGCCTCCTTGAGCTTCGACACGTCGCCCTTGACCGTCACCGTCTCCTTCCACCGCGCCGGCCCGCCCTTCGTCAGGGCCGCGATGTCGGCCGGCTTCGCCCCGTTGACGATCTCGCCGAAGGCGTTGAGCTGCTCCTTCGTGACGCGCGCCGTGACGATCGTGAACCTGGCCGCCTCCTTGAGCGCCGGCAGGGTCAGCAGGATGCGGCCGTCCTCGGCCTTCACCTCGGCCCCAGCGGGCGCGCCGTTCAGCGCTGCGACCACCAGCTCGCCGCCCGCCTCCAGCACGGCGGCCTTGCCCTCGGCCCGGCCCCTGGCCTTGTCGATGTTCGCCACCAGATGCGTGAGGGAAGTATCCGACGGGCCGACCTCCAGAGTGCGCACGAAGGCCGTCGCCTCGCCCTTCTTCATGACGGCGGGGTGGTCGAGGACCTTCGCCTTGCCGACGGTGTAGTGGAAGACGCCCTTGTCGCCGCATAGGTACAGGCCCTTGTACCGCGCCCATTCGTGCGGCAGCGGGCCGTACGGCTCGACGCGCGGATCCTTGAAGTCTGTCGTGCCGGGCTTCGCCCAGCCGGGGGCGGCCGCGGTGCCGAAGGCCTGCTTGCCCTTCACCGTGGGGTGGCCGCCGTGCGAGCCGTCGAACGGCGTGCCGCGCAGGTTGAGGAAGTCGCCGGTCCACCCGGCGGAGAAACGCAGCAGGTCGAGGTCGAGGCAGATGGCCGCCTCAGCGCCGAGCTTGAGGGCGAGGCCCTTGTTGGCCGTGTTCTTCGCCGGCTGGGGGGCGGTGATCGTGGCGGTGAGGAACGGGCCGTAGTCCATCACCTCGTGCCTGGCGCCTTTCTTCTTCTTCTGGGCGTCGGCGTCGGAGGGCAGCGTGGCGAGGAGGGCGAGCGCAGCGAGGGCCGGCCACAGGGGGGTCAGTCGCGTCATGGGTGTGATGTCCCGGTCGGGAGGCAGGGGGCGGAAGGCGGCACCGTCATAATTACGGCCCGGCGGCCACCCCGACCATTCCCCGTCGCGCGGCAAGGCTCCCCGCGCCCGCTCCTCGCACGGCGCTGCCGTATGACGGGCTGACGCGAGGCTCCGCCGGCGGAGCCTCGCCTTGCCGTGTTACCGGGGGCGCAACCTCCTCCATCTCCAGTCCCTCCCTCCGTATCCTCCCCGGCCCGCGCCGGGTGAGGGTGGTTCGCGCTCGGTCTCCCTGACGACCCTGGCGATGGCTTCGACGTCTCCTCGCTCACCGCCCTCATCACAGCCTTCCTGAACGCCGCTCCTGCCGCGTGTCCGGGCTCCCCGGCCCACCCCTCACCCGTTGCCACGCCGGGCGGACGCCATTTCCCTACGATGCCCTCATTGCCCGCAGGAAGGGGGCCACATCCCATGCCCGTCCGACCCGTCCGCCGCGCCCTCCTCAGCGTCCACGACAAGTCGCACCTCCTCGACTTCGCCCGCGGCCTCGCCGCCTTCGGCGTCGAATTGGTCTCCACCGGCGGCACGCGGAGGCTCCTCACCGACAACGGCCTCGCCGCCCGCGAGGTGTCCGAGCTGACCGGCTTCCCCGAGATGCTCGACGGCCGCGTCAAGACCCTGCACCCGAGGGTCCACGGCGGCATCCTCTTCGTCCGCGACAACAGGGCCCACGCCGACACCGCCGAGCAGCACGGCGTTACGCCCAAGGGGTGCATCGAGAACATCGCCGTCGGCGGCGCGCCGCCTCGCCGGGGCTGGCGAATTGCGTGGGTGCTGATCCCGCGGTAACAGGGGGGCATCGGATCGCGGGGGGCGCGAGGGGGGGAGCATGTCTGCGTTCCGCGAGGTGGTGTCGGTGAGGATGAAACGGAAGCACATCACCCTCGTCGGCGATGACAAGTACGGGCACTGGTGGTTCGAGATCGGCGACCCGATCGAGCCCGAGTCCGAGAGTTATGGCTGGTGGCCCTTGACGCCGGTCGGCTTGTGGGAGACGATGGGTGGTGTGGTGGGGGAGTTGAACGGGCAAACGTACTTCGGCGGCCGACGGAGCCGGGATCCACGCCACGGCACGGAGGGAGACGAATCGTTCCACCCTTTCGTGCCGGTGGCCGATCCGAGGACGGATGACCAGATCGCCGAATGCCTTCGGCGGTTCGCCTTGGCGTATCACGGGGAATGGCGCTGGGTGTTCGGCGTCGGCCAGAACTGCCAGACGTTTCAGGAACAGGCGATGAGGCACTGCGGCCTGTGGAAGCGTCCGCCGGGCAAGGCATCCAAGGGCCGGTGGTAGCCCGGAGTGAACCAACCGAGGAGGTGCGACTATGACCGCCCCCGACCCTGCTCCGGGCCAGCCCCGGTATTATCGCTCGTTCGTGTCGTACCAGATCCCGTTCCGCCCGTCCGAGCCGATCACGTTCGAGGAGAGCGAAGGGCTGGTCTCGTACTACATCGCCCACCACGACGAGGCCGGCCGCGTCGTCCGGTTCGACAAGATCCAGCTCGTCCGCGCCGTGAAGGGGACGCGGGCGTGCCCCCTGCCCACCCCGATAGCACCGGGGGCCGTCGTCTACTTCGCGGCCACCGCCGGCGGGCCGGCCGGTGATCCGCTCGAGTACGGCGAGACGGAAGGCCTGGACGAAATCTTCGCCGGGGAGGTCGGCCCGGACGGTATGACGGTGAACGCGACCCTGCTGCGCCGCGAGCGCGCCTTCTCGGACGCCTACGACTACTGGCCGGACGGTGCCCTGAAGCGGCGAACCATGACGAAGCTCGGGCAGCCTCCGGCGGTGACGGAGCATCCGTCGGGCCGTGCCCAGGTGGGGGCCACGACGGCGCGCGAGGTCGAGCCGGTCTGAGCCGCCCGCCCCCCATTGAATCAGCCTGATCGGAGACGGAGGTCCTCCCCATGCACCACGTCCGCCCTCACTCGATCGCCTTGACGCTCCTCGCCTGCGCCGTGTCGCCGCCCACGGCAGACGGCGCCGCGCCGCCCGCGCCGGGCCGTGCTCTCGTCGCCGCCTTCTTTCCCGAGGGGCCGTGCGTAGTCGGTCGGACGTTGCTCTACATCGATTACACGGCCAACGCCGTCATGGCGTGGGACGGGGTCGACGCGAAGAGGGTCTGGCACCGTGACGGTTCGGGGCCGTCCGCCATCCTGCCGATGAAGGACGGCACCCTGCTGATCGCGTGCAACGACCATAACGCGGTAGTCCGGATCGACCCGGCCGGGAAGAAGGCGGAGACGCGCATCTTGCCACCGAAGGGGCAGACGTTCAACGGGCCCAACGACTTCGCGGCCGATCGCGACGGGGGCGTCTACTTCTCCACGTCGGGCAAGTGGGAGAAGGGCGCGCCGGTGGAAGGGCGGGTTTACTACCTCTCGCCGAAGGGCAAAGTCACCTGCGTCGCCAGGGGCATCCACTACGCCAACGGCCTCGCCGTCGTGGACGGGGGCAAGCGGCTGCTTGTGGCCGAGGGCATGAAGAACCAGGTGCTCCAATACCCCATCGGCGAAGGCGGGGCCTTGGGCCGCCGGTCCGTCTGGAAGCGTCTCGCCGACATCGAACCCGACCCTGAGGGCGCGGACTGGTTTCTCGGACCCGACGGCCTGAAGGCCGACGCGAAGGGGAACGTCTACATCTGCCAGTTCGGAGCTGGTAGAATCCTCGTGACCGACAAGGCGGGGCGGCCTCTGCGGACGATCCGGGCTCCTCGAGGATTTCTGGGCGTGACGAATATCTCCTTCAACTTCAAGCCGGGGGAGAACACCCTGTACGTGACCGCGGTGCGTGGGGCCGACGAGCCGTACCTCGGGGCCGTGTTCGAACTGCCCAACCGCTGACCGGGTGACCTCCGTGTGGGGCCACTCGGCCCGCTGACGCGGGGCCGCTCGCCTGGAACAAGGCACGGCGGGCTCACGCCGCGCCGCTCGCCTGGACGAATCACCCCACCCCGCGCAGGCTGACTGCCCACCCGCCGCGGAATCCCTACGATGCCCTCATTGCCCGCAGGAAGGGGGCCACATCCCATGCCCGTCCGACCCGTCCGCCGCGCCCTCCTCAGCGTCCACGACAAGTCGCACCTCCTCGACTTCGCCCGCGGCCTCGCCGCCTTCGGCGTCGAATTGGTCTCCACCGGCGGCACGCGGAGGCTCCTCACCGACAACGGCCTCGCCGCCCGCGAGGTGTCCGAGCTGACCGGCTTCCCCGAGATGCTCGACGGCCGCGTCAAGACCCTGCACCCGAGGGTCCACGGCGGCATCCTCTTCGTCCGCGACAACAGGGCCCACGCCGACACCGCCGAGCAGCACGGCATCCAGCCCATCGACCTCGTCGTCGTCAACCTCTACCCGTTCGAGGCGACCGTGGCGAAGGCCGGCGTCACGCCCGAGGAGTGCATCGAGAACATCGACATCGGCGGGCCGGCAATGGTCCGCTCCGCCGCCAAGAACCACCATGATGTCGCCGTCGTGACGCACCCCACGCAGTACGGCGAGGTGCTCGACGAGATGCGCTCGTACAACGGCGGCCTGACGCTGGACACGCGCCGCCGCCTCGCCGGGGCCGCGTTCGCCCGCACGTCGGCGTATGACCGCGCGGTCAGCGCCTGGTTCGCCGGACAGGGGGGCGGCGAGCCGTTCCCGTCGCGCCTGGACCTGTCGTTCGAGAAGCGGTCCGGCCTGCGGTACGGCGAGAACCCGCACCAGCCGGCGGCGTTCTACGTCGAGTCGCCCACGCCCGCCGCCTGCCTCGCCGGCGCCACCGTCCTGCACGGCAAGGAGCTGTCGTACAACAACCTCCTCGACCTCGACAGCGCCCTCGAGCTGGTGCGCGAGTTCGACGCCCCCGCCGCCGCCGTCATTAAACACAACAACCCGTGCGGCTGCGCCGTCGGCGCGACGCTGGCGGAGGCGTTCGGCAAGGCCTACGAGGGCGACCCGGTGAGCGCGTTCGGCGGCGTCATCGCCCTCAACCGCGAGGTGGACGAGGCGACGGCCATGCAGCTCACGGAGCCGAAACGCTTCGTCGAGTGCGTCATCGCGCCGGACTTCAGCCCCAAGGCGTTCGAGGTGCTGACGACACGCCCGACGTGGAAGAACAGCGTGCGGCTGTTACGGACCGGCCCGCTGACCGCCCTGGCCCCGGGCATGGACTACCGCCGCGTCCGCGGCGGGCTGCTGGTGCAGGCGCGCGACTCGGGCACGGACGAATTGGCGTCGGCGAAGGTGGTGACGAAACGCGCGCCGGCCGCCGGGGAGCTGGCCGACCTGTCGTTCGCGTGGAAGGTGTGCAAGCACGTCAAGAGCAACGCCATCGTGCTGGTGAAGGGCGGCATGGTGGTCGGCGTCGGCGCAGGGCAGATGAGCCGCATCGACTCGACGGGCATCGCCATCAAAAAGGCCGGGGAGCGGGTGAAGGGGTCGGTGCTGGCGTCGGACGCCTTCTTCCCTTTCCGCGACAACATCGACGCGGCGGCGGCGGCCGGCGTGGCGGCGATCATCCAGCCGGGCGGGAGCGTGCGTGACGCGGAGAGCGTGGCGGCGTGCGACGAGTACGGCATCGCGATGCTCACCACGGGGACGCGGCACTTCCGCCACTGACGCGCGGCTTGCGGCCCGGCTGCGCGCGGTGGTATGATGCCCAGGAGGAATGGGAGGATCTGCCATGTTGCTACCGGCGGGCATGGAGCTGCGGCCATCGCTTCAAATGCGCGAGGCCACGGTCGCGGTCGGATTCACCGGCGAGAGCGTGTCCGACCCCTTCGCCACGGGGGTGCTGGCGCGGGAGCTGCCGGGCGTGTTGGCGCGGGTGCTACCCGAGGCCGGCGCGAATTGCATCGTGTTCGATCTGAGGAACGTCCGCGAGATCACCCACGCCGGCATCTACGCCCTGAAGACGATGGGCCACTCGCTCCGCAGCCAGCCGTACAACCCGGTGCTGGTGGTCCGAGACAAGGACACGCATGAATTCCTCCGAGCCACCGACGTGTCGCAGCATCTCGCCGTCGTCGCGGGTGAGGACGGCCTGCGGGCCTGGCTCGCGCAGGTCGCCGAGGACGAGGTGACCTTCTCCGAGGAGAACGTCCGCAAGATGATCGCGGACAACCTCACCTGGGATGACGTCGAGGCCGCCGTGGCGAGGGGGAGGGAGAGGGCGAGGAACGCCCCATGAACCCATCGATGCCCCCGCCCCGGTTCCAGCTCGTGTTCACCGGCCCCGTCCTCGAAAGCATCGACCGTTGGTCCGCGTGGGCCGAGACAAACGGACTGGGCGACGAGTTCTCCAAAGCGAGGGCCACCCTTCGGTTCCGTCTTGCCTACGAGGCCGACGAGTGGGCGACGAGGGAGAACAAACGCGACATGACCGGCCCGGTCACCGAGATCCGCAACGGCATCGTCATGATGCTCGCGGTCCGCTACGGCATTGCCCCCGCACACGGGATCGTCTTCGTCACCGGCCTCCGTTGGCGCGACGACTATCCCGGCGGCAGGCCACCCGCCTGACCGCCCGTCTCCGCGAGCATCTCGCGCACCGCCGCGAAGAACGCGGGGCTCGACGGGTGGACGTGGCCCTCGCCGGGCAGCGGTAGGAATCGCCTCGGCCCCGCGAACGCCGATGATAGCCGCTCGCCGTACCGCATCGGGACGAGCGGGTCATCGGTGCCGTGGGCCACGAGGACCGGACACCTGACGGACGCGGCCTTGGCCAGATTGTCGAACCGGGCGCGGACGAGCCAGCGCCCCGGCAGCCAGGGGAAGCGGTGGGCCGCCATGTCCGGCATCGACGTGAATGGGCACAGCAGGGCGAGCATCCGTGCGTCGTGCCGCCGGGCCAGCTCGACGGCGACGCCGGCCCCGAGCGACTCGCCGACATGCAGCACGTCCGCCGGCGGCACGCCCTTCGCCCGCAGTCAGCCGAGCGCCGCCTCGCCGGCGGAGTAACAGCCGGGCTCGGTGGGCCGGCCCGGCGACTTGCCGAAGCCGGGGTAGTCGTAGACGAGCACGGCCCGCCCCGTCGCCCGCCGCCATCGGACGATCGCCCCCTGACGCTTGGAGAGATTGCTGCCATTGCCGTGCGAATAGAGGATGGCGCCGTCCTTCGGTGACCACCCCGCCGGGGCGCACCACCACGCAAGGACCGCCCGCCCGTCGGCCGCTTTGAGCCACACCTCCTCGGCCCACAGCTCGGCGTAAGGCTCGCGCCAGTAGTTCGCGAAGAACGCGCCGGGGAAGACGAACACGTCCTGCGCCAGGTACAGTCCGAGCAGCACGGCGGCGTAGAGGTAGACGCCGAGCCGGACGCACCACCGCGCCCGCGTGGCGTCCCAGAACGGTCCGCGCAGGGCGAGAATCGCCAGGAGTCGGCGGCAGAAGGCCAGGAGCGCGGCCATGCGAAACCTCGGGCCGGGCCGCGTGGGAATAGCGAGTGGGCGTCGGCGGGGGAAGGCGGATCACGTGAACGCCGCCAGGACGACCTGTAGCCCGAGGTTATCGACCTCGCGGAGATGATGCAACAGCGGCGGCGGGAGCCCGAAATCGGCCAGGGCGTCCAACACGGCGATGTGGAGGGACCACGTCACGGCGGGCGGCTCCGCGAGGATGTGAGTGAGAGCAGCGATCTCCGCCCTCGCCCCCATCCGCTCCAGTTGCCAGACGGATGCGGACCGAAGCGACTCCTCCTGTGCCGGGTCCGCCGCCCATTCCGCGAGCCGGCGGACGGCCTCATCCCGATCCGCATGCCGGACATATGCCCTGAAGGACTCGTTCAGATGGGTGCCAAGCACGTCCCCTCTCCCCATGTGCCGCAGGGCGACCACCGCCAACCCGCGATCCGGCGGCAGCTCTCCGAGGTTGTACATCGCCGACTTGCGGACGCTGAAATCGGCGTCCCCGAGCAGCGTCAACAAGGCCGCCGCATCCTGCCAGCCCCCGAAGATCCCTGCGGCGTGCTCACGGACGAATTGGTCAGCGTGTCCGAGCAACACCGGCCGCAAGATGCCCCGCTCGCCCTCATCGTAGGCCGACCAGTCCGCCGAACGCAGTCGCTCCAACAGTATGATTGGCGATGCGCCGGCGTCCGCAAGCAGGGCGAGTATCTCGGCCAGCGCATATACCGGGCGTGCTTCTGGTGGGTCCCGCCGGTACTCCGGCCCCTCCTCCGGCCACAGCTCTTCCTCGGTGAAGGAGAGGATCTCCCACACTGGGGCCATCCACGCACGGAGATGAGCGGCGTCCTGGGGGCTGGCCCGGTGAAGCACACGCTCGAACTCGTCTCGTACTTCGGTGAAACTCTCGGCTGCCTGATCGCGGACCGACTTGTCCGGGTGATCGAGTAGCCCGCGCAGGCAGCGCAGCACGCGCCTGCTCGGGTAGTATCGCAGGGTGTTGGCCGCCTCGCGCGCCACCTCGGCGTCAGGGCCGTTGGCCGCCGCGATCAGCGCCCCCTCAGCGGCAACGGGCTCCTCCCACAGCAGCACCTCAGCGGCGGCGAGGCGTACCTCCCTGTCGGGGTGCGACAGGCCGGCGATCTTCACCGCCTGATGTTCAGCCCGTCCGAACCAGAACGCCATCCCGCCGAGCGCCTCGGCCTGCCACGGATGCGCCGCGTCGGAGGCGACGGCCAGGACGATCTCCGGGCAGGCGATGCCGCTCATGAACCGCAGCGCCTCCCGGCGCAAGACGGCGTCCCCGTCACGCCACCATCGGCGCAGCCTCTCGGCGGGAATGTCAATGGCGGTGTGATCGAGGCCGCGCAGGGCGGCCCCGGCGCCGCGGCGGTTGCCATCCGGCAGCCCCGCGTCACACAAGATCGCCTCCAGCGGCGCGAACGAGCGCGGGTCGGACACCGCCTGCAGTGCCCCGACCAGGGCGTCCAGCTCCGCCTCCGGCAGCTCGGGCCCCGCCAGGCGCTCGACGAGGCGGGCCGTCCAGCGGCGGTCCGCCTTCTCGGTGATTTCGGCGTACGGGATCACGGGCGTCTCCTGCCGGGCGTCGGGCATTGTACCGCGCCGGGCCGCTCGCCGTGCGCCGGGCGGCCCCCTAGAATCTTCCCGAATCCGTCACACACCCGCCGCCGCGCCTGCCGGCCCGAGGCCCATCACGCATGCAAGCTCCCGACAGCATCAAGACCGACCCGCGCGGCATCACCGACACGGCGGCCGCCCCGCTGCCCTCGCCGGCGGTGCCCCAGGCCCCCACCCTCGACGCCAGCGGCAACCGCACGTCGCCCGACCATGACAACCCCGGCTGGCCGCCCGGCGTGCCGTACATCGTGGGCAACGAGGCCTGCGAGCGTTTCAGCTATTACGGCATGAACGCCATCCTGTACGTCCACCTCGTCTCGCTCTACGCCCTCGCCGGGGCCGTCGAGGCCACCGCCAAGGCATACGCCACCAGCACCACCCACCTGTTCAAGGCCGGCGTCTACGCCCTGCCCATGATCGGCGCCATCCTCGCCGACCGGCTGCTCGGCAAGTACCAGACCATCCTCTGGCTGTCGCTCGTCTACTGCGCCGGCCACGCCGTCCTCTCCGGCGTGGACGCCGTCCTCGACCCCAACGCCAAGTTGTACATCATGTACGTCGGCCTCGGCCTCATCGCCGTCGGCTCCGGCGGCATCAAGCCCTGTGTCTCCGCCAACGTCGGCGACCAGTTCGGCAAGGCCAACTGGGACAAGGTCACGACCATCTACCAGATCTTCTACTTCTCCATCAACTTCGGCTCCTTCTTCTCCACCCTCCTCATCCCTTACACCAAGGAGGCCTTCGGAGCCGGCGTCGCCTTCGCCATCCCCGGCATCCTGATGTTCATCGCCACCGTCATCTTCTGGATGGGCCGCAAGAAGTACGTCCACGTCCCCCCCTCGCCCGGCGGCGCCATCGGCTCCCTCGACGCCGCCAGCAGCATCTGCTTCTTCATGGCCGTCGGCCACCTGTTCGTCTCCAAGCTGTTCGTCAAGCAGTTCGACGACTGGATGCTGGCGGCGGCCGGGGTTGCCGGCCTGTACTGGGTGATCCTCCTCGTCATCTCCGCCGCCTTCCTCGCCGTGGGCCTGTGGCTGTTCCTCGTCCGCCAGAAGATGAAGGCCGACGACGGCTTCCTGGCCATCATGGTCTACACCTTCGGCGCCCTCTTCTCGGGCAGGTCGGGGCCGGCCCCGGCGAAGAAGGAGGACGACCTCGGCTGGTTCTGGCGGCCCGCCGTCGCCCGCTTCGGCCGCGAGGCCACCGAGGGGCCCATCGCCGTCCTCAAGGTGCTGTCGGTGTTCTTCCTAATCTCCGTCTTCTGGGCGCTGTTCGACCAGCACTCGTCGACGTGGATCCGCCAGGCCGAGGACATGAACCTCACGTTCATCACCGGCGGGCTGCTGTCGGCCATCAACTCGACGTTCGGCACGACGTGGGACGGCAAGCTGCTGCCCTCGCAGATCCCCGCCCTGAACCCGCTCATGGTCATGGTCCTCATCCCGCTGGTGAACCTCGCCTACGTCGGGTTCGAGCGGGCCGGCTACAAGCTCTCCGCCCTGAGCCGCATGACCATCGGCATGTTCATCACCGCCCTGTCGTTCGTCTCGGTGGCCGTCCTTCAGGGGTGGATCGGTGACTCCGGCAAGGGGGTCGTGGGCATCGCCTGGCAGCTCATCCCCTACTTCCTGATCACGCTGGGCGAGGTGCTCGTGTCGATCACCGCGCTGGAGTTCGCCTACACGCAGGCGCCGAAGAAGATGAAGTCCACCATCATGGGCTTCTTCCTCCTCACCGTGTCGCTGGGTAACGTGCTGGTGGCGTTCCTCGCCGGCTTCGAGAAGCTGCCGCTCACCGACTTCTTCTGGATCTTCGCCTACCTGATGGGCGGGGCCGCCGTCCTGTTCGGCCTGCGTGCCTTCTTCTACGTCCCGAAGGATTACGCCCAGGAGTGAGCATGGCCGCCAAGCCGCTGACGCTCGACCGCCACCCGCCGGGGCTGGCGGTCCTGTTCCTCACCGAGATGTGGGAGCGCTTCAGCTTCTACTCCATGCTGGCGATGTTCACCCTCTATCTCAAGGACCCCGCCGAGGGGTTCGGGTGGTCGAAGGAGCAGGCCACCGGCCTCTACGCCAACTACATGATGTTCGTCTACGCCAGCCCCCTCATCGGCGGCCTCATCGCCGACTGGGGCCTCGGCTACCGCCGCTCCGTGATGATCGGCGGCTTCTTCTTCATGGCCGGCCACGGCCTGCTCTCGTTCCGCGACCTCACCGCCGTCTACGCCGCGTTGACCTGCCTCGTCATCGGCAACGGGTTCTTCAAGCCCAACGTCTCCGCGATGGTGGGTAACCTGTACCCCGAGGGCAGCCCGCTCAAGGAGCGCGCCTACAACATCTTCTACATGGGCATCAACGTCGGCGCGTTCCTCGCGCCGATCGTCATGGAGATCGTCAAGGGCTACTTCGGCTTCCACGTCGCCTTCGCCGTCGCCGCCTTCGGCATGGTCGTCTCCGTGATGACCCTGTGGTCGTTCTGGGGCTACGTCGAGGACAAGCAGGCCCACAAGGCCGCCGCCGTGGTCGCGCCGGACCCGGTGCCGGAGTGGAAGCGCGTCGGCGGGCTGGTCGTCATCTTCTGCGTCGTCATCGTCTTCTGGATGGTCTTCCACCAGAACGGCTCGACGCTCACCTACTGGGCCGACGAGAACACCGCCTGGAAGCAGACGTTCGGGTACGAGGTGACAGGCATCATCGCCAACTCCATCAACGGCGGGTTCGTGATCCTCCTCACCTTCCCCCTGGTGTGGTTCTGGGGCCTGCTCAACCGCTGGGGCGTCGAGCCCAGCACGCCCACCAAGATGTGCATCGGCATGCTGTTGACCGCGGCCTCCTTCCTGCTCCTCTATCAGGCCGCCCTCATCGGCGAGGGCCTCGCCACGGATGAGAAGAAGTACATCTTCAAGGTGTCGCCGTGGTGGCTGATCGCCGCCTACGGCATCGGCACGGCGGGCGAATTGTGCCTGTCGCCGATGGGGCTGGCGCTCGTCGCCAAGGTCGCGCCGGAGCGTCTGCGCGGGATCATGATGGGCGGGTGGTTCGTCGCCACCGCCATCGGCAACAAGCTGACGATGATCGGCGTGTACTGGGAGTACTGGCTGCACTCGACGTTCTTCCTCCTCATGGCCGGCCTGTCGCTGGGGATGGCGTTCGTCCTGCTCCTGCTCCTGTACCCGCTGCGCGAGGCGTTGACGCCGCCGGCGGGGCCGGCGCCGGCGGGGGTCACTCCGGAGGCCCCGCCGGGAGGCACGCCGCCGTCCGAGGGTTACCGGCCGGGGTCGCCGGTGCAGGGTTGAACGGTCCATGTCCGACGTGACGCGGCTCCTGGACGCGGCGGCGGCTGGCGACCGGCGGGCCGCCGCCGACCTCCTCCCCCTTGTCTACGACGAGCTGCGGCGGCTCGCCGAGGCACGCATGGCCGCCGAGAAGCCCGGCCACACGCTCGACGCCACCGCCCTGGTCCACGAGGCGTATCTCCGTCTCGTCGGGCCGGCCGACGCCGAGCGCTGGGACGGACGCGGGCACTTCTTCGCGGCCGCCGCCGAGGCCATGCGCCGCATCCTCGTCGAGGCCGCCCGGCGCAAGAAACGCGAGAAGCACGGCGGCGGGTTGGGTCGCGTCGATCTGGACGCGGCCCAGCCGGAGGCGCCCGATCCCCGCCACGACCTCGTGGCGCTCGACGAGGCACTCACCCGGTTGGCGGCGGAGGACCAACAGGCGGCCCGGCTGGTCGAGCTGCGTTACTTCGCCGGCCTATCCATCCCCGAGGCGGCCCAGGCGCTGGGCACCTCGCCGCGGACGGCGGACCGCCTCTGGGCCTACGCCCGCGCCTGGCTGTACCGCGACCTGTCGTCCCGGGATGAGGCCCCCGGCGGTCCATAAAAAGATGGCGTGATTCCCGGCGCGGCGGCGCATGGAGGGGCGGACGCCTCGGAGGCCCGGCCAGTGAACGAGCGCGACATCTTCCTCGCCCTTCTCGACATCCCCGACGCCGCGGCGAGGGCGGCGTACCTGGAGCGGGCCTGCGCCGGCGACGAGGCCCTGCGGGGCCGCGTCGAGTCGCTGCTGCGCTCGCACGAGGCCGCCGGCAGCTTCCTCGCGCCCGATCCCCTGGCGGGCGACGGCCCGACGCAGACGCTCGACGCCGGGGCCGACGCCCCCGAGGACGAGGCGCTGGGCTTCCTCGAGCCGCCCGGCCGGCCGGATTCGCTGGGCCGGCTGGGCCACCACGAGGTGCTGGAGGTGCTGGGCCGCGGCGGCTTCGGCATCGTCTTCCGCGCCTTCGACGAGCGTCTCCAGCGCGTGGCGGCGGTCAAGGTGCTGTCGCCCGCCCTGGCGGTGACCTCGCCGGCGCGCAAGCGGTTCCTCCGCGAGGCGCGGTCGTCGGCGGCGGTGCGGCACGAGAACGTGGTGCAGGTGTACGCGGTCGAGGAGAGGCCGCTGCCCTACCTGGTGATGGAGCTGGTTCCCGGCGAGACGCTCCAGGAACGCATCGACCGCACCGGGCCGTTGGAGGCCGGCGAGGCGCTGCGGATCGCCCGGCAGATCGCCGAGGGCCTGGCCGCCGCCCACGACAAAGGGCTGGTCCACCGCGACATCAAGCCGTCGAACATCCTGCTGGACGCCGCCTCGGGGCAGGTGAAGATCACCGACTTCGGGCTGGCGCGGGCCGCGGACGACGCCAGCCTGACGCGCAGCGGCGTGGTTGCCGGCACGCCGATGTACATGGCGCCGGAGCAGGCGAAGGGGGAGGCGCTGGACCAGCGGGCCGACCTGTTCAGCCTGGGCAGCGTGATGTACGTCATGCTGGCGGGCCGGCCGCCCTTCCGGGCGGAGAACACGCCCGCGGTGTTGAAGCGTGTGGCGGAGGACGCCCCCCGGCCGATCCGGGAGGTCATCCCCGAGGTGCCCCAGTGGCTGTGCCGGGTCGTGGAGAAGCTGCACGCCAAGGAGCCGGGGAAGCGCTTCCAGACGGCACGCGAGGTGGCGGATCTGCTGGCGGACTGCGAGGCGCAGATCCGCGCGCACGGGGCGATCAAGGACTTCTCGCGTATCCCCGGCGGGCCGCCGCCCCGGCGGGGCCTCTGGCGGGCGGCCGCCGTCCTGTGGGCCCTCGGCGTGTTGACGCTGCTGGCCTGGGGCACCGGCCACCTGGAGGCGCTGGGCCGCGCCCTCGGCCTCGTCGTGGCCTGGGGCAAGCTCCGGGTCGAGGTGGACGACCGCGAGACCAACATCGTCGTGGAGGGCGGCCGGGTGGCCGACTCGGCGCCGGGCTCCGGGGGCGTCCATGTCTTCCGGCTGCCCGCGGGCTCGTATCGGGTGCGGGTCACCAAGGCCGGGGGGGTCCTCCAGGAGACCGCGGTGCGGGTCGAGGCCGACAGCGAGGCGAGCGTGCGGTTCACGCTCGGCCTCGCCGGGGGCGGCTGGAAGCCGGCCGAGGGCGGTGAAGTCCCCGGCTGGGGCCGCGTCATCGACCCCGAGGGCGGCTGCAAGGTGGAGACGGAGGGCGGCCGCCTCCGGCTGACGCCGCCCGTGGAGTACCGCGACCTGAGCGCGTGGTACAAGGTGTACAACGCCCCGCGCCTCACCCGCGAGGTGCGCGGCGACTTCCGCGTGCGGGTCAAGGTGCTGCCGTTCCCCGCCGCCCCGGCCGGCCCGCCCGGGGCGTCGTACCGCAGCGTCGATCTCTTCCTGTGGAAGGACGAGAAGCACTTCGTCCGCGTCGGGCGGACCTCAGGGACCGACGCCGGCGGCAAGCCGGAGCTGACCCACAACGTCGTCGCCTTCCGGCCGGGGCAGGAGGCGTCCGCGGCAGCCCCGGAAGGCCTGCGCCGCTGCGACCCCGCCGCCCCAAGCCATCTGGAGCTGGAGCGGCGTGGGGACACGGTTTCCGTGCGCGCCAGCGCCGACGGGGTGGCGTGGTCGGAGCCGCTGCTCCTGCCGGCCCCGAGGCTGCCCGAGGCGGTGAGCGTCGGGGTGGTGGCCGTCCGCGGCGGGTGGAGCGACCGGTTCTCGGCCGAGCTGGAGGGCTTCGAGGTCACGCCGCTGGCGACGGCGGAGGACGAGGGCTGGGTGCCGTTGCTGAACGGCAAGGACCTCACGGGCTGGGTGCTGGGCGGCGGCCCGCCGGCGTGGAAGGTGCGTGACGGCGAGCTGCACGGCGAGCTGGCGAAGGCCGAGCCGCGGGCGGCCTTCCTGCGCCTGGCCGGCCCTGAGCCGGGCGACTTCGATCTGCGCTTCGAGGTCCGCATCGAGGCGGGGTGGGCGCACGTCAACTTCCGCACCGAGCCGGGGCCCGGCGTCTGGAAGGGCTACCGCTGGGACGTGTGCGGGCCGTTATACAGCAACGTCCTCCGCCATTACCTCTGCCGCGAGGCGGAGGACGACCCTGTACGGGCCGAGGGCTGGCACCGGGTAGAGATGTCGGCGCGGGGGGGGCGTTTCAAGTTCAAGGTGGGCGAGAGGGTCACCGCCGACGTGACCGACCCGGACGCGGGCAAGCACCTGGGCCGCGGCGCGCTGCGCCTCCAGATCAACCCCGGCACGAAGGTGGCGTTCCGGAAGATCGAGATCCGCGAGATGCTCCCGCCACCCGCCGACGCCCCATTCACGCCGGCCAGGGCCAGGGAGCTCCAGCAGGGGTGGGCGAGGCATCTCGGCGTGCCGGCCGAATTCGTCAACTCCGCCCGCATGCGTATGCGGCTCATCCCGCCGGGCGGGTTCGACGTGGGCACGGGCGCGGATGACATCCTCAAGTTGTTGACCGACATCAAGGACATGAACGATGCACGGAATGTCCGGTCGGAAGCCCCCAGGGCTCGGGCCCGGCTCGACGCCGCCTTCTACCTCGCCAGCCACGAGGTCACCGTCGCCCAGTTCCGCGCCTTCGTGGCCGCCACCGGCCACCGCACGGACGCCGAGAAGTCCGGGGTGGGCGGATTCAGCTTCCATGAGGGCCGCTGGGTGCGGAGGCCCGAGCACACATGGTCCTCGCCCGGCCCGTGGCAATCCGAGGACGACCACCCGGTGGCCCACGTCAGTTGGGCCGACGCGATGGCATTCTGCGCCTGGCTGAGCAAGAAGGAAGGGAGGCGGTACACCCTGCCGGACGAGCGGCAATGGGAGCACGCGGCGCGGGCCGGCACGTCGGGCCTCTACGGGCCGGAAGACGACCCGGCGTCGGCCGACGCCATCGCCTGGACGAATGAGAACACGAGGCAGCCGCGGCCCGTAGGCAGCAAGCAGGCCAACGCCTGGGGCCTGCACGACATGCTCGGCAACGTCTGGGAGTGGTGCGCGGACGAGGGCGGCATCCCGGGCACGCGGGTCCAGCGGGGCGGGACGTGGTACAGGCCGCGGTGGTTCTCTCGCTGTGCGGCACGCGCCTTCGGCTCCCCGGCCTTGACGGACGCGGGGATCGGCTTCCGGATCGCCCTCGTCGGGGACTTGAAGGCGAAGCCTCCCGCGACACGCCCATTCGTCGTCACCGCCACGGAGCTTACGAAGCAGCAGCAATTCGCCACCCTGGCCGAGGCCTTGGCCGCCGCCCCGGCGGGCGCCGTCATCGAGGTCCGCGGCGACGGGCCGTTCGACGTCAAGGCGTTCTCGGTGGACAGGCCGCTGACGATCCGGGCGGGCGACGGCTCCCGCCCCGTGCTGGAGCTGGTCCCGGCCGCCGGCTTCGACGACACCCGCGTCCGCGTCCACGACGTTCTCGCCCTGGAGGGCCTGGACATCCGGGCCCGCTGCGAGAGGCCCTCCAGCCTGTTCCTGGTGATGCGCGGCCCCGGTGCGGTGCTGGCCCACCACTGCCGTCTGGCAAACGCGGGCGGCGGGCACGTCCTCAACGGCGGCGCCGCCCGCGTCGAGGTCCGCCACTCGTCGCTGATCGGCAACGGCAGCGCGTTCATCTGGCAGCCTTACACGGGCGGGGGCCGCTCCGTGGTCGATCAGTCCGTGCTGTGCGGGCATGCCGGCCTGCTGACCCATGTCTGGTCGCGCCCCCCCGGCAAGGCGGCCCTGTCCGTCCGTGACAGCACCGTCCTGGGGACCACCTCCGCGCTGGGCCTCTACTGGGGGCACACCGGCAAGAGCCCGCCCGAGGGCAAGGTGCCCCCCGAGGTGACGCTGGACGTGGGCGGCAGCGTGCTGTATGGCCGGGGGAACTTCCTCGCCCTGTGGCGCTACGACGACAAGGAGGGGCCCGAGGAGCCGCTGCGGTTCCTGCGGTGCTGGCACTGGCGCTCCGGGGGCCTCCTCGTCGGCCCGGCGGCGCGGATGTTCTGGGATTACGAGGCCAACCAACCGCCCGGCGGCAAGGCGTTCCGGCTGCCGGAGGACTGGAACAAGCCGTGGAAGGCCGGCGCGGCCCCGCTGGTGGGGGTGCCGCGCTTCGAGGGCGGCGACGTGCTGGGGATGACGCCCGAGGCGCGGGCCGGCCTGCCCGCGTCCGCCTTCCGCCTGACGAAGGACAGCCCCGGCAAGGGCAAGGGTGCCGGAGGGAAGGACCTCGGGGCGGACGTGTCCCTCGTCGGGCCGGGCGCACCCTACGAAGCGTGGCGCCAATCACCGGGCTACGCCGCGTGGCGGAGGTACGTCGCCGGCCTGATGGCGGACGGCCCGACGAAACGCTGACGCCTTGTCGCGCCGTGCCGATGGCCCCTAGCATGCCGGTGGATGAGACGGTCAACGCCCTGGTGGCTTGCCATGAACGAGCGCGACATCTTCCTGGCCCTGCTCGACCTCCCCGACGCGGAGGGCCGCGCCGCCTTCCTCGACAGGCACTGCGCCGGCGACGACGCCCTGCGTGTCCGCGTCGAAAGCCTCCTCCGCTCGCACGAGGCCGCCGGCGGCTTCCTCACCCCGCCCGGGACCGGCCCCACGATGGCATACGGCGGACCGGATGCGGGGGAGGCCGGCGCGACGCGGACGGAAGGGGCGCCCGCGGGCGATGGCGACGAGGCCCTCGCCTTCCTCGCGCCCGGCGGGCGTCCCGGTTCGCTGGGCCGGCTGCGGCACTACGAGATGCTGGAGGTCCTCGGCAGGGGCGGCTTCGGCGTCGTCTACCGCGCCTTCGACGGGCGGCTCCAGCGGGATGTCGCGGTGAAGGTGCTGGCCCCGTCGCTGGCCGCCGTGCCGCAGGCCCGCAAGCGCTTCCTGCGCGAGGCACGGTCGGCGGCGGCGGTGCGGCACGAGAACGTCGTGGCGGTCTACGAGGTCGAGGAGGAGCCGCTGCCGCACCTGGCGATGGAGCTGGTGCCCGGCGAGTCGCTCCAGCAGCGGCTGGGCCGGGCCGGATCCCTGCCCGTCGCGGAGGCGGTGCGGATCGCCAGGGAGGTCGCGGAGGGTCTGGCGGCCGCCCACGCCGCCGGGCTGGTCCATCGGGACATCAAGCCGTCGAACATCCTGATCGACGCAAGCCAGCATCGGGCGAGGATCGCCGACTTCGGGCTGGCGCGGGCGGTGGACGACGCCAGCCTGACGCGGAGTGGGGCGGTGGCCGGCACGCCGATGTACATGGCGCCCGAGCAGGCGCGCGGCGAGGCGGTGGACGGCCGCGCCGACTTGTTCAGCCTCGGCAGCGTCCTGTATGCGATGCTGGCCGGGCGGCCACCGTTCGGAGGCGACAGCACGCCCGCGGTGTTGAAGCGCGTGGCCGACGACGACCCCCCGCCCCTCCGCGAGGCGGTGCCCGGCGTGCCCGAGTGGCTGTGCCGCGTTGTCGCCAAACTTCATGAGAAGGACCCGGGGAAGCGGTTCAGGAGCGCCCGCGAGGTGGCGGACCTCCTGGCGGACTGCGAGACGCAGGTGAAGACCCACGGCGATGTGCGCGACCAGTCGCGTCTGCCCGCGCCGCCCCCGCGGGTGTGGCCGTGGCGGCGGATCGTGGCCGCCGCGGCCCTCCTGTTGCCGTTGGCCCTCTGGGGCGGGTGGGCCCTCACGCGGCCGGATACCGGGGCCGGCCGGGGAGGGGAGCGCCCTGCCCCAGGAGATGCGTTGGAGCGCGAGGACCTGGAGCAGCTACGGGGCGAGTGGGTGGCGCGTCTGGCCGAGCTGGACGGCAAGCCGCTGCCGATCAAGGAGCTGGAGGAGATGGAGCTGCGTGTCGGCGAGCGTGACTTCGAGGTCCGCCAGAAGGGGAAGGATGAGCATTCGCTGGCCGGCACGTTCCGGATCGACGTCGCGAAGAAGCAGCTGCTGCTCTACCCCCGAGGCGAGAAGGTGCCGATCCGCGTCGGCTACCGGTTCCGCGGGGGGCGGCTGCGTCTGGACTTCGCCGGGCTGGCCGGGCCCGGGGTGGGCGGGCCTCAGAAGGGGCCGCCGCTCCGCATCGCCGATCGCACCCAAAGCCAGAACAACCTCAAGCAGCTCGCGTTGGCCATACTGATCTATCAGGATCAGCACAAGTCGCTGCCCCCGCCCGCACTGACATCCACCGGCACGGGCGACGGCAAGCCGCTGCTGAGCTGGCGTGTGGCCATCCTGCCGTACATCGAGGAGGGCGAGCTGTACAAGGAGTTCAGGCTCGACGAGCCGTGGGACAGCGCACACAACAAGAAGTTGCTGGCCAGGATGCCCCGGATCTTCATGGCCCCTGGCATCACCACCCCCATGCCCGGGATGACGCACTACCGGGCGTTCGTCGGCCCCGGCACCGTATTCGAGCGCAGGCCGGGCCGGCGTGGGGGGGTGCCGCTGAACGAGATCTACGACGGCACCTCGAACACCCTGCTGCTCGCCGAGGCGGCCGAGCCCGTGGCGTGGACCTGCCCGGACGACCTGCCGTTCGACGCGAAAACGCCACTGACGAAACTGGGGGTGTCCGCCATCGGGGCCCCCGTCGTGTTCTGCGACGGGAGCGTCCGCACTCTGGCGCCGGACCCCCCGGAGGCGTCGCTGCGCGGGCTCATCACGCGCAACGGGGGCGAGCTGGTGACGATCCCCTACCTGACCGACGCCCCGCAGGCCCCGCCCCTGTACCTCGAGCTGCAGCGGCGTGGGGAGGCCCCGGGGCCGGGGGGCTAGCCTTGCCGCCGGGGGCGGCCGTGCTACGCTATTAGCTATCCCGCACCTGCCGCCGGACCGCCTCGGGGGAATGGATGAACCGCAAGAAGACCTGGGTCCTGACCGACGCCCACGGCGAGGTGTGGCTGGACAGCTTCTCCGCCAGCAACGACTCCCTCCGCCTCGCCACCCCCCACGACTGGAGCATCCGCAAACGCACCCTGCGCGGCGGCCTCCGCGACGGCATCGACCTCATCGAGCTGCACAACGGCGCCCTGTCCGTCTCCATCCTGCCCACCCGCGGCATGGGCCTGTGGCGCGGCGATTACCACGGCCTCGCCCTCGGCTGGCGCGCCCCCGTCGAGGGGCCGGTCCATCCCAAGTTCGTCAACCTCGCCGGACGCGGCGGCCTGGGCTGGCTCGACGGCTTCGACGAGATGCTCGCCCGCTGCGGGCTGGCGTCCAACGGCCCGCCGGGCGTCGACAACGGGCAGACGCTGTCGCAGCACGGGCGCATCGCCAACCAGCCGGCCAGCGCCGTCGAGGTGTCCGTCAGCCTCGACCCGCCGCACGAGCTGAGCGTGTACGGTGAGGTGGAAGAGGGCGCCCTGTTCTTCCCGCAGCTCCGCCTGCGCACGCGGTACACGACCGTCCCGGGGTCGAACCGCCTGGTGATCCACGACCGCGTCGATAACCGCGGCGCCCGCCCGGCGGAGATGCAGCTGCTCTACCACTTCAACCTCGGCCCGCCGTTCCTGGGCGCCGGCAGCCGCGTCCTGGCGCCGATCCGGGAGATGGCCCCGCTGACCGCCCGCGCCGCCGAGGGGATCGGCACGCACGACTCCTACGCCGGCCCCGTGCCCGGATTCTCCGAGCAGGTGTACGTTTACGAATTGCTGCCCGACGGCCGCGGCCAGACGATGGCGTTGCTGGTGAACGCGGCGGCGGACAGGGCGGTGTGCCTGCGGTGGGACACGGGGCCGCTTCCGTGCTTCACGGTGTGGAAGAACACGATGGCGCTGGAGGAGGGGTACGTCACGGGCCTGGAGCCGGCGACGGGCTACCCGAATTTCAAGGGGTTCGAGCGCGAGAAGGGCCGCGTGCGCGTCCTGCCGCCGGGCGGCTCGTGGGAGGCGACGATTTCCCTGGAGGTGGCGGACACCTCGGCGGCGGTGGTGGCGTTGCAGGCGGAGGTGGCGTCGCTGCAGGCGCACGGCAAGGCGGTGGTCCACAGGACGCCGCAGGCGAAGTACTCGGCGGGCGCGTGAGCCGAGGGCCCCTGGCTGTCTGCCGCCACGCGACGCGGAGTCATCAGCGGGGCGGATCGGGGCGGACATTCACGCGCACCCATTCGCGTCTCGGGACGCGGGCGGTTGAACGAGCACGCCGGTGGGGAAGCCCGGCCGGGATGGACACGAAGCCATCAGCTCTGCTCATCCGGAGCGGCCACGCCTGGCGGCGCCTTCCAGCAGAATGCCGCCGCGCAGACCAACCCCACCAGCACACCCAGCGGGAGGAAGGTGACGAGACTGATCAAGGTAACCTCGACGAAGACGACCAGGTACAGAGCAAGCCCTCTCCACTCAACCACCGGGCGTCCTGAGAGCTCCAGGATCGAGAGTCCGGCAGCGACACCGCCGGCCAGCACCAGATAATTCAAGGCAAAAGTGGCGGCCGTCCCCTTCCAGAAGGCACCCCAGGCGGAGCCGGCCGTCCGGACCGCCCACGCCCCTGACACCCACGACAGGGCAAGGACGAGGGCGCCGAGCGCGCCGTAGGTCGTCACGATGGCGTGCTGCGGCACCAACCCTTGCTTCTGATGCCCAGTGACCCATACGGTGCCGCTGGCTACAAGTGCCAACGCACTCATGTAGGCCCCCAGCATCAGCGCGATCCGCCAGCCCTTCACCACCCGGCCTCCCGGACGCCGGATCAGACCCGCGCCGGCTTCAACTGCCCCGCCGCCTGCAGGATCGCGTTCAGGAACGCCGGCAGGTCGTCCGGCTTGCGGCTCGTGATCAGGTTGCCGTCGCGGACGCACTCCGCGTCGGTGTACGTCGCGCCGGCGTTGATCACGTCGTCCTTGATGGCGAAGAAGCACGTCGCCTTGCGGCCCTTCAGCGCCTGCGTCGAACACAGCACCCACGGGCCGTGGCAGATGGCCGCCACCACCCGGCCCTGCTCGGCCATGTTCGACACGAGTTTGAGGATGGCGTCGTGGCGGCGGAGGTAATCCGGGGCGAAGCCGCCGGGGATGACGATCACGTCGAAGTCGTCGGCCGACACGTCCCTGGCGGCCTTCTCGCTCTTGCACGGGTAGCCCAGTTTGCTCGGGTAGGTGTGCCCGGCCTCGGGGCCGACGAGGGTGACCTCCATCCCCGCCTCGCGCAGGCGGTAGACGGGGTACCACACCTCCATCTCCTGATACTGCTGCTCCACCAGAACCGCCGCCCGCATGCCCTTGACGCTCATGGCTTCACTCCACCTCGAAGATGGCCTCGATCTCGACGGCGATATTGCCCGGCAGGGCGTTGGTGCCGATGGCGCTGCGGGCCCCGACGCCCGCGTCCTCGCCGAACACATCGGCCATCAGCTCGGAGTACCCGTTGATGACCTTGGGGTGGTCGTGGAAGTCGTTGGTGCTGTTGACCAGCGCCAGTGTCTTGACGAGCCGCTTCACCTTGTCGAGGGTGCCGAGCTGGTCGCGCAGCGTCGCCAGGAGGTTCAGCCCCACCGAACGCGCCGACAGGCGGCCCTGCTCCAGCGTCAAGTCCTGGCCGCAGCGGCCCGTCACGGGCGTCTCGGGCGTCACCTTGACGGGGCCGTGGCCGGAGAGGTAGATGGTGTTGCCGACGCGGACGGCCATCTTGTACTTGGCCATCGGCCGGCCTGGGGACGGCAGCGTGATCCCCAATTCCTTCAGGCGTGCTTCGGCGGACATCGTCGGGGCCTCCTGGTGATGATGCGTGTTGTTATCCGCACCCCCGTCGGCCCCGGCAAGGTCAGGGGCCGTCCCCGCCGTGGAAGAGGCGCACGGTGCCGTTCTGCCGCGCCAGCGCCAGCGTCCGCCCGTCGGCGGAGAAGGACAGGCCCCACGGCAGCGACTTCTCCGGGTCGAGGAGCGTCGCCTTGAGACGCCGCTCCTGCAAGTCCCAGAAGCGGATCGTGCCCTGCTGGTCGCTCGTGGCCAGGGTGCGGCCGTCCGGCGAGAGCGCCAGGCCGTGGCCGTGGTAGCCGCCGTGGCGCTCCTCCCACTCCATCTCGCGGCGGGCCACGTCCCAGACGCGGAGACGCGCCGGCCCGGCCACGTCCACCTCGACGCCCGTCACGCCGACGACGCGCTTGCCGTCCGGCTGGAAGGCCAGCCCGCTGACGAACGCCTTCCACTGGGGGGCGTACTCGTAGGCCGACTCCCACGTCGCCGTCTTGAAGACGCGCAGGGTGCCGTCGAAGCCGCCGCACGCCAGCAGCTTGCCGTCATCGGAGAGGGCCAGCGCCGTGCAGCGTGCCGGCTTGCCGCCGATGGGCACGATCCATCGGGGAGGGCCGCCGCCCCGGCCGATGATCTCGACGCCGCCCTCGCGGCCGCTGACGGCGAGCCACTCACCCCGCGCCGGCGCCACCATGCTGCCGATGGTCGTCACCCGCGTGGCGACACTCCGGAAGACGGTGCCGGACCTGACGCCGAAGAAGGAGATGCGGCCCTCCAGGGGGCGGCCCTCGATGGCGCAGCAGCCCGTCGCGGCGGCAAGGATCTGCCCGTCGTCGAGCAGGGCCAGCCGGCTCAACGACGGGCCGTCGTAGGGCAGGGAGGTGCGCTGACCTGTCTCCGGGCCCAGCATCTCCAGGGCGCCCTTGTTCGCCGGCGTGTCGTAGTGCCCGCTTGAGACGGCCAGGCGGCCGTCGGGCAGGAAGAGGACGCCGAACGCCGCCGGCCCGGCGCAGGCGAAGGTCTTGCCGACGGACCACGAGGCCGGCGCCGGGGGCGGCTCGGGCGGGCCTTCCTTCTTCCCGTTGGATGGGGCCCGGCCCGACATCAGGGCCAGGCCGGCGACGGCCACACAGAGGACGGCGGCACCGGCGGCGATCATCGGCCACCAGCGGCGCCGCGGGGGTGGGGGCGGCGTGGTGTCCCGGCGGGTGTCCTGCCGGACGACGGTGGGCGTCATCGCGGCCGGCAACGGTGGGAGGGTGGGTGAGGCGGTGTTCTCGGCGAGGAGCGGGGCGAGCGCCGCCGCCAGCTCGGCGGGCGTCTGGAAGCGGGCGGAGGGGTCCTTGGCCATGAGGCGGGACACGATGGCGTCCAGGGCCGGCGGCGTGCCTGGCCGCAGGGCGGCGAGGGGCGGCGGCTCCTCGGTGCGTTGCCGCATCATCTTGGTGACGAGGTCGCCGCCGGGGAACGGGAGCTTGCCGGCCAGCAGGAAGTAGGCGGTGCAGCCGAGGGAGTACAGGTCGGCGCGGATGTCCACGGTGCCGGTGTCGTAGGTCTGCTCGGGGGCCATGAAGTCGGGGGTGCCCAGGACGCGGAAGGCGGACGTGAGGCGGGTGATCTGGCCCTCCTCGGCGCGCAGGCGGGCGATGCCCAGGTCGAGGAGCTTCAGCGTGCCGTCCTGCGCCAGCATCAGGTTGGCGGGCTTGATGTCGCGGTGGACGAGGCCGCGCTCGTGCGCGTGTTGCAAGGCGAGGGCGGCCTGATGGAGGGCGTGGACGGCGAGGGGGACTGCCAGGGGCCCGCCGCGCTCGACGACTCGTCCGAGGTCGAGGCCGTCGAGAAGCTCCATCGCGAGGTAGTGGCGGCCGTCGGCCTCGCCGGCGTCGTAGACGCGGACGAGGTTGGGGTGGGAGAGGGAGGCGGTGGCGCGGGCCTCGCGGCGGAAGCGGGAGACGGCGTCGGGGCCGGCGAGGGCGTCGGGGTTGATGACCTTGACGGCGTCGGCGCGGCCGAGGTTGCGGTGGAAGGCCTTGAAGACCTTGCCCATGCCGCCCTGGCCCAGCTCCTCGAGGAGGACGTAGTTGCCGAGGCACAGGCCGGCGGCGCGGCCACGGGCGACCTCGTTGGCCTGGTACTTGGTGAGGTGGCCGGCGGAGACGAGGGCGCGGAGGAGGGCGGGGCCGTCGGCGGCCTTGCGGGCGGCGTCCTCGACGATTCCGGGGGGCGCGGCGGGGGCGAGGCCGAAATGGCGGAGGGCGCCGGCGACCTCGGCGGCGGACTGGGGCACGGGGAAGGCGGTCTCGGCCATGGGCACCCCGTGGCGGTCAGCGCCAGTCGCCGGAGAGGACGAAGGCGGCCCAGTAGTACGGGGGGACGCGGCGGGTGGCCTTCTCGGCCTCCAGCTCCTTGACCGTGCCGCGCTTCACGCCGTCCTTCAGCATGGCGAGCTGCGCCTGGCGGAGGGCCTCGGCGCGGCTGATGATCTTCCGGGTGTCCCACGCCTGTGTGTAGAAGTCGGCCATGAGCTGCCGCGTCGCGCGGTCATCGACCTTCCAAAGGGACGCGATCACCGTCCGCGCCCCCGCCGCGTGGAAGGCACGCTGCATGCCCAACAGCCCCTCGCCGCCAGCGAGCATCCCCAGGCCGGTCTCGCAGGCCGACAGCGTGGCGAGCTCCAGTTTGGAGAGGTCCATCTCGGTGACTTCGAGGGCGGTGAGGATGCCGTCCTCCTCGCCCTCCTTCGGCACCCGGTTGGCGTCGGAGAGGGCCAATCCCGACAAGAGTAGGGGATGCACGGGGGGCGGCTCGGGGTCGAGGGGGGGCCGGGAGCGGGCGGGGGGGGCGGCCTCGGCGCGGGCGAAATAGCCGTGCGTCGCCAGGTGGGCGTAGCGCACCGAGGCGAGCGCCTTGCGGACGGCTGCCTTGGTGGCGTCGCCATCGCGGAGTGTCGTGACAGTCCCGCTCTTGAAGAGGCGGCCGAAGGCGTCCACGATGGCAGCCATCTCCGGGGCGGTGGCCGGCAGGCGGGCGTAGCGTCCGCGGCCGAGGCGCGGCGCCGACCGGGAGTCTTCGGCGGCGGGCGGGGCGGCGTCGCCCTCGCGCGGGTCGTAGCGCAGGTCGCCCACCGCCAGGAGCGACGGGGCGAGCCGGCCGGCCTTGTCCGCCGGCCGCACAATGCCCGGCAACGCGCTCGGCAAGGGGACGACGGCGAGGGCCACGTCCTCGATGAGGTACGAGCCGGCCTTCTTGCCGGGCAGGGCGGCGAAGGGGACGAAGCCCAGCAGCGAGTCGGGCGAGACAAGGACGAGCGATGCGCCCTCGATGTGCTTCTCCAACGGCGCCCACAGGAGCCGGCGGGCCTCCCCCGCCTGGACGAGGGCCGGACGGCGGCGCAAGAGCTCGGCGCGCCAGTCGGCGATGGCCTTGAGCGGCCCGCCGGCCTCGCCCAGGTCGACCATCGCGGCGGGGCGGCCGCGGCGGTGGACGAAGGCCAGCAGAGAGGGGCGCGAGCGTAGCGCCCCGTCCTTGCGGCCGTGGCGGGTGTACATGAGGTAATCGACGAGGGCGGCCCCCTCAGGCAGGGCCTCGGCGAGGTCTGAAGGGGCCGGCATCTCGCGCAGGCGGGCCTCGCGGAAGTCGGCGGAGAGGCGAGCGAGGTCGGCCTGCACCCGCTCCTGGCGGACGACCAGCTCCCGCACGTCGCCCCCCCGGCCAGCCGCGGCGGCGATGAGCCGGGTGGTCTCGGCCAGGGCGGCGGCGGCGGCGCGGGCGGCGGGGTCGGCGGCGAGGCGGAGGAAGAGGCGGCGCTGCTGCTGGCGCAGCAGGACGGCCCCCTTCCACGCCAGGACGTGCCGCGCGGCCTCGTCGGCCGCCACGCCAGGCACCGACAGGTAGGCGTCGAGGTGGTGGCGGACGGCGGCGGCCCCGCCCATCTGCTGCCTGTCGGACTGGAAGGCGGCGTTGACCCGGAGGTGCTCCAGCGTCAGGGCGACGGCCTTGCCGGCCAGGGGGGCGGCCTCGGCGGCGCGGCCGTTGTCGCGCAGGGCGCTGGCCAGGTTGTGCATGGCGGCGGCGGTGGTCGGATGTCTGCCGCCCAGCAACTCCTCGCGGACCGCCAGGGCCCGGCGGAGCATCGGGATGGCGGCCTCGCCGTCGTCGGCCATGTAGGTGATGGAGGCGTAACGCGAGAGGCTGGCGGCGAAGTCGGGGTGGCGCTCGCCGAGAATCTCCTTGCGGTCCGTCATCGCCCGCCAGGCGAGCAGCCGGGCGGTGCCGAGGTTGCCGCCTTCCTGGTGGGCCTTGGCCAGGGAGTGCATCGCGTGCATCGTCCCCGGGTGCCGCTCGCCGAGCCTGCCCGAACGCAGGGAGAGGGCCGCCCCCAGGTGGGCGCGGGCCGCCCCGTGGTCGCCCAGGGACAGGTGGACCATGCCCAGGTTGTGCAGGCTGTTGGCGTGGGCGGGGTGGCCGTGGCCGTGCGCCGCCTCGCGGATCTCGACCACCGCACGCATCAGGGCGAGGGCGGCCGCCGCGTCGCCGGTGTCCTTGTAGACGGCGGCAAGGGAGTTGAGGCCGTCGGCGTACTCGGGGTGCTTCTGGCCGAAGAGCTCGGCGCGGATCTTGAGGGACTGGCGGAGCAGGGGGATGGCGTTGCTGTGGTCGCCCATCTCGTGGCGGAGGCGGGCCAGGTCGCCGAGGGCGCGGGCGTGGGCGGGGCTGCGGACGCCGGCGGAGCGTCTGACCAGCTCGACGCCGCGGTTCAGGTGGGCGAGGGCGGCGGGGTGGTCGCCGGCGTCGCGGAGGGCGACGCCGAGGGAGACGTGGGAGGCGGCGTAATCGGGGTGGCGTTCGCCGAGGTGGGCCTTGCGCAGCGCCAGGGCGCGGCGGAGCAGCGGCAGCGCCTTGCCGTAGTCACCCCGCGACTCGTGAACGCCGGCGTGGTTGACGAGCGTGGTGGCGTAGCGGGGGTCCTGCTCGCCGAAGACGACCTCGATGACGTCTGCCAGCTCGGCGTGGGTGGCGAGGGCGGCCCGGTGGTCGTCGAGGGCGCTATGCAGGACGGCCACATTGTTGAGGCTGGTGGCGTGGTCCTCGCTGTAGCGGCCCGAGACGAGCCGGCTCAGGCGCAGCGCCTGCTGGCACAGCCGGAGAGCCTCGGCGTCGTCGCCGAGCTTGCGGATCGCCCCGGCGACGTTGCGGAGGGACGTGATGTACTCGCGGTGCCGCTCGCCCAGCACCTCGGCCTGGATGGCCAGGGACTTGCGGTAGAGCCCGAGGGCCTCCCGCCCCGCGCCCCTGGCGTTGAGGGCGAGGCCGACGTTATTGTACCCGGAGGCGGTGTAGGGGCTCGTCTCGCCCACCGTGGCGCGGAAGCCGTCGAGGGCGGCGCGGAACAGGGCCAGCGCCTCGACGGGCTTGCCTTGGCTCATCAGCTCCAGCCCGTCCTTGTTTTGCTGGAAGGCCAGCTCGAACGCCTCGCACTTGGCCCGGCCCAGTCCGGCGAGGCGTTCGGCGGTGCGCCAGCGCCAGCGGGCATCGACGGCCATCCAGTGGCCCGGCCCCCAGAGCCGCTCCTCGATCTCGAAGGTGGCGCGTTCGAGGGCGACGCTGGCGGCGGGGTTGCCGCGCCGGCGTTCCCACGTGGCCAGCTCGAAGAGCATGCTGGCCATCTCGCGCTTGTCGCGGCCGGCGAGGCGCTCCATCAGGGCCACGGCCTCGCGGTAGGTGGCGACGGCGTCGTCGCCGCGGCCGGTATCCCATTGCGAGCGGGCCACGCCCATGTGGAGGGTGCAGCGGCGGTACAGCCGTGCCTGCTCCGCCGTCAACACCGCCGGCGGCGCCGCGCCCAAGGCCATCACCACCGCCAGCGTCAACATGAGCGATCCCTCCCCGCGTCAACGCCCATCTTACCCGCCCGCCGCTGTGCTTGACACCCCCCACCCCCCTGTTAGAATGGCGCAAAGAGGCGGAGGCAGGCCGATGAAGTGCGAGAAGTGCCCGAACGCGGCGACGTGGCACGTCACCGAGATCCACAGCGAGGCCGACATCGAGGAGCTGCACCTCTGCGAGGTGTGCGCGCACAAGTACCTCGCCGACCCGCAGCCGGGGCAGAAGGCCTCCACCCCCAAGGCCTCGCGCTCCGACGACGAGGACGCCCCCTCCGCCCAGCGCGAGTGCGACGTGTGCGGCCTGAAGTTCGTCGATTTCCGGAACACGGGGCGGCTGGGCTGCCCGCACGACTACGAGGTGTTCCAGGAGGAATTGGCGCAGCTCCTGGAGAGTGTCCACGGCGACACGCGGCATTCGGGCAAGGTGCCACGGCGGCGGCCCGAGGCGCGCAAGGCCGCCGAGGAGCTGACGGGGCTGAGGCGGCAGCTGGCGCAGGCGGTGACGCGCGAGGACTATGAGGAGGCGGCCCGGCTGCGCGACCGCATCCGCCGCCTCGAAGAGGGCTGAGCCGTGAACTGCCAGCAGTGCGGCAAGCCCGCCACCGTGCACCAGACGACGCTCGTGCAGAACGAGAAGCGCGAGCTGCATCTGTGCCGCGCGTGCGCCGAGGCGGGCGGCCTGATCCAGCAGAAGGAGCTGAGCCTACCGGCGATCTTGCAGTCGCTGATCGGGCAGCACTTGGCCCCCGAGATGGACGAGCTGTCGCGGCTGGAGTGCCCGGTGTGCGGGATCCGCTTCATGGAGTTCCGCGCCGAGGGGCGCCTCGGCTGCCCGGAGGACTACAATACCTTCCGGGGCGGGCTGGAGCCGTTGTTGTACCGCGTCCACCGGGGAACGCGCCACGCGGGCAAGGCTCCGAAGCGCCGGGCGCCGGCCCACCTCGCCGAGGTGGCGGCCCTGCGTCAATCGCTGCGCAAGGCGATCGACGCCGAGGACTACGCCGAGGCCGCCCGAATCCGAGACTTGCTGCGCACGAAGGAAGCCGCGGATGAACCTGGATGACCTGACCCACACGAGCGGTGAATGGCTGCGGGCCGCCGGGCCCGAGGCCGACATCGTCATCTCCAGCCGCATCCGGCTGGCGCGGAACCTGGCCGCGTTCCCGTTCACGAACCGGGCCAGCGCCTTCCAGAAGGCGGAGATCGAGGCGATGCTGCGCGAGCGCATCGGCAAGCTCGACATGAATCCGCGTCTGGGCTACCTCAACGTGCCGACGCTGTCGCTGCTGGACCGGCAGCTTTTGGTCGAGCGTCAGCTCATCAGCCGCGAGCTGGCCACGGCGGACGGCCCGCGCGGGGTGGCGGTGGCCCCGCACGAGACGGTCAGCCTGATGGTCAACGAGGAGGACCATCTGCGTCTGCAGGTGATGCGGGCGGGGTTCACGCTGGACGAGGCGTGGCAGGAGATCGACCGGGTCGATGACCTGCTGGAGCAGCGGGTGAGTTACGCCTTCAGCGACGAGTACGGCTACCTGACGGCCTGCCCGACGAACGTGGGCACGGGGCTGCGTGCGAGCGTGATGCTGCACCTGCCGGCGCTGGAGCACTCCAAGCACATCGACAAGGTGTTCCGGGCGTTGCAGAAGATTAACCTGGCGGTGCGCGGGCTGTACGGCGAGGGCAGCCGGGCGTCGGGGCACTTCTACCAGATTTCCAATCAGGTGACGCTGGGCAAGAGCGAGGGGCAGATCCTGAGCGAGATCCACAGCGTGATCCCGCAGATCGTGAAGTACGAGCGCGAGGCGAGGCAGGCCTGGCTGCGTGAGAACAAGCAGGGCCTGCAGGACAAGATCAGCCGGGCGCACGGCACCCTCTGCTCGGCGACGATGATGACGAGCGAGGAGACGATGGAGCTGCTCTCGTTCGTGCGTCTGGGGATCAACCTGAAGCTGATCGACGACATCTCGATCTTCACGGTGAACGAGCTGTTCATCCACACGCAGCCGGCGCACCTTCAGAAGCTGATGGGGGCGCAGCTGGACGGCGAGGAGCGGAACGCGGCGCGGGCGCGGTACCTGCGGACGCGGCTGCGCGAGGGCGGGGCGCACCCGAATTGACCGGGCGAGGGTAGGGGCCAGGGTCGCGTGGCGCTACCGCTCAGGCGCCATCCTCGCGACGGACCTCCAGACGCTGTTCGTCCGGCGTGTTGAGGAAAGTCACGCGGAACGTGCCTGACGGTACGCCGCCCGTCCTCACCAGGCCCGAGCCCTTGTACGGCGTCCCGTAGTCCGGGGAGGCCTCATGGCACATGGCCGCGACACGCGCCAGGACGAGCCGGAAGGCCGACTTCGGCAACGGCACCTCGGCCGGCTCGCTCCCGTCGAAGGGCCGGCGCATGCACCGGCCTTCTCGGAACTCGATGACGGCCCCACTCCCGCAATCATGAAGGAGGTGGTCGGTCACGCCGACGACGCCCCCCTCCGCCGGGCGGAAGGAGGCGATGAACCGTTCGTGAGTCGAGACTTGTCCGCTCATGAGACGCTCCGAATCTCTTTCGGCAGGCCCGGCCAACCCGCGAGCAACGAATCCAACGCCGGCCCTCGTCGAACTGGATCACCCCTCGGCATTGCCGGATTGTACTTGTTTAGCGCGGTAGCAGGAGGACGGGGCGGGGGAGGAGTGCGTTGCCGAAGGCGCGCAGGCTCTCGCTGACGAAGTCGAGGGCGGAGCGCCCCGCCTGCCAGCAGGTCCGCAGCACCGACATGACCACGCCCTGCGCCTGCGCCCCCGCCTCAGTCCTGTTCCCGCCCCACACCTTCCTGTTCACCACCGCAGGCCTTATCGCCTGCTCCGCCCTCCAGTTCGTCGCGTCCACCCACGGCCGCTCCAGGAGCACGAACCACTCGCCCAGATGATCCCACAGGTGCTGCGACAGCGTCTCGTACGCCGGCACCGCGCGCGTCGGATACGCCAGCGTCCTCAGACGCGCGTCGAAGCCCGCGCGCGCCGCCGCCAGATCCTTCCCCGTCACCTCCCCGCGTAGGTGGCGGTTGCGCAGGTGGATCGCCTCGGTGAACAGCCCGATCAGCTCGCGCGGGTAGCGCACCGCGCCCCCGGTGGCGTCCCCCAGCATGTCCCGCGCCCTCCGCAGGACGTGGCCCAGGCACTGCTGGTGCGTCGCCGACTCGAACCGCCCGTAGGACGCCCAGCCGTCGTGCGCCAACACCCCCGCCCAGTCGATCCCTATCACCCGCTCCAGCGCGTCGGCGCTCCGGCGCGGGTCGACGGCGTAGCAGGTCGCCCGCTCGCCGACCCAGGCGTGCAGCCAGGCCGAATGCCCCCCGACCCTCCAGCCGGTCTCGTCCGGCACGATCAGGCGCGAGGCCTTCACCTCGGCGATGATCTCCTCGTGCGCCGCCCCGAGCCGTGTCGCCGCCCGCAGGCAGACCTGGGCGCTGGCCCCGCGCGTGACGGGGAGGCCGAAGAGCCTGGTCATCACGGCGGCGGCCTTGCCGTGGGACAGGCCGGCGTCCTTGTTGAGGATGACCAGGGCGGCCTGGGCGTCGGGCCCGAGCTGGGAGGCGGCCGCGCCCAGCGCGTCGGAGGTCTGGAGGGGGTGCCGGCCCCGGAGGCACTTGCCGCACCCGGCGCATCGCCCGAGGTGGACGTTGAAGCGGCGGACGATCGGCTTGCGCGTGATCTCGGCCTGGTACTGGGGGGCGACGCCGGTCTCCTGGACCTCGCCGCCGCAGCCGGGGCAGGCGTCGGGCAGGGGCGCCTCGTGGGTCTCGTCCACGTCGCCGGGGTCGGGGGGCTGGCGGTGGCCGTGGCGGCCGTGGGCGTCGCCGGGCTTGCGTCCGGGGCGGCGGGCCTCGGGCTTGGGGGCGCCCTTGGAGAAGGGGGCGGCCTGGCGCCTGGCGGAGCGGCGTGCCAGCTCGAGCTGGGCGCGGGCCTCGGCGAGCTCGCGCTGGAGGCGCTCGTTGTCGAGGCGGAGGCGTTCGTTCTCCAGGCGGAGCTTCTCGAGGGAGGCGCGGAGGTCGATCAGCTCGGCGAGGAAGCTGACGGGGACCTGCACCGGGTCGAACACCTTGATGCCTGCCATCGCGCCCTCGCTGGACGGGGTCGCCTCGCCCTCTACTCTGGGGACAGAGGCGTCAGGCGGCAAGGGGCGCTAAACAAGTACTGCCGGATCAAGGCGGGCAGGTCCGGCGCCTCTTCCTCCTCGTCACCCGTGCGCGCCGCGAGGTAGCTCAACAGGGGCCCCATCACCTCGCGGGCGGCGGCTTCCACGACGGCCTCAGGCACGTTGACGGCGAGGATGGCCGCGCCCCCTTCGGTGGGGAATGCGCTGGCCTTGCCTCGGGCGTACACCTCAGCGGGGCGGAGGACACTCACGTGCCCTTCGACGCAGAATGAGACATTCTCCGCGACGACCACTCCGCCCGGCTCCTTGAAGCGGATGTCGGGCACGCCCGCCAGGATGGCTTCCGCCCGCCGTCGCGTCGTCCCGTGCAACAACCACATCTCGGGTCAATGCCTCCAGCAACCTCCAGGCATCCTACCACGCCGGCCACGGGCGCCGCCAGCATATCCCTCGACACGGGAGACGAGCGGTCCGCAGCCCCGTTCCGACCCGTCGTTAAGCAGCCGGCGCACTTGCAGAAGCTGATGGGGGCGCAGCTCGACGGCGAGGAGCGGAACGCGGCGCGGGCACCTGCGGACGCGGCTGCGCGAGGGCGGGGCGCACCCGAATTGACCGGGCGCTCAGATCAGATCCGTTCCGACATCGTCCGGAGCCGCGCCACGGCTTGTGGGAGTGCGACGAACGACGGCTGGGAGAGAAACTCTTCCGGCGTCATCGGCGGTTTCTTCAGGCTCGCGCGGTTCTCCCTCACCGCGGCGCAGACGCCGGCCTCATCCTGCGCCAGCAATCGGGTCATCAGCTCGTCGGGCGTGATGGCCTCGATCCCGTGCGGCGCGAGCGCCTCGGGCGGGAAGTCCTTCAGGTTGAGCGTGACGATGGCCTCGGCCTTCGCGTGGATCGCCGCGGCTAACACGTGGCAATCGTCGGGGTCGGGAAGTGTCAGGGTCGGGATCAGCGGCTCATACCCCAGGACCAGGGCGCGTTCGATGTTCGCGTCCATCAGCCGGCGTGTGCGCTCCAGCTTGTCGCGGGTGAGGTCGGGGAAGTCGCGTTCGACGCTGCGCATCCATTCCTCGTGGATGTCGGCCGACCAGCGTGCCCCGAACATCCGCGACTTCGCGAGGTACATGAGGAGGTTCCGCAGCGCGGCCGAGTACAGCACGCACGCGTCGTAGACCACGACGAGGCGGCTCATGGCAGGTTCAATTCCTGGGACAACGCCACCATCTCCGCCAAGGCGACGGAGCGGGCCTCATCTTCGTGTCGCATGTGATCCAGTACGGCGGCCAGGGGGATCTTGCCGTCGCGCTCGGGCAGTTTGCCGTCCCGAACGAGCCTCAAGATCCTCTCGCCTGATTCGTCGAGGATCTCGCCTGCCTGAGCCACGGTTACCTCGGCGCCGACCGGCGTAAGGGCGACGCCGTGGCCCTGACCCAGCTCGCCCAGGATCGCCGCCAGCAGCGGCATCGCCGACGGCGGCAGGGCGAGGGTCTCGCCGTTGATCGACAGCGTCGCCTCCGGCGCCTGGCCACCCGCGCAGTGCGCCGACACGCGCCGGCCCGACTCGCGCGCGATCCGGGCTTCGTCGCCTTGTAGCGCCAACGGGATGCGGGTGAACCTCGGCATGGCCCCTCCTTTTCCCTCATTGTACACCGGCCGACTCTGTCGCACCGCCTTTCCTCAGCGAGGATGCGGGGCCATCAACGCCGGGCGAACCGGGCCAGCGCGTCCTTGGCGGCGAGGGTGATCCGCGCCTCGGGGGCGCCCTTCGTCAACGACGCCAGGAGCCGCCGCGCCTCCGGGGATGCTATGCGTTCGAGGGCCTCGACGGCCCGCAGGACGCGCAGCGTCTCGGGGTGCGGCCCGCGCTCGGCCATCCCCACGAGGCGCGTGAGGCGGGCCCGCACCTCCAGATCCGACGAGGCTTTGAGCGCCCGGCGGAGGGCGGGCTCCGCCAGCTCGCCGAGCCGGGCCAGCGCGGCGGCGGAGGAGTCGCGTGTCTCGAACTCGTCGCTGTCGAGCCCGGCGATGAGGCGGGCGAGCTGCTTCTCCGTCGGTGGCTCGGCGGGGCGGAGGTGCTTCTTCAGGATGGCGACGCCCTTGTCCGGGGAGCGGACGAGGGCCGCCACGGCGGCCCCGGCCTTCCTCGCGTCGGCGGACAGCAGCTCGTCCCAGCCGCCGCTCGCGGGGCCGACCACGTCCCAGAGGAGGGCGACGTTGTCATTCCCCCCGGTGGCGAGGAGCGTGCCGTCGGGGCTGAAGGTGAGGCCGTGGACGCCGTCCGTGTGGCCGTCGAAGACCGCCCGCACCTGGCCGCTCGCCACCTCGATGAGGCGGACGAGCTTCTTGTCGGCGACGGCGAGCAGGTGGCCGCCGGGGGACAACGCGAGGTGGGAAGGAGGCCTGGCCTTGTCCTTGTTCTCCGGGTCGGGGTAGAGCCGCGTCAACTCCTTCCCGTCGCTGACCCGGAAAATGACCGTCGGCAGACTGACGAGGATCAGCGTGGAGTGGTTGGGAGAATCACGGCGGACCGCGACATGATAGCCGGAGACCGCCAACCGCTCGCCCTCGGGCGAAAAGGAGAACGACATGGTTGCGATGGGCTTGTGTCCCCCGTCAAGCGGGGGCGGCGGCAGCGGTCGAGACGGACGCAATGTCCGGCTGCGTTTCCCCGTCGAGCCGTCGTGCAGATGGAAGGCATCGGCGTCCTCGGCACAAGCAACCAGTTTTCCGTCGTGTGAGAATGTCGGTTGGGAGTACCCTTGAGTCTCGATGAGGCCGAGCCGCTTGCCCGTCTTGGTGTCGTGGATCGTGAAACCTCTCGGCTTCTTGGGGGAGGCGAGCAACAATCTCCGCCCGTCGGGCGAGAAGGCGGCGGCGAGATCCGAGGGGTGTTCCCCGTCGAGCCGCCAGAGGATGCGCCCGCTCGCCGTGTCGCGCAGCCGGACGGCCTTCTCTCCCTGGTCGATGAGCAACCTCCCGTCGTTGCTGTCCGCCAACACGTAATAGCCTTCGGCGTCTCTGCCGCCGTGCCGCATCTCCTTGCCGAGCGCGCGGCCATCGGGGACGCCCCAACGGCGGCGCGACTCGGTGCAGAAGGTGACAAGGGTCTTCCCGTCGGCGGAGAAGTGCGGGGTGACGGGCGAGCGATGGCCGGACGGGGTCATCTCCCTGCCCGTCGTCGTGTCGATAAGGCGCAGTGTCGTCTCGTTGGCCAACAGGACCTTCTTGCCGTCGGCGGAGAAGGGCTGCGTGGGACCATCAAAGTACCCTGGCAATCCCCCGAGGCGGGCGTTTATGCGGGGAACCATGCCGGCCGTGGGTGACGAATCCCCGGCGAGGATGTCGCGTGCCGACTTCCCCGTCTTGATGTCGTGCAAACGGAGTTTGGCCTCGGTGGCGACGAAGGCATGGCGCCCATCCGGCGAGAGCCAGGCGCTTGACTCCGCTGGGGCGTCGAGCGTGGACACCTTCTTGCCGGTGACCGTGTCATGCACGACGAGCCCGGTCAGGAAATGCCGGCCATCCGGTGAGAAGGCGAACGAGCCGAGCTGCTCCGCTTTGAAGGCGAGCCGGTACAGCAGTTTGTTGCTGCTCGCGTCGGTCAGGAGGAGCGTCTTCGGTGTCGGGGCCTCGTCGCCTTCCGCGTCAGCCGGAGGCACCCCGACGAGCCAGGCGATCACCTTGCCGTCGGGCGATGGGACGGCCTTGGCCGCCTTCTCGCGGCCCTTCAGAACGCCGCGCAACGAAGCCTCACCCCGGCTGCGCAACACCTTCCCCGTGGCGGCGTCCCACGCCGTCACCTCCGCCCCACTTGCCGTCCGCACTTGCTTGCCGTCGGGTGAGAACAGGAGCTGGTGGGGCAACCACTCTTCTTGTTTCACCATCCAGATCGTCTTCCCCGTCCTGGCGTCGTGAACGAAGACGTAGCTGATGCCCGCAGCGGCCAGTCGATCGCCGTCGGGGGAGAACGCGAGGCAATTCAACATGGGATGCGGCGTCTTGTACTCGCTGATCCGCTCGCCGGTGGCCGAGTTCCAAACGATGACGTCCTCCGAGGAGGCGGACGCGGCCCGCTTCCCGTCCGGCGACAGGGTGACGCAGCAAATGCCCCCCGGCCCGTGATACCAGCGGGATGTCCCCAGCCGCGCCACCGCCCGCGCCGGCAGCGGCGGTGGAGTGTGCGGCCCGGCGGACAGGGCGAGCGCGACGAGCAGAGCGTTCATGGTGCGCCTCCTTGCGTCAGGACAGGTCCGCCCCTCCCATCCTATGCGGTTGGGGGAGACTCGGGCCCCTTATGGGGCCCGCTCGCCTGGAGAAGACACGGCACGCTCACGCCGTGCCGCTCGCCTTCTCCCGGCGCCTTGCCGCCGCCCCGCGTGGGGGATTAACTGATGGGGACGGACCCTCACACGGAGACGATCCATGCGACGCTGCGCGTTCCTGACTCTCGCCCTGATGGCCCTGTCGGCCCGGGCCGCCGACGAGAAGGGCACCAAGGTCATGTTCGACAATCTGTCCTCGACCACGCCGGCGACGTGGGTCAAGGAGAAGCCGCCCTCGACGATGCGTTTCGCCCAGTTCAAGCTGCCCAAGAAGGGCGACGACAAGGACGACGCCGAGGTGGTGATCTTCGCCGGCTTCGGCGGGAGCGCGAAGGCGAACGTGGACCGCTGGAAGGGCCAGTTCAAGGGCGGCGATGAGGGCAAGGTGACCGACTTCAAGGTGGCCGGCAGCGACGTGACGCGGCTGGAGATCTCCGGCACCTGGGCCGGCGCGCCGACCAAGCCCGGCGCCAAGGCCGACCCGAAGAAGGATTACAAGGCGATCTTCTACCAGTTCGAGGGGCCGGAGAAGATCTACCACATCCGCCTCGTCGGGCCGGCCAAGACGGTCGATGCCTACGCCAAGGGCTACGACGAGTGGGTCAAGGGCTTCAAGAAGTGATCGTGTGACCGTTCACGCGATGTCTGGAGTTAGACAAATTTAGACAGTGCGGGCGGCCCGGCTCTGAGGTTGGCGCCGCCCGACGTCCCCCTGAAATGCAAATTCCTCGCAGGAATTGCGTTTCAGGGGGGTGTGAGGGGGGGTGCAATGCAATAGAGTCGGTGCGCAATACGGGGTCACTCGTCACAAAACGTTTGGCTGCAAGCTGTTACGGCCAGAACTGGCCACGCGCCCAGATCTCGACGCAACTGCAAGTAGGACAAGGAGTTAAACGGCCCTTGGCCGCTATTGCGCACCGACTCTAATGCAATTCACGCCCCGCCGGTCACACCACCGGGTCACTTCTGTCTATTTCCCACCCCCGCTGTACGGTCATGTGATGGGATGCTGGCTGACTACGACTTCGACCTCCCCGACGAGCTGATCGCCCAGCACCCCGTGGAGCCGCGCGACGCCTCGCGGCTCCTCGTGCTGCGCCGCGACACCGGGGGGGTCGAGCATCGGGCGTTCGCGGAGCTGCCCGGCCTGCTGACGCCCGGTGATCTGCTGGTGATGAACGACACGCGTGTGGTCGCCGCCCGCCTCGTCGGGCGGCGCGAGCGCACCGGCGGACGCTGGGAAGGCCTGTTCGTCCGCGTCCACCTGGGCGGGGAGTGGGAGCTGCTCACGCAGACCCGTGGGCGGTTGGAGGCAGGGGAGACGCTCCTCGCCGAGCCCGCCGCCGGGGAGCCGTTGCGTCTGGTGCTGGAGGGGAAGGCCGAAGGCGGGCGCTGGCTGGCGCGGCCCCTCATGGACGGATCGCCGGGGGAGGTGCTGGCGCGCTTCGGCCAGGTGCCCATCCCGCCGTACATCCGCGGCGGACGCGCGGACGGCGGCGATGTCGCGCGGTACCAGACGCTGTACGCGCGGCGGGACGGGGCCGTCGCGGCGCCCACCGCCGGGCTGCACTTCACGGACGCGGTGTTCGCGGCGCTGGAGACGCGGGGGGTGCAGAAGGCGTTCGTGACGCTGCACGTCGGGCCGGGGACGTTCCAGCCGGTCAAGTCGGAGGACGAACGTTTGCACCGCGTCGAGCCGGAGTGGGGCGAGGTGCCCGCGGCGACGGCGGACGCCATCCGGGCGTGCAAGGCCCGCGGGGGCAAGGTGGTGGCGGTGGGGACGACGACGACGCGGGTGCTGGAGCAGGCCGGCGGGGCCGAGTGGTCGGGGATGGCCGGGCTGACGGCGGTGCCGCCCTACACGTTCCGGGTGGTGGAGGCTCTGGTGACGAATTTCCACCTGCCGCGGTCGAGCCTGCTGCTGCTCGTGGCGGCGTTCGCGGGGAGGGATCGGGTGCTGGAGGCGTACCGGGAGGCGGTGACGCGGCGCTACCGATTCTATAGCTACGGGGACGCCATGCTCATACTCTGACGGTGACATGCCCAACCGCATCCTGCACGCCGAATTGGAGAACCGCTCGACGGTCCCGTCCGAGGCCGAGGTGTACCTCACCGTCCTGGCCGAGGACACGGCCGGCGTCGAGGTGCGGGCGCGCCTCATGGGCCCGCGCTGCCTGCACGCCTCCACGGTCGAGGTGGCGTACCACTTCCGCCCGGTGCTGGTGCCGACGCCACGCCCCGCGCTGACGCTCCGGGCCGTCATCCCCGAGGCCAGCCCCTGGTCGCCGGAGACGCCGCACCTGTATCACGGCGTCGTCGAATTGTGGAAGGCGGGCCAGCGCCTCGACTCGCGGCAGGTCCGCCTCGGCCTGCGCGACTTCCGCGTCGGGCCGCGTGGGTTGCGCTGCAACGGGCACGTCACGCGTCTGCGTGGCGTCAGCGTCTCGGCGCTGGATGACGCGGCGGCGGCGCGGCTGCGCGACGGCGGCTTCGGCCTGCTGCTGTGTCCGGCGGGCGAGGCGACACGCGGTGTGTGGGAGGTGGCGTCGCGCGTCGGCTTCGCCGTCGTGGGCCGCGTCGCGGCGGGAACGCCGCAGGCGCTGTTACAGGATCTGGCGGACGAGCCGTCCGCGCTGGGCTGGCTGCTTGATCCGGGTGTGCCGCCTGTGACGGTGCCGCCCGCGACGCTGCTGGGGGCGCCGGCGGATCACCCTGCGGCAGGGGGGGCGCACTTCGTCTCCGCCCCGGCGGGCGCCCCCCTGCCGGCGGGCAAGCCGGTCCTGCTGATCGGCGCGGGCGAGACGACGAATCCGCTGGTCGGCCAGGTCGTGGCCTGAAAGTCCGTGCGGGCTGCGCCGGCGGCGCGGGCGCGGCGCCGGGCCGGGTGACCGACAGCGGGCGGATTGGCTCGGCCTGGCGCGTTCGCGCGGCGGATGAATAAGGGAGACGCCTCGTTGTGGGGTGAGGCGGCCATGAGGTCCTCCATGCGTCTCTTGACCGTCCTCGTCGGCGTGCTGGCGTGTGCGGCCCAGGCATCGGCCCAGGGGTCGTACCTGTATCAGCCGGCCTTCGCGATCGACGAGGTGCTGCGCCTGCCGGCGCGCGAGTACACGCCCCAACCCGGCGACATCATGCTCCGCCTCGACCCGTCGCGGTTCTGGCGCGTGACGCACTACCTGGCCCTGGCGTTCGACCCGAACGGCTCGGCCATCGTCGTGCCCAGGCGCGACGGCGGCTGCGCGATCCTGGAGGCGGGGCCGAACGACACGCTCTGGGTGCGACGCATGGGGATGCTGCCGCACCTCAAGGGCTATCACGACGCCGGCCGCGTGTGGATCCGCCGGCGCAAGGCGCCCCTGACGGAGGACCAGCACCGCCGTCTTATGGAGTTCGGCGAGGCCGTCGATGGCAAGCGGTTCGCCCTCATCCGCCTCGGGGGGCAGTTGACGCCGCTGCGTTCGCGCGGCCCGCTGCGGACGTACTTCCTCGGCAAGCCGCAGGGCATCAAGGACAGTTATTTCTGCTCGGAGTGCGTGACGGAGGCGTGCGTGTACGCCGGGCTGTTGTGCGCCGAGAAGACGCGCCCGGCGGCGACGTACCCGCGCGACCTGTTCTATGGGCGGTCGCTCAATCCGTTCATCGACGCGAATCTCGAAGTCAACTGCGGCTGGGAGCCGCCGGCGCGGTGGACGTGCACCCCCGTCAAGCCGTGCCGTTGATGCCCCTTGTCGTGGAGCACGCATCCTCAGCAGCGTGCCGCGTAACCGTTCAGCAGGTGTGGGAATTGGACGGAAGTAGACACGGGTGTGGCCGGGGGTGGGGCGAATTGCATTGCATTGCACCCCCCCAGACACCCCCCTGAAATGCAAATTCCCGGCGGGATTTGCATTGCAGGGTAAGTGGTCAGGCCGCCGACACCCTCGCCGTGGCTACCTACGCCGTCTCATTTTGTCTAACTCCAGATGTCGCGTGAACGGTAATCGTGCCGCTTCGCCAGACGCCGCCCGTCCTCGCCCTTGACAACTCCTGATCCTACGTGCTCTCCGACGGCGGACGCGAGGCGGAGGGCCCTCTACGGGGCCGAATACCCGATGGACGCCAACAACCCCGGCGTCAGCACGAACGGCGCCGGCGGGATCGCCCCCATGCGGAACAGCGGCACCAGCTCACGCGCCGTGAGCGGACGCGGCCCGGCGATCCAGCCGCACGACCACGCCAGCAGGCCGACCAGCGCCTCGGGCCGCACCCCCGCCTCGCGCATCGCCGACAGCCGCGTGTCGCCGTGCCGCTTCGCCAGACGCCGCCCGTCCTCGCCCACCACCAGCGGGACATGCGCGAACGCCGGCGGACGCAGGCCCAGGGCCTCATACAGCAAGAGCTGCCGCGGCGTCGAGGGGATGAGGTCGTCGCCGCGCACCACCTCCGTCACTCCCTGCGCCGCGTCATCGACCACGACGGCGAGCTGGTAGGCCGGCGTGTCGAGGTTCGGCGGGCGCGGCGACTTCCACACCACGAAGTCGCCACTGGCGTGGCGCAGGTCGATGGCGCATCGCCCACGCACGCGGTCGTCGAACTCCGGCGACACCTCCGGCACGCGGAACCGCCAGCAGAACGGGCCCTCGACGGCGTCACGGGCCGAACGCCCTGCGCAGGTGCCGGGGTAGGTCGGCCCCTCGTCGCCGGCGTGCGGGGCGCTGGCGGCCCGCTCGATGTCCGCCCGCGTGCAGGTGCAGGGGTAGACGAGATCCCGGCCCTTGAGCGTCTCCAGCGCCGCACGGTACACCGGCAGGCGGGCCGTCTGCACCATCACCCCGCCGTCCCAGTCGAGGCCCAGCCAGCTCAGGTCGTCGAGGGCCTGCTCGGCGGCGCCGGGCTTGACGCGCGGCGAGTCGATGTCCTCGATCCGCACGCGGACGGCCCCGCCCCGAGAGCGGGCGGAGAGCCAGGCGGTGAGGTAGGTGCGGGCGTTGCCGGCGTGCTGCGCCCCCGTGGGCGACGGGGCCAGCCGCCCGACGGCGCTCACCGCGTCGCCCGCGCGATGAAGTCGAGGACGGCCTTCGCCACGGCGTCGTCCTCCTTGTGGATGTAGCGCACGAACCCGCGGTGCCCCGCGCCTGGGACGTACTTCAGCTCGGCGGGGACGCCGTGCCCGATGAGGGCGCGGGCGTAATCCTTGGCCATCACGTCCACCGTGGGCGGCTCGTACTCCGCGTACAGGAGCATGAACGGCGGCAGGCCCTTGCGGACGTATGTCAGCGGCGACGCCTTCGCGTGGGCCTCCTTCGACACGCCGAACACCACCCAGAACGGGTTCAGCACCGGCGACGCCACCTCCAGCAGAGGGGCCGCCAGATGCGTCAACGAGCCGGGCGCGGTGTCCTTCCAGGTGCTGACGACGACGGCGGCGATCTTCGCGAAGTCGGCGGCGTCGGGGATGCGGTAGATGCCGCTCATCGCCACCACGCCCTTGATGGCCGCCCGGTCCTTTTCGCTCAGCTTGAGGGCGGGGTCGCTCAGGTAAGCCGGGTCGGACGCCACGAGCGAGACGAGGTGCCCGCCGGCGGAGTGGCCCGCCAGGATGATGCGCGACGGGTCGCCGCCGTACTTGTGGGCGTTCTTGACGGCCCAGGCGAACGCGCGGGCCACATCGCGGGCGTGCTCGGGGTGGCGGACGGCGGGCGAGAGGCGGTAGTTGGGCAGCATGGCGACGTAGCCGGCGCGGGCGAACATGCGGCCCGCGCCGCGGTTAATGCCATAGAAATCCTTGTCGCCGACCATCCACGTCCCGCCGTGGACGAAGACGATGACGGGGTGGCGCTTCGTGTCGTCCGGCGCGGGGCTGAACACGTCCAGCACCTGGCGGGTGCTGCCGTCGTGGTAGCGGACGTTGAACGATTCGCGGATGGCCGCCGGCTTCTCGGCCGGGATGCCGGCCGCGGCGGGCGTCATCAAGGCGGCGAGCGCGGCTGCGAGCATCCGTGGCCCTCGTTGGGTGGCTGGGCGTCCACACCATTATATCGTCCCGGCGGGCGCGGAGTTTCGGCTTTCGCGAACTTCGGCCTCCCCCGGAGGGACGCGGGCGGATACAGAAGCGGGGTAAGCCCGAATGCCCCCCCCGAGGCACGCATGCACGCACTCCTGATCGCGGCCCTGACCCTGGCCCAGCCGGCGGCGAAGCCGGTGAAGGTGTACATCCTGGCAGGCCAGTCCAACATGGAGGGCAAGGCCAAACTCGTCCTCGCGGAGTACCAGGCGGGCCAGGAGGCGACACGCGGCCTGTACGCCCACCTGCGCAAGGGCGGCAAGTGGACCGAGCGCGACGATGTCTGGATCAAGTTCCTGGGCCGCAAGGGCAACCTGACCGCCGGCTTCGGCTCTCCCGGCTGCATCGGCCCGGAGCTGGAGTTCGGCCACGTCGTCGGCGAGCACCACGCCGAACAGGTGCTGCTGATCAAGACGGCGTGGGGCGGGCGCAGCCTGTACCGCGATTTCCGCCCGCCTTCGGCGGGGCTGCCCGCCGACAAGGTGCTGGATGCGATGCTGGCGGACATGAAGAAGAGGAAGCCCGACGCCACGATGGAGGATGTCAAGAAGCCGTTCGGCGCGTCGTACCGGGAGATGCTGGCTGAGGTGCGTGGCACCCTGGGCGACCTGAAGAAGCACTTCCCCGCCTACGCAGGCCAGGGGCACGAGCTGGCCGGCTTCATCTGGCTGCAAGGCTGGAACGACATGATCAATCCCGGCCACACGGCGGAGTACGCCGTTAACCTGGCCCACTTCATCCGCGACGTGCGCAAGGACCTGGGGGCGGCGAAGCTGCCTTTCGTCATCGGGCAGATGGGGGTGGACGGGCTGAAGCCGGGGGCGAACGTCAAGAAGTTCAAGGACGCCCAGGCGGCGGTGATGGAGGTGCCGGCGTTCAAGGGCAATGTCGCCCTGGTGAAGACCGATGTCTTCTGGGACACGGAGGCGGATGCCGTCTTCAAGAAGGGCTGGCGCGAGAACAAGGCCGAGTGGGACAAGGTCGGCAGCGACTACCCGTACCACTACCTCGGCAGCCCGAAGACGATGCTCCGCATGGGCAAGGCGTTCGCCGAGGCCGTGCTGGACCTGCGCGGCGAGAAGAAGCCTTGATCCGTGGGATGCACGGGATGTTCTACACATCGGAGCCCGAGGCCCTGCGCGCGTTCTTCCGCGACAAACTGGGCTTCCCCACCCACGACGTGGGGGAGGGCTGGCTCATCTTCCAGATGCCGGAGGCCGACCTGGGCTTCCACCCCGCCGGGCCGGAGGAGGGCGCGCGGTCCGGCACGCCGTCGATCTCCTTCTACTGCGACGACATCACGCGGACGATGGCGGAGCTGTCGGCGCGGGGCGTGGAGTTCACCGGTCCGGCGGAGGACCACGGGTACGGCCTCGTGACGCACATGAAGGCGCCGGGCGGCCTGGCGATCCAGCTCTACCAGCCGAAATACACCAAGGGCGGGTGATCAGATATCGACGATCACCTCGGCGAGCCAGCCGTCGGGCGTCTCCTCGACGCGCAGGGCGTGGTAGGTGATGGCTTTGACCTCGTGGGCCGGCTCGTGGCGTGACCCGTCGAGCGGCTCGCCACGGCAGACGGCCTTCAGGCCGCCGTCGAGTTTGACGTCGAAGGCGACGAGGACGAGCCGGCGCTCGTCGAAGAGCGACAGGAGGGCCTTGAGCCAGTCGAAGAGGAGGTATTCGAGGTCATCGGCCGGGAGGGCGATCTCGACGCTCTCGGCCTCGTTCACGGCGGCGAGGTCCTCGACGAGCATGGCGGCGAGGCCGCGGCCGGCGTCGGAGAACAGCTCGGGGAGGGAGGCGGCGCGGACGCGCAGGCCCAGGTCGGCGGTGTGGTCGAAGAGGTCGTACATGGCCCGCCGGGTCGAACAGGAGGAGGGTGACCACCTCCATCTTACCCGCCCCGGGAGGCGTTGTCTCCGCCCGGATCCCCCGGGCTTGCCCCGACGTGTGGGCGCGGTAAGAATGAAGGCGTGGAGCGATCCACGGCCTCTGCGGTGTTCGTGATCGGACGTTGCTTTCGCGTGACCGATGAGTACTTGCAGGGGGGCCTACCAGTGGCCGGCTACCGCATGCCCCACGCCGCCTGTCGGTGATGGGGACTCGGGAATCGGCCCTGCGGCACCCACTACGATTGCAGGTCCTCGAAAGCGTCCAGCACACGGCACAGGTGGAGGCTTTTTGCATGCTCTGCCACAAGACGCCCCGTCTTTTTCGCGGAAGGGCCCGCTTCAGCGACCAAGCAAGTGCAGTATGTGAAGATTGTCAGAAGATGAGGCCGGTTGGGCGGTTGCGTCGCCGGGTGTGTGGTGGCGAAGGGTATTCCGGGCCCGACAGGTGGGGCACTCGGGGGGCGATTTCGGGGCGGTGGAATGTCGGGAGCGCCTTGCGGCGCAAGGGCTTCCACACAGGGGGGGAAGGTGAGGGGGGCGGGGCCGGGTTTTCCGCTTGTCAGACCGGGCCAACTCGTTATCCTGTCAACCATGAAGCCGGTGTGGCCCGCCGCACGCCGGATCAGTCTGGTGAGGATGGACGAGATGAATGACCGACTGGACCGCACCCCCTCGCGACGACCACCCAGGCCCACCCCGGGCTTGGCATTCTTCGAGTAGACACGAGACCAGCGCGGCGGAGGAACCCGCGGCCAGGAGGCCGACGGGCCGCGGATGTCGTTGCTTTTTCCGGAGCCAGGGCTCCGGTTTCCGGCGCTGCCCACCCGGGCCAGGGACGGCCTGCGATGATCGGCCAGGGATTGGGTGGGGGTCGAGGGATGGGAGATCATCCTGGAAGCGGCTTCGCCGGGAGCCGGAGTGCTGAGACGTGGTGGAGGCCCGCAGGAGGCGCTGCCCCGCCATCGGGTGCGTGCCCGCCGCATGGATGCACGGGGTAACGCAGGACGGCCCGGCCCGCCCCAGGATGGTGGCGGGCCGGGCCTTTTTCACGCCCCTCCCCGTTTTTTCACTTTTCCTTGCACCTCCCCACACGGGCGGCGTCTCTACCTCTACCCAGTCATTGAGCGTCCATTCCGACTCGCGACGCACCCATGAGACCGCACATGGCGCACGACCACCTCCCCGGCGACGGGATGGACCATTGGGACCGCGTGGCCTCCGAGCTGCGTGCCTGCCGTGAATCGCAGCAGCGCGCGTACGGCGATGTGGACCCGGCCACGCTGGGGCGCTACCTCGCCGGCGAGTCCGCCGAGGCCGAGCGCGCTGCCGTCGAGGCCGCCCTGCACGACCACCCGGACCTGCGGCTCCTCACCGACCTCGTGAAGGATGTCCTCGGCTCGTTGGAGCCCGTCGAGGTGCCCGCGCCGGGCCACGTCCCCGAGACCGCCGAGGCTCCGTCCATCCTGCCGTTCCCGAAACAGGCCGTCCGAAAGCCACGTCAGGCGTTCTGGCGGCGGGGCGGGCCGATCCTGGCGGCGGCGGGGCTGCTGATCGCCGTCGGTGTCGGGCTGCCGGCGGCGCTGGGCGCACTCCCCGTGGGGGGGCGCGACGGGCGCGACCCGCTCGCGCTGGCCGACAGGCGCGGCGTGGCTGGCCGTGGCGGGGCCGGCCTCCTCGCGTTGGGCCAGGACAAGGGCATCGCGGACAGGATGCTGTCGGCCCCCGTGCCGCCTCCGGAGCTGGATCTCCCCGAGCTGGATCACGGCCCGCCGGCGGGTGCGGTGGCCTCCGCGGGCACGGCGCCGCCGGCCCTGCGCGAGGCGCGGACGTACTTCCACGCAGGCGAGCGGGCGCGGGCGCAGGGTGACTGGGCCAGGGCCAGCGCCTTCCACCACAAGGCGGCCAAGGCGTGCGAGGCGGGGCGCGTGCCCCAGCATTCCCCGGACGCGGTCAACGCGGTCCTCAGCCGGGCCGAGGTGCTGCAACTGGCGATCAACTCCGCCAACGGGGCCAAGAAGGACGATCCTCAACTGGCGACGCTCCGCGAGCGGATCGCCGGGGCGGCGAGCGATCCGATCCCGGACGTGGTGCCGACGCTGGCGGGCGCGCTGCGCTACAGCCGCGATTGCGCGAACCGGCGCGGGCTGGCCACGGCCCTGGGGAAGATCGGCCCGGCGGCGGCCCCGGCCCTGCCGGTCATGATCGCCTGTCTGATCCGCAGTGAGGACGCGGGCGAACGCCGCGCCCTGCTCGAGGCCATTCAGAAGATCGGCCCGGCGGCGCGGCCCGCGCTCCCGGCCCTCCGTGCCCTGGCGGGCGAGGCGCCTGCCGAGCCGGAGCTCGCGAAGGGCGCCCCGACGCCGGCCCCGCCCCCCCCTGGTGGGTATCAGGCCCGCAAGGCCATGATGCCGCGGCCCCTGCCTGCCGCCGAGCGGGGCCTGGCGAAGGTGCTGGTCGCCGCCCTCTCCGGGACCGACGGGCGTGTCGGCATCAAGGACACGGCGGGGCGCTGCTCGGTCAAGGCGGCCCGTGACGGCACCGAGGCCCTCCGCAGCCTCGCGTCCCAGGACGGCGTCGAGGTCCTCGTCGAGATCCTCCCTCCCGGCGGGCGGCACAACGACCCCGCCGCCGAGTGGAAGCTGGTGCAGATGGGCGAGCGGGGGGCCGTGGTGATCCTCGACCCCTCGGCCAATACGGCCAGGGTCTACCTGTCGGCCACGCTGCGTGCGGAGAAGTTCCCGGCGGAAGCGACGGCGAAGGCCATCGGGGCGGCCCTGGCGTCGGGCGGCTGCGATAAGGCCGTCGTGGTGGCCCGCGAGAAGCTCGCCGCGGCGAAGAAGTGATTGAAGGAGGCATACCACGAAAGACACGGAAGACACGAAATAGAAGACAAAGAAGCAAAGCAGGCATCAAGAAAAAGCAGGCAGGCGCGGGCAACCCTCGCCTGCCTGTCTTCGTTGTCTACTTTTCGTGTCTTCCGTGTCTTTCGTGGTATGCCGTCCTCTTGCTCACTTGATGTTGAGCTTCGCCCGCGGGATGACGTACAGGTCCAGGCCTCCCTTGCCGCCGGGGCGGTCCGAGGCGAAATACAGGAGGTTGCCGTCCCGCGACAGGCTCGGCGAGCGGTCGCCGGTCTTGCCCTCGGGGTCGTTGAGGGTGTCGAGGGCCGCGGGCTTGCCCCAGCCCTTGCCGGCCCGCCGTGAGACGAACAGGCCCCAACGCTCCTTCTCCAGGGGGCCTTGCAGGAACATCTGCTTGCCGTCTGGCGTGACGGCGGCGTGGTGGAAGCCGACGGGCAGGTCCAGCTCCTTCGGCTCGCCCCACCCCTGCGCGGTCTTCGCCGAGGCCCGCGTCATCACCATCTGCTTCCAGCCGTCCTTCGTGCGCCGGCTGAAGTAGAGGGCCTTGCCGTCGGGGGACAGGGAGGGGTGGGCCTCGTCCGCGTCCGTGTTGCCGTTCATAAGGAACCGCGGCACGTTCCACACCTTGCGGGCGTCGTCCTGCACCGAGACGTAGAGGTCGTAGTTGCCGCCCTTCTCGTCCTTGGCGGCGAAGTAGAGGTAGCGCGGGTAGCCGCCGGACGTGGAGGTCACGCCGCGGACGTCGCCCTTGCGTGCGACGTAGTCGAAGTCCTCGTGGGCCGCGCCCTTCTTGGGCCAGGGGGCCGTGGCGACCTTGCGCTTGGCGGTCAGCAGGGACTCCTTACCGCCCTTGACCTGGAGGAACAGGAGGGTGAGGGGGCCGTCGGCGTAGGGCTCGTCCTCGTCGTCCTCGGTGTTCACCGGCAGCGGCGTGGGCGTGGGCTTCTCGTCGTCGCGTGCACCCGCCATCGACACGGCGGCCGCCATTGCCAGCAGACCAAGGGCTCTTCGCATGGTTCGCCTCCACAAGCCTGTACGTCCGGTGTAGTCTAGCGAGGGGGGCGGCGGCGGGCACCGCCGTCCCCGGAGGATCGAACCACACGGAGGCGCGGCGGTACCGCGCCGGGGGCTTGAAGTGGACGCGCGGGCATGGGCGGGATGCGTCCGGCTGCACGAGATGTTCGAATTCGCCGCGCCCCGCCTGGGGGCGCGGCGGCTACGGCTGTTCGCCTGTGCCTGCTGCCGACGCATCCCCCGTGAGGCGTGCTCGCCCGCCGGGCTGCGGGCGCTCGCGGCCGCCGTGCTGTTCGCCGACGGGCTGGCCGGGGAGGACGAGCTGGCGGCGGCGGAGCAGGCGGCGTTCGAGGCCCACGTCGAGGAGCGCGACAGGCCCGCGGGCGTGGCGGACGGCACGCCCCCGTGGTCGCGGCAGGCGGAGATGGCGAGCCGGGCGTTGGCTCTGGTGGCTGCGCCGGGGCTGTACCAGGCGCTCGACGCGGCGGAGTTCGCCCGCAAGACGGTGCCGCACGCCCACGGCGAGGCGTTCCTGGAGGAGACACAGGAGGAGAAGGTGCAATGCGACCTCCTGCGCGAGATCGCCGGGCCGACCCTCTTCCGCCCCGTTGAAGTGCCGCACTGGCAGCGCACCGCCGACGTGTCGCGTCTGGCGGCGGCGGCGTCCGCGGGCGAATGGGGGCTGCTGCCGATCCTCGCGGACGCGCTGGAGGACGCGGGGTGCGCCGACGAGGAGCTGCTGGGCCATCTGCGTGGGGGCGGGCCTCACGTGTGCGGGTGCTGGGCGTTGGACCTCGTACTGGGGACAAGGTGAGGGCGGGTAGGGCGGGGGGGCAGGCGTCTCCTTGCCGGGGCCGTGCATGAGCCACTGCGAGGGTCGCGGCCAGATCCGCTGACGCTCCACTCGGGGCGCTGACGCGGCCCCGCTCGCCCGGAGACGCTCACGGCGCGTCACCGGCCCTCTCGCCCTTCTCCAGCTCGCGCAGCCTGTCGGCCTGCTCGCGCAGCGCCGTCTCGGCCTCCTCCAGCAGACGCCGGCTCGTCGCCGTCGGGCCGCCCAGAGACCGGTACTGCGCCGAGCGGATCTCGCCCAACTTGCCGCTCACGCTCGCCGGGAGCTGGATCGGACGCCCGGACAGCGCCGCGTCGCCACGCAGGGCGCGCAGGACCGCACGCAGCCGCTCGCGCTGGGCCAGCGCCGCCGCCCGCGTCTTCGCGTTGTCCGACGGGGAGCGGTCGAGTTTCTTCAAGGCATCCTCCAACTTCGTCTCCAACGCCCGCGCCGCCTTCATCTGCTCGGCGAGCGTCTCCGACGCCTTCGCCACGCGTTCGTCGAAGGCCACACGCGGCCCCTGCGGCGGGGTGCCCTCCTCGGCGAATACCTCCAGCGGCACCTCGCCCTCGACGGCGGAGCCCCTGCCGTCGTGCCGCAGCACGAGGCGGGCGGTGAACTTGCCCGGCGCGACGAGGACGCCGTCAGCGGTGCGCAGGTCCCACGCCACCCGATGCGTCCCGGCGGAGGCCGGGCCGGTGACGCGGCGGACGATGCGGCCCTTGCCGTCGCGGACCTCCAGCAGGGCCGCGGGCGCCTCCTCCTCGGCCTCGGCCCGTAGCTCCTCCGGCGTCGGCGTGCCGATCTTGCCCTTCGACTCGGCCTCGTGGCGGCGCTGCTTGCGCGTCTTTAACCCTTCGGCGAGGAGGTAGACGAGCGAGGCGCCGAAGGGCGGATTCTCCGCCGTCCAGAACTCCGCGCCGCGCACGCCCTTGCCGCCCCCGCCCAGCGGCCGGGCCGGGATGTAGAGGTGCGCCGCTCGCGGCGTGAACAGCCGGCTGGCGCCGTCCTTCAGCGTCCGCAATTCGCGCAGGTACGTGTAATCGTCGAGGATGTAGATGCCGCGGCCGAAGGTGCCGATGGCGAGGTCGCCCATGTCCTCCTGGATGGCGAGGTCCCGCACCGGGATCGTGGGCAGGCCGGCCTTAAGCGGCAGCCAGCGCCCGCCGCCGTCGAGCGAGACGTGCAGGCCGAACTCGCCGCCGACGAACAGCAGACGCTCGTCCTTCGGGCACTCGGCGAACGCCCACAGCGGGCCGGACGGCAGGCCCTCGGCCAGCGGCTTCCACGCCCGCCCCCTGTCGTCGCTGACGAACAGGTACGGGGCGAAGTCGCCCGTCTTGAATTGGTTGACGACGGCGTACACCCGGCCCGCCCGGTGCCGCGACGGCACGAGGCGGGCGACGTAGGACCGCTCCGGCATGCCGGCGATGGCCAGCTTCTTCCACTCCTTCCCACCGTCCTCCGTCACATGCAACAGGCCGTCGTCGCTGCCGGCGTAGAGGAGCTTCTCATCGAGCGGCGACTCGGCCAGCGCGGTGAGGTTGCCGTAGTGCGACGTGTAGAGGTGGCGGGCGACGGCATCCACGCCCCAGCGCCTGCCCATCACCGGCAGCTCGTCCCGATCCAACTGCCGCGATAGGTCGGGGGAGATCGCCTTCCAGGAGTCGCCACGGTCGTCGGAGCGGAACACCCGGTTCGCGCCGAAATACAGGCGGTTGCGGTCCGCCCTGCTCAGGACCAGGGGGGAGTCCCAGTTCCAGCGGTACGGCTTTTCGCCCGGCAGCGGCTGCGGCTGGATGCCGACGCTCTGGCCCGTCCGCCGGTCGAAACGCACGAGGTCGCCGTACTGGGCCTCGGCGTAGACGATGTGCGGCTCCTCGGGATCGACCTTGCACTGGAACCCGTCGCCGGGGTGGACGATGAACCAGTCGGCGTTCTCGATGCCGTGGGCGTTGCGGGTACGGGCCGGCCCGCCCACGGTGTTGTTGTCCTGCGTGCCGCCGTAGACGGAGTAGAACGGCCCCTTGCCTCCGACGGTGATGTCGTAGAACTGGGTCAGCGGCAGGTTGCCGAAGTGCCGCCAGTTGGCGCCGCCGTCGTGCGTCTCGTGCAGCCCGCCGTCGTTGCCCAGCAGCATGTAACCCGTGTCCTTCGGGTCGATGAACAGGCAGTGGTTATCGACGTGGATGTGGGCCTGCGGCAGGGGCGCGAGCGTCCTGCCGCCGTCGTCGGAGGTCTGCACGCGGACGTTCATGACGTGGATGCGGCTGGCGTTGAGCGGATCCACGACGACGTGTGAGTAATACATGGCGATGTCGTCCATCGGGTTGCGCCGCTCCCAGCTCAGGCCGCCGTCCGTCGAGCGGAAGACGCCGCCCTTCCTGTCCGTCGCCTCCACGGTGGCGTAGTAGACGCGCGGGTCGCTCGGGGCGACGGCGAGGCCGATGCGGCCCAGGTCGCCCGAGGGGAGGCCGGCGGTGACCTTCTTCCACGTCTTGCCGCCGTCCGTGGAGCGGTGCAGTCCGCTCTCGGGGCCGCCGTTGACGAGGGTCCAGACGTGGCGGCGGCGCTGGTGGGCGGCGGCGAGGATGATGTCGGGGTCGCGCGGGTCGAGGACGAAGTCGGTGACGCCGGTGTCGGGGCTGATGGCGAGGACGCGCTGCCAGGTGTCGCCGCCGTCGGTGGACTTGTAGAGGCCGCGGTCCCCGCCGGCCTTCCAGAGCGGTCCCTGGGCGGCGGCGTAGAGGACGCGGGAGTCGCGCGGGTCGAAGGCGATCTTGCCGATGTGCTCGCTGGCCTTGAGGCCGCGGTTCTCCCAGGTGCGTCCGCCGTCGCGGGAGCGGTAGACGCCGTCGCCATAGCCGACGGAGCGCTGGGCGTTGTTCTCGCCGGTGCCGACCCAAACGGTGTCGGGGTCGCGCGGGTCCATGACGACGCAGCCGATGGAGTACGAGCCCTGGGCGTCGAAGACGGGCCGCCAGGTGGTGCCGGCGTTCTCGGTCTTCCACACGCCGCCGGAGGCGGCCCCGACGAAGAAGCGGGCGCGTCTGCGAGGATCGACGGCGATGGCCGCGATGCGTCCGGAATACTGCCCCGGCCCGATGGAGCGGGAGGAGAGCGCGCTGAGGGCGCCGGGCTTCTGCCAGGCGGGGACGGGCAGGCTCTCCGCGACGGGCCCCGGCGGGCGGGCGGTGAGGGGCGCGAGGGCGAGGAGCGGCAGGAGCAGGAGCCAGCGCGGCATGGGAGGGCCTCCAACGGGGTTGGAGGGCAGGATAGCGGCGCGGGCGGGGGCGGGACAGGGCTTGATCGCCGGGGGCTCCGGCGCTGACTCACTCGGCCCGCGTGCGACTCACTCGGGGCTGACGCCCCCGGCTCGCCCCAGCGGCGTCAGGCGCACGGGCACGCATGATCCCGGGGGCGATTCGTTTCCGTCGCGTGGGGGGGGTGTGAGGGGGTCAGGGAAACGAACTTCCTCAAGTCGTTCTACCGCCTGTATTTGCGGCGGGTAAGTTCGTTTCCCTGGTTCGTTTCCTTCACTGATGGGCATCCATGTGCCTCCATCCGGGGTGTCCGCACTCCGCGGTTCGTTCCCTTCACCGATGGGCGTCCATCCGCCTCTATTTGGGGCGGGCACGGCCGGCACTCGGCGGGGCGATCCGGGCCTTATCCGGCGCGTGTCGCTCCAGCCAGGTGCGTAATTCCGTCTCCGTGCCTTCACCCGCACACCCAGCCGAGGGCTGATCTTACCACAGCCCTGTCCTCCGGGCGAGGCGCGGGCTCGCCGGAAGAGCAGCCCGCGCACCGCTCATGTCCGCCTCATAGGATGAGTACACGCCCGCGCGAGGCCGATGCCGCTTCATGGACCCGATGATCCACCTCGACGACGTCAGCAAGTCCTACGGCACCAAGAAGGCCGTCGAGGGGCTGACCCTGAGGGTCGAGCCCGGCGAGCTGTTCGCCTTCCTCGGCCCCAACGGGGCGGGCAAGACCACCACCATCAAGATGCTGTGCGGCCTACTCTTCCCGACGACGGGGCGCGTCCTCGTCGGCGGGTACGACATGCGCACCCAGGGCGACCTCGCCCGCCCGCTCATCAGCTACGTCCCCGACATGCCTTACCTCTACGAGAAGCTCACGGGCCGCGAGTTCCTCCTCTTCATCGCCGAGATGTACGGCATGCCCGACGCCCTGGCCCGCGAACGCATCGCCGCCGTCATCCAGTCCTTCCGCCTCGCGGAGTTCGTGGACGACCTCACCGAGCGCTACTCGCACGGCATGCGGCAGCGCACCGTCTTCGCCTCCGCCCTCGTCCATCAGCCGAAACTCCTCATCGTCGATGAGCCCACGGTCGGCCTCGACCCCTACTCGGTGCGTCAGCTCAAGGACGAATTACGCCGCCTCGCCGACGGCGGGACCACCATCTTCCTCTCGTCGCACTCGCTCGACGTGGTCGAGGAGCTGGCCGACCGCGTGGCCATCTTCAACCAGGGCCGGCTGGTCGGCTGCGGCACCATCGACGCGCTGAGGTCGGACGCCCGCGTCGATGGCTCCCTGGAGAAGCTGTTCCTCACGCTGACCATGCCGGAGGAGGAGACGCGCATCGCCGCCGCCGAGGAGGGCATCCGCCGGTGAGCGTCGATCAACACGCGCTGTTCGCCAGGCTGCGCTGGCGTCTGCTCGCCAACTCCTGGCGGGTCTTCCGCGGCGAGTCCATCGTCCGCCCGGCGACCATCCTCTTCTCGATCTTCCTCGTCTTCGCCTTCGTGTTCGCCGTCTCGTGGGGCGGGTTCCGCTTCATCACCGAGATCGTCAAGGTGCCGGCGACGGGGCAGATCATCACCGTCCTCATCGGCCTGCTGTTCTTCACCCTCGGCGGGGCGCTCGTCTTCTCCACGGGCCTGATCCTGCACGGCAGCCTGTTCGGCTCGCCGGAGACGGCGTTCCTCCTGTCGCGGCCCGTGTCGGCGGACCACGTCTTCGCCTACAAATTCCACACGGCGATGGCGTTCTCGTCGTGGGCGTTCCTGCTGCTGGCCTGCCCGGTGCTGATCGCCTACGGGATGGCCTGCCACGCGCCGTGGTGGTTCTACGCGGTCATGCCGCTGTTCTTCCTCGGCTTCCTCCTGCTGCCGGGGTCGCTCGGGGCGCTCCTCGCCCTGCTGGTCGTCAACTACATGCCGAACCGGCGCAAGACGATCCTCGTCCTCAGCGTCGTGGCGGTCCTCGCCGGGCTCGGCTGGTGGCTGTGGGGGGTGATCGCCGAGGGCCGCGAGATGGCCGCTTCCACGGAGCCCGCCTCCGAGACCGCCGGTGCGATCCTCAACCGGGTGTCCTTCACCGCCGCCCTGGGCATGCCCAGCGCCTGGGTGGCGCGCGGGCTGAACGCGGCGGCGCGGGCCGACCTGCCCAACGCCGCGTGGTACCTCGCCGTGATCTGGGCCAACGGCGGCTTCGCGTATTTGGTGGTGACGTGGCTGGCCGGCCTGCTGTACCGGCGCGGCTACAACCGCGTGGCGACCGGCGGCGACCTGCGCCGCCGGCACGGCAACGCCCTGTTGGATCGGATGCTGGAATGGTGCCTGCCGTGGGTGAAGCCGACGACGCGGCAGCTCGTGCTGAAGGACTTCCGGACGTTCCGGCGCGACCCGCAGCAGTGGGGGCAGGTCGTGCTGTTCCTCGCCCTGCTCGCCCTGTACTTCGGCAGCATGCGCAGCCGCTTCATCCACGGCATCAAGTGGCCGTGGCAGAACGGGCTGAGCCTGATGAACCTGTCGCTGATCGCACTCTTACTCTGCACGTACACCGGGCGTTTCATCTACCCGATGCTGAGCCTGGAGGGGCGGAAGTTCTGGATCCTCGGCCTGCTGCCGGTGAGCCGCGACGACCTGCTGTGGGGGAAGTTCGGGTTCTCCGCCGTCGGCGGGCTGGCGCTGGCACTGCCGATGACGGTGCTGAGCGACCTGATGCTGGGGATGCCGTGGCACGCCATCCCCGTCCACGCGGCGACGGTGGTCGTCCTGGCGCTGGGCCTGAGCGGGTTGAGCGTGGGGCTGGGGGCGTGCATGCCGGTGTTCAACGAGCCGGACCCGAGCAAGATCGCGGTCGGCTTCGGCGGGACGGTGAACCTCGTCGTCGGGCTGGTGTATCTCCTGGCCGTGGTGACCCTGATGGCCGGGCCGTACCACCTGTTCCTGGCGAGGATGCCGTCGGGGGAGGCCACGGAGTCGCCGTGGCTGTGGCCTGTGTGCGGCGCGGCGCTGGCGTTGGGGGCGATCCTGGGGGCGGCGGCGACGTGGATGCCGATGCGTGCCGGCGTCGTCGCGCTGCGCGAGACGGAGTTCTGAGCCGGGGAGTGCCGCGATGGACATCATCCCGCTCGCGGAGAGGCCCGGCCTCGCCGCCACCCTGGCGGGGTGGCAATTCGCGGAGTGGGCGGGGCTGTACCCCGGCTGGACGCTCGCCGCGTGTCAGGGCGAGCTGGCGTCCCATTCCGAAGCCGACGGAATCCCCACGACCCTCGTCGGGGTGGACGAGGCCGGCACGCCTGTCGGGTCGGTCAGCCTGCTCCTCGCTGACCTGCCGGGGTACGAACACCTGTCGCCGTGGCTGGGGAGCCTGTACGTCCGCCCCGAGCGGCGCGGCGGCGGCGTGGGCGGCCACCTCCTCGACGCGGCTGTCATGGAAGCCCGGCGGCTGGGCGTCGAACGGCTCTACCTTTTCACCCCGGCCCACGCGGGGTATTACGCGGCCCGCGGCTGGTCGGAGATGGGGCCGGCGTCGGCGGGCGGCAAGCCCGTCACCCTGATGGCCCGGCTCACGTCGGGGTGACGACGCCCAGCTCCCGTTTCACCGACTCCCATTTCCCCGCCGCCCAGCCGGACAGGTGGCCGGCGGCGTAGGCCCGCTCGATCACGCCCGCCGCCTCCGCCGCCTTCAGCGTCTTCAGCCCGATGACGAGCCCCTCGTTCAGGTCGGCCTCGTTTTCGGCGGAGCGGCCGAGGCACTCGGCCAGGAGGGCGACGCATTCCGCCCTCGTCTCGGGGTGCGTCGTGCCGACCCGGCTGATGCCCTCGGCGACGGCCCAGCGGGAATTCGGGTCCAGCGACCCGTCTTGCAACGCGGCCGCCAGGGTCGGCAACGCGCCCGGCCCGATCATCTCGAAGACCTCCGGCATCTCCTCCAGCGTCCAGCCGGAGCCGGGGTCCGCCTCGGCCTCCTCGCGGAGGGCCTCGATCATCACCCCGCACGCCTCGACGGCCCGCAACTGAGCGAGGGCGCGCCAGGCGTGGATGGGGATGTAGCCCGCCGGCCCCGGCTCGCCCCGGTAGAACGGGCGGCGGCGGACGGCCTCGATCAGCCCGGGGATGTCCCCCGGCCCGATGCCGGCGGCGAGGTAATCGGGCCACGGCGCCTGCGGGTCAATCGCCCCCAACTTGAACAGGGCACGAGCCGTCTGCGGATAAAGCTTCATCGCCGCCCTCCATCAGGATCCCAGACCGATGCGGGCGGGGCCGTCGGTCCCTGGACGTGGTATCGCTCTCGCACTTGAACGTCCCGAGCAGCGTCCCGCGCGAGGCGGCGCCGAGCTGGGTGAACGACGGTAAGACCTCCCTCGTGTGAAGGCGAAGTGATGAGCGGCCGAGGGGATGGCCGGCGGCCGACGATGTGGCTATCCCAAGGGGCGAGGGCAGGGGGCCGCCCGGACACGGCGGGGGTGCGGGATGGAGTGGGACGCGGGCCTGTACGACGGGCGGCACGGGTTCGTGTGGCGGGAGGCCGAGGCGCTCCTGGCGTGGCTGACGCCGCGTGCGGGGGAGCGAGTGCTGGACCTCGGATGCGGGACGGGGCACCTGACGGCGCGGATCGCCGCGACGGGGGCGGAGGTGGTGGGGCTGGACCCGTCGGCGGCCATGCTCGGGCGGGCGCGGCGCGAGCATCCGGGGCTGACGTTCGTGGAGGGGGACGCGCGGGATTTCGACCTCGGGGTATTCGACGCGGTGTTCTCCAACGCGGTGCTGCACTGGGTGCGGCCGCCGGAGGATGCGGCGCGGTGCGTGGCGCGGGCGTTGAAGCCGGGCGGGCGCTTCGTCGCGGAATTCGGCGGGTCCGGGAACATCGTGGCGATCTGCGCGGCGGTGCGGCGTGCGGCGGAGGAGGCGGGCGTGGCGCCGCCGTTGCCGGACTGGTACTTCCCGACGGCGACGGAGTATTCCGGGGTGCTGGAGGTTGCAGGGCTGCGGGTGGTGCGTGCGGAGCTGTTCGCGAGGCCGACGGCGCTGGAGGGGGAGGCCGGGCTGCGCGGGTGGCTGCGGCAGTTCGCGCCGGAGGCGGAGGCGTTGTCGGGGCGGGTGGAGGAGCTGGCGCGGGCGGAGCTGTGGCGTGAGGGGCGGTGGGTGGCGGACTACGTGCGGCTGCGGGTGGAGGCGCGGCGTTGAAGAGCCTCGCCTCCGATGACGCGCTCAAACCTCATCCGGCACGATCTGCTGGTCGCCGAGGGCCGCCAGCGCCCCGTACAGGGCGAGGCCGGCGATGAGCAGGGCCGTCAGCCAGTTGGTGGCGACGAGCCACCGCGGCGGCTCCAGGGTCAGCGGCATGGTGGCCGTGAGGTAACCCGTGAACGCCGCGGCCACCAGGGCCAGGACGCCGAGGCGGATCAGGACCAGGTAGATGGCGAGCAAGACCAGGGCGGTCCCGACCCAGAGCACGGCCGAGGACGCCTGCATGCCGAGGAAGCCGGTCGTTGTGGGGTACACGTTCAGGGCGACCATCGCCCCCACCGCCAGCCATTCGCGGCGGAAGGCCTGAACCATCAAGAGCAACAGGACCGCCGCCAGGAAGGTGCCCATGAGCGCCGTGGCGAGGACGACGAGCGGCCAGCCGGGGCCGACATCCGGGCCGGGGATCGTCATCCCTCCGACCCACTCGAGGTACCACGACTCGTTGCCCCGCCAGGTGTCCACCAGCGCCATCCCCTTGGACAGCCCGTTGATGACCAGGCCCGAGAGCACCCCCATCAGGAGGTCGCGGCCCACAAGGGGGTCGCGGTAGCGCCCGGCCAGGAGGCGGTTCCACGCGCTGAGACGCTCGGGCCACCGCTGGCGGAAGTAGGGCTCCAGGGCCAGATACGCCACCATCAGGATCGTCACCCAGAAGGTCGTGATCCCCAGGATCACGACGACCATGCCGCGTACGGCGGGCAGCGTCCAGACGAAGAACGTGTTGAGCAGCCAGCCGCCCAGAACGCAGGCCACGTACAGGACACCCAGCCGGACGGCCCCCTGGCCGTCGGCCCGGCCGAGGGCCAGATTGCGTCTCGCCAGGAACGCCCCACCGAGAACAACCAACCCCAGGACGGCCGCTCCCACCCCCGTCATCGAATCGGTGAGACGGGAGTGCCAGCTCGACGTGATCCGGTCTCGTCGCCCTGGGGGCTCGCCCTCCACGGCGCGGACGACGAGGTACACCGCCCGGCCGTTGCACGCGGCCGCCTCGACGCGCACGCCCTCGCCGTCCTTCTCGACCCACGCCCTCCGCTCGTCGGCGAAGACGGGGGGCGGCAGTTGTGGGGCCTCCACCGCGGCGAACGCATGTCGGTCCAGGCCCGCCGTGGCGAACAGCGCCTTCTCCCAGTCATCGCCCTTCACGGCGGCCCAACCGCTGCTCGCGACTCGCAGCTCCAGGAGCCGGCCCGACGTGTCGAGGACGACGCACGCCATGCCCGGCACGAGGGGCGGCGGGTCGGCCGGGCTGAGCCTGTAGAACGGGTTGAGCGGCTCGGGGCTATCGCGGTACCAGAAATACAGCGCGGGCGAGCGGCCCCGCGCGAGGTCGCCCCAGGGGCGCGGGCCGGCCCGCTTCTGGATGTCCTGGATGAGGTCGAGGTCGAACGCCAGCCCCGAAGCGACGTGTGCCCCGCTCGACTCGTGCCCCAGCCGTTTCAGGATCGCCCGCGCGTCCCCCGCCAGCACCTCCGGCGACTTCTCCAGCGGCGCCTGATGCCAGAGCATCACGCGCGGGGCCAGCCAGGCGTGCAGCGCCAGCAGCAGGAGCGCCGCCGCCAGCAGCCCCAGGGCGACGGCCGGCCGGAGCTGGCCGGAGCCTTCGGCCTCCTGCGTCTCGCGCGGCGACAGGGGCGGCAGCCCTTGCTTGGCCTCCAGGGCGGAGGCGGGCCGGCGGGCCGGGCTGATCTCCAGGCAGGCGAGGATCACCCGGTCCAGGGCGGGGTCGATGCCGGGCACCTGGCGCGAGGGGGGCGTCGGCGCGGGGCCGGCGTGTTGCCGGGCCAGCTCCTCGGGCTTGCGTCCGGGGAAGGGCCGGCGGCCCGTCGCCAGCTCGTACAGCACCAGGCCCAGCGAGAACAGGTCGCCCCTGGCCGAGACCTCCCCGCCGACGAGCTGCTCGGGGGCCATGTAGGTGACGGTCCCGGCCCGGCGGACATTCTCGTGGGCCTCGTCGGCGAGGGCGGCCAGGCCGAAGTCCACGAGGCGGACCTTGCGCTTGCGGTCGAGGAGGATGTTGGCCGGCTTGAGGTCGCGGTGCAGCAGGCCCTGCCCGTGCAGCGCCGCCAGGGCGTCGCACAGCTGAGCCGCGAAGGCCACCACGCTCTCGGGGGGGAGCCGCCCCACGCGCTGCAGCGAGGCGGCGAGGTCCTCGCCGTCGATGTACTCCATCGTGAGGAACGGCCGGCCGGCGTCCTCCCCGATGTCGTGGACGCGGCAGACGTTGGGGTGCGACACCTGACGCGCCCGCGCCACCTCCTCGCGCAGCCGTGCGATCCAGGCCGGGTCGGCGGCGCGAGCCTCGGGGAGGAACTTCAGGGCGACGGCCTGGTCGAGCGTCTCGTCCTCGGCCCGGTAGACCTCGCCCATGCCGCCCTTGCCGAGCAGCGCCACGATGCGGTATCGCCCGGCCACCACCTCGCCGGCGCGGAACCGGCCCGGCCCCGAGCGTTCGGCGAAAGGCGTGGTATGCACCTGCTGGCTGGCCGGGTCGTGCTGGGGGGACGGGGCGTCCGGCGGGGCGGGCATGGATCGATCCGTGGGTGAGGGGAGGCCGGAGTGACGGGGAGATTGTACGAGGAGTGGGCTTCCCCGCCGCTCCTGGCGGGTGTTATCCTGTGGCGAACGCAGGAGGATCACGCCATGTCCGCGATCATCTCGCCACCGATGGCGACGCCCGCGCCGGCCCCCGCGCCCCCGCCGGAACGGCTGACCGTCGAGGAGTTCGCCGTCCGATACGCGGGCCAGCGCGTCGAGCTGATCGACGGCGTCGTGAAGGAGATCCCCATGCCCGGCGTCGAACACGGCGTGATCGTTCAGAACCTCGCTGCACCCCTCTGGCTTCATGTCCGCAAGGCCGGGATCGGACGCATCGCGAGCAACGACTCCTGGGTACCGGTCGCCACGGAGAAGGCGCGTGGCGGCGATGTGCTGTACTTCAGTTACGAACGTCTCCCCAAGGACCAGCCCCTGCCGAAGGGCACGCACCCCCAGGCCCCCGAGATGGTGGGCGAAGTGAAGTCGCCGTCGGATCGTTGGGGCGACCTGTTCATCAAGGTGGGGGAATACCTGAAGGCCGGCGTCCTCGTGATCCTCATCGTCGATCCGGTGACGCGCACCGTCAGCGTCTACCGCGAGGGGCCGCGCCAGCACATCTTCGAGGAGGCCGACACCCTCATCATCCCCGACATCCTCCCCGGCTTCTCCATCCCCGTCGCCGAGATCCTGACATGACGGAGGTACCCGGCATGGATCGCAAAGAGGCGTTCCTCCGCTCGGCCCTAATCGCGCCCGACGAGCGGCCCCTGCTCCTCGCGGCCGCCGCCGCGCCGGCGGGCGACCCCACGGCCCTCATTTACGCCGACTGGCTGGAGGAGCACGGCGGCCCCGAGGCGACGGCCCGCGCCGAGTTGCTGCGGGCCCGCCACAAGTTGGCGACCTCCAAGTGGAGGAAGCGGCTGCGTACGCGGGTGGAGAAGTTACGTGCCGAGGCCGCCCCGGCGTGGCTCTCAATTATCGGCGACATCAGGGAGCGGCTGCTTGAGAGGTGGCGTGAGATCGCAGCGAGGCTGATCGCCGAATACCCCTACGCCCGCCCTGATGCAGTCGAGGCCTTCACCGTGACGGCCGATCAGGGCCTACTCGCTGTCCGTTACGACGCCAAGAAGCACGATTGGCAGTGCCAGGACGGGTTCCCGCTGTTGACGGGGCGCGAGGTGGCGCCGGTCCTGCCGGAGCTACGGATGGTGGGCAACGGCGGAGCCGGGAACGGCGTCCGGGGGTGTCTGGATCGATGACCTCCTCAAGGGGCCAGACTTCCTCAATCTGGAGGTGTTCGAGCTGGAGCGGGAGTGCGAGGACGGCAGGCCCTGGATCGGCGGCCTTTATGGTGAGCGCGGGGGTGCTGAGTCGCTTCCTGGCGAAGGCCACGGCGCTCCGCGTGCTGATCTCGCCCTCCGCCCCGGACGCCTCGTTCTTCGGCGTGGGCGAGCGACCTGTCGAGCAGCTTCACATCATCTCCGGGCGGGAGCATCAGGGATTCATCCGGAATCTTGCAGAGTCGTCCTGCTTCACCAAGCGTAACCGACCAGGCGGGTGTGGGAATGAGACGGGAGGAGACAGGTGGGATGGCCGGGGTCGGGCCATTGCATTGCATTGCACCCCCCCAGGCACCCCCCTGCTCCGAAAATTTCGCGTTC
>CAZVZK010000024.1:0-84704 GCA_964630925.1 uncultured Alcaligenaceae bacterium
CCGGCGGCCGGCCGCCCGCCGCCGGCCCGCCGGGCGGCGTCACGGCCGCGCCAGGGTGCGCCGCGTGCAGCACCCAGGCCAGCACGCCGGCCGAGGCGAGCAGCAGGGCTGCCAGGGCCAGGCGGACGCGGCCAGGCCGCCCTTGCCGCCCACGCCAGGATTGGGAGGGAGGCAGCGGCCCACGATCCACGGAGATTCCGTCAAGCGGCTTCATCCCTCATCCCCCTTGCGGCTGCGGGCACCTCCGGGACGGCCGGGGCTGGCCGCTCTCCCCCTGCCGAAATCGCGGGCGCGTCCACGAATGGCGTCTTCAGCATCCCCGGCACCCCCTGCCAGCCGGGGTCCGTGTACTCCTTGAGGCCGAAGACGATGGTGCCGGGGTCGTCCCTCATGCGGAAGGAGCCGAACAGCCAGTCCCACACCGGCAGGACCGTGGAGTAGTTGGAGCCCGTCTCCTCGTGCCGGTCGGAGTGGTGGACCTTGTGCATGTCCGGGGTCACGACCAGAAGCCGCAGCCAGCGGTCCCAGCCGCCCAGCGAGATGTCCGCGTGGTGGAAGTGGACGACGGCGGCCACCAGGGCGTCGTAGACGAGCAGGTGCCAGACCCCGAGGCCCAAGAGCGGCACCAGGCCCAGCCTCAGCGTGGCCGAGATGGCATGCTCGCCGATGTGGAAGCGAGTGGCGGTCGTCACGTCCATGTGGCGGTCGGTGTGGTGCATGCGATGGAAGCGCCAGAGGAATGGGATGGCGTGGTTGGCCCGGTGCCAGAGGTACATCCACCCGTCCAGCAGCACCAGCCCCAGCGCGAGGCGTGCCGGCCACGAGAGGCCGAGGTTGTTCAGCAGGCCAGCCTGGCTGTCCTCCGTCCAGCCGGTCACGGCGACGTAGGCCGCCCCGAACAGCAGCCCGACGAGGACGGTGTTGAGGATGGCGACGGCGAGATTCCGGCCGGCGTGCGCCAGCCGCCCTTCCGCCTGGCCGAAGAGCGGCCTCCACGTCTCCCAACACCAGAACAGGGCCAGGAACACGGCCGGGGCAGCCCGCCTGGCGTAGCCGGCGACCTCCAGGGAGGCGGCGTCCGAGGCGAACAGGCCGTGCATCATGGCGTCCCCCCCTGGCCCCCACGATAGGGCGGGCGGCAGGTGTCGAGCGGCGTCCCGTAGGGCCGGTCCGGCACGGGCGGCGGGGGCGGGGCGGAGGCCACCGACGCCAAGGCGAGCAGCAGCCCCACCAGGCAGGCGGCCGCCGCTGCGGGAACAACGGCCCCCTCGACGGAGCCCAGGCCGCGCACGACGCCGGCCGCGACGGCGGCCAGCAGCAGGGACAGGGCGGCGAGGCTCTGCTGCGGGGCGGACCCGAGCCCGAGCAGCCCGGCGGGGCACTCCAGCTTTCCCGACAGCTCCAGCCAGACGTGGAAGAGGGCGACGGCGAATCCGCCGACGGCCATCGGCAGGGCCAGGAGGTTCAAGGGCGGCTGGTGGCGCTTCCCCAGGAGGAGGCCCGTGGCCAGGACGCCCACGACGCCCATGACGAAGGTCCGCTGGTAGAAGCAGAGGGGGCACGCCTTCAGGCCCATCCCCACGCTCAGCCAGACGCTCCCCGCCAGGGCGGCCACGGCCACGGCCAGGGCCGGCCAGGCCAGCCCGGCCGGCGTTTCGGGGGGCGAAGTCGCCTGGCCCGCTCCTGGGCCGGCGGATGGCGAAGTAGACACGCCCGCATCCCTCCCGCTCAAGGGCGATGGCGGCAGGGGCCTCTGCCTGAGCCCCCGTCCCGCCAGCCCATGCTATCGGGGCCTGGCGCGGCGCGTTACGGCAAGATGGTGATGCTCCAGGGGGCCGCCCCCAGGTTTGGTTATGCCGGGGGCGGCGCGGGCAGCGGGTGGGCACGGAGGAAGGCCAGGAAGGCCCTGGCGGGCGGCGGCAGGACCCGCTTGGTGTCCACGACGACGTGCATCTCGCGGTCGCACTTCAGGTCGATGCCCTCCAGGGCCACCAGCCGCCCGGCCTCCACCTCCTTGCGGACGGCGTAGACGGACAGCACGGCGACGCCGACGCCCTGGACGGCGGCCTCCTTGACGGCCTCGTTGCTGCCGATGACCAGGGCCACGCGGAAGTCGGCCAGGGAGCGGCCGATCCGCGCCAGGGCCGTCTCCAGGCAGTGACGCAGTCCCGAGCCGGCCTCGCGCAGGACGAGGGGGTGCGCGGCGAGCTGCGCGGCCGTCACGGCCTTCTCGCCGGCCAGGGGGTGGCCGGGCGGGACGGCGAACACCATGCGGTCGTTGGCCAGGTGCTGGAAGGACAGGCCGGGTGCGTCGGCCTTGCGGCCCACCAGGCCGAGGTGGGCCTCGCCCCGCCCGACCTGGGCCACAACGGCAGCGCTGTCACTCACCGTGGCCTGGACGCTCACCTGCGGGTGGGCCTGGCCGAAGGCGGCCAGCAGGGCCGGGAGGAAATGCTCGCCGGGCACCGAACTGGCCGCCAGCAGGAGGTCGCCGGCGACGGGGAGGGCCTCGCCGGTGATGTCCGCCCGCGCCTGGCGCGTGAGGTCGAGGATCTGCCGGGCGTACTCGTGCAGCCTGCGGCCCGCCTCGGTGAGGGAGAGGCTGCCGCCGCGCCGGTCGAACAGCGGGGCCCCCAGCGACGCCTCCAGCGCGTGGATGCGCTGGCTCACCGCCGCCTGGGTGATGCCCAGCTCGCGCCCGGCGGCGGTGAAGTTCAGCAGTTCGGCGGCCCTGGCGAAGGTGGCCAGGTGCGGCAGCTCGTCGGCATCCACGGGGGCCTGGTCCTCGCTGGTCCTCGGTGGGCTGCCCCATTCTAGCGGGTGCCGCATCCTGGAGTCGGACGACGGCTCACGGCAGCAGGTGCGGGCGCAGCACGAGGGGGCCGTCCGACTCCAGGAGGCGGTCGAGGATTTGCCGGTCGGTCAGGCCCTTGTCGATCATCGCCCCCACGTCCCTCCTCCGGCCCTTGGGCAGGCCGCAGCCGTTGGGGTTGCAGCTCGCCAGGGTGTAGAAGTGGCCCGTGCAGACATCCTTGCTCACCCCGCAGGTGCAGTAGGTGCTTGCCAGGACCCACTCGATCCGCTCGGCACGCGACCGCTCCCGGCCCATGTCCGGCGGGTAGGGGCTGTCCTCGACGGCCGCGCCCGGCGGTGCCATCTTCAGGGACAGCCGCTGGCCGGCCTTCAGCTCGGACGACTCCAGCTCGCCGACCACCAGCCGCACGACGGTGCGCTCGCGCCAGGGCGTCACCGCCTTCACCACGGCCTTGATCGGCGGGTCGGCGGCCAGATGGACCACGTCCCCGGCCGCGAGCGAGCGGCCCCAGCGCATCGCCTCGTGGTCCAGGGCCAGCTCCAGCTCCCCGCTGAAGACGTGGTGGAACGTGAGCGTGCCGGGCAGGCCCTCGTCGGCCCACCGCTTCCGCAGCCACGCCCTCTGCCCCTTCCGCCCCGCCTCCACCTTCTCCGGGGCGATGCGGGGCTTGCCGCCCGGCTTCGCCCCCAGCGAGCCGTGCATGTCGAACTCGGACAGGTCGTCGGCCAGCATGACGACCGAGGTCGGCTTCTTCTTGCGGTCGAGCTTGAGCCACGCCCACGCCCGGTCGCCCGCCTTGAACTGCTCCAGCCGCCCCCACCAGCCGCCCACCTTGACCTCGGCGTCCGGCTCCAGCGGCCACGTCCTCGCCTCCTTGTCGCCGTCCGCCAGGAAGGTCACGGTGCGTGCCTTCGGGTCAACCCCCTTGATCACGCCGAACGGCTTCGGGAGCAGCCGCAGGAACTCGGACGTGCCGGCCACCTCCTTGACCTTCTTGTCGGCCTCGGCCTTCTCGTCCACCCAGACCGTCGTGCCCGGATGCTCGGCCGACCAGGCGAACCATCTCGCCTGCACCCCGTCCACCCACTCCAGGGTCCAGCCCTTCAGCTCCCCCTCGACGCACCGGCCGGCCACGTCCCAGAGCGACTTCGTCTCCGCGTCCTGGAACCGGCCTGCGGCCCCCGCCGGCGCGAGGCCGAGGGCCAGCTTCCGTGCGGGGACGACCCGAGCGCCGGCGGGGGCCGGGACGCCCGCGTCGGGCTTCGACACGCCGGACTCGTCGGGCATCGGGCCCTTGTACTTGCGCGGCTGGGACGCGACCGGCCGGTAGGCCGCCGCCGTCCGGGTCCTCGGCTCCCAGAGGACGACGAGCGGCCCCCCGCCGACATCCTCCTTGACGATGCCGCCCCGCTCCAGCGAGGCGACGGGGTAGGCGCGGGCCGCCTTGCCCGTCCAGACGCCCAGCACCTCCTCGCCCGCCTTGAGGCGCGGGTCCGGCTTGCCCCTCGACTTCACCGAGCCGGAGTCGTCCTCGGCCGGCGGCTCGGCCGGCCGGTACTTGTCGAACATGCGGTAGGCGACCGCGTCGGGGTACTTGTCCAGCCACCACCCCCAGTCGCTCACGACCGTCGGGACGGGCGCGAGCCGCGTGCCCTTCCTCGGCCCGGCGAACGCCAGCCCGGATAGGCACGAGTACAGGGTGCCGTCCTTGTGCCTCATGGCCATCACGCCGTTGCGCCAGCCGTGGAAGCGGAAGTCGTAGGACGCGGCGAACCCTCGGGCGTACCCGGCTTCCGGGTCGTGGACGAAGACGCCGTAGCTGTCCGAGACGACGCGGTAGGGGACAAGGAAGAACCGGAACGGGATCACGCCGCCGTCCGAATAGCCACGGGTCCAGGAGAGGACGCGGTCGCCGGGCTTGAGATCGCCGGCACGCCGCTTCGCCTCGTCCCGGCAGTGGGAGCAGGCGGGGTTCACGAGCGTCTTGAACGCATCGGGCCGGGCGACCACGAGGGGCTCCGGCAGCGGGCCGGCGGCGAGGCAGGCGCTCGCCGCGAGAAGCGGCACCAGCATGAGGGCAGGAGGTCGCATCGGCAGGGTTCTCCTCGCCCGGCACCGCCCGTGGGCGGGGAGCGCCGCAGGTCGCGCGGGCGGAACGGATGGTCTACCCCCTCGGGCGAGCCCCGGCCAGGGCCGGGGCGGGATGCCGTCGCGGGCGTCCGCTCGGGTGGGCACCGGCCCGAGGGCCATGAAGGCCGCCGTCGCGGCCATCAGCGCATCCTCCGGGAGGGTGACCGTGGACACGGGCAGGTCGAAGCCCCCCAGGCAGGAGCAGCGGATCTTCACCACGACGAGCTGGCTACGCATCAGGGGAGGCACGCTGGCGGCCACGAACACGAGGGCCGCCAGCACCAGCACCCCGCACGCCCGACGGAAGGCACCGGGGCCTCGGGCCCGTGCAAATCCTCACGACAGCGCGCAGGTGCGGAACCCGGCCCAGATGTCGCGCCTGCCCGGAAGGTAGAAGTTGCGCAGGGTGCTGCGGAGCAGCCGCCCCCGCGTCAGCCAGCAGCCGCCCCGCAGCACCTTGTGGGTGCCGAACCACGGCAGGGAGTATTCCCGATACGGGCCGGCCTCGAACCCAGGGTACGGCCGGAAGTCGCAGGCCGTCCACTCCCAGACGTTGCCGATCATCTGCCGGCAGCCCCAGGGGCTGTCGCCGCCGGGGCAGTCGGCCACGTCCACGCAGCCGGGCAGGCACCCGTCGAGGCTCGCGAGCCCCGGCGACGCCTGCCCCTCGCCCCAGGGCATCGGCAACTTGCCGAAGTCCCGCGCCGGGCGGCCCGGCGACAGGCAGCCGGCGGCGGCCGCCTCCCACTCGGCCTCCGTGGGCAGGCGACGCCCCGCCCAGCGGCAGTACGCCTCCGCCTCGTGCCAGCAGGCGTGGATCATGGGGCGGTCCGGCTCCAGCCCCACCCAGCGGTCGAAGTCGCGCCGCTCCCAGCCGCCCGCCGCGCGCCGCCAGTAGACGGGCCGGCGGTCCTCCTGGGACCGGAGCCACGCCCAGCCCGCCTCGCCCCACCACTCGCGCCTCCCGTAGCCCCCGGCCTCGACGAAGGCGGCGAACTCCGCCTGGGTCACGGGTGCCCGCGCGATGCGGAAGGGGTCCACCTCGACGGGGTGGCCCCACATCTCGTTGTCGAAGACGAACCCCTCGCCCGGAAGGGCCCCGAGGGGGAAGCGCCCGCCGGGGATCGAGGCGTCGCCCCCGTGCGGCCCCGCCTGGCGGGGCACGCCCTCTCGCGGGAGGAAGGACGGCGCGGGGTATCCCAGCGTCTGCCGCGTGTACGCGAACGCCTCGCCGTGCATGTCCTCGTGGAAGATGGCGAGCTGGAGGAAGTACACGTCCTCGGCGCTCAGCGGCCGGCCGAGGCCCGCCAGCGCCCGCTCGCGGACGGCGTCGGCGTAATCGAGCGTTGCCCCCCACGACGGCATCCCCAGCTCCCAGCGGCGGGAGTGGGCCACGGAGGCGGAGTCGTAGAGGCCGTCGGCGTCAGCCAGGAGCGACGGCGCGCCTTGCCGCCGGGACACCCACCGCTCGGTGAACCACGCCACATGCCCCACCTCCCAGAGGATGGGGTTGATGGTGGCCAGGCGCGGCCCGAGAAGTTGCCCGTCCTTGAGGTCCCCGACGAGCCGGCGCGTGCGCTCGCCCGCATCGGTCAGCCACCCGGCCAGCGGCGGCACCACGGTCCGCATCGGCACCTCGCGATCTCAAGGCCCTCGGCACACGCCTCTCAGCCTATCCGCACGGCACGCCTCGGCCAGCGCCCCCTCCCCTCGCCCCGGCCGCCCCCAGGCCAGGAGGAAGATGTCGATGGTCGCCAGCACCACGCCCTGGCGGCCTTGGCCCCGCCGGCGTAGGCTGTCCTGGCCCTCCCTTCCACGGCGGAGCATGCCCATGAGGGCGGCCTGGTACGAGCGGCAGGGGGCGGCGCGGGACGTTCTGGCCGTCGGCGAGATGCCGGACCCCGGGCCCGGCCCCGGCGAGGTGCGCGTCCGCGTCGCCGCCTCCGGCGTCAACCCCGGCGACATCAAGAAGCGGCAGGACGCCTTCGGCCTCGGCATGCCGTATCCCCGCGTCATCCCCCACAGCGACGGGGCCGGGGTCATCGACCGGGTTGGCGGGGGCGTGCCCGCGTCGCGGGTCGGGGAGCGGGTCTGGTGCTTCGGCGCGCAGAGCTACCGGCCCTTCGGCACGGCCGCCGAATACGTCGTCGTCCCGTCGGCCCAGGCGGCCCCCCTGCCCGAAGGCGTGTCCTTCGACCAGGGGGCTTGCCTGGGCATCCCCGGCATCACCGCCCACCGCTGCGTCCACGCCGCCGGCCCGGTGGAGGGCCGCGTCGTGCTGGTCTGGGGCGGGGGCGGGGCGGTCGGGGTCTGTGCCGTCCACCTCGCCCGCCGCGCCGGTGCCCGCGTCATAGCCGCCGTGCGTTCGGCCGAGGACGGGGATGCCGCGTCCAACGCCGGGGCGCACGAGGTCGTGCGGACGGATGGCGTCGCGTCAGGCGAGGCCGCCGCACGCATCCGCGCCCTGGCACCCGGAGGGGTTGGCCACGTCGTCGAGGTGGCGTTCGGCGAGAACGTCGCCCTGGACGCAGAGGTCCTGGCGTCCGGCGGCTCGGTGGCGGCATACGCGACGGGGGAGCCGAGGCCCAGGGTGCCCTTCTGGGAGCTTCTGTTCAAGAACGTCCGCGTGTCCTTCCTGGGCAGCGACGACTTCCCGGCGGAGGCGAAGGCCGAGGCGGCCCGCGAGCTGAATGCCGCCCTGGAGGGCGGGTGGCCGGGATTCGGGATCGGCCGGCGGTTCCCGCTGCCGGCCATCGCGGAGGCCCACGAGTGGCTTGAGCGACGGCGTGGGCCGGGGCGGGCGGCCGTGGTGCTGGAGGGGTAGGCGGGCGGGGCCGGGCCAAGGCGACGTGGTCCCGGACGCGGCTACGGCTTGAAGTAGCCGAACCCTTCCTGCTGCCTGCGGATCACCTCCACGGCCCCCGACGGCACCGTCGTGACCCCCTCCAGCAGCCCCGCCCTGGGTATCGACTTGTCCCGCAGGGTGTTCTCGCAGGCGGCGAAGCGCACCTTCGCCTTGATGAGCCGGGCCACCTCCTCGGCGTGCTTGCTCTGCCCCTTCACCAGCAGGGCGATCCCCGCCCCGTGGCAGACCACCACGATCTCGGCCTCGCCCTTGGCCTCCTTGAGGATGTTGCTGACGTTCTTCAGCCCGTGCTTCTGCCGCTCGGCGTCGGCGAAGTTGACGTGGACGACGGCCTTCAGCACCTTCTTGCCCTCCCTGGAGGACGGCTTGTCCTCGGCACGGGAGGCCGGCTGCCACCCCAGCCCCAGCATCGCCATCGCCAGCACGGCCGCGAACCTGCTCATCACGCTGCCCTCCGGTTGTTCGGCCAACGCCCCGGCACGATGCCGGCGGCGGCCGTCTCCCTCTACCTGGGTGCTGCGGCCTTGATGCTGCGTCCGGGACGGGGGGCCGCGACCGGCGAGTTCTTCGCGAACCAGTCGCGGATCGTCTCGTACTGCGAGCCGTGTTCGGACCGCTTCTCGCCCTTCGTCAGCGTTCGGTAGTTGTGGCCTCCCCCGGCCATCATCGTGTTCGTGGCGACGGTGTAATCGTCCATCGGCTTCCACCGGCCCTCCGTCCGCTCGACGTGCCAGACCCGGTGCCCCTTGGCCCTCTTCGGGTCGTACTTGAAACGGATGCCGGCCACCTGAATCATCCCGCCCACCTTGACCGCCGGGTCGTCGGTGAAGACGTTCTCGACGGCCTGCTCCAGCACCTCGATGACCCGCGCCCCCGACAGCCGCATCGTGACCACCGTCCCCTCGTGCGGCACCATCTGCCGGAGCTGGGCGGCGGTGACGGGGCCGGGCGGGATCGCCACCCCGTAGCCGACGCCCGGCAGCAGGGCGATGTCGGCCTTCGTCGCCTGGCGGAGGATGTCGGCGAACAGCGAGTCGATGGGCGACTCCTCGTCCCGCCTGCGCGCCTCCTGCCCGGCCAGCGTCTGCGCCCGCACCAGCCAGCCGGCCGCCTTGCCGACCACCTCGTCCATCGCCTTGCGGTGCGGCCCCAGCAGCCGCCCGAGCAGCCGCTCGGCGTCCGGGTCGGCCTCCACCTTCGCATGGTCCAGCGGCACCAGGGTGCGGGCGTGCCCGACGACCTTGCCCCGCTCGACCGTCAGGTCCAGCCTGCCCAGGTCGGAGCCGTGCGCCCCGGCCTGCACGATCAGCGTGCCGCCGACCCTCTCGGCCTTCGCCATGCGGTTGTGGCTGTGGCCGCCGACGATCACGTCGATGCCCTCGACGGCCCTGGCCAGGAGCTTGTCGCCGCCCAGGCCGAGGTGCGACAGGACGACGGCCAGCTCCGCCCCGTCGGCCCTCATCCTCGGCAGGTAGCGCTTGACGGCGGGCACGGGGTCCTGGAACTCGACATCGGCCACGTTCTTCGCCCCCGTCGTCCGGGCCGTCTTCGGGTAGGCCAGCCCCAGGATGCCGACGGCGACCCCACCTGCCTTGCGGACCACATAGGGCCTGGCGAACGGGCCGCCGCCCTTCCGCTCGACGAGGTTGGCGGCGAGGACGGCGAAGGCGGCTTCCCTCACCCGCCGCCGCAGCACCGCCATGCCGAAGTCCGGCTCGTGGTTGCCGATGGCGAGGGCGTCGTACTTCAGGTGGTTCAGCGCCTCCACCATCGCCTTGCCCTCCGTCAGGTCGGCGATCATCGAGTCGCCCAGGAGGTCGCCGGCGTCCAGCAGGAGGGCGTCTTTCGCCCCCTTCCTCGCCAGGGCGACGGCCCCGGCCAGCCTCCCGAGGCCCCCGACCGTCCTGTCCTTGAGGTCGCCTTCCCAGCCCTTCCAGGGGGTCAGGTGCCCGTGGATGTCGTTGGTGTGCAGGATCACGACGGCCGCCATCGCGTCGCCTCCCTGTTACGCCCGGTCGGTGTCGGACGCCTTCTTCCGCTCCCTCGGCACCTCGACCTTCAGGCCCGCCGCCTTCCACGCCTTCCAGCTCCCCGGCACGTTGCGGACCTGGGTGAAGCCGTGCCGCTCCAGCAGGCTGGCGGCGATGCTCGCCCGGTAGCCGCTGTCGCAGTAGACCGCCACCGGCCTGTCCTTCTTCAGACGACCGAGCTTCCCCTCCAGTTCGGGCAGGAAGATGTACGTCGCCCCCGGAACGTGGCCGCCCTCCCACTCCTGCGGCGTCCGCACGTCCAGCACCTGGAGGCCGCCCGGCTTCGCCCCGGCCACCTCGGCGACGGTCATCTGCGGCAGGGAGGCCAGCGGCAGGCCCGCGTTGCTCCACTCCTCCATGCCGCCCAGCAGGTGGCCCCCGAAGGCCGTGTAGCCGACGCGGACGAGCTGCCGCTGCACCTCGGGCAGGTCGGCCTCCTTGGGCAGGACCAGCAGGATCGGCTTCTCGGGGTCCAGCAGCCAGCCGGCCCAGATCGACAGCTCCGCCCGAGGCCCGATGTTCATGGCACCGGCGATGTGCCCGCCGCCGAAGCCGAGCATCTGGCGGTTGTCCACGAGCTGCGCGCGGCCCGCCCTCACCGCCTCCGCGAACTGCTTCGGCGGCAGCGCCGGGCAGGCGGGCAGGCGGCCCAGCACGTCCGGGCCCTTCGCGTTCACCGCCTTCATGCGCTTGTAGTAGCGCGGCTCGGGCGGGGCGGTGAACAGCACGAACTCCACGAACTTCTTCTCGTCGCCGATCCGCAGCGCATGGTTGTGCCTGCGCTCGTAGCCGATGGTGGTCACCAGGCGGTCGCCGATGTTGGCCCCGCACGGCGAGCCGGCCCCGTGGCCGGGGTGGACGCGGACCGAGTCGTCGAGCTTGAGGTAGAACTCGCGGACGGAGCGGAACAGCGCCTTGGCCAGCCTGTCGCTCTCCTCGTCGCCCAGCAGGTCGGGGCGGCCCACCGAGTCGGCGAACAGGCAGTCGCCGCTGAAGACGGCGAAGGGCGTGCCGGGGCGCGTGTTCTCGGCGGCGAGGAAGGACAGGTGTTCGGGCGTGTGGCCCGGCGTGTGCCTGGCGGTCAGGATCACCCGCCCGAGGTCGATCCTGTCGCCGTCCTTGAGCCTCTCGTGGGCGAAGCCGTACTTCGCCCCGCCCTCGGCGCTCAGGTGGACCTTCGCCGTGCCGGTGCGGTCGGCCAGCTCGCGGCAGCCGGACACGAAGTCGGCGTGGATGTGCGTCTCCAGGCAGTGGGTGATCGACAGCTTGTGCTTGCGGGCCAGCTCGATGTACGGCTCCACGTCCCGGCGGGGGTCGATGACGGCGGCGCGGCCCGTCGCCTTGTCGCCGACCAGGTAGGAGAGCTGGGCGATCCCGTCGGTGAACACCGTCTCGAACACCATGCTCGCGGGCGGCTTGGCCGCCGGCTTCGTGTCGTCGGCGTGGATGTACGCGCCGGCGAGGAGCATGCCCCCCAGCCCGATGCCGCCCACCTCCGTGAAGAACTCCCTGCGTGACGCCGCCATGATCGTCTCCTTGCGTTGGCGCGGAATCCGGCCCGGATGCCGTCCGGCCATCCCCGCGACGTTGTCTGATCGCATCAACGGCTTGAAAGAAACAGGTACGCCGTCATCACCACCCCGATGCCCGCCAGCAGCAGCGTCACGGCCACGCCGAGCGACCAGACGCTGGGCCGGTACGGCTCGCCGCGCTCCAGGCGGCCCAGCAGCCGGACGTGGCCCACGGCGGCCGCGACGTTCACCAGGACGCCCAGCACGACCAGGCCGCCGCCGATCCAGAGCGACGGCCCGGAAGACGGCGGGGCCGGGGCTGCCCTGGCCTCCGCCAGCTCGTGGAGGAACAGGCCGAAGCGGGCGACCACGAAGCCGAAGCCCATCATCGCCAGCCCGGTCCTGACCCAGGCCAGCAGCGTCCGCTCGGCGGCCAGGCCGACTCGGGGGTCCATCGCCGGTGGCGTCTCCTGGGGGCCGGACATCGCACGTCTCCTGGTCAGGCGGGCGACCCGGCGCGGACGCCCGGCGTGGGCTCGGCCTCCCGCCTCGCCTGCTCGGGGGACGGCCCGCCGCCGCCCGCCGAAGCCGCCGCCAGGGCGGCGAGGCCGCCGGCCACCAGCCCGGCGACCCAGAGCCACGGGGAAGTGCCCGTCGCCTCGGGGAGCGTCAGCTTGCCCACGTCGCCCAGCCCCTTGATGACGGGCTGGAGCGCGGGGAAGGCCAGGACGAAGGCCAGCGCCCCGGCGAGCATGCCCGCCACGCCGGCCAGCGCGTCCGGCTTCCCCTCGCCGCACGCGGCGACGCCCGTGCCGGGGCAGTATCCGTACACGGCCATGCCGACGCCGAAGCACAGGCCGCCGAGCAGCACGCCCCCCGGCAGGAACGGCTTGACGTGGAGGCCCGCCTGGCCGGAAGCCACCAGGGCGTGGACGCCCACGGCCCCGACCACGACGGCGGTGCCCATGACCTTCGCCACGGTCCAGTCCTTCAGCAAGAACTGGCCGACGATGACGTGGAACTTCGCCACCCGGCCCTTCTGCAACAGGAAGCCGAAGGCGACCCCCGTCAGCAGGCCCAGCAGCATCCGTTCGGGTGTGTCAAACACGGCTGGCCTCCCCCCGCCCGTAGAGGGCGAACGACGTGGCGATGGCGGCGGCGAAGAAGGTGGCGGTGAACGCCAGGCTCGACGCCGCGAGCTGCAAGTTCCCGCTTATGCCGTGGCCGCTCGTGCAGCCCGACGCCAGCCTCGCGCCGAACATCATCAGCAGGCCGGCGACGAACGCCGCCGCCAGCCGCAGCGCGACGCCCCCGCCGACCTTCTCCTTCCACAGCTCAGGCACGGGATCGGAACTGCCGTCGCCCGAGAGCCAGGCGCTGAGGGCGGCACCCACGAGGACGCCCAGCACGAGCATCCACTCCCAGCCGATCTTCGGCGGCTTGCCCTCCTCGGCCTTCTTGGCGAAGTACTCGTTGGCCTCCGCCGCCTGGGGGCCGGCTGCCTTCACGCCGAGCGCTGCGGTGTTCTCAAACGCCGTCGAGACGCCCAGCGGCTGCCCGGCCGTGGCGAATGCGATCCAGCTCAGGACGCCGATGCCCGCCCCGGCCGCGTAGGGGCTCCAGGACTTCATGGACAGCAATCCGCTCATCGCCTCGCCCCCCTCTTCCCGGCCTCGTCTCCCTCTCCCTCGCGCTCGACCGAGCGCCGGGTGCCGTCAGGGCACCCGCCCGTGCCTCATGCCGGCACGCCGGCCCAGGGCAGGACCACCCACCGCAGCACCACGAAGGCGGCCAGGACGGCCGCCGGCCACACCCACGCGTACCCCATGACCCACCTCCCCTTGCCCCGTGACGGGCAGCTCACTGCCTGGCGGCCTCCAGGGCGCGGCCCGCGCCCGCCGCCCCCTGGGACGAGCCGTTGCCGAAGTCGCCGCGCAGGGCCTTGAGGGCGTACTTCTCCTCGTCGATCTCGCTCTGCGTGCGGACGCCGAAGCTGCGGAGGACCGGCAGCGGCGGGCACCAGCCCTGGAGGGCGTGCTGGAGGAGGAAGCCGCCCACCACCAGCGGGATGAGGGCGAAGCGCTTGTCCCCCATCAGGGCCAGCGCCGCCCCGGCAGCCACGAGCGTGGAGGCGTTGGCCTCCAGGGTGCGCTCGATGTCCCACTCCCGGTCCAGCTCGGCCAGCCGGCGCTCGATGGCCTGCGGGCCGCCGGCGGCGGCGCGGCGGACGCCCTCCTCGGTCTGGCGGCGGATTTGCTCGTTGACGCTCTCGGCGGTGTTCTGCGGCACCCGCCCGACGGTGGAAGGCAGCATGGCACGTCTCCCGTAAGAAGGAAGTTCTGATGGCCGGCGGGATGCCCGCCCGCTGTTCAACCAGTGGAGCAAGTACCGCGCCGGGGCCAAGCCCCCTTCTCGGTTTTCCATACCCGGCATCAGGGGCGCACGGCGGCCCGGACTCGCCGGAGACGAAAGGCATCATCCCAGGGACGCGCATGGCGCTGCCTGACGAGATCCCGGACGGCTTCCTGGAGCTGATGGCGGGGAAGTTCCGCCTGCTGGGCGACGCCACGCGCCTGGCGATCCTGCGGGTGCTGATGAAGGACGGGGAGCGGAGCGTGGGGCAGGTGGCGGAGGCGGCGGGCCAGACGGTGGCCAACGCCTCCAAGCACCTGAAGCGGATGAAGGAAGCGGGCATGGTGGCCCGCCGCAAGGAGGGCTTGCAAGCCTTCTACAGCCTGTCCGATCCCGTGGTGGAGCGGATCTGCCGGCTGGTCTGCGACTCGATGCTCAAGGAGGCACGGGAAGGGGCGGGCGGCTGACGGCCCCTCCTGGGCCGGCCGGCTCACCAGTCGGACACCGCCGCCTCGATCTCCTGCCCGTCGCGGATCTCGCCCTGGCCTGGCCGCCCGGCCCCTTCGCCTGGACCAGCTTCACGACCATCACGCGGACGCCGTCCTCTTAGCGGATGCGCACGCGGTGGAAGCGGGCCTTGCCGCCGGCCGCCTCGCAGACCATCGCCTGGCCGCCGCGCACGAACACCGCCCCGGCCGGCGGCAGCCTCGCCTTGTCGAACCTCTGGAGCAGGACGCGCATCGAGCCGTACATGCCCACCCGCAGGAGGCCGCCGGGGTTGTCCACGCCCGCCTCCACCCGCATGGCGCGCGACTTGTCCGGGTCGAGCCAGTTCGACGCGCGGCTGACGGCGGCCTTGACGGCCTTGCCGCGCGGGGCGTCCAGGAGGACCGTCGCCTCCGCCCCCGTGCGGACGAGGGCCTCGCTCTCCGGCACCCACAACGCCCGCGACCGAGGTTCTGGCGCGGAGAGTAGGCCGTGCTTCATCACGCCAGCCCCGTCGTCCACGAGGGCCACGCCTACCTGGTCACCAAGGCCGGCGTCGTCCACTGCCTCGACGCCGCGACGGGGGAGACGCGGTACACGCACCGCCTGGCCGAGCCGTGCTGGGCCACGCCGGTCGCCGCCGGCGGGCGCGTCTACTACTTCGGCAAGGGCGGCGTGACGACGGTGCTGGCGGCCGGCGCGAAGCCCCAGCGGCTCGCCGTCAGCAGGCTGTGGACGCCCGAGGGGCCGGCGGCACGGAGGGAAGCCGCCAACGGCAGGCCCGAGGACAGGCTGCCGGCCCGGCCCCCGCCACCGAAGCGCAAGGGCGGGGAGAAGGCACCGGCCACCAGGGGACAGATGTAGGCGATGCTGCGCGAGGCCGTCGGCGACGTGGTCTACGGCGTCGCCGCCGTGGACGGGCCTTCTTCGCCCGCACCGGCACCGAGCTGTACCGCGTGGGCCGTCCGAGGCCGGGGCCGTGACGACGGGCGACGGGCCAGAAGTGCTTGCTCCGGCGGCCGGGCCGGGTACACTGTAAGGGAGGGGCGAAGACACCCGAGCCATGAACCGCGTCCTTGCCGTGATCCTGATGCCCGCCGTCCTGCTGGCCCACTGGGCCGGCATCGGGCACTGCCACGCCGGCGGCCAGCCGGCCGGGCACGGCTCGCGCCCCCACCTGCACACGGGGGCCCCGCACCGCGACGGCCCCGCCCACGGGCACCACCACGGGCACGGCCACCACGGCCACGACGGCCACCACCAGCACCATGATGACGGCGATGCGGGCGAGCCGGACGGCTGCCCGGCACCAGCCCCCGAGCCGGCCCAGGACCACGACGCCGACGCGGCCTACCTGGACTCCGTAGATGCCGTCCTGGGCGCGCGGCCCGTCGCGGAAGGCGGCCTGGGGGCCTCGGCCCTGCTGCCAGCCCCGCTGCTGGCGCTGGCCCTCGGCCCCAGTGCCGCCCAGCCTCGCGGCCCGGCGGGCTGGGCGCTTCCGCCGCCGGCCTCCTGCCCCCTCCACGTCCGCCACCTCGTCTTCCTGATCTGAACCCCTCCGCACCGGCGGGGCGGCGCGTCCGCGCGCCCGCCCCGTCCTCCCGCGCGCCTCCGCGCTCGCCCATCCCCGCAGCCACATGCGTCCGGCCCAGGCCGTCCTGGCCTCCCTCCTGGCATCAAGCCGGGGGCCGCTCCCGATCCACAAGAGGGCATCCCATGAGCATCCCGCAGACCCTGAAGTTGCTCCTCGGCCTGGCTGTCCTGGCTGGCCTGGCCATCGCCGGCTACCTGACCCGCGAGACCTGGCTGCCGTGGCTTCACCACTCCAGGCCGCACGCGGTCGCCGAGCCGCCCGAGACTGCGGAGGCCCCGGCCGCGATCACGAAGGTCATCGTCAGCGAGCAGGGCCAGAAGAACCTGGGCATCACGGCCAGGCCCCTCAATGCCGGCACGGCCTGGAAGTACATGGAGGTGCCTGGCCTCGTCGTGGACCGCCCCGGCGTCAGCGACCGGGGCGTCGCCGCCCCGGTGACGGGCATCGTCAGCGAGATCCATCATGCACCCGGCGACCTCGTCCGCCCCGGCGATGCGCTGTTCACGCTGAAGCTGCTGAGCGAGTCGCTGCACCAGACGCAGACCGACCTGTTCAAGGCCGCCCAGGACATCGAGCTGGCCCAGGTCCAGAAGAAGCTCCTGGAGGACTCCGGCGGGGCGATCCCCCGCGCCCGCATCGTCGAGGTGGAGAGCCAGATCACGCGCTCGCGGGTCGCGGTCCGGGCGTACCGGCAGGAGCTGCTCAACCGGGGGCTGTCGCCCGAGGCCATCGACGCGGCCGCCGGGGGCCGTTTCGCCAGCACCATCACCATCCCCGTCCCCGCCAGGGCCGGCAAGGAAACGCCCCCGGCCCCCTCGCCTGCCAGGCCGGCGGCCCCGCCCCCCCTGCCTGTGCCGCTGGAGGTGCAGGAGCTGAAGGTCGAACTGGGCCAGCAGGTGCAGGCCGGGCAGACGCTGTGCATGCTGGCGAGCCACCAGGCGCTGTCCATCGAGGGCCGGGCCTTCCCCGACGAGGCCGGCCTGGTGGAGCGGAGCGTCCGAGAGGGCTGGCCCGTGGCGGTGGACTTCCAGGACAGCACGGCGGGCTGGCCGTCCCTGGGCCAGCCCTTCCGCGTCCTCTCCGTCGCCAACAGCATCGACCCGGCCACGCGCACCTTCGCCTTCCACCTGCCCCTGGCCAACCAGTCGCACGAGGTGGAGACCGGTGGCCGGAAACGGATGCTGTGGCGCTTCCGCCCCGGCCAGAGGGCCTGGCTGCGGCTGCGGACGGAGGAGGTGAAGGATGTCTTCGCCCTGCCGCCGGAGGCCGTCGTCCGCGACGGGGCCGAGGCGTTCGTCTTCACCCGCAACGTCAACACCTTTGAGCGCAAGGGCGTCCGCGTCCTGTTCCAGGACGGCGGCCGCGTGGTGATCGCCAACGACGGCTCGCTGCCCACCTACAGGCAGGGCAAGGACACCTTCACGATCCCGGCCATCGCCCTGGCGGCCGCCCCGCAGCTCAACCGGATGGCGAAGGCCGGCACCGGGGGCGTGCCCAAGGGCTACCACGTCCACGCCGACGGCAGCCTGCACAAGAACGAGGACGAAGGCAAGTAGGGGAACTAGCCATGCTCGACGCCATCATCCGCCTGTCGCTGCGCCACCGGACGCTGGTCCTGGCCGCGTGCCTCATCGTCCTCGTCTACGGCGGCTACACGGCGGCGACGCTGCCCATCGACGTGTTCCCCGACCTCGACCGGCCGCGCGTCGTCATCCTCACGGAGTGCCCCGGCCTGCCCCCCGAGGAGGTCGAGACGCTCGTCACCGCGCCCATCGAGACGGCCCTGCTGGGGGCGTCGGGCGTGGAGGCCGTCCGCAGCCAGTCCAGCCAGGGGATGAACGTCATCTACGTCGAGTTTAGCTGGAGGACGGAGATCCGCCACGCCCGCCAGGTGGTCATGGAGCGGCTGGCTGCGGTGCCGATGCCGCCGGGCATACGCCCGCAGATGACGCCGCCGGCCTCGATCATGGGCCAGATCATGCACGTCGGCGTCCAGCGCCGCAAGGGGCCGCGCGGCGGCGACCTCGCCCCCGTCGCGGGCACCGGCCTCGTGGCCGAGCGCGTCGAGGAGGACGGCAAGGCCGGGCTGGCCCTGTGGCGGCCGCGCCCGCGCGGCCGGCCCGAGGAGTGGCAGCGGGTGCCCGTCGAGGGCCTGGCCTGGGACGGGCCTCCGGGCCGCGCCGCCACCTTCCACGTCGAGGGCAAGGCCCGCTCCGTCGCGTTCCGCACCCCCCTGGAGTCGCGGATGGACCTGCGGTCCACCGCCGACTGGGTGATCCGGCCCCGGCTGCTGAAGCTGCCGGGCATCGCCGAGGTCATCATCATGGGCGGCGACACCAAGCAGTACCAGGTCCTGGTCGATCCCCAGAAGCTGCACGACCACGGCGTCTCGCTCAAGCAGGTCGAGGAGGCCGTCAAGGCCAGCAACCTCAACACCAGCGGCGGCTTCCTGGAGGAGGGCCAGGGCGAGAGGCCCGTCCGCGTCATCGGGCGGCTCGGCCCGCTGCCCCGCCAGGTCATCGACGACCTGCTGGAGGTGCCGGTCAAGGCGGACGGCGGGCGGCCGGTGCTGCTGCGGCACGTCGCCGCCGTCGAGGAGGGCCCCGCCCCCAAGCGCGGCGACGCCGGCATCGACGGCGAGCCCGCCATCATCATCACCGTCGTCAAGCAGCCGCACGCCGACACGCGCCTGCTGACCGACCAGGTGAAGGCCGCCCTGCGCGACGCGGAGGCCACGCTGCCCGCCGACATCGCCGTCAACACCGACCTGTTCCAGCTCAAGTCCTTCATCGACCGGGGCATCTACTACGTCCAGGAGGCCATCCTCATCGGCGCGGTGCTGGTGGTCATCGTGCTGTTCCTGTTCCTGCTCGACATCCGCACGACGTTCATCACCCTGACGGCCATCCCGCTGAGCCTGGTCATCACGGCCCTGGTCTTCCGCCTCGTCGGCATGCTCACGGGCACGGAGCTGTCGATCAACGTGATGACGCTGGGCGGCATCGCGGTGGCGATGGGCGAGCTGGTGGACGACGCCATCGTGGACGTGGAGAACATCCACCGCCGCCTGGCCGAGAACGACGCCCTGAGCGAGCCGAGGCACCCGCTGCTCGTCGTCTACGAGGCGAGCATGGAGATCCGGTCGGCCATCGTCTTCGGCACCGCCGTCGTCATCCTGGCGTTCGTGCCGCTGTTCGCGCTATCGGGCGTCGAGGGCCGGCTGTTCACGCCGCTGGGCATCGCCTACATCGTGTCCATCCTGGCCTCGCTGCTGGTGTCGCTGACGGTCACGCCGGTGCTGTCGTACTGGCTGCTGCCGAAGGCGGGAACGGGGCCAGGGCAGGACGCGCCGAAGGGCCCCGAGAGGGACGCCGAGGCGGGGCACGCCCACGAGGACAGCCTGCTGCTGCGCGGGCTGAAGTGGCTGGCGGCCCCGCTGATCCGCTTCAGCATGGCCTGGGCCGGCCCGCTGCTGCTGCTGGCCTGGGTGCTGGCCGGCCTGGCCGCCTGGCAGCTAACGCGGCTGGGTGCCGACTTTTTGCCGAAGTTCGACGAGGGCAGCGTGCAGATCAACGTGGCCCTGCCCGGCGGCTCGTCGCTCAAGGCGTCCAACGAGGCGTCGGCCATCATCGACGCGAAGCTCAGGACGATGATGAAGTCGAAGGGCAAGCCGGACGGCCCCATCCTGCACTTCGCCCGCCGCACGGGCCGCGCCGAGCTGGACGAGCATGCCCAGCCGGTCAACGTCGGCGAGTACATCCTCACCATGAACCCCGACTCCGGCGTCCGCCGCGACGAGTTCCTCAAGTCCGTCCTGGCCGACCTGCGCGCCGAGGTGCCTGGCGTCGAGATCGAGGCGGAGCAGCCGCTGTCGCACCTGATCTCGCACATGCTATCGGGCGTCAACGCCCAGGTGGCCGTGAGGATCTACGGCGACGACCTGGACAAGCTGCGGGAGCTGGCCGGCCAGGTGCGTGACGTTCTCCGCGAGGTGCCCGGCACCACGCCGCCGATCATCGACCCGCAGGAGCGCGTGGACGAGCTGCACGTCGTGCTGCGGCCCCGCGACCTGGCGCGCTACGGCCTGCGGCGGGAGCAGGTGGCGGACTTCGTGCAGGCGGCGGTCAAGGGCGAGGCCGTCTCGCAGGTGCTGGAGGGCCAGCGCCGCTACGACCTGGTGGTGAAGCTGCGCGAGCCGCACCGCTCCAGCCCGTCGCACCTGAAGGAGTTGCGCCTGGACCTGCCCGGCGGCAAGGGCCAGGTGAGGCTCAAGGACGTGGCCGACTTCCCCGAGGCGGCCAGCGGCCCCAACATCATCAGCCGCGAGAACGTCCGCCGCAAGCAGGTGGTGCGCTGCAACGTCCAGGGCCGCGACCTGGGCGGGGCGGTGGCCGACATCGAGCGCGCCCTGAACGAGAGGGTGCCCCGGACGGAGGGCTACCACTGGGAGCTGGGCGGGCAGTTCGAGGCCCAGCGGTCGGCCACCTGGCGGATCGCCGTGCTGTCCCTGGCGTCGCTGGCCGGCATCTTCCTCGTGCTGATGATGCTCTACCCCTCGTGGCGGATCGCCTTGCAGGTCCTCAACGCCGTGCCCGTGGCCTTCGTCGGCGGCGTGGCCGCCCTGACGCTGTCGGGGCAGACGCTGACCGTGGCCAGCATGGTGGGCTTCGTGTCGCTGGCCGGCATCGCCGTGCGCAACGGTATCCTGCTGGTCACGCACTACTTCCACCTGATGAAGGAGGAAGGCGAGGGCTTCACGGAGGAGATGGTCCTGCGTGGCAGCCTGGAGCGGCTGGCCCCCGTCTTGATGACGGCGCTGACGGCGGGCATCGGCCTGGTGCCGCTGGTCGTGGGCGGCCAGAAGCCGGGGCTTGAGATCCTGTTCCCCGTGGCGACGGTGATCCTGGGCGGGCTGGTGACCAGCACGTTCTGCGAGTTCCTTCTGCATCCGGGGCTGTTCTGGAAGTTCAGCGGCAAGGACGCCGAGCGGCTGGCCGGCAGGGAGGATGTCGAGGAGAAGCTGCTCGGCAGTGGCTGAGCAGGAGGAGTGTTCGCCCTGGTGCTTTCCAACCTGAGAGGGACGATCCGATGAGGTACGCGAAGACCCTGGCCCTGCTGGCGGCGGGCCTGATGCTGGCCGGCTGCGGCCAGCCCGCCGGCACGACGAATGACGGCGGCAAGGGGGACGGCGAGAAGAAGGCGGACAGCGGCAAGAAGCCCGACGGCGGCAAGGGCGGGCACGCGCCGCACGGGGCCGGCAAGAACGGCGGCGTGATCTTCGACCTGGGGACGTACCACGGCGAGCTGACCGTCAACCACGACACGAAGAAGATGAACGTCTACTTCTACAAGGAGGTGAAGGGCAAGAAGGAGAAGGACTGGCCGGAGGAGGCCGTGCCGTTCAAGGAGCTGACGGTCGTCACCAAGGAGTCGAAGACCAAGGACGGCAAGAAGGTGCCGCCGATGACGATCACCCTGCGGCCCAAGGACGCCAAGGACGGCAAGGCGAAGGAGTACGAGGGGGAGGACGCCGGCCTGGCCAACGTGGCCGACTACGAGGGCGACATCTTCGGGAACATCGGGGAAGACCGCATTAACGGGCACTTCAAGGAGGGCTGAGACGCGGCCACGGCCAGGGCAGGGGACGGCCTGGCCGCCCCTGCCCTGGCCGGCCAGGCCCCCTGTGCGGAGAGGAGGTCCTCATGAGCAGCCCTGCGGCCCCGTCTGGCTGGGGCATCACGTTCGCCCTCACGGCCGCCGTCCTCTTCGGGGGCAGCACCCCCTTCGCCAAGGTGCTGGCCGGCAGCATGGACCCCGTCCTCCTTGCGGGCCTGCTGTACCTGGGGTCGGGCTGCGGCCTGACGGCTTGGTGGCTCTTCAGGGGCGGCGGGCAGGCCGGGGCGCAGGAGGCCCCGCTGCGCGCCGCCGACTACGGCTGGCTCGCGGGCGCGATCCTCTTCGGCGGGGTGATCGGCCCGGTGCTTCTCATGTCAGGGCTGGCGGCAACGCCTGCCTCGACGGCCTCGCTGCTCCTGAACCTGGAAGGCGTCCTGACGGCCGTGCTGGCCTGGTGCGTGTTCCAGGAAGCCTTCGACCGCCAGGTCGCCCTCGGCATGGCGGCGATCACGGCCGGCGGCGTGGTGCTGTCCTGGGAGGGGTGGCCCGAGGCCGGGCTGCCCTGGGGCCTCTTCGCCATCGCCGGGGCCTGCCTGGCCTGGGCCATCGACAACAACGTGACCCGCAACGTGTCGGCCGGCGACCCCGTGCAGGTCGCCGGCATCAAGGGCCTGGCCGCCGGCCTGGCCAGCCTGGCCATCGCGCTGGCCCGTGGCGCGGAGCTGCCCGGCCCGTGGACGGTCCTGGCGTGCGGCGTCCTGGGGCTGGCGGGTTACGGGGCCAGCCTGACGCTGTTCGTGCTGGCCTTGCGGAGCCTGGGACGGCGCGGACGGGGGCGTACTTCTGCGTGGCCCCATTCGCCGGGACGGCCATCTCGATCCTGCTGCTGGGGGAGCGGCCCACGGCGGCGTTCTTCCTCGCCGCCGTGCTGATGGGCGTGGGCGTCTGGCTGCACCTGTCCGAGCGGCACGAGCATGAGCATGGGCATGAGGAGCTGGAACACGACCACGCCCACGAGCATGACGAACACCACCAGCACGGGCATGGCCCAGGAGTGCCGGCCGGCGAGCCTCACAGCCACCGGCACCGGCACGCCCCACTGCTGCATTCCCACCCGCACTACCCCGACATCCACCACCGGCATGGCCACGCGGGAGATTCCTGATCACGCTGGCCATCCAGCCGGCTCATCGGTGCCGCCCGCCGTGGCCCGGCCAGGGGCCGGGCACGAACTCGATGCGCGGCCCCGGCGGCACGGGCGGGGCAGGCGGGGCGGGCGGCGGCTTCTCCGGCCAGTGTTCCTCCAGGAGCAGGCCGGATATCTCTCCGGCTGCCCGCCACGCCTCGCCCGAGGAGCGGACGGCCTCCAGCTCGGCCTGCGAGTAGGCCCGCTGGGCCTCCAGCACGCGCAGGTAGTCGAAGCTGCCGGCCTTGTAGCCCTTGAGTGACAGCTCGTAGCTCTCGCGCGCCCTGGGCAGCAGCGAGGTGCGGTACAGCTCGGCCCTCCGGCGCGCCGAGGCGTAGGTGCCGAACGCCTGTGCCACCCGCTCCACCACCTCGTTCTCGGCCCGGCCGACGGCCTGGATGGCCTCGCCCACCTGGGCCTTGGCGGCGAGGATGCCGCCCTGGTTGCGGTTCCACACCGGCACCGGCAGGCTGACGCCGAGCATCCAGTCGCTGGAGCGGTTCTGGCTCTGCCGCGTGAAGCCGGCCTGCACCGTGACGTTGGGCACCGGCTCGGCGGCGGCCCGCGCCAGCAGGGCCTGCGCCCGGTCCACGCCCTTGCGGGCGGACAGCACGTCGGGGTGGGACTGGCCGACGAAGACGCGGGCCGCCTCCAGGTCGTAGGGCGGGGCGGCCTCGTCGATGGAGCCGGCCAGCCGGCCCTCGGGCAGGGCGGGAACGCCGACGGCCGCCGCCAGCCGGCGGAACGCGGCGGGGATCTCGCGCCGGGTGGCCTCCCGTTCGGCGCGGAACCTTTCGCGCTCCACCTCTAGCTGGACGAGGTCGAGGCGGGACGCCTGGCCGGCCTTGAGCAGCTTCTCGCTGACGCCCAGGGACTCCTCGGCCAACCGCAACACGTCGTCGAGGATGCCGGCCCGCCGCTGGAGGGCCAGGGCCTCGTAGTACGCCTGCCGCACGGCCCCGAGGCGGGAGTAGCGGGCAGCCAGGAGAGCCAGCGTCGCCTGGTCGGCCTCGCGGAGGGCGGCCTCGCGGGCCAGGCGCAGCTTGCCGGCGGTGACGATCTCCTGGCTGACGGCGGCGGTGAGGATGCCCGGCGGGCCGGTGCGGTCGCCCAGCTCGTCGCCCGTGAAGCTGGCCACCGGGTTGGGGTACAGCCCCGCCTGCACGGCCCGCCCGGCGGCGGCATCGACGGCGTGGGCCGCCTGGGCCAGGCGCGGGTTGGCCTGGAGCGTCATCGCCGTCAGGCCGGCCAGGTCGTAGGCGGCGGGCGGCGGCTCCGCCCTGGGCGGCGGCAGCGGCGCTTCCGGCTTCACCGGGACCGGGCCGGCGAACGACGCCGGGGCCGCCGTGCCGATGGGCGGCAGGGGCACGCCCTGGCCGAGCAGCCGGCTCGCGGCCAGGAAGGCGGCCAGGGCCAGGGCCGCCCTCGCCGTGGTGCATCCGGTTGTCGGCACTGGTCGGCTCCTCGGGCATCCTCGGGCGCGATGCCGGCGGCCCTCGCCGCCCGCACCATGTGTATCGGGTCGCCGGGGCCTTGGGGTGCAGGAACAGCCGCCTTCGGCTCAAGTCGCCTGGACCCCGCTCCAGGGCCGGCCGCCCGACGCCGGCCTTGGCCGCCGCCACGACCGGCGTGGCGCGGCCGCCGGTACGACGCGGGGCAGGGCGGATGCGGCGGCCGGCGGCAAGGTCATCAAGCGGCAGTTCCATCGTGCCCCAGGCCCTTGCCTCCCTCCGCAGGCGGCGTAGCATGCGCGTCATGAGGAGCCGCGTCGCAGCACTGCTCATCGCGTGCAGCCTTCCCTTGCTCCTGCCGAGGGGGTGGTGCTGCATGCTCGCCTGCGCCGTGAAGGCGGCCCTGGCGACGGCGTCCGCCCCGCGTCCCGCCCCCTGCCGCTGCACGGGCGGGGGTTGCTGCTCTTGCGCGGGCGGGTGCTGCTGTGCCTGCGCGGGCCAGGCCCGCTTCGCCGCCCCGGACCAGCCCGAGAGGCCCCGTCCCGCCAGGAACTGCCCTTGCGCCGGCCGCGACACCACGCTGCCCGCCGGCCCGGTGCAAGACAGCCCCGGCCTGCCGCCGGCCCCGGTCCCCGAGCTGCCGCTCGCGGCGGAGGCACTCGCCGCCTACGCGCTGGCCGCCCCCGCCTCCGCCTCCCTCCCGCCGCCGCCCCGCCTCCTGAACTGCCTCTGGCTCTGCTAGTGCGCGCGCCGCCCGGCACGCCGACGCCACGCCCCTAGACATCCCTTCCTTTCCTTCATCCACCAGACGGAGGCTGATCCCGTGCGCATCCATCTGCCCGTCCACCGGACGGCATCGCGGCGAGGACGCCGCGCCTTCACGCTGATCGAGCTGCTGGTAGTCATCGCCATCATCGCCGTCCTCATCGGCCTGCTCCTGCCCGCCGTCCAGAAGGCCCGCGAGGCCGCCGCACGCATGCACAGCGCCAACAACCTCAAGCAGGTGGCCCTTGCGGCCCACTCCGCCCACGACGCCCACGGCGGCATGCCCCCCATGCTCGGCGACTACCCCGGCCCCGGCCAGGGCGGCGGCACCGGCACCGCCTTCTTTCACCTGCTGCCGTACATCGAGCAGGAGCCGCTGTACCGCAAGGCCCTCAACCCCGCCACCGGCCGGCACGAGGCGGCCTTCGCCGGGGCGAACGCTACGCCGGTCGCCGTTTACCGCAACCCGGCCGACCCCAGCGCCGGCGGGCAGGGCACCGTGGATGGCCTGGGTGCCTGCGGCTACGCGGCCAACTTCCTCGTCTTCGGCCGTGCCTGAAGGGGCTGAGGGAAGGCGATGCCCTCCAGTTGGTGGGCCCGTTCGACCTTCGCGGCTTCCTTCCCCGACGGCACGTCCAGCACGCTCCTCTTCGCCGAGAGGCACTCCCGCTGCGGCGACGGCGGCGGCCAGTGGGGCCGTCCCACGGTAGACCGCTGGCTGCCCGTCTTCGCCGCCTGGAGCTGGGAGCCGTTCCAGGTCCGCCCTTCGGCGGCCGGCTGCGACCCGGCCCGCGCCTCGACCCCCTTCAGCGGGGGCATCCAGGTGGCACTGGCCGACGCCAGCGTGCGCGGCGTCAGCCCCGGCATAGCCCCCCAGACGTGGCACGCCGCCTGCACCCCCGACGGCAACGACGCCCTCGGGCCGGGCTGGTGACCAGGCCGCTGCCAGGAAGGCGGACAAGGACTGCGGCGGCCCGCCGCTCCCCTGAAGCGACGACGCCATGAGCCGGGTGGCTCATGGCGTCGTCTTTCCGCCGAATTGCCAGACGGGCCTTCCGCCCGCCCTTCAGGCCGCCAGGACTACTTCGCCTTGTTGAGCGGGCAGCAGTCCGGGCAGGGCAGCTCCTCGCCGGTGGCGGGGCAGATGTAGCCCTCGCCGTCGCCCTGGCCCTTCTCCTTGTCGTTGAGCGGGCAGCACTTCTCGCAGGGCAGCGTCTCGCCCGTGAGCGGGCAGGTGAACGACGGGGCCTGCCGCGCGCCGGCCGCCGCGTAGACCAGCCCGCCGACCAGCAGGGGCGCGCCCAGCAGGGCCGCCCAGATCCAGCTCCTACGGTCCATCATCCTCTCCTTCGTGGCCCGGCGTCCGCTTCGCGGCGGGGCACTCCCCCGCCCGGCGCGCCCGCCGGAGCCGACTTCATTCTCCGGTGCGTACCACGGTACGGAGTCAAGGGCCTTTGCCAGTAAATGGCCGTGGCACGCCCGCCCCGCGCGTCCAGCCGGTTGACTCCGTACCGTGGTCCTGGGTTAGAATCCCGTAGTCGCCTGGGCATGGGAGCCGGGACATGGCCGCGCTGAAGACATCCGAGGTGGCCCGGCAGGCCGGGGTCAACGTCGAGACGCTCCGGTTCTACGAGCGGAAGGGGCTCCTGCCCATGCCGCCACGGCGCACGTCGGGCTACCGCGACTACCCCCCCGAGGCGGTGGACCGCGTGCGCTTCATCAAGCGGGCGCAGGAGCTGGGCTTCTCCCTCAAGGAGGTGCAGGAGCTGCTCAGCCTGGCCGAGGCGTCCCGCGCCAAGGCCGCCCAGGTGCGGCGGCTGGCCCAGGCCAAGGCCGCCGATATCGAGCGCAAGATCGAGGACCTCCAGGCGATCAAGCGGACCCTGGAGGGGCTGCTCTCAGCCTGCGACGGCCGGGGCCCGGCCGCCTCCTACCCGATCATCGAGTCCCTCGGCGGCTGCCCGCGCTGCGCCGGGCCGGAGGCCGCAAGCCCCTGAGCCACGGCCAGCGTCCCGTGGCCCTCCGCTCCAGCCGCACGTTCCCATCGGCCAGGGGTCCCGGCGGTCACATCGGCCCCGCCCGCAGCAGCATGAAGGCGGCCATGCCGGCCATCAGCACGTCCTCCAGGAGCGTCACCGTGGACATGGGCAGGTTGAACACGGACCCCAGGCAGGCGCAGCGGATCTTCCTCTGTGCCAGCAGGCCCTGCACGACGCCGACGGTGCCGACCAGCATCACGGCCAGCGTCACGGCGTTGGTCGCCACGGGCCAGGCGTTGGCGAGATAGGCGAAGCCCAGGGCCAGCTCGACGAAGGGGTAGGCCAGGGCGTAGGCCCGCGAGCGGGCGGCCAGGATGTCGTAGCCGGAGAAGGAGTCGGCGAAGGCCGGGATGTCCAGGAGCTTGAAGAAGGCGAAGGCGACGAAGAAGCCGCCCATGAAGTGGTTCATCGCCCGCATCCCGTCGAAGGCCCCGGCCCGCCACTCCGCCAGGGCCACCAGCCCCAGCAGGAAGGCGAGGACGAGGGCGAGCGGGTAGTAGCTGGCCGGCGGGCCGTCGTCCGGCGCGGGTGCCTCGGGGGCCGGTGCCGGCGCGGCCGCCGGGGCGACCTCGCCCAGCACCTTGAAGCCGGCGCGGGCGACCAGCTCGCCGACGCGCTCGGGGCCGACACCGTCGCCGGTGACCGTGAGCCGCTTGTCCGGCGTGCCGGTGTCCACCGCCCAGCGGCTGATCGCCTTCTCGCCGTCGAGGAACGGGCGGACGGCGGCCACGCACGAGCCGCAGTCGAGGTTGGTCCTGTAGGTCCTGGTGTCCATCGTCTCGTGTCCTCCGTCCGGGGCCGGGGCGACCCGCCCGAATCCTACGGCCCGTACCCTACTCCAGGGTCAAGGCGGCTTCGCCCGTTTTCCGGCGGAACCTCGCCGGAACCCCGGCATGGGCGGCCGGCGGTCCGCCCCCGGCACGGCGCTTGCCCATCGTCAATGGCCTGTCCATTCGCCGAACTATAGGAGAGCCGATGAGCCACCAGAAGCACCAGGCTTGCATCGAGGAGTGCGTCCGCTGCGCCCAGGAGTGTGACCACTGCGCCGATGCCTGCCTCGGCGAGGCCGACGTGAAGATGATGGCGGAGTGCATCCGCCTGGACCGGGACTGCGCCGCCCTGTGCTGGATGGCGGCGGCACTCATGAGCCGGGGCTCACGCTTCGCGGCGGCCCTCTGCCGGCTGTGCGCCGACGCCTGCGACGCCTGCGGGGCCGAGTGCGCGAAGCACAGGCAGGACCACTGCCGGCGCTGCGCCGAGGCGTGCCGCAAGTGCGCCGAGGCTTGCCGCAAGATGGCCGGTGCGTGAGGCCGGCCGTATCGAAGAGGGGGCGACCATGATCCTTTTCGCGCATTCGGGGGAGGGCCACGGCTGGGGAGGCCCGATCCAGCCGTGGGAGCTCCACCCGGCCAGCGTCCACCTGCCGATAGCGTTCCTGCTCGGCGGCGTGGCGCTCGACCTCTACGCCTGGCGGCGAGACCGCCCGGACCTCGCGCAGTTCGCCACCGGGCTGCTGATCGCCGGCGTCCTGACCGGCGTCGTCGCCATGCTGACGGGCCTCCTCGCCTTCTTCACCGTGCCGGCCCACACGGAGCTGGCCCACCGCCTCATGTACTGGCACCTGGGCGTCCAGGCGGCGTCCCTGCTCCTGTTCGCCTGGCCGGCCTGGGCGCGGTGGAGGGGCTGGGAGACGCCCCCCTCGCCGGCCGCCCGGCTCGTCCCCTGCCTGGCCGCCGTCCTCCTGCTGGCCGGGGCCGGGATCGGCGGCTACATGGTCTACCACGGCGGGGCCGGGGTCGATCCCGGCCTGCTGTCGCCCGAGCTTCGCAAGGGCCACGGCCACGGGAAGGTGCCGGCCCGCCAGGAGAAGGACCACCACTGACCGGGTCCACCCGGCCCTCGGCACCGTGGGGATGCGGCGTGGGGCGACCGCAAGCCGCACGACGCCGTCGCCTGCGGCCGAAGAGGGAACGAATGAACGACGGAAGGCGGACGGATCATCGAGGTCAGCAGGCAGGGGCCTTCCCTGCCTGCTTCCATCCCTGCCCGTTCACCTCCCGCAGCAGCCGCCCGAGGGGCCGCCGCCCGAGGAGCCGCCGGTGGACCGGCATCCGGCCAGGGCCGCGCCGAGGCACGCCAGGACGAGCAGCCGAACGAGCCAGCTCCTTGCAGCCATCACGCCCTCCCCCGATTCAGGAACAGCCAATCCAATCCGCCTTGGCCACCTGGCCGATCCGATCCGCCGCCGGTGCATCAGTGCGAATGCCCGGCGTGGCCATCGCCGCCCGTGCCGGAGTACCCCCCGCTGGACCGGCACCCGGTGGCACCGGCGGCCATGACCGCGAAGGCGGCGGCCACGGCCATCAGCCACACGATCTTCCTGATATTCATCACATGCCCTCCTGGACGGCTTTACGGATGCGGCGGATCGAGGCGGCTGCCGTGTCGTCCTGCTTGCCTTGGAAACGCGGCACGCGCCTGCACGTCATCCTCATCGGCACGGCCCGCAGGGGGCCTCAAGCCGATCCCGCTCCTCCGGCGCGGCGATCCGGGCGGGAGCGCTCCTCAAGGCGACGGCAGGGCGGGAAGGAAATGGATGAGGCCCAGTCCGGGGGCGGGCTGAGCCTCATGCGGCCGGGGACGCCGCTTCGTGTCGGCGGTCAGGAACGTGGCCTGGCGGCGAACGTGCCGTTCGGGCCTTCCAGCCTCGTCGGCCTCTTGCCGGCCGCCTCGACGGCCTCCCACATCAGCCGGGGGGAGATGATGGCCTGGGGGCGTGGCGTGATCACGAGGGTGCGGGCCTCCATGTCGGCCTGCACCGCCCCGACGCCCTGCACGGCGTACAGTTTGTCGGCCACCTTCTTCACGCAGCCCTGGCAGTGCATGTCGGGGACGGTGATGGTGGTCTGCTGGGCGGCTGGGGCCTGGGCGAGGACGGCCGTGGCCGCCAAGGCGAGGGCGGCCACGGCGGCCGCGTATCTGGAGTGGCTCAGCACGGGATTCGCTCCTTCCGTTGAGGGATGGGATCGGGGAGGCGGGGCTTGGCGGGCCGCTTTATGTCGGAGGCGTCGTCGGCTGTCAAGGCCCAGGAGGCCCTCTGGAAGCAATTCGCCCGGACCTGGATGCGGGGTCAAGCCCGGCGTCGGGGCGGCAAGGCCCTGGGGCAACGGCGGCGAGGATGGCGGCCCGGGCAAGGGCCCGGCGATTCACCGGGCTTGGCGTCCGGGCAGCAGGCCGGTGGAGGCGGGGGCGGGCTGAGAAGTTGCCGGCATGCCCGTCTGCGGGCGTGCCCGAGCGGAAGGAGGCAGGAGACGCCGGCGCTGTGGAACTAGAGGTGCTTGTGCCAGCCCACGCCCTTGATGTCGTTCCACGCGGTCGTCTGGTGGCACAGGTGGCACTGGCCCACCTGGGCGTGGGGCTTGCCCGCCACCCTCCTTGAGATCATGTGGAAATGCCCCATGTAGTGGCTCGGCGGGGCCTGGTGGCACTGGGCGCAGTCGAGGGAGCTCGGGGGCGGGTGCCGGAAGCCCGGCACCGTCCACTTCTCCGTGGTGTGGCACGCCGCGCAGTCCCGGCCGAAGAGCCCCTGGTGGCGGTCCTTCGTGCCGTGGCACGCCGCGCAGTCGAGCGCCGCCTCACCGGGGCGCGCGTCCGCGTGGCCGCCCCGCTCCTTGAGCTGGCGCAGGCCGATCCGCGCCAGCGCGGCGTGGTCCATTTCCGTCGGGCGGCGGGCGGCCCCACGGTGTTCGGCGTGGCACTCGACGCAGCTCCCGATGTCGGCGTGGAACGCCGTCGGCTGCCGCTGGAGCAGCGCCTGGCTGTTGGCGTGGCAGGCGACGCAGCTCGCGGCCTGCACGCCCCTGCCCGGCGTGTGGCAGGCGGCGCAGTCGTGCCCCAGGAAGGCGTGCGCCGAGGACAGCTCGCCCGGGAGGGCCATGCGCTGCCAGGACGCCGCGCTGAGCGGGCCGGGCCGGCCCCTGGGGTGGACCCCCAGGTAGTAGAACGCGCCGAACAGCACGAGGAGGAGCGCCGCCGCCGAAACCGCGTAGGGCCAGAGCTTCATGAGAACCACCTCAGCCCGAAGTGAATGGCGGCCCACACATGCAGGCCCAGGAGGGCGCACAGGGCGATGCCGGTGACGATGTGGAACGCCAGCCAGGCGGCGAACCAGCCCTTGAGCGCCTCGTGGGACCGGATGGCGTACTCCACGTCGGCTATCGACTCCGCCAGCCGCAGGGCGCGGGCCGCCGGGGGCAGCGAGGGGTCGTCAGCCGGCTGGTCCGCCCCGAGCAGGCCGAGCAGCTCCGCCCCCAGCCGGGGCCAGAGCCCCCTCCAGGGCCTCAGCATGGCGGCCTGCTCGGGGCGGGCGGCCTCGGCCGCCACCTGGCGGTAGGCCACCTCCAGCCGGGCCAGCAGCTCCTTCTTCTCGCCGGCCTCCAGGGCGACCTGCTTGAGCAGGTGGCGGCCGACGAAGCCGCTCAGGACGACGAGCAGCATCATCGCCGTCAGGGCGATGCCCAGGGGGCTGTGGAACTTGTGGCCGGTGTGCAGCAGGCCCAGCAGGGCACCCAGCAGGCCGGCGTAGATGTGCCAGGAAAGCAGGGTGGCCATCGAGACGTGCCGCGTCGCCGCCTCCTTGAGGGCCGGCACCCGCTTGACCGCCATGTAGGCGAAGGACGCCAGCAGGAGCAGCCCCCCCGCCACGCCGAGGACGCCGCCCAGCAGGCTGCCGGCGAAGCGGGGGGAGGCATGCGCCAGGAAGCCCAGCCACGCCGCCAGCAGGAGGGCGACCAGCCCTCCGACGACCAGCGGCTCTCGGTCCTTCATGTCACGCCTCCACGGATACGTCGCCGGCGGACCTGGCCTGGCAGGCCAGGATGATGCCCTTTTCCTTGTCGCCCGGCTCCAGGCCGTCCTCGACGGCCATCGTCACCTGGCCGGACAGCAGCCTCACGCGGCATGTCCCGCAGGTCCCCACGCGGCAGGAGTTGTCGATCTCGACGCCGGCCACGTCCGCCACGTCCAGGATGGCCTTGTCCGGCGGCAGCGGCGCGGACTTCTCGGAGCGGGCGAAGGTGACTGTGGGGAAGGCCACCCCGGCACCGGCCCCGTCGGCCTCCTGGCCCGCCGGCGGCGTGGCGGGCGGCCGCGCCGGCTCCGGCTTGCCCAGGGCCGGGCCGAACGCCTCGGTCTTGACCCGGCTGGGGGGGACGCCGAGCTCCGCCAGCAGCTTCTTGACCGCCTCCATCATCGGCACCGGGCCGCAGACGTGGACGTATCGCGACCCGAGGTCGGGGACGGATTGGGCGATCAGCTCCTTGGTGATCCGGCCGGCCGGCCCGCTCCAGCCTGTCCCCTCCGCCCTGGACGCCGTGATGACGACGCGCAGGTTCGCGTGGCGGCGCTGGAGGTACTCCAGCTCCTCGCGGAAGATGATGTCCTGCGGGCTGCGGACGGAGTACAGCAGGTAGATGTCGCCGGCCCAGCAGCGGTCCGTCAGGTAGCGGATGACGCTCATCAGGGGCGTGACGCCGACCCCGCCGGCGACGAGCAGGATGCACTTGCACTCCCGCCCGGTGAAGGTGAAGGCCCCCGACGGGCCGGAAGCCTCCAGGAGGTCGCCCTCCTTGACGCCGCCGTGCAGGAAGCCCGAGACGAGGCCAGGCCCCTCGTGCCTGACCGTGATCTCGGCGTAGTCGTGCTGGGTCGGCGAGGAGGAGATCGTGTAGCTGCGCCTCACCGGCTTGCCGTCCGGGGCCACCGTGACGGTGAGGAACTGCCCAGGCAGCCAGGCGAACGGCAGCACGCCCCCCAGCGGGTTCATCAGCCGGAACGTCTTCACGTCGGGCGTCTCCTGGAAGATGCGGGAGACGCGCAGGCGGCCCGACCACTTCCCGGGGGCGGCGGGCGAGGCGGGGGCGGCCTCCGGGGCGGCGTGCCGGCCGTCGGCCGGGGGCGGCGCGGCGGCGGGCGTGGTGCCGGCGGCCTCGGCCTGGGCGTCCCCCCCGGCCAGGGCCTCAAGCAACTGGGCGGCACGCTGCATCTTGTGGTAGTACATCCAGAACATCGCGGCCGCGAAGCCGGCCAGCAGGATCATGGAGAGGAAGTGGAACCAGGAGAGCCCGAAAGGCCCTGCGGGCGGCCCTTCCCCGGCGGGGGGCGTCAGGTTCATCTCGCGGCGGAGCCAGCGCAGGGCGATGTCACGCGGGGGCCTGCCCTCGGCGACGGCCCTCCTGGCCGCCAGCCCGCTGTCGAGGCGGGAGAGGCCCTCGCGCATCTGGGCCAACGCCTCCTGCATGCCGGCGTCGTCCCCGGCCTCGGCGGCCTGCGCCATCCGTTCCACGCCGCCGGACAGCAAGGCGGCCCCTTCCTGCATGCGCGTCCGTGCCTGTCCCAGGACTTCCTCGCGCCGCTCAGGCGTCAGCTCGTCGAGGCCCATGAGGGACGGGTAGAGCTGCTTGGGCGGGGCCTTCCCCATCCCTTCCATCATGCCGCCCATGCCGCCCTTGCCGCCCATCTTCCCCTTGGGCTGGCCCTTCTTCCCGTCGGCGGGGTGGTGCTTCTCGTGGTCCTCGTCCGCCGCCTGGCCGCGTGCAGGGGCGGGGTGGGCCGCCAGGATGGCCCAGAAGGCGAGCGCCGCCAGGCAGCGTCGGGCCGTCGTCGGGACTGCGTTCATCGCTCATGCGCCTCGGACGCGGGCGTTGGGGGCGGCCGGCAGTTGAGGCATCACCGGCCCCTGGGCGGCCGGTGATGCCTCGGGGCGAATCAGCGGCGGTGCCCCAGCGGGTAGGCGTAATAGCCGCCGGGGTAGGCCGCGCCGTGGGCGGGGTAGTAGGGGGCGTAGCCGTGGTAGTAGGTGCGGGGGTAGGCGTAATGCCCGCCGGGGTAGACTGGGCCGTAATAGGAGTGCCTGGGGCCGTAGTGGGAGTACCCCGAATAGTAGCTGTAGTGGCCGGCGTAGCCGGAGTAGCCGGAGTGGCCGGAGTAGCCGTAGTGGCGGTACCCGCCGTAGCCGTGCTGGGCCGCAGCGGGCGCAGCCGCCACGAGCAGCGCCGCGAGGGCGAGCGCCAGGGCGGCGAGGGCCGGGGATCGCTGGAGTAACATGGCTGGCCTCCTCGGGCGAAGTGGTCGGTGTCTACTTGCTCGGCGGGTGGGCCTTGTGGGCGTCCGGCTTCGCCTGGCCCAGGAGGGCCTTGCGCTGCTCGTCCGTGAGGGCCTTCGCCGCCTCGCCGACCGAGCGGATGAACGCCATCCGCTGGTCGCCGCGAAGCCTCTCGATCTGCTGGACCTTGGCCTGGACCTGCTTCGCGTCCGGCTCGTCAGCGCCGGTCAGCTCCCACAGCTCCTGCTCGGCCTCGTCGATCTTCCGCTGGGCCTTCGACTTGTCCAGCAGCGCCTTCTGCTTGGCCCTGTTCAGAGTCGCCTGCTGCCCGGTGGCCAGCGTGATGTGTTCGGGGTGGTCGAGGAAGAAGTCGGACGCGCCGATGTGGTAGAGGTGCGAGGCCCCCGGGAAGCCGGGCAGGGCCGAGGCCATCTTCATCTTCATCCCCTTGGCCCCCATGCCGGCCATGCTGCCCATGCCCATCATCCCCATCATCTCCATGTCGTCGTCCATCATCCCCGTGCCGCCCATCCCGCCGCCCTTCATCCTGTCCATGTCCGTCATCCCGCCCATGCCGGGCATGCCCTTCTGGCCGCCCCCCATGCCGCCCATCATCCCGTGCATCTCCATGCCCTTCATGCCCATCCCGGACATGCCGGCTCCTTTCTGCGTCCCGGGCATGCCCGCCATCCCTCCGCCCGCCGCCGCAGTCCCCGTGTGGCCCTTCTTCAGGGCGGCCTCCAGCCGCGCGACCTTGGCCTGGAGGTCGCGGACCTGGGCGGCCAGGTCCTTGTCGGCGGCCGCCGCCTTGTCCGCGTGCGCGTACTTGGCGGGGCCGGCCGCCTTGTCCTGCGCCTGGCCCACCCCAGGCCAGGCCAGGCCGGCCCCCAGCGCCGCCGCGAAGAGGAGCAGGGCCAGGCGGGCGGCGGCCGAGTGGCTGAAGTTGTTCATGGCGTCCCTCGTGTTCGTTGTGTTCGTCAAGCCGGGGCGGTGTTTCCAGTTTCGTCCCTGTAGCCGCTACAGGGTCAAGGGGTAAAATCACGGCCGGCCCTGCTCACCGGGCCCGGCAGCAGGTGGAGGTCCACTTGCAGCAGGCCGCGCCCACCTTGCAGCAGGGCTTCGGCCTGGGCGTGCGGCCGCAGCAGGCTATGCCCCGGTGGCAGCAGTCCAGGCGCTTCTCGCAGCAGGTCACCGGGTCGCGGGCCGCCCCCAGGTACGGCCCGGACGGCAGGAAGGCGAACAGCAGGAACAGCGACATCGCCAGGTTGCGGAACATGGCTCACCCCCGGGGCCGGGCCGGCAGGGCGAATGGCCTGGCTCAATGGCCACCGACAAGAACTCGCCGCGTCTTCCGTTTCGGCGGCTCGCAACAACCATGCCACGCTGGGGCTGGCGCATGCCGCCGCGATTTGCCGCACTTTCTGCGGGCGTCCTGGATGATGGCTGCGGGCCCCCCTGGCCCTCCCCGTGCCTGGTCCGCACAGTCGTGCGCCGTAGCTGACTACCGGGTCAAGGCGATCAGAAAGAATGCGGCCCCGGACGCCCCCGGCCTTTCAACCGCCCCTCCCCGCGCGGCCGATACACCTTCCGGGGATCGCCCGCAGCACGCCCAGGGAGGCCGCGATGGGACACGGAAGCCGCTGGTGGGCCGCCATGCTCGGGGGCCTCTTGCTCGGGGCGGCCACCCCGACGGCCATCGGGCAGCAGGCCCCGGCCCCGGCGTCCGCGCACCCGACGCACGGGGCGTCAACGCCGTCGGCCGGGGCCGGGGCCGCCGAGCCTGCCTCCCTCTCGCTCGCCGCCCTGGAGCAGATGGCGATGCAGGCCAACCCGACGCTCGCCCAGGCGGCGGCCCGCATCGACATGGCGCGCGGCAACGCCCTCCAGGCGGGGCTGCCGTTCAACCCGACGCTCGCCTACCGGGCCGAGCAGGTCGGCGTCGCGGGCACCGCCGGCGAGTTCCAGGGCGTCGTCATCTCGCAGGAGATCGTCACCGCCGGCAAGCTCCGGCTCAGCCGGGCCAAGTACGAGCAGCAGGCCGTGCAGGCGGAGATCCAGGCCCTCGCCCAGGATCTCCGCGTCCGCAACGCCGTCCGGCTGCGCTACTACGACGTGGCCGCCGCCCAGCGGGTCGTCGAGGCCCGCACGCGGCTGCTCCAGGTGTCCGAGGAGGGGCTGAAGGCCACGCGCCAGCTCGTCAACGTCGGGGCGGCCAACCGGCCCGACCTGCTCCAGGCCGAGGTGGAGGAGAGGCGTGCCCGGCTCGACCTGAAGTCGGCGCGGACGCGGCTTGAGGGCGAATGGGCGCGGCTGGCCGCCACCGTCGGCGACCCCCGGCTGGCCCAGGTGCCGCTGGACGGCCCGCTGGAGCTGGACGGCCCGCCGCCCGACTGGGACAGGGCCCTGTGCGACCTGCTCGACGCCAGCCCCGAGATGCAGCTCGTCCGCGCCGAGGCCGTCCGCGACGAGATCGCCCTCCGCCGCGAGCAGGCCGAGCCGTACCCCAACGTCCGCCTCCAGGCCGGGGTGGGCTACAACCACGAGTCCCGCAACACGGTGGCGGACGCGCAGGTCGGCATCCGCGTCCCCCTCTTCGACCGCAACCAGGGCACGATACGCCATGCGAAGGCGGAGCTGGCCCGCGCCCACGCCGAGGTGCGGCGGATGGAGCTGTCCCTGCGCGAGCGGTTCGCCGACGCGGCGACCCGCTACAGGACGGCGCGGGCCACGGCGGAGGAGTACCGTTCCGAGATCCTGCCCAGGGCGCGCGAGGCCCACGCCCTGCTGCTGGACAGCTTCCGCAGCAGGCGGGCGGCCTGGCCGCAGGTGCTGGTGGCCGAGCGGACCTGGGCGCAGCTCAGCGTCGAGTACGTCGAGGCCCTGCACGGCCTGCGCAAGGCGGACGTGGAGATCAGGGGCCTGCTGCTGACCGACGGCCTCGCCCAGCCGCCGGGGCCGACGCCCCAGGGCCACCTCGACGCGACGCCCAGGCCGCGCTGAGCCGGGCCGCCGTGCGGGCCGCGCCAAGGGGCGCGGCCCGCCGCCGTCAGTGCTTGTGGTGTTCGTGGCCCGGCATGCCCGCCCCGCCGCCCGGCACGCTCTCGCCGGGCTTCACCTCGCCCTTGCCCGACACCACCTTGTCGTACAGCTCGTCCGGCAGCACGCGGACGATGGTGTGCAACGCCTCGGCCCCGGCGTACCACATCGTCCGCATGCCCCGCGTCTCGGGCTTGTTGAGCTTCCGCAGCTCCGCCGCCGAGTACATGCCGTGCATGTCCATCATGTCCTGCGGGTAGCCGGGCACCTTCGCGGCCGCGTCATGGCCGCCATGCCCTTCCTTGTCACCTTTGCCCGCCTTCCCTTCCCCGTGCCCGCCATGAGGCCCGGCCTTCACGGCGCGGTCGTTGCCCGTCTGCTCGCCCATCGCCCGGCCCATGCTCGGCCCGTGTTCGTCCGACAAGGCGGGGCCGCGCTGGATCATGCCCATGCCGGGTGCCATGCCGTTGCCTGCCGGCATCCCGCGCGTGTGGCTGCCCGTCGGGCCGACCATCGTGGTCATGTGGTTCATCATGTGGTGGAACATGTGGCAGTGCAAGATCCAGTCGCCGGGGTTGTTGGCGATGAACTCGATCTCGCGGGCCTGGGCCACGCCGACCAGCACGTTGTTGCCGGGCACCCAGGCCGTCTCGGGGATGCGGCCGCCCTCGGTGCCGGTGACCCAGAAGGTGTGGCCGTGCAGGTGCATCGGGTGGTGGTCGATCACGCTCATGTTCACCAGGCGGATGCGGACGCGCGTGCCCAGCTTCACCAGCATCGGCGTGATGTACGGGGCGGAGCGGCCGTTGAGGGTGAACCAGTTGAACTCCATCGAGGCCGTGTTGGGGATGGTGGCGTCGGGCAGGATCGCCCACTCCTGGATCATCAGGGCGAAGTCGTGGTCCACGACGGGCTGGTACGCCTTCTTCGGGTGGATGATGAACAGGCCGGCCATGCCCATGCCCTCCTGCATCGGGCCGTGGCTGTGGTAGAAGAAGGTGCCGTCCTGGTGCAGGTCGAACTCGTAGGTGAACGACTTGCCCGGCTTGATCGGGTCCTGGACGAGGCCGGGGACGCCGTCCATGCGGTTGGGCACGTCGAGGCCGTGCCAGTGGACGGTGGTCGATTCGGGCAGCTTGTTGTGGACGACGATGCGGACGCGGTCGCCCTCGACGGCCTCGATGGTGGGGCCGGGCATGCTGCCGTTGTAGCCCCAAACGTCCATGAACGCCCCCGGCAGGAACTCGCGCCGGGTGTGCTGGGCCACCAGATGGAACTCCTTCACCTTGCCCTTCATCGCGTGCGGGAGCTTCCGCAAGTCCGGGGTGACGACGGCGGCCGGCGGATCAGTGGCTTTCCGAAAGCCAGGCACGAGTTTGCCGCGATCCGTGGGGCTGCCGGCCGGGCCGCCCGCGCCGGCCTGCTTGCGCGGGTAGTCCTTGTGCCCCCCGTGGCCGCCGTGGCCGTGGCCGTGCTTCTCCGGCGGCTGCGGGGGGCCCGCCGCCCCGGCCTCGCCGGCTGCCGCAGCCGCCAGAGCCGTCGCCGCCCCGGCGGCCAGGAAATCCCTCCGCGTGCTGTCCGCTTCCATCTCCGCCCCCTTGTAAGGAAAGACCCGCCGGGCCGTTCCATTCTACCCGTCCTCCCCAGGCAGCGAATTGCATTCGGCGGCACAAGGCAGGGAGCAGTCCTCCGGCGGCCGGCCCAGCCAGTACGGCCCGCGCCGCCGGCCCGCCCCTGCTCCCGCCGGCCGCGAGCCGGCCACCCTGGAGTGTGACATCCCGGTACACCTGCCGCGCCCAGGCCGCACAGCGCCTCCGCCTCCAGGATGGCCGAGGCAGGGCCGGAACCGGGAACAACCGCTGGACCCTCTAGTAGGGTCCGGGGCGAAGAAGGCAGCCGATGGCCGCAACCGCATGGAGATGCCGGCCTTGCGGCGGCGGCGGCGCGGCAGTTGCCTCTGCCTTCATCCAGAAAGGCGCTGGACGGGCGTGGCCATCGGGGCCGCATCCCCGAGGCGGCCAGGTGACCCATGCCGACTCTTCGTTCCTTCCTGCTGAGCATCGCCGTCGTCGGCCTGGCGGCCGTGGCCCTGGCCGTCGCGCTCCAGTACCTGCCTGCGGACGCCTCCGCGCCCGAGGGAGGGGCGGGGATGTGGACCTGCTCGATGCACCCGCAGGTCAGGCTCCCAGGGCCGGGCAAGTGCCCGATCTGCGGCATGGACCTCATCCCCGTCGGCCAGCCCGGCAAGGAGGACAGGACGCCGCCCGGCCTGGCCACCGAGGAGGTCGTCCGGCGGCGGCTGTTCAAGGAGGTCCGCACCGTCGGCAGGCTGGACTACAACGAGCGGCGCGTCGCCTACATCACCGCCCGCGTGGCCGGCCGGCTCGACCGGCTCTACGCCGACATCACCGGCATCCGGGTCGAGAAGGGCGACCACCTGGCCGACATCTACAGCCCCGAGCTGGTCGTGGCACAGGACGAGCTGATCCGCGCCGCGCGGGCCGCCGGCAAGGGCGGCCTCTCGGGCGAGTACGCCCAGGCGACCCTGGAGGCCGCCCGCACCAAGCTGCGCCTGCTGAACCTGCTGCCCGAGCAGGTCGCCGCCATCGAGAAGTCCGGCAAGCGGACGGACCACCTGACGATCCACGCGCCCATCGGCGGGGTGGTGGTCGAGAAGGCCGTCCGCGAGGGCCAGTACGTCAAGGAGGGCGACCTGCTCTACCGCGTCGCCGACCTCGACCCGCTGTGGCTGTACCTGGATGTCTACGAGTACGACCTCGCCTGGGTGCGCTACGGCCAGGAGGTCGAGGCCACGGCCGAGGCGTTCCCCACGGAGACGTTCCGGGGCCGGGTCGTGTTCGTGGACCCCGTCCTCAACGACCAGACGCGCTCGGTCAAGGTGCGGGTCAACCTGGCCAACCCGCAGGGGAAGCTCAAGCCGGCCATGTTCGCCTCGGCCCTGATCCGCGTGGGCCTCCGCCCGGACGGCACCCCGGAGCCGACCGGCCTGGAGGGCAAGTACGTCAGCCCGATGCACCCGGAGGTGGTGCGCGACGCCCCCGGCAAGTGCCCCGTCTGCGGCATGGCCCTGGTGCGCGTGCCCGGCCCCAGGGGCGGGCATGAAGGCCACGAGGGCCACGAGGGCCACGAGGGCCACGATCACGGCAAGGGGCAAGGCACCCTCGCCGTCCCGGCCAGCGCGGTGCTGGACACGGGCACGCGGAAGGTGGCCTACCGGCGGACCGACTGCGGCCACTATGAGCTGGCCGAGCTGAAGCTGGGGCCGCGCGCGGCGGCCCTGGACGCCCGTGGCCGGCCGGTGAGCTACTACCCCGTCCTGGGCGGGCTTGAGCCGGGCGACAAGGTGGTCGTCCAGGGCGGCTTCCTGCTCGACAGCGAGCAGCAGATCGAGGGCCGGCCCAGCCTGCTCTTCCCCGACGGCCAGCCCGGCGCGGGCGGCCACGCCGGGCACGGCGGCGCTGCCCCCGCGCCCGCGAAGCCGCCCGCCGGCGGGCACAAGCACTGACCCGGCCCGCGCCGCGCGGGCCCCGACCGGGAAGAGGCCATGATCGCTTCCATCATCCGCTGGTGCCTGGACAACTGGCTCATCGTCCTGCTGGCCGCCGTGGCCATCGCGGTGGCCGGCTGGTACTGCCTGGCTAACACGCCCGTGGACGCCATCCCGGACATCGGCGAGAAGCAGGTCATCGTCTTCGCCGACTGGCCGGGCCGCTCGCCCCGCGACGTGGAGGACCAGGTCACCTACCCGCTGACGGTCAGCCTCCAGGGCACGCCCAAGGTCAAGACCATCCGCTCCTTCTCCGGCTTCGGCTTCTCGATGGTCTTCGTCATCTTCCACGACAGCGCCGACTACTACTGGGCGCGGTCGCGGGTGCTGGAGCGGATGAGCGTGGCGTCCGGCAAGCTGCCGCAGGGCGTCTCGCCCGTGCTGGGGCCGGACGCCACGGCGCTGGGCCAGGTCTTCTGGTACACCCTGGAAGCGCCGGGGGCCGACCTGGCCAGGCTGCGCTCCCTCCAGGACTGGTACGTCCGCTACCAGCTCCAGTCCGTCGAGGGCGTCTCCGAGGTCGCCTCGGTCGGCGGCTTCGTCAAGCAGTACCAGGTCGATGTCCACCCCGACAAGCTCCGCGCCCACCGCGCCACCCTGCCCCAGGTCTTCGAGGCCGTCCGCCGCAGCAACATCGACGTGGGGGCCAAGGTCGTCGAGGGCAACGGCGTCGAGTACTTCATCCGGGGCGTCGGCTTCCTGAAGAGCGTGGCCGACATCGAGAACATCGTCATCCGCCAGGAGGGCGGCACGCCGCTGCGGGTCAAGGACGTGGGGACCGTCCAGCTCGGCCCCGACTTCCGCCGGGGCACCTTGAACAGGGCCGGCCGGGAGGCCGTGGGCGGCGTGGCCGTGATGCGCTTCGGCGAGAACCCGCTGCGCGTCATCGAGCGCATCAAGGACAAGATCAGGGAGATCGAGCCCGGCCTGCGCGTCGAGCTGCCCGACGGCAAGACGGTGCCCGTCCGCATCGTGCCCTTCTACGACCGCACGGAAATCGTCAACGAGACGCTCGACACCCTGCGCGAGGCCCTCACCGAGGAGCTGGCCGTCGTCGCCATCATCGTGGCCGTCTTCCTGCTGCACTTGCGCAGCACGCTGACGATCCTGCCCACGCTGCCGCTGTCGGTGGCCATGAGCTTCATCGTGATGTACCTGATGGGGGTGGACAGCAACATCATGTCCCTGGCCGGAATCGCCATCGCCATCGGCGACGTGGCCGACATGGGCATCATGATGACGGAGAACATCCACCGCCGGCTGGCGCTGGAGCCGGACAGGCCGTACATGGACGTGGTCCACGACGCCGCCGTCGAGGTGGGCACGCCGATGTGGACGGCGGTGTCCAACACCATCATCTCCTTCATCCCGGTGTTCGCCCTCACCGGCGCGGAGGGCAAGCTGTTCCACCCGCTGGCCTACGCCAAGACCTTCGCCATCGCCGCCTCGCTCGTCCTGGCCCTGACCCTGGTCCCGGTCCTGTGCTACCTGCTGCTCAAGCCGGCGAAGTGGTCGCACCGGACCTCGCTGGCGCTGGCCGTGCTGGCCGGCGTGCCCGCCGCCCTCGTGACGTACCCCCTGCTCCGCTGGGGGCTGGGCGAGGGCAGCCACTGGAGCGGCTGGCCCACCGCCGCCGGCGTCGGCGTCCTGGTCGCGGCCCTCGTTTACAGGCTGGGCCGCGAGGAGATCACTCCGGCCGAGGAGAACCCCACATCGCAGTGGGTCCACGGCCTGTTCCGCCCGATGCTCCGCTGGACGCTCGACCACAAGGGCCTGTTCCTCCTGCTGCCGGCGGCCGTGGTGGTCATGGGGCTGGTGGCCTGGCTGGGCTTCGCCCGCGTCGCCTGGCCCGTCGGCGCGGGGCTGAAGGCGCTGGGCCACGACCCCACGGAGACGCGGGCCTGGGCCGGCCTGAGCAAGAGGTTCCCCGGCCTGGGGAGGGAGTTCATGCCGCCCCTGGACGAGGGCTCGTTCCTGTTCATGCCGTCGCTGCTGCCGTCGGCCTCGCTGGCCGAGGTGCAGGCCGTGATGGCCGCCCAGAACGCCGCCATCGGGCAGGTGCCGGAGGTGGCCAGCGTGGTCGGCAAGGCGGGCCGGGCCGAGTCGGCCCTGGACCCCGCCCCCATCGGCATGATCGAGACGATCATCCTGCTCAAGCCGGAGAAGGAGTGGCGGATGGTCCGGCAGGACCGCTGGCACACGGGCAGGGGCTGGCTGGGCTGGGCCCGGCCGGGCCTGGCCTACTTCTGGCCCGAGGAGCGGCGGATCACCAAGCAGGAGATCCTCCAGGAGCTCCAGGCGGTCACCCGGATGCCCGGCGTGCTGCCGGCCTGGCTCCAGCCGATCCAGACGCGCATCGTCATGCTCCAGTCCGGCTTCCGGGCCATGATGGGCGTCAAGGTGTTCGGCTCCGACCCCAAGGAGATCGAGCGCATCGCCCTCCAGATGGAGAAGATCCTCCGCCGGGTGCCGGGGGCGGTGGACGTGGTCGCGGACCGCATCGTCGGCAAGCCCTACGTCGAGTACGAGATCGACCGCGTGGCCATCGCCCGCCACGGCGTCAGCGTCCGCGACGTGCAGGACATCCTGGAGGTGGCCATCGGCGGGCAGAACCTGACCACCACGGTCGAGGGCCGCGAGCGCTACCCGGTGCGCGTCCGCTACCCGCGCGAGCTGCGGACGCGGCTGGAGGACCTGGGGCGCATCCTGGTGCCCACGTCGTCCGGGGCGCACGTCCCCATCGCCCAGGTGGCGAAGATCCGCCACGTCCTGGGCCCGCAGGAGCTGAAGAGCGAGAACGGCCTGCTGGTCGGCTACGTCACCATGAACACGCGCGAGCGCGACGAGGTGGGCGTCGTCGAGGACGCCGAGCGGCTCTTGCGGGAGGAGAAGCGCAGGAGCGACGAGCTGGTGGCCGCCGGGCGGGCCGGCGAGGCCACGCTGGCCGTGCCGCCGGGCTACCACTGGAAGTGGGGCGGCCAGTACGAGAACCAGCAGCGGGCGATGGCCACGCTGTCGTGGCTCGTCCCCGTGGTGCTGTTCGCCATGTTCGTCATGATCTACCTGGGCCTGGGCCGCTGGTGGCTGGCCTTCGTGGTGTTCGCCTGCATCCTCGTCTCGGCCTGCGGCGGCCTCATCCTGGTGGCCTGGTGGGGGGCGAACCTGAGCGTGGCGGTGTGGGTCGGCTTCATCGCCCTGTTCGGGGTCGCCGACGACTGCGCCGTGGTCATCCTCAGCTTCCTGGAGGACGCCTTCAAGGGGAAGACGCCGCTGACGGCCGAGGAGGTGCGCGAGACGGTGATCGAGGCCACCCTGACGCGGGTCCGCCCGCTGCTGATGACGACGGCGACCACGGTGATCGGCCTGCTGCCGCTGTTCCTCATCCAGGGGCGCGGCTCGGACGTGATGCAGCCGATGGCCCTCCCCAGCATCGGCGGCATGGCCGTGCAGCTCCTGGCCTTCCTGCTCGCCCCCTGCGTGTACTGCATGGTCATGGAGTGGGGCCTCGGCCGCACGCAGGACGGCCAGCCGGCCGCCCCTGCCCCCGCACCGGCACCCGCCGAGGCCGGCCCCGAGCCGGCCAGGGAGGGCTGACGCCATGCGGAGCCGCGAGGCCACGGCCGGGGCGTCCGGCGCGGCGGAAGGGCAAGGGCCCTCACTGCCCTCGCTCCAGGGACGCCTGCTCCTGGCCGTCAACGGCGTCCTGGCGGTGGCGGCGGCGGCCTTCCTGTACCTGGACTACCAGGACGGGCTGCGCTCCCGGGCCGCCCTGCGGCAGGCGTCGCTGGCCGGGGAGGCGCGGACCGTCCTGCACGCCCTGCGGCAGCTCGGGCGGCCCCGGCGCGAGCAGGCCCAGGGCTTCATCGACGCCGTCTGCGCCAGCATGCGGGCCGGCCAGTCGCCGGGCCACCACGTCGCCGCCCGCCTCGGCGGCGAGGCGCTGCAAGCCCTGGCGCACGGCCACGCCTCGCCCGAGATGATGTCGGCCCTGGAGGAGGCGGCGGCGTCGCCTGGCCGCGAGGCCGTGCTGGACGGCGAGGCCCTGGTGGTCGGCTGGGCCGAGGAGGGGGGCGACGCCGTCTTCGTCGCGGAGTACCTGAGCGACCTGCGCCAGGCGGCGCGGGGCCGGCTGCTGTGGCGGCTGGCCGGCGTGGCGGGCCTCGCCGCCCTGGCCGCCGCCGTGGTCAGCCTGGCCCTGCTCCGGCTGGTGACCTGGCCCGTCGCCCGCCTGGCCGGGACGGTCCGCGAGATCGCCGCCGGGAGGCTCGGCTTGCAGTCGGACGGCTTCGCCACGGCCGAGCTGGCCGGCCTGTCGGACGCGGTCAACGCGATGAGCCGCTCGCTGGCCGAGGCCGAGGCCGAGAGGGCCGCGCAGATGGCCAAGGCCCGCCGCGTGCAGGCCCACCTCCTGCCAGACCTGTCGGCGGTCCGGGGCTTCCAGGCCGCCTTCCTCTACCAGCCCGCCGACAGCGTGGCCGGGGACTACTTCGACATCGTGCAGGGGCGGGACGGCGTCCTGCTGTTCTGCATCGCCGACGTTTCGGGGCACGGCATCGCCGCCGCCCTGGAGGCCGTCGTGCTGAAGGCCGCCTTCCTGGAGGCGGCGGAGGGGGACGCGACGCCGGGGCAGGTGCTTCAGCACGTCAACGCGCGGTTCCTGGCCGCCTCCCTGCCGGGGGACTTCGCCACCATGCTGGTCGGCAGGTGGGACGCCGGGGCGGGCCGGCTCGACTACGCCAGCGCCGGCCACGACCCGGCCTGCCTGGTGCGGGCCGGCGGCGGGCGGGAGGACCTCGCCGCGACCGGGCTGCCGCTCGGGGCCGACGCGGGCTCCGCCTGGCCGACGAGGGCCGTCGCCGCAGGGCGCGGCGACCGCCTCTTCCTGTCCACCGACGGCCTGCCGGAGACGAGGGACGCCGCCGGGGCGATGTTCGGCCGGGAGCGCCTCGTGGGGCTGCTGACGCGCCAGGGCGGCCCCGTCGCGGACGTGCTGCGCGCGGCCGAGCAGGCGGTCCTGGAGTACAGGGCGGGGCGGCCCGTCGCCGACGACGTGACCCTGCTGGCGATCCAGGCCGGGGACGGCTGACCCCCCGCCTGCCCCCGCCTGCTACGACCGGCCTCCGTCGGGCTTGCGGGGCATCGCCGGCCTCGCCTCGGGGACCGGGGGCGGCGTGGCCGGGCCGCCGACGGCCCGCTCCAGCGTGGCGCGGCGGCGGTGGTACTCGGCGGTGGCCTCGTAGTAGCGGTCCTGGAGGCCGGTGACGTTCCGCTGGGCCTCGATCAGGCTGAGGAACGGGACGCGGGATGTCTCGTAGCCGGCGAGCGCGGCCTTGACGTTCTGCCGGGCGGCGGGCAGGACCGTCTTCTCGTAGAGGCGGACGACCTGCTCGGACTCGCGCACCTGCTCGTGGGCCTGCTGGACCTGGTAGTTGAGCTGGTCCACCTCGCGGGACAGCTCGGCGACGCGCTGGCCCAGGCGGGCCTGGGCCTCGGCGACCGCGCCCCAGCGCCTCTCCGTCCGCACGGGCAGGTTCAGGCGCAGCCCCACCTGGCCCCGCAGCGGCTTCTCCTGCCAGATGCTGTCGAAGGCCGCCAGCACCTCGATGTCCGGGTAGAATTCCAGGTGCGCCAGCCCCAGGCCGGCCCGCTCCGCCCGGATGCGCTCCGCCAGCGCCATCAGGTCGGGCCGCCGCCGCACGGCCAGGGCGCGGAGGGCGACGGCCTCGGGGAGCGCCTCGCCCAGCTCGGCCTTCTCCGGCGGCGGAGGCAGCGGGCCGTCGGGCGGGAGGTGCATCAGCGTGTTGATGCGGGCGACGACGGCCGGCCGCAGGCGCTCCAGGCCCACCTGCCGCTCCTGGGCGCGGCCGATCTCCACCTCGGCCTGGCGGAAGTCCTGCTCCGGGGCCAGGCGGTTCTCGTAGCGCACCAGCGCCCTGGCGCGGAAGTCGCGCAAGAGGCGCAGGTTCTCGCGGCTGACGGCCAGGGCGCGGTCCACCAGGTAGTAGTCGTAGAAGGCGCGGCGGGCGGCCTCGGCGAGCTGGAGCTTCGCGTCGGCGACATCGTGGCCGGCGGCCTGGGCCAGGGCCTGGGCGTTCTCGCCGCGCAGCCCCAGCTTGCCGCACCAGGGGTACTTCTGGGACAGCTCGACGCGGACGCCGCCGTCCAGGCCCCGCGAGGCCCAGGCACCGGGCGCGGCCTGGACTCCGAGCAGGGGGTCGTCGAGCGAGGTCACCTGGGGGTAGCGCGCCGAGGCGGCCTGCCAGGCGGCCACCATCAAGGCCACCGTGGGGCTGCGCTCCAGCACCCGCGCGACGACGGCGTCAACGTCCAGCTCCTTCGCCCCGGCGAACAGCGAGGGCGGGGCGGGCGGGGGCGGGGCCGTGCCTGGGGCAGGGCGGGGCCAAAGCATGGGGGCCGGGGCCGGCTCTCGCTTGTGGACGATGGTCACGAGCGGGCCCTTTTCCCAGGCCGGGGCGGCGGGCTGGGCCGGCAGGGCGGGCTGGGCCGCCGGGGCCGGGGCTTCCGCACGGGGCGGCATGTTCACGCAGCCGGCGTGGGCGAGCGCCAGCGCGGCCAGGCCGCAGCACCGCCGCATCCAGTACCACAGGCCCATCGCTCACCCCCCGGCGTGGCCGGGCACGCCGCCCGCTCCCCCTTCAGCCTACTCCCCAGGTATCGGCCCCCGGCGAGGCGGCGCTGCGGCAAAACCGGCAAGGCCGGCGCAACCTGCCCGTAGCGAGGTCCAGGCTGCTGCGGGCTTCCACGGGACCAGGCCCCTCCGGCGGGCTCCTGCGGCTCACAACTGCTGGCCCCTCAGCCGCAGGGCGTTGAGGATCACCGACACCGAGCTGAGGCTCATGGCCACGCTGGCCCAGATCGGCGTGACCAGCAGGCCCAGGAACGGGTACAGCACCCCCGCCGCCACCGGGACGGTCACGGCGTTGTAGACGAAGGCCAGGAACAGGTTCTCCCGGATGTTGCGCACCGTGGCCCTGCTCAGCAGGCGGGCGCGGGCCACGCCGCGCAGGTCGCCCTTCACCAGCGTCACGCCGGCGCTCTCCATCGCCACGTCGGTGCCGGTGCCCATCGCCACGCCCACGTCGGCCTGGGCCAGGGCCGGGGCGTCGTTGACGCCGTCGCCGGCCATCGCCACCACGCGGCCTTCGGCCTGGAGCCGCTTGACGGCCTCGGCCTTCTCCTGCGGCAGCACCTCGGCCACGACCTCGCCGATGCCCAGCCGCCGGGCCACCGCCTCCGCCGTGGCCTTGCTGTCGCCTGTGAGCATGATGACGCGGACGCCGTCCTCGCGCAGCAGCCGGATCGCCTCCGGCGTCGAGGCGCGGATGGGGTCGGCGGCGGCCACCAGGCCGGCGAACCGCCCGCCGATGGCGGCGAGCATGACCGTGCGGCCCTCGGCCCTGTGGGCGTCCAGGCGGGCCTGCACGTCGCCGGCGGCCACGCCCAGCTCGGCCAGGAGGGCCGCGTTGCCCAGGGCCGCCTCCTGGCCGTCCACCTGGCCCACGACGCCCTTGCCGGTGACGGAGCGGAAGCCGGCGGCCTCGGGGACGGCCAGGCCGCGCGCCTCGGCCCCCATGACGACGGCGGCGGCCAGCGGATGCTCGCTGCCGCGCTCCAGGGCCGCCGCGACGCGCAGCAGCCCCTCCTCGGTGAAGCCCTCCGCCGGCTCCACGGCGGCCAGGGCGGGCCGCCCCTCCGTCAGCGTGCCGGTCTTGTCCACCACCAGCGTGTCGGCCCGGTGCAGCGTCTCCAGGGCCTCGGCGTCGCGGAACAGCACGCCCATCTCGGCCCCGCGCCCCGTGCCGACCATGATCGACATCGGCGTGGCCAGGCCCAGGGCGCACGGGCAGGCGATGATGAGGACGGCGATGGCGCTGACCAGGGCGTGGGCCAGCCTCGGCGGCGGCCCCCAGGCCGCCCAGGCGGCGAAGGACAGGACCGCCACCAGCATGACGGCGGGGACGAACCAGGCCGACACCCAGTCCACCAGCCTCTCGACGGGTGCCCGCGTCCGCCGGGCCTCGCCCACCAGGCGGACGATCTGCGCCAGCAGCGTGTCCTCGCCCACGCGGTCGGCGCGGACGAGCAGGCCGCCGGTGCCGTTGACGGTGCCGGCGGTCACCTTGTCCCCAGTCCCCTTCTCCGCCGGCACCGGCTCGCCGGTGATCATCGCCTCGTCCACGGCGCTGGCCCCTTCCGTGACGGTGCCGTCCACGGGCACCTTCTCGCCGGGGCGGACGCGCAGCACGTCGCCGGGCCGCACCGAGGCGATGGGCACGTCCTCCTCGCCGCCGGGGCCGACGCGGCGGGCCGTCTTGGGGGCCAGGCCGAGCAGCCTCTTGATGGCGTCGCTGGCGGCGTCGCGCGCCCGCAGCTCCAGCACCTGGCCAAGCAGCACCAGGACGGTGACGACGACGGCGGTGTCGAAGTACGGCTCGACGGTGCCGCCGTGGGCGCGGAAGCCCTCCGGGAAGGCGTGCGGGGCCAGGGTCGCCGCCACGCTGTAGGCGTAGGCCGCCCCCACGCCCAGGGCGATGAGGGTGAACATGTTGGGGCTGCGGTTGAGGACGGAGGCCCAGGCCCGCACGAAGAAAGGCCAGCCGCACCACAGCACCACCGGCGTCGCCAGGAAGAGCTGCACGACGGTCAGCGCCTGCATGCCCGCCACATGGTGCAGGCCCAGGCCGGGGATCATCGCGCTCATGGCGATGAGGAAGACCGGCAGCCCCAGCACCAGGCCGGCCCAGAACCGCCGCTCCATGTCCGCCAGCTCGGGGTTGGCCGCGCCGGCCTCGGGGGCCAGCGGCTCCAGGGCCATGCCGCAGATGGGGCAGTTGCCGGGGCCGTCCTGCCGCACCTCCGGGTGCATCGGGCAGGTGTAGACGGCCCCAGGCGCGGCCGCCGGCGGTGGCGGGGCGTCCTGCGGTGCCAGGAACCGCCCCGGATCGGCGGCGAACCTCTCGCGGCAGGAAGCCGAGCAGAACCAGTAGTCGCGCCCCCCGTGGCGGTGGGTGCCGGCGGCGCGGGCGGGATCGACCGCCATGCCGCAGACGGGATCGACGGCCGGCACGCCTTGGCCCGGCGGGGGGGGCGGGTGCTGAGCGTGATGCTCGTTCACGGGAGCGTCCTCAAGTGGATGGGCGAGGCGGACCGCGTCACCCGCCCGACAGCGAACGGAGGAGGGCCGGGAACCTCTCGGGGGGCGGGTCCAGCGAGGCGAGCTGGCGGGCGTTCGCCGCCCGCAGCAGCGGCTCCGTCGCGGCGTGGAACACCTGGCCCGCCGTCCCGGCGGCCGCCACCTTCAGCTCGCGGCCGTCGTGCGTGTCGCAGGTGTACGCATACGCGATGCCGCCGGACGTGCCGAGATGCAAATGGGCCCGCCGCCCGTCGTGGCCGGCCGCGCGGGCGACGGGCGGCCGGCCGGCGAGGCCGAGGTCCTGGAACGCCTGGGCGGCGAGGGGGCCGGAGACGGCGGCCACACGGCCCGGCCCCAGCCCGGACGGCGCGGGCAGCGAGCCGGGCGGCGGGAGGAACAGCCCGAGGGCCGCGTCCTCGTCGAAGGGTGCCGGGGCGGGGAGGGCTTCAAAAACCCCCAGCGAGGCGACGTGCCGGCCGGGGCGGGCCTCGATGGGGGACTCCCACGACAGGGCCCTGGCCCCCCGGAGCCCGAGGCGGGCCTCGTTCGCCAGGCAGGCGAAGAGCAGCACGCGCGACACGTCGCCCCCCCGTTCATTGATCACCGCCCTGCCGCCCGGCGCGAGCAGGAGACGCGCGGCCTCCAGGCAACGCCGGACCTGCCGGTGCGGGCGCAGGGGGTCCGCCGCCGCCGCACGCAACGCCTCGCCCCGGCGGTAGGACTCGGGACGCTCCGACGGCAGGTACGGCAGCAGGAACGCCGGCATGGCCAGCATCGTCACGGCCACGTCGAAGCCGCCCCCAAGCACCCCCGCGCCCGTGTAGTCGCCGCAGACGAACTCCGCGTTCGCCACCCCGGCCCGCCGTTTCAGGGCGGCGGCCAGCTCGGCCAGCCCCGGCGAGCGTTCGACCCCGACGACGCGCGAGCCGGGGAACCGCCTGGCGAGGTACAGCGTGCCCAGGCCGCACCCGCACCCGAGGTCCGCGATGGAGCCGTGCGGCCCCGCCGCCACCGCCTCGGCGACGGCGGGCAGGGCCGCCTTGTGGTATCCCAGCCGGCCTTCCTGGAGCAGCAGCGCGAGCGCGTGGTGCTTGCCCACGAAGTCGAACCAGGCGGGGCCGTCGGGGCCGGTGCCGAATCCCATCCGGGCCTCCATGTACTGCGCGTACAATTCGGGCTCCAGCACCGCCCGGAGGCGCTCCTCCCACCCGGCCAGCCCGGCGGGCCACTCCAGGCCCAGGTCGCGGACCAGGTCGTTCAGGGCCGTGTCATCGCTGGCCATCCGGCGTCCCCCCGTTCGCCCCCGCACCGGCAACGTCCCAGGCCGCCGCCGGCCGGCCGCCCGCCGAGACAGGGCCATGATCCAGGCGAAGAAGAGGCGGCGCATGGCCGGCAGGACGCCGGGCGGCAGAGGGGGGGGCGCGCCCGGCGTTGCGGTGGCTGCCGGCGGCGCGGGCGGGGTCTGCCGCCATGCCGCTGACGGGGTCGATGGCCGCGCCGGCGCGGCCATCGTGCCCTTCGTGCCGGCCTTCGCTTCTCTCCACGGCTCGGTCCTCCTCGGGCGGGGGCCTCCGGCGCGGGCCCCGCTCAGGGATTCCCGCCTCCGCCGGCGTCGGGGCCGATGAGCGCCCGCAGCAGCTCGGGGAGCCTCTCGGCGGGCGGGTCCAGCGCGGCGAACTGGCCGGCCCCTGACTCCCGCCTGAGCGCGTCCACCTCGGCGGCGAACAGCCACGCCGCGATGTCGGCGTGGGCCAGCTTCAGCTCGCGGCCGTCGTGCGTGTCGCAGGCGTAGCTGTAGGCGGCCGGGCCGCGCCCCCTGCCGAGGTGGAGGTGGCGCGGCCGCCCGTCGCGCATGCGGGCACGCACGCACGCGCCCTGGCCGCCGGCAGCGACGGCCCGGAACGCCTGCGCGGCGAGCGGGCCGTTCATGATGGTCATCTGGCCGGTGCCTGCGGCCGGGGCGGGCGGCAGGGCCTTGGCCGGCGGGTGCAGCAGGGCCAGGGCCGCGTCCTCGTCGAAGGCGGCCGGGCCGGGGAGGGCCTCGGCCGTCACCAGGGAGGCGGAGCGCCGGCCCGGCACGACCTCGTTGGCGGCCTCCCACGACACCGGCAGCGTGGCGCGTGGCCCGAGCCCGGCGCGGCAGGCGAGCAGCAAGAAGAGCAGGGCCTGGGGGACGCCGCCCAGCCGCTCGTGGAGGACGGCCCGGCCGCCGGGGCGCAGGGCCGCCCTCACGGCCGCCAGGCAGCGGGCCACCCGCCGGTGCGGCAGGACCGGGTCGTCGGCCAGGGCGCGCAGGGCCTCGCCCCGCCGGTACGTCTCCGGGGCCTCGGACGGGACGAAGGGGAGGAAGTGGGCGGGCATGGAGTGCAGCGCCACGGCCGCGTCGAACGGGCCGCCCGCCGCGCCCTGGGAGTAGTCGCCGCAGGCGAACTCGGCGTTGGCGGCCCCGGCGCGGGCCGCCAGCTCGCGGGCCAGCCCGACCAGGCCGGCCGACCGCTCCACGCCGACGAGCCGCGAGCGGGGGAAGCGGCGGGCCAGCCAGATCGTCGCCAGGCCGCAGCCGCAGCCGAGGTCCGCCACCGAGGCGTGCGGCCCGGCGGCCAGGGCCTCGGCGGCGGCCGGCAGGGCGGCGGCGTGGTACTCCAGCCGCGCCTCCTGGAGCAGCAGGGCGAGGCGCTGGTGCCGCCCGGCGAAGTCGTAGAAGCCCGCCGAGGCGTCGGGGCCCGCCGACGGGCCCATGCGGTACTCCAGGTACTCCGCGTACACCTCGCCGTCGAGGGACGCCCGCAGGCGCTCCTCCCAGGCGTCGTGGCCTGCGGGCCATTGCAGCCCCAGGTCCGCCGCCAGCTCCGCCAGGGCCGTGTCCGGCCGGCCGCTCATGCCTCGCCCTCCTTGCCCGCCGCCCCCGCCGGGGCCGCACGCCCCGCCGGGCCTGGCCCCTCGTCGTCGTCGCGCAGCCAGGCGTCCCGGCCGTCCTCCCTGGGGGCCTCGCCGGCCGCCGGCCGCTGGTAGATGCCCTTGCCGAACAGGTAGAAGACGGCCGGCGTCACCACCTGGTCGAGGATGGTCGAGTCGATCAGCCCGCCGACAACCACGATGGCGAGGGGGTAGAGGATCTCCTTGCCCGGCTGGTTGGCCCCCAGAAGCAGCGGCACCAGGCCCATCACCGCCACCAGGGCCGTCATCATCACCGGCGCGAGGCGCTCCAGGCTGCCGCGCACGATCATGTCCTCGCCGAACTCCTCGCCCTCGTGGACGATGAGGTGCCGGTAGTGGCTGATCATCATGATGCCGTTGCGGCTGACGATGCCGATGAGCGTGATGAAGCCCACCCAGTGGGCCACCGACAGCGTCGTCGCCGACGCCCACACGCGGGGCCAGTCCCACCACGGGGCGGCCTGCAACGCCTCGCGCGTCGGCTGGTTGGCGATCATCAGGGCCACCACCGAGCCCAGGGCCGCCAGCGGGATGTTGACGCCCAGCACCTGCAACGCCGACACCCACGAGCCCAGGCACTTGGTCAGCAGCAGGAAGACGCCCACCACCGACAGCGCGCCCAGGATCAGGAGCCGGCGGCCGGCCTCCTGCTGGGCCTCGTGCTGGCCGCCGTACTCCACGCGGTAGCCGGGCCTCCCCGCCAGGGCCGCCTCGACGGGCCGGGCCTTCGCCTTGACCTCCTCCACCACGGAGCCGAGGTCGCGGCCATCGACGTTGAAGGCCACCACCACCCGCCGCTCCACCTTCTCCCGGTTGAGCGTATTCGGCCCCGTCGTCTCCAGGACCTCGGCCACCTCGGCCAGCGGCACCTTGCGGCCCAGCGGCGTATCGAGGACCGTCCGGCCGATCACCGCCGGGTCGGAGCGCGACGCCTCGTCGTACCAGACGACGAGGTCGAAGTACCTGTCCTCGTCGAGGACGACGGACACCTTACGGCCCTTGTAGGCCGTCTCCAGCAGGCGCGACACGTCGCCGGGGGCCAGGCCGTGCCGCGCCGCCTCCTTCCTCTTCACGCGCAGCCGGAGCTGGGGCACCTCGACCTGCGGCTCCACCTGCAAGTCCACGACGCCCTTGACGCCGGCGATGCGCGACTGGATGTCGTGGGCGAGGCTCCGCAGCTCGCGGATGTCGGGGCCGAACACCTTCACGGCCACCTGGGCGCGGACGCCGCTCATGATGTGGTCGAGCCGGTGCGAGATGGGCTGGCCGACGTTGACCTTCACGCCGGGCACGCCGCTGACGCGCTCGCGGATGTCGGCCGTCACCTCGTGCGGCGGCCGGCCGTGCCTCTCGTAGCCCCAGGAGTGCAGGCCGGGCACCGCACGCAGGAGGGCGTAGCCCCAGCCCTCCCTCCTCCGCTCATGCTCCGCCAGCCGCACCTCGATCTCGGAGACGTTCACGCCCTCGGCATGCTCGTCCATCTCGGCCCGGCCCGTGCGCCGCGAGACGGCCTCCACCTCCGGCACCTTGAGGATCAGGTCCTCCACGCGGCGGGCGATGCGGCCGCTCTCCTCCAGGCTGGTGCCCGGCTCGGCCTGCACGTTCACCGTCAGGGTGCCCTCGTTGAAGGGCGGCATGAACGACGTGCCCATCCAGCCGATGACGAACTTGGAGCCGATGGCCAGGACGGCCACGGCGATCAGCACCGGCCAGGGGTGGCGGAAGGTGAAGCGGATGAGCTTCTCGTCGGCCCACTTGAGCCATCGCAGCAGGAAGGGGTCCTCCTTCTCCTCCACCGAGCCGGCCTGCGGCAGCAGCAGCGAGCAGAGGACGGGCGTGACGGTCAGGGACACCACGAGCGAGGCCAGCAGCGAGACGAGGTAGGCCATGCCCAGGGGCGCGAACATCCGCCCCTCCAGGCCGGACAGGGCGAACAGCGGCAGCACCACCAGGCAGACGATGAGGGTGGCGTAGACGATGCTGTTGCGGATCTCCTGCGAGGCCGCCAGCACCACCAGCAGCGGCGGGTCCGGGCTGTCCTTGAGCCGGTTCTCCTTGAGCCGGCGGAAGATGTTCTCCACGTCCACGATGGCGTCGTCCACCAGCTCGCCGACGGCCACGGCGATGCCGCCCAGCGTCATGGTGTTGATCGTCACGCCGAAGAAGTTGAAGACCAGGATCGTGACCAGGATGGACAGGGGTATGGCCGTCAGCGTGATGAAGCTGGTGCGCAGGTTCCAGAGGAACAGGAAGAGGACGACGAACACCCAGACGGTGCCGTCGCGGATGGCCTCGACGACGTTGTCCACGGAGCGCTGGATGAAGTCGGACTGGCGGAAGACGCGCCGCTCGATCACCACGCCCTCGGGCAGCGTCTTCTGGATCTCGTCCAGCACGGCCTCGATGCGCGGCGTCAGGTCGAGGGTGTTGGCGTCGGGCTGCTTCTGGATGGCCAGGATGACGGCGGGGCCCCCAGCCACCTTGCCCCCCTCGCGGACGAGGACGGCCCCGTCGCCGCGCCGCACCGGGCCACCCAGGCGCACGTCGGCCACGTCCTTGATCCGCACCGGCCGGGGCTTGCGGGCCGCCACCACCGTCTCGGCGATCTCCTCCGTGGTCAGGCCCTGCCCCTGGATGCGGATGAGGGCCTCCTTCGTGCCCCGCACCATGACGCCGCCGCCGGCCAGGACGTTGGACTTCTCGGCCGCCTCCACGAGCTGCTGGAGCGTCACGCCCTGGGCCGCCAGCCGCTCGGGCGAGGTGACCACCTGGTACTGCTTCAGCACGCCGCCCATGACCGTGACCTGCGAGACGCCCTCGACGGCCAGCAGGCGGTTCCGCACGGTGAACTCGCCCAGCGTCCGCAGCTCCATCGCCTTCTTCAGCCGCCCCTCGGGCGTGCCGGGCACCTGCTCGGTGCGCAGGCCGAGGATCATGACCTCGCCCATGATCGAGGAGATGGGGGCCAGCGTGGGGCTGACGCCCTCGGGCAGCTTCTCCCTGGCGAGCTGGATCTTCTCGGCGACGATCTGCCGGTCGCGGTAGATGTCGGTGCCCCAGCCGAACTCGACCCAGACGACCGACAGCCCGATGCCCGACGACGACCGCACCCGCTGCACGCCGGTGGCCCCGTTGAGCTGGTACTCCAGTTGCCGCGTGACCAGGACCTCGACCTCCTCGGGGGCCAGGCCGGGGGCCTCCGTCAGCACCGTCACCGTCGGGCGGTTCAGGTCGGGGAACACGTCCACCGGCGTCCGCGCGAGCTGGTGGACGCCGACGACGCACACGGCCGCCGCCGCCACCAGCACCAGGGCGCGGTTCTTCAGCGAGAACGCCAGGACGTGGCTCAGCATGGATCGCCTCCGTCCTGGGGGCGGCCCGGCCGGCCGGCCGCCTCCTCGGCATCGCGGATGACGGCCGCGAGCGCCGCCGCGAGGCCGGCCATGCTGCCGAACGGCTTCTGGAAGACGCGGGCGGCCCCAAGGGCCCGCAAGTCGGCGTCGGAGTAACGTCCCGTGTCGCCCGACGTGAAGCAGCAGGGGAGAGACGGGTCGGCCTCCCGCAAGGCCCTGAGCGTGGCCGGCCCGTCCAGCCCCTCCATCTGCACGTCGAGCAGGGCCAGGGCGACGAGGTCGCGGTGCCGCCGGCATGCCTCCACGGCCTCCCCCGCGCTGGCCGCAGTCAGCGCCACGAGGCCGTGGCACCGCAGGGCCTCGGCGAGCATCCCGAGTACGGCTCGGCTGTCATCGACCACCAGGATCGTCCTCCGGTGCATGGGCCCCTCAGTCGTCGTCGGGGGTCGGCCGGGCTCGTCCCGCCCTCGGCCCTTCCCGCCCGCTTCATCGGATCACGGCGAAGGCCGACTGCAAGCGGGCGGCACCCTCGACGGCCACCGGCTCGCCCTCCGCCAGGCCGGACACGACCTCGGCGAGAAGGTCGTCGGCCCGGCCCAGGCCGACCTCGCGCCTGTCGAAGGAGCCGCCCCCCTTGCGGACGAAGACGAAGGCCCTGGCCCCCTCGCGGACGACGGCGGCCAGGGGCACGGCCAGGGCGGGCCGGGCGGTGCCCTCGTCCAGGACGGCCGTCAGGCGGGCGAGCTGCCCGTCGCGCAGGGGGCGGGCCGGCGGGGCGTCCAGCTCCACCCAGGCGGCCAGGGTCCGGCTCTCCGCCCCGAAGGTGCGGCCGGTGCGGGCCACCTTGCCGTCGGCGACGAAGGCCGGGTCGGCGCTGAGGCGGACGCGCACGCGCTGGCCGACGCGCACCCGCCCCGACTCGGCCTCGGACAGGTGGCCGGCGAACAGCGGCCGCGACAGGTCGTGGACGGTGAACAGCGGCCCCTCGGCCTTGACGGCCTGGCCCAGGACGCCGTCGAAGGACACCACTATGCCGGCCACGGGGGCGCGGACGGGGATGGCCGGGACGGCGTCCTTCTTCTCCAGCAGCCGGCCGATGGCGGCCTCGTCCAGGCCGGCCAGCAGCAGCTTGCGGCGCAGGGTGGCCCGCGACTGCCTGCCCGCCACCACCCGGCTCTCGGCCTCGATGATGCGGCGGCGGGGCACGCCGTCGCCCATGTCCTTGAGCCGCCGGAACGTCTCCTCCAGGAGCTGCCCCTCCAGGTGGGCGCGCAGCAGGTCGAGCTGGAGCGACAGCGCCTCCTGCCCGGCCACCTCGGCCAGCACGTCCCCGGCCTTCACCCGCTGGCCGAGGCGGGCGTGGACGGCGACCAGTGTGCCGCCCATGCGGGCCGAGGCGGCCGCCCTCGCCTGCGGGGGCAGCTCGACGGAGCCGTCGATGTCCAGCACGTCGGCGACGGGGCGGGCGGAGGCCGGCTCGACGCGCAGGCCCATCGAGCGGGCGGCCTCGGGGCTGGGCCGCAGCACGCCGGGGATGAAGAACGAGCCGACCTGGTGGGCACCGCGCGTGACGACGCGGTCGCCGGGGAACAGGCCGGCCGACAGCACCTCGGCCCAGCCGCCCGCACGACGCCCGGCCACGACGTTGCGCCTCTGGAACTGGGAGCCGCCCGCGACCGCCGCCTCCTCGATCAGGACGTAGGACTCCGAGCCGTCCTCGACGAGGGCCTCCTCCGGGACGGCCAGGGCCTTCGCGGCCCCCGGCAGCAGCACGCGGGCCACGCCCGTCATGCCGGGCAGTAGCCTCGGCTCGCGGCCCGGCGCGTTCTCCAGCTCCGCCCAGGCGGCGTTGGCGTGCGTCACCGGGTCGAGGTGCAGGCCGACCACCCCCAGCCGGGCGCGGAACGCCTCGCCGGGGAGGGCCGGCAGGCGCAGCTCGACCTCCTGGCCGGCGCGGGCCAGGTGCAGGTCCCGCTCCAGCACGTCCACCCGCACCCACACGCGCGACACGTCGGCCACCTCGAACAGGTGTTCCGCCGGCTCGACGACGCGGCCGACGGCCAGGTCGGCGTGCAGGACGGTGCCGGCGACGGGGCTGAGGACGGGCAGCACGAGCGCGGACGGCTTGCCCCCCTTGAGCAGGGCCGCCAGGCCGTCGGCGGGCAGCCCCAGGGCGGCCCATTTCGCCTTGCCCACCTCCAGGGCGGCCAGGTGCTGGCGGTGCCGGCTGCGGGCCTCCAGCAGGTCCTGGGCGGCCACCGCGCCGCCGGCCCCCTCCAGCACGGCGACCACCTTCGCGGCGAGGCGGGCCTCGTTGTCGGCGGCGAGGATGTCCTGCTGGAGCGTCTCCAGCTCCAGGCTCTCGACCTCGGCCAGCACCTCGCCGGCCTCGACGGCCTGGCCGGGCCGCGCGTGCAGGCGGGCGACCCGGCCGCCCAGCCGGGACGACGCGAAGGCGTGCCGGCCCCAGGGCGCGGCGATGGCCGCGTAGGCCGTGAACGAGCCCGTGACGGGGCGCGACTCCGCCTCGGCGGTGCGCAGGTCGAGGGCGTCGCGGGCCTCCTTGCTCAGGGTGACCAGCCCCCTGGCCAGGTCGATCTCCGCGCCACGGGTGGGCAGCGGGGCGTGGCCCTCGTGGGCCAGCAGCAGGCCGACGCCCGCCGTGAGGAGGAAGGCCAGCGCGGCCCAGCGGGCGGCGAGGTGCGGGTTCTCTCGTGCTTGCCTGGCGAAATAGCTCAGCATGGGTCGGCCCCTTGTGTCCCCGTGCGTCCGCCGCAGCGGCTTCTGCTTCCACGGCGTGGCGGCCCGCGAGCCTGCCCCGCCCGTTCACGGCTTCCTGCTTTTCGCCTTCATGGCCGCCACGGCCTTCAGCGTCTCGTCCGGCTCGTCCAGGGCCGTGCCCTTGCAGCCCTTGCAGCAGAGGAACACCGGCTGCCCCTTGATGATCACCTTCAGCGGCACGCCCATGCCGCCCAGCCTCTGCTCGGGCATGACCGGGCAGTAGCCCTGGGCTTCCGCCAGGGCCCGGTCCTCCGGCGGGAGCCTGCCCAGCGCCGCCTCGATTTTCGCCTCCGCCGGGGCCTTCGCGGCGGGCTTCGCGGGTGCTTTGACGCCGTCCTTCGTCCCGTCCCTGGGCACATGATCCTCTTGGCGCTGCGGCCCGCAGCCGGCGGCCGCGACCAGCGCCGCCGCGAGCGCCAGCGTGCCGACGCCCGCCTGGAACATCCTCCCGCCGAACTTCATGATCTCCTCCCGGCACGGGATCGGGCCGGGGCCACCCGCGATTCGGGCGGCCCCGGCTTTCGCGGCTCACGCCGCTCGGGACACTACTTGTCGCCGTGCTTGGCGTGCTTCACCATCTCCCGGCACTCCTTGGCGCAGGCGCGACACGCCTTGGCGCAGGCGGCCATCTTCTTGTCGTCCTTGAACTTCTCGCAGGCGGCGGCGCAGTCGTCGCAGCACTTGGCGCACCCCTCGCAGATCGGGGCCGCCAGCGGGCTCTTGCCGGCGGACAGGCTGGCCGCCAAGGCGCAGCACTTGTCGCAGTCGGCGCAGAGGCGGGCCGTCACGGCGTGGTCCTTGTGGCCCTTGGCGACGTGCGTCATGCAGTGGTCGAAGCAGGAGGCGCACTCCCTCTGGCAGTCGCTGCACGCCTTGGCGCACTTGTCGAAGTGCTTGCCGTGGCCCTCGTCGGCCTCGGCCGCCACGGCCGCCGCCGCCAGCATCATCGCCGCCAGGAGGGCGGCCCCGAAGCCCGTCACGATCTTCATCGCTGAACACTCCTCGTTGATGGACTCGGGCGACTTCCTTCCCGAGGCACCCCTGGGGGCAGGGACGCCTTCACGCACGCCGGCGGGGCCACGGGCCGCGTGCCGTCCGGCCGCCGCCGATGCCCGCCCCAACCTCCGGCCCCGCCGCCCCGGCCCTCCTCGCCTCGGCTGCGGACGCCGGCGTTGTCCGTCACGCCGTGCCGGCCGCCGGCACCTCGCGGCCGGCGAGGGCGGCGACGATGGGGCAGCCGTCGAGCGGCCCCTCGCCGTCGCAGGCGGCGACCAGCCCGGCCAGGGCCGCCCGCACCCGCTGGAGGTCGGTTATCCTGGCCTCGACGGCGGCTGCCTTCTCCGCCGCCATCCTCCTGACCTCGGCCCGGTCGCCGCCGCCGTCGTGCAGGCGGAGCAGGTCCTTGATCTCGGACAGGGCGAAGCCCAGGGCCTTGGCGCGGGCGATGAACAGGAGCCGGTCCACGGCGTCCTGCCCGTACTGGCGGTAGCCCACGCCCGAGCCCTTGCGGGCCGGCACGGCCAGCAGACCCTCGCGCTCGTAGAAGCGGATCGTCTCCACCCCCACGCCCGCCTTCTTCGCCACCTGGCCGATGGTCAGCGCCGCCATCGCACGCACCTCCCTCGGGCGCGGGGCGGCAGGCGAGGCCGCCCCGCAAGCCCCCGTCAGTCCCTGGGGGCGGCCGTGAACTTGCCGGCCGGGCCTTCCAGGCGGGCCGGCTTGAAGCCGGCCTTCTCGACGGCCTCCCACATGGCCCTGGCCGAGGGGGCCGCCTTGTCCTTGGGCGTGACGACGACCCTCGACCCCTTGAGGTCGGCCTCCGCCTTGGCGACGCCGGCGACGGCGCTCAGCTTGGCGACGATCTTCTTGGCGCAGGTCGGGCACTCCATGTCCTCGACGGCGATGACCGTCGCGTTGGCCGCCGGCTTGGCGGCGGGGGCGTCGGCCTTCGCCGCGCATTTGCCGCAGCAGCCCTTGCCCTTGGCGGCGGGCTTGCCGCCCTTGGGGGCCTCCGCCGACACGAGGGCGGCGGCGCAGCAGGGCGAGCCCTCAAAGCAGCAGGGCGAGCCGGGGAAGCAGCAGCCGGCCCCCTCGCAGCACGGCGAGCCGGGGAAGCAGCACGGCGACCCCTCGTAGCAGCAGCCGGCGGGCGTCGCCGCCGGGATGTACGACCAGGCCGCGCCGGCCGTCAGGGCCGCCAGCAGGGCCACGAACACGATCAGGTGCCTCGACATCCTCATTCTCCTTGCATCGGGCGACATGGGGCTGGGGCGATCTTGCATCACTTCGGCTTGGCGGCGCGCTCCTGGGCGGCGCGCTTCCGGTTGGCCTCGGCGGCGGCCAGCGTCTTCGCCGGGTCCGCCAGGGCCTTCTTCTCGCAGTGGGAGCAGCACAGCAGGACATCCGTGCCGTTGACGGCGACCTTCACGGGCACGCCCATCGAGCCGAGCCGCTGCTTCGTGGCGACGGCGCACCACTCCTGCTCCTGGGCCAGGGCACGGTCGGCCTCGGGCAGCCCCGCGCGGGCGGCGGCTATCTCCTCGGGCGTGGCGGCCCTGCCCTTGCCCGGCATCCCGCCGCCGCCGGTGCAGCCGGCCGCCACCGCGCCGAGGAGGGCCGCCAGGGCCAGCCTGATGGGCGCGGCCATCACTTGCCCTCCTTCGGCTTGAGGTACGAGGCGGCCTTCTTGAGCTTCTCCGGCTTGGCCTTGGCCGTCTTCACCCAGTCGGTGACGCAGGGCGGGCAGCAGAAGTAGTAGGTCTGCCCGTCCACGACCCAGGCGCATTCGGTGTTGGCCTTCGTGGCCGTGACGGGGCAGATCAAGTCGCCGGGCTTGGGGTTGTCGTCATGCTCGGCGATGAAGTCCTTGAACTTCTGCGAGGGCACCAGGCCCTTGTTGGCCTTGATGTCGGCCTCGGTGTACTTGCCGCCGGGCGTGAGGAAGATCGCCTTCTCCTTCTCGCCGACGACGGCCGCAGGCATGGCCGGCCCGTGCGCCGCCGCCCCGGACTTGAAGCCGACGCGGAACCGCTCGCCGCCGACGCGGAAGGTGGGGATGGTGACCTCGACCCGCTTGCCCCACAGCTCTTTGGGCAGGGTGCCGGCGAACCGCGAGGTCTTGCCCTTGGCGTCGTCCTCGCGCGGCTGCGGCTTCAGGACGAACTCGGACGATACGGTGCCGCCCTCGGGGGTGGCGTGGGCCGTGAGCGTCTGCGGCTCGACCTCCAGCACCTTGGCCTCGTCCTGGCCGAGGGTGTAGAGGGTGAGGAGGCCGTCCTTGCCGAAGACGGCCTCGGCGTGGTAGTTGTCGCGCCCGATGGGCACGATGATGCCGCCGAACCGGCCGGCCTTGTGGCCATGCTCGTCGTCCTTGCCGGACGCCTTGGCGTCCTTGGCGGGCGGCTTGCCGCCGTCGGTGGTCGGGGCCGGGCCGCCGCCTTGGCCGCAGCCGGCGATGGCGGCGGCGAGGACGGCCCCGGACAGGATCGTGATCGAGAGGAGGAAGCGGCGCATGGCCTGGCTCCGTGTGCTGGGAGTGATGGCGCGTCGCGTCGCCCCCGAGGGGACGCCTCACGCCCGTGGCCGTGCCGCCCAGTGGCGGCGCGTTGCCGGAAGCTGTTGGTGATCGGGGTGCGTGGGCGTGCGCGGGCGAGGCCGGGGCGCGTCCCTGGCGGGAGGCCCGGCTTCATGCGCGTGGATTTGTTAGCAGCGGAGGCGGCTGAGGAGGCGCAGGATGTCCCTGGCGGCCGGCGGCGGCTTGTCCCAGGGCGAGGGGCCGGAGGCGGACGCGGCGGGGCCGTCGAACAGGGGGGCGGGGGCGGGCGCGAGCCACTGGGAGGCCAGGGGCTGCTCGGACTGGTCGGCGGGCCTGTCGAGGAGAGCCGGCCGGGAGCCGTTCTCGCGGCAGGGGCAGCCGCCTTCGCGGCGTCCGCCGTCGCCGGGGCAGCCGCCCTGGAGGGGGCGCTCGTCGTCGGCCGGGGGGCGGTAGCAGGAGCGGTCGTCCGGCGTGGCGGCGGGCCGGCAGCAGGGCGGCAGCTCCTCGGGGGCGGGCTGGCCGCCTGCGAGGCGGGCGGCCAGTTGCGGAAGCGAGCAGCAGCACAGGGCAGGCCCCGCCGCCGTCGCCAGCACCAGGTACGCCACCAGCAGCCGCAGCATCGCATCCCCCAGGACGGGAATCGCCAACAGGCGCTCCCATGCTACACCACCGCCGCAGCGCCGGTCAAGCCGGCGGCCACAGTCGGCCCTCCGCCAATGCATCTATTATCGACCCTGTAGCAGGAACAGGGTCAAGGGGAAAAACGGGAGAAATCCGGCGGGGCGGCCGCATCGTCTTCCCCAAGTCGCCACGGCCCGCCGCCCGCGAACCCCTCGGAGAAGACCACGATGACCGGACACGGCCCTCCCCGCGCCACGGCCGCCCTCGCCCTCGCTTTCGCCTTCCTCGCCACGCCGCCGGCCGGCCTGGCCGTCCCGGTGCCCAAGACCCACGAGGAGGTGGCCAAGGAGAGCGACTTCATCGGCACCGTGCGGGTACTGGCGGTGGCCTGCACGGGCGAGGCCCCCTTCCCCGACACCGAGGCGTCGTCGCAGACCTACCAGGCGTGGCTCCAGGTGGTGTCGGTGAAGAAGGGGGCGGTGAAGGCGAACCAGACTCTCCTCGTCTCCTGGCAGGACGTGCCGAAGACGGTGATGGGGCCGTGGAAGGTCGAGTACTTCCCCGGCGAGGAGGTGGAGACGAAGCTGAAGTGGAACGCCGCCCGCAAAATGTACGAGTCCACCTGGCACAACGCCAAGGGCAAGGCCAGCCGCGTGCCCGACACGAAGAAGCTGCCCGTGAAGGCCGGCGAGGTGGCGGCGGCCAAGGGCGTCGCCGGGCCGGCGAAGGGGGACTGACAGCACGGGTTCACGCCACCTCACCGGCGGCACCCTCGACGCAGGTGGGCCGCTGCCACAACCCGCGCCCACGCAGCCGCGTTGTCAAGGGCACAGGCAACGTGTATGGTGGAAGCGGTGGGCGGTTGTCATGCTGTCGGCCCGTACTGTACCAGCCGGAAATCCCCGGAGGCTTCGGCCGCAAGGGGGTCTGAAAGCTAAATACCTGCGTGGCCGTGCAAGCGGGCCGCTCACCACCATACCCCTGCGCGGCTTGGGCGTGCGCCAGCCGAATCCCGGTGTACCGGACGAGAGGGCGAGCCGCACCGGCTACTGGACCGCCAGCGTCGTGTCCTGGATCACCTCGCCCAAGGCGGCATCCAGGAACGCCCTCTGGGCATCGTCCAGCCCGTTGGGGCCCTGGAAGAGCCTCGCGGTCCGGGAAACCACCACCTCCTGGGAGCCGGCCTCGCGGCGGGCGAAGTTGATGGAGAAGTGGACGGCCGCGTTGAGGTGGGCGTAGCCCGCCACGGGGGAGCCGGGGTCGAAGAGCCCTGGGAGCCGTTGGGGGTGGCCCGCAGGCAGCCGGCAGTGCAGCACGGCGTCCACGTCTTCCGCGTCGGACTCCAGGGCGGAGCCGATGAAGACGCAGGACACGTCCCCCCGCCGCTGCGGCGGCGGCGTCTGAGACGCCGCCCTCGCCAGGTTCCGCCGGGCGGCCTCCTGGTCATCCTCCCCGCCGGCACCGGACTCGACGACCGAGACGTGGCCCTTGCCCGGATCGTACACCCGCCCGAGATGGACGGTCACCCCCACCAGCAGCAGACGCTCCGGGGGCGGGATCTCGTAGGCGGCCCGCAGCCGCAGATCGACCCGCTGGCCTTCCCGCCCGAGCGCCCAGCTCGGGTCCTCCCGTCCGGCGACGGCCGCGTCGTACAGCGCCGACGCCTCCAGGGCCGCGTCGATGACCTGGCCCACGGTCCAGTCGCGCATCCTGGCCGTCACCACGAGGTCGTGGCGGAGGCCGGGCCGGAGGAGCTTGATCTGCCCCGACAGCAGGTCGGTCCCCCGCGACCGCACCAGCCAGTCCTTGAACCACTTCACGTCGCCCCGCAGCGTCTGGCCGGCGCGCTCCCAGTTGATGTCGAAGTTGTCGTTGCCCCCGGAAGCGGGGTCGGTGGGCGTGTGGGGGCGGAACGTGCCGCCGGACGCCCGCAGGCGGCACGCCCAGTCCAGCTCGGCGATCAGGTTCATGTAAGCCTGCCCCGAGCGCAGCATGTCCCGGTAGGTCCGCACGTCGTCGCCCTTCGCCAGCGAGTAGGCCAGGTACTGCTCCAGCAGCACCAGCATCGCCTTCCCCTCGGGCGGCACGCCCCTGTCGGGGAAGAGGGACAGGGTGTTCAGGATGGGCCGGTGGGTGTCGGTGAACTCCCTCGCCATGAGGGACCACACGATGTCGATGTCATCGCTCGGGAAAGGCCGCTCCCCGGTGATCTCGGCGAACGCCTCCACCTGCCGGCGCAGAGGCGACCCGAACACCTGGAAGACCGCAGGGAAGGTGCGGGCGGCCCACTCGTGGCTGATCGGCTCGACGTTCATGGCCGCGTCCCCTTGACGCCTCTGGCTTCTTGGCCTCGCCCGGCGCGCCCGTCGCCAGGCTGGTGACGTGCGAGGCCGTCACCCCATTGTACGGCGGCCCACGGCCTGGATCGTGCCGGGTGACATGAAGGATGAGTGAGCGTTTCGTGCAGGACGGCGTCTGCCAGCCGGGGCCGCCCTCGACGCCGCACCGACCGGCGAAATCCCGGCAGTCCAGGGCCGAACTACTTCTTGCCCAGTGGAGGGCCGCTCGATGATCGAGGACAAGATCGTCAACGCCATCATCGCCCTGCTGGCCGGCGTCGTGGCGAGCTTCATCGTCTTCTCCTGGTGGCCGGCCATCCGCAGATGGCTGCTCTGGCGGAGCCTGGCCGTCGTCCACGAGGCCCCCGTCGGCGGCTCCGTCCGCTGCCGGGTCATCAACGGCGGCGGCATCCCGCTGACGAAGGCGATGGCCTACCTCACGCTGGAACACGTCCAGGAGGACATCCTGCCCCCGCCGAGCGGGGCCAGGGCCTACATGATGCCGGGGGAGGGCGCGACGCTCTACAAGGCCCAGCTCTGCTGGGCGGTCCAGGAGGCCGGCAAGAACCCGATGAGGGCGGACATCTTCGCCGGCGAGGAGCAGCCGCTGACCGTCGCCTTCGTCCGCGAGGGGCACATCGTCGTCCTGTCGGAGAGCTGCCAGGACCCGGCGCGCGTCTACCTGGCACGGAAGAGCTACAGGGGCCGGCTGAAGATCGTCAGTGCCGACTGCCCCGCCAAGGAGTTCGACATCGAAATCGCGCCGGACACGCAGGGCCTCTGGACGATTCGGCAAGCGTAGAAAGAAGCCGCCAGTCCCCGCGTGACGCACTGCCGCCCGACGGTGCCTGATGTCGTGTCGCCATACGCTCCTCGCCACAGGTGCCCCGATGGCCTTCCGCGACTTCAGCTACCCGGACGTTCTCGACAGGCTCGGCCTCGCCAGGCTTGACGCCGACCTCGCCGCCGGCGCGGAGCCGACTGAGCCGCGCCCGGCCTTCGTCGAGCTGTTCAAGGAGGGCCTGGCCATCGCCGTGGGCGACCTTGGCGTCTGCACCGAGAAGGCCAAGTCGGAGTTCATCATCGCGCCGCTGCTGCTGGAACTGCGGCACCTCACCGACCGCCGCTTCTCCGTCTTCTCGGGCATGGAGCTGAACGTCCACAAGGGGCGCGGCCTCAACGGGCTGTGCGACTTCGTCCTGACCAAGGGCGGCAACCAGCACCTGCGCGAGGCCCCCATCATCGGCATCCTTGAGGCCAAGACCGAGGACTTCTCCCGGCAGGGCATCGGCCAGTGCATCGCGGCCATGTACGCCGCCCAGATCCGCAACGCCAGGTCCGGCTGGGCCGCCCCCCGCGTCTTCGGCGCGCGGACGACAGGACGCACCTGGCAGTTCCTCCGCCTGGAAGGGGCGACCCTGGCCGTGGACAGGGACGCCTTCCGGCCAGGCGGCCTGCCCGAGTTGCTGGGCGGCGTCCTGGCCCAGATCGAGTGGGCGCTCTGCTCGCCGGGCACGACGGCACCGGCGGGCCTCGCCGCCGTCAGCGGCCGGCCTTGACGGTGGTGCAGCCCCGGAACTGGATGCCGTGGTCGGCGTGCCAGGGGCCGACCAGGCCGTTGCTCTGGGACACGAAGTACGTCCGGTTGACCAGGAGCCAGAAGAAGGTGGCCCAGGCTTGCACCCGCGTCGGCGCGGCCCCGCCTGCGACGGACTGCGAGCGGGCGCGGAAGTCGTCCGCGTCGGCGAAGGTCGGCGGCTGGCCGTTGGCCGCGTCGAGGATGGCGTCGGCGGGGCGGTAGTGCAGCCAGGGGGCGTCGGGGCCGCCGCGAAGCAGGCCGATGCCGAGGTGCGACGCACGGAAGCCGAAGAAGCGGCGGTCGGCCCGGCCGCCCCGGCCCTGCATGAGGAAGGAGAGCGCGGTCCTGTTGCTCCAGTATTGGCCCTCGACATCGGCCTCGCCGAACAGGGGCTGCGGGGCCAGCGGCTCGGTGAGGAGGCCGCGCCGGCCCGGCATGGCCGTGGCCCGGATGACCACGGCGGGCGAGCCGAGGAGCAGGGCGCGCCAGCAGCAGAAGCTGAAGGGGTCGAAGACAGGGAGGGCCGGCTCGGCCCCCAGGAAGTAGGACTCCGTGCGGTTGCGGAGCCGCCGGCCACGGTCGGTGCGCGTGTTGCTGATCTCCACCGTCAGCGTCACGGGGATGAGCGGCTCGGCCTGGTCCGGGGCGTCGGGCTCCATCGTCGTGCCTGTCTTGGATGAGGCGGGTGGAGGAACATAGCGGGGTGCGGTAAGGCGGCGGTGCCACCCAGCACACGCCGCCACTGGCCCCGGCCAACGCCAGGATACAGGGAGCCGGCGGGGCGTCAACGGAGCCGCTTCCCGCAACCGCGCCCAGGATTCACCGGCCAGCCCGGCCCGGCCGAGACCTTCACCCTGCTTTCTTCCTCCGCCCTTTGCCAGGAGGCGGCGTCGTGCCTGGAGGAGCATCGGCAGCCGGCTCCCCCTCGCCTGGTCCTTCTGGCCGAGGGCGCGGGGGCCGGCCTGATGGGATGGGCGGCGGGTCCGGCGGCGTCGGCGCGTCCGACTCCACATCCGCCATCAAGGCGGCCATTGTCGTTTTCAGCGCGTTCGCCAGCTTGTGGATGACGCCCAGCGTCGGCAGGCCCCCTTCGCCGCGCTCCAGCGAGCCGAGGTGCGTGCGGTGAAGCCCTGCCAGCCCCGCCAGCTTTTCCTGCCCGAGGCGTGCGTCCATCCGCCGACGGCGGATCACGGCCCCGAACCGCCGCTCAAGCTCCGAGTTCTCCACAGGCCAACCGCCTTCGCGTGAACGGGAAATGTTCACATCAGCGGATGGCCTGGGGGTGGCTCAAGAGGTATAATACTGGCAGTTAATTACCATCTAGTTCTGGACAAGAGGAAACCGCCCCGGCAGATTCCCCGCAAGCCACCGAGACCGCGCGGATGTTCCAGCCACTCCCTCCACCCGGCGCGGCAGGACCCAGGCTCAAGGCAACGGCTGTCGGGACGACTCCAGGTGCGTCCGCGAGAAGGCGGTGCCCTGGATCAAGGCGGCCAGGAGGCCGCATCGACCGGGTCAGCCCAACGAGTCCCACACACACCCGATCACGAGGAGCCTGCCTTGCCCACCACGACCCGATGCCCCGGCCAGAACCAGCCCAGCACCAAGGCGGTCAGCGCCGCCCTCGCCGCCCTGGCGGCCCTGCTCCTAGGCGGCCGGGGCAACGAAGCGGAGGCCCGCCCCGCGCCGGAGGCTGACGCGGACGCGGCGAAGGCGGCGGGGCTCGCCAAGGGGCTGAAGGACAAGCGGCCAGCGGTCCGCATGAAGGCCGCCGAGGCGCTGGGCGGCATGGGCGAGAAGGCGGCCTCGGCCGCGCCGGCCCTCGTCGCCGCCCTGTTCGACCCCTCGCGGGAGGTGCGGGTCACCGCCGAGGACGCACTCAAGCGGGTCAGCCCCGCCCTGCACAAGCCGGTCACGCGGCTCATGAAGCCGCTGCCGGACAACGACTTCCTCAACCTCAAGGCGTGGGACGCGGCGGTGGCCGAGGTCGGCCGCATGGGGGCGGAGGGGAAGGCGGCCGTCCCGGCGCTGCTCCACTACCGCCAGGAGCTGGCGCGGCACCGCGCCACGGGTGCCGGGCGCGACTTCACGGCCCCTAGCGCGCGCCTCGTGGCGAAGGCGCTGCTCGGGATCGCCCCGGAGGACCCGGCGGTGGCGAAGGTCCTCATCGCCTGGCTGCACACCGAGCCGGACGGCAGCAACAGGGCCGCGCTGGCCGGCGCGATGCCGTCGCTGAAGGCGGGCAAAGCCGCCGTGGCCGCCCTGGCGAAGACGCTGCGCTCCGACCCGCACGCCCCCGCCCGCAAGGCGGCGGCCGAGGCCCTCGGCTCGCTGGGGGCCGAGGCAGCGCCGGCCGTGCCGGCGCTGGAGAAGGCGAAGACGGACCCGTCGCCGGCGGTGCGCGAGGCGGCCCGCGACGCCCTTGAGAAGGTGAAGGGGTGATGTGCCTTCTCCCCTTGGGAGCGGCCCGCAGCCAGGAGGACCGATGATGAAGGACGAGGGCAGCCCGAAGCCGCCGGCCAGCGGCCCCGCCGCCGGGTGCGTCAACGTGGCCGTGGTGGTGGGCCTGGTCGTCGCGGCCGGGTACGGCCTCAACTACCTCCTGAAGCAGCGCGAACAGGCGCAGGCCGAGCTGGCAGCCGCGCACAAGGAGTACGAGGCCGGCAAGAAGGCCGAAGCAGTCGCCACCTACAAGGCCAAGTTCGGCTCCGCCAAGGAGGAAGATAAGGGCCTCGTCATCAAGCGCGTCGCGGAGTGGGAGGCCGAGGCCGGCAACGAGGCCGAGGCCAAGACCTGGATCGAGAAGGGCATCAAGGCGAAGATCGCCGTCGCCTACGCCGGCCCCGCCTCGGGCCTCCACGCCCGGCTGAAAGCGCAGCACGACGAGGCGGAGGCCGCCAAGGCGAGGGAGCGCGACGAGCGGGCCAACGGGGTGCGCGTCACGGCCGCGCAGCTCCGACAGGAGTACCTGTCTGATGCCGCTGCCGCCGACCGCAAGTACAAGGGCAAGACGCTGCGCGTCACCGGGACGGTCAACGAGGCGTTCCCGCCCGACGAGGCGACCAGCCACACCACCGTATGGCTCGACCCCGTCGGCCAGGACTGCTACGTCTCGTGCTGGTTCGGCGGGTCGGACGAGGGCGCGAGGGCACTCCGCCAGGGGCAGGCCGTCACCATCAAGGGCGCGTGCGAGGGGCTGCTGCCGGCGGCCAAGGAGGTCCGCTTGAAGGGCTGCTCTGTGGTGCCGTGATGCGGCGCTGGCGCGTGGGCCTTACGGATCATCAATCGATCAATTCGGGAAAGCAGCCCTCAAGGTCGTACTTTGTGATGGCGGCTTTTGCTGCGGCCTCGGACTTGTACGTCTTCTGCTGCTCAAGGTTGTGGCCGAATCGCGGTTCTCCGTCCTGCTGCCCGAGGTATGCCGCCCCGTACCCGGACAGGATGCGCCATCGGCCCTGTTGGCTTACTGTTCCCTTTTCCACTGGCGCGACGGGTGTCCTTGGTGCGCGCGGTCTTGGGGAATGGAGGGGTGATCCGAAGTCGTCCTGCATGTCCCTGATTTTTCCCATCATCCCCTCCTCCTGCCCAGACACTGACATGATATCGCACTTTCCCGGTCGCGCCCATATCGGCGGCGCGTCGCTCTCCATGAGGGCCGAGGGCGTCGCGGCCCTGCGCCACGCCCTCAAGGCGGACGCGGCCCTGCGCGAGGGCGGCGCTGGGCGTGGGCCTGGACGAAATGCTGGGCTGGCTGGCCGGCGGGGCGGAGGAATGAACCAACTAGGGTGGCCCATTACCCCCGGCTTTCCTGGCGGCCCATGTGGGCGAGGTAGCGCCTCTCGTCGTACAGGGCGGCCCGCCCGTCCCGCGAGCGTCCGTTGATGCCGTAGACCCGACCCACGACGACGCCCGCCCCGACGGCGTTGTCCAGGGCCCAGTAGCAGTCCTCGCAGACGAAGGCCGGCCTGAACGTGCTGGCCTCCCTGTAGGCCAGGTAGGCGGGGTCGTCGGGCGAGCCGAAGGCGGCGGGCACGGCGGCCACGTCGCCACGGATGTTGACGCGGCGGGCGGAGGCGAAATCCTGGCGGCAGCAGTGGCAGTTCATCGCTTGTCCCTCCTGCCGGGGCAGCCGGGCCGCCGGCGGCCCCTTCTCATCCTGTCATCATACGGGCTCGTCCTGCGGGGCTGGTTCGGTGCCCGGCGGCCAAGGCGCATACGTTCGGCCGCCGCGAGCCATCCCGCCAGCCGCCAATATCCCCAAAAACCCCAAACTCGGCCGACGGTGGACTTTTGGGGCTTTTGGGGATTGTGGCCGGGGGTCCGGTGGCGCGACCACCCCTGGTTGAGGGCGGCTGAGGCGGCGGATGGCCCTGGCATGTCTGCCTGGGCTTCCCAGGGGCGCGCGTCGAGGCGTTGGGCCTGACGGACTCGACGGGGCGTGGGTCGATTTTCCGGACCGCCGTTGCTGATCTGGAGCCGGCCAGCCAGGAACTGATCCCGGCGGCCCGTGCCGCCGACACCAGCCGGCGGCCCGTGCCGCGCCCCGCGCTCCTGAACACTTGTGAGCATGCACCCGGCAAAAACGGGTATAATGGGGAGAGCGCAATCTGCGAGAGTGCGCTGGTCGTTCCGCGTGTTGCGCGCCCGTTCTTCGGCTCCGCCCGGTTCGACAGGAACCACACCCTTGTCTGGGCGTGGTCGGCCCGCGTAGCGTTCAAGGGGAACGCGCCCTGTGGGGGCGCACGGCCATCCGTCCCTCGTCCGCCTGTTGCCGGCGGCAGCCTCACATGGAGCCCACATGAGCCACCTCATCCGGTCGAACCTGTTCAGCAGGGGCCACCCCTTGAAGCGGGAGCCGTCCCTCTCCTTCGTCCTGGAGGGCCACCTCCGCAAGACGCTGGACGGGATCAAGGAGGTCTCGGACCTGGCGCGGCTGACGGACACCTTCCTCTCCCGGCTCGTCCGGGGCTCCCTGGTCGAGCCGCTGTCCATCCGGTTCGACCAGATGACGCGGTCACCACTCCGCTCCGAGCAGGTCCGCCCCGGCTGGGTGGCCCAGGTGGCCCGCCTGTCCATCCCGTTCACCGGCGACCCGGTGCTGCTGACCTACGCGCCTGACCCCTGCGGGCTGACGTTCCCGCAGGGAGAGGTGTGCGACAAGACGATCCAGTTCGACGTGATCGTGGGGGACGCCCAGGCCGTTAAGGCCGACATCGAGGCCAACCGCTCCCTCATTGCTTCCTGCGCCGAGGGCGTGAACCGCCAGGCCCGGCAGTTCAACGAGTCGGTGCCGGCTAAGGTCAAGGCCGCGTTCGACGCGAAGCTCGCGGAGCTGACGAAGCAGCACGCCATCTTCGACGACCTGGGCATCGGGGAGGAGCCGAAGCCGGCCCCGGCCGCCTGGGGCGGCCGGCCCGCGCCGGCCAGGCCCGTGAAGCCGAGGGACAGGGCGGTCCACATCATCCAGTACGTCGAGGCGATGTACGTCCAGCACCTGAGCCAGGTCAACAACAACACGGGGGACGTGAACAATGCAATTTCATCAGGTCAATAACAACGCGGGTGACGTGAACAACGCCATCTCCGCCAAGGGCGGCGTGGTGCAGAACGTCGGCGGGCGCGGCCACTCCACCACCTACAACGACGGCGGCCAGGTCGCGGACGCGCTCAAGGCCCTCCGCCCTCTCCTGGGCCAGGTGGCGGAGGGCCAGCGGGCCGCCGTCGAATCGGCGCTGGACAAGCTGATCGAGGCGTCGGGCAAGGACATCCCAGTCGCCCAGGTGGCCCCCGCCGTCGAGACGGTGGCCGGGGCGTCCCCCACGTTCCTGGACCGGCTCAGGGACATCGCCAGCAAGGCTGGGGAGAGCATCGCTTCCTCCGCCCTCGTCCAGGCTCTGAAGGCGTTCTTCGGGCTGTGAGGAAAAACGCGTCGCCCCATGAACCCCTGACCAGTGGGCGTGTCCAACAGCAAGTGGGCGACGCACTTGGGTTCGACTGAGAGGTGGGACATGACGGCGACGGCGGCCACGAGTTGCGTCTACTGCGGCGACATCAAGGGCCCCTTCCAGGCCGAACACGTCGTCCCGCGCTGCCTCTGGGCCGGCGGCAGGCCGTCCCACCTCATCACCATCCCTGCCTGCGACGCCTGCAACAAGAGCTACGGGGCCGACGAGGAATACTTCAGGACGGCCCTCGCGGTGATGGCCGGCCTCGGCAGCCACCCGCAGGTGGACCGGCTGCTCGGCGACACGATCCCGCGCAGCCTGACCCGGAGGAACGGTCGCCTCCAGCGGGAGATCACCCTGGGACGCGAGCTGGCACCCTACTTCACGCCTTCGGGGCTGTTCGCCGGCTGGCGATGGCGTTTCCGGCTGGATTTCGCCAGGTTCAACCGCTGCGTCGAGAAGACGGTGCGCGGGCTCTTCTGGTACAAGTCCGGGCGGCCGCTCTCGCCTGACTACGCGGTCCACGTCTACCAGGGCAACGGCTTCTGGGCCGACTCCGGCTTCCAGGCCCTCCAGGCGGAGATGAACGGGCTGGCCGGCGTCGGGGACAGCGTCTTCTCGTGCCGCTGCACGCGCCAGGAGGACGACCACGACCTGACGGTCTGGCAGCTCGGGTACTACGAGACGCTCGGGGTCTTCGCCTGGACCGCGCGGCTCCAGCCACCCCCACAGGCCCCCGGCCAGCCGGCCTTGAGCCTGTCCACCTGACCGATCACCAAGACGAGAAGAGAGGGCAGCCCATGTTCTTCCCTGATCTCCTGCCGGACGGCCAGCGCAAGGCTTATGAGGCCCTGTGCGCCGCGATGGCCGATTTCTTCCACGGCTGCAACCGGCTGCTCGCCCGCGCCTGGGAGGCCGCCCAGGCGGCGGCCGGCAAGACGGGCAAGGAGCATCACTCCAGCGTCATGGCTCTGTCCAGGCACGCCATCGAGTCGCTGGACGGCGTCGCCGTCCTCGTCGGGGGCGGCGGAGGGCACGCCTCCCAGCCTAACTTGCGTGCAGCCCTGGAGGCGACGCTCAGCGTGCTGTTCATCCTCCAGAAGGACACGGAGCGGCGTGCCATGTCCTACATCGTCGCCCACGCCCACAAGCGGATCAAGCTCTACAACAAGCTGGACCCCACCACCCAGTCCGGCCAGGACTTCCGCAAGCTGCTGGAGAACGACATCCTCGGCGGCTTCTTCGACCAGCTACCCCTCATCATCTACCCCGACAAGGTCGCCAACCTCCAGGGCATGCTGGCGCGGCCGGAGTACAAGCCCATCGAGGCGGAGTGGCAGCGGGTGAAGACTGGGCCGCCCAAGCTGCGGGAGGACCCCGCCTGGCACTCCCTCTTCAACGGCCCCAAGAGCGTGCGGGAGATGGCCATCCGGCTGAACATGGCCGGGATGTACGAGCTGATGTACCGCTTCTGGTCGGACGAGGTCCACGCGGGCAACGCCCTGGAGGCGTTCGCGCGCATGGACGGCGAGCCGGTGTACCGCCCCGTCCGCCACCCGGAGCTGTTGCAGTCCGTCGTCCAGCACGGCACCTCGCTGGCCCTCCTCCTCGCCCAGTGGCTCATCGAGACCTACGCCCCGGAGAGCCGGGCCGGCCTCAAGGCGGAGTACCGGGAGAAGCTGAAGCAGCGGGCGGACGAGCTGCGCGGCGGGCGGCTCATCAACGCGGCGTGGAAGGACGCGGCGGCCTGAGCGGGCCGGCGCGGGCCCCTGTACATGAAGCACGAGCGAGGTGGGGCATGGGGAAGGCGAAAGGCCACGGGATGCCCGAGATCGAGATCCCGAACGTGCAGGTGAAGGACAAGGCGGACGAGTTCCGCCGGGCGGCGAACGTCCTCTACGGGCCGCCGCCGTTGGAGGGGTGCGTCTCGCCGCTCCTGATGGCGGCGTCGTTCGGCGTCGAGCTGTACCTGAAGAGTTTGAACGCGGCGTGGGAGTACCACGAGGAGGAGGGCCTCGGGGACGCCCCCGTGTACCGGATGACCTCACGGGCGATGAGGCAGGGCCACCCCCTCCTCGCGCTTTACGACGCCATCGCCGAGCCGGTGAGGCTACACCTGGGCGGCGAGACCGCCAAGCGGCCGCTGCGCGGCCGGCCCACCCTGCGCGCCGCCATCGAGCCGTTCGACACGCTGTTCGTGGACGCCCGGTACTCCTACGAGGAGGGCAAGCGGCGAGAGGGGGTCGAGGTCACGAGGCTGGTCGAGCTGCTGAACTGGCTCGGGGACAGCATCGGGGAGATGCCGAGGTGGGCGGCCGACGAAGCCTGACCGGCCGGGGGCGCGACGCCCTCGCCCACGCCATCAACACACTCCCAGGAGGCCCCATGTCGGAGCCCTTCCCCGCCCGCACGGTGATCGTGAGCTTCAACCTCATCGAGCGGATGATGTCGGACATCGTCGGCGTGGTGCCGTTCTGCCCCGAACACCACGGCGTGTGGTCGCCCCAACTGGCCACGGTCCTGCTGGAGGCGGGCAGCCAGCTCGACTCTCTCTGGAAGGCCCGGTCGCCCGCAGGCCCCAGGCCCGACATGCCGGCGTACTTCAGCCAGTTCGGCGAGGGGGTCGCGCGTAGCTGGCTGGTGTTCTGGGGCGAGGGCGGCCACCGCGTCCAGCCGTTCGCCGCGTGGGACGGAGCCGCTTCATGGGCGAAGACGGACTACGTCCCCCTCCCCTGGTGGCGGGCGTACAACGCGGTCAAGCACGACAGGCTGGCCGAGCGGAGGCAGGCCACGCTGATGAACGCCGTGGAGGCCCTGGCGGCACTGTTCGTGGCCATCGTCCGGTCCCCTCCGTGCGCCTCCGCAGTCGCCAACGAGGAGTGGATTCCCGACCCGAGCAGGTACGGGCAGACGCCCGAGGAGCTGCTCGCTGGCGGCGGGTTCATCGGCAACCTCGTGGCGGAGTCCAGGCTGTTCTCCTTCCCCTTCCACGCCGGGGCGGAGCGGCCCGTGAGCGTCCCCACGTCGGCGTACAGCCCGCGCTTCGCCCACTGGTGCGGCGAGAACGGCATCCGGGAATGGTGACGCCGCGTCGGCAGGCCGGCTTGGAGGTGGGGCCCGGGCTTCACGCCGTGGGGATATAATGTTGGTTGTTGGCGGTTGCCCAAGCAAGGAGGCAAGGAACGTCCATGACTACCCCCACGAAACCATTCTTCAAGATCAGCCTCATCGAGTCCCCCAACGAGGAAGACACCCAGAAGGGGAGGAGCGAGGGCAAGCTCCTGAGCCAGGTTCTCGGCCTCGCCGGGGTGCGCGCCGAGCTGAGGACCGTCGGCGACAGGCGGGAGCTTGAACTGGCCCTCGACCCCGCGTTGCCCATCCTGCGCGACGACGACGACACCAAGCCATTCCTGCACATCAGCGCCCACGGGAACGAGAAGGGCGTGGTTCTCGGCTCGGGCGAGCTGGTCCCCTGGAAGGATCTCCGCTCTTTGCTGGCCCCGATCAACACGAGCCTGCGAGGTTACTTGGTCCTTTGCATGTCCACCTGCTTCGGCTCACACGCGACGCAACTGGCCATGACCGAGGGCGACCTGCCCATCCTGCTCCTGGTGGGGCACCCTGAGAAGGTCAGGTGGAGCCAGGCGCTGATCGCTTACGTCGTGTTCTACAACGTCCTGGCGCTCGGCGGGACGGCGGAAGAGGCCGTGAACGCCATGAACGCGGCCACACGCTCGGAGAGCTTCCTGTGGCGCGACGCCCGCGAGGTGAAGGACGGCTACATGAACAGCGTCTTGCGTGGGCTGATCGACTGACCAAGCAAGGCCAAGCGGACGGGGGCTGGCGATGACGGATGAGCAGAAGGGGCGGCGGTTGGAGGCGATGAACAGGGCCAGCGCGGCGGCGGCCCAGTACCTGCGTTCTTGCACCTTACCTTTCATCGTCGAGCAAGCGGGGAAGTTTTGGGGGACAGGGACGGGGGTCTTGTTCGGGATCGGCGAGCGCGCCTTCGTGATCACCGCGTCGCACGTCTTCACGCTGTTGCAGAGGGCGATGCGTGCCCGCCTGCCGATCCTCGTCCCCACCGGCAAGCCGGGCGTTCCATTCCTCCGCCTCGACCGCGTCGGGGGCTATTACTCGGTCGATCCGAAGGTGGCAGGGCAGCCCGATGACCCGCTGGACATCGCCCTGTTGGAGCTGTCCCCGCCGATGGGCGATGCCCTGGGCAGGCACATGCACTTCCTGCACATGCCCGAGCTGGACATGGACGACCCGTCGGCCGTTGAGAGCCAGTATCTCACGTTCGGCTACCCCCACCTGCTGCTCGACCAGAGGGACGACGCCGGGCAGTTGATCTACACCCCGCTCCATCTCATCAGCCGCGCCTACCGGGGCCAGCGAGGGGTTCTCCCGACCTACGCGGCCGAGGCCGAGATCGCGGTGGATTTCTTCCCGGATTCGGCAAGGGACAGCGAAGGGAAGGCGATTGCCCTCCCCAACCCAAAAGGGGCCAGCGGGTGCGGCATCTGGCGGATCGTGCGCGACGACGACGACTACGACCGCTGGGCCCCGGCCCTGCTCAGGCTGGTCGGGATCGAGCATACTTGGAACCACGAGGCGAACGTCTTGAGGGGGACGAGGATCGGCCATGCCATCGCCGAGATCGCCCACCGATACGAGGATGTCCGGCCTGCGTTCGGGCTGTCCTATGCCCGTTTCCTCCGGTGAGCCCAGCCGCGCCGTCAGCTCCGCCTTCACCGAGCCCAGCGACCCCAGCACCGAGCCGAACCGCTGAACCGGCGTCCGGGGCCGGTTACTACGACTGAGCCGACCCCGGCGATGACGTGCCGCCCTCCACCGCCCACTCCCGCTCGACCCGGAGGGCCTCCGGCGCGACGCGGCCGCCCTCGATGATGTAGCCGGTGTGGCTCGCCGGGTCCCGGTACACCGGCCCGGCGATGCCGGCGCGGCTCACGCGGAACAACACCCACAGCCCGCTCGGGTTGTGCGGTGCCAGATGCTCCTCGGCCCACCGCGTCGCGGCATCGGGGTCGAACGAGACGTGGATGCGGCACGCCGCGTCGGCCCTGCCCGTCGTCGAGACGCCCGCCTCCGCGCCGCGCATCAGGCCCCGTGCCAGGATGCCGTCCCTGTTGGACGCCGGGGTGACGTGGAAGCAGGAGTCGGGCACCTCGGCCGCCACCAGCGGGGCGGCTATCAGGTCGTCGCGGAAGGCGGCCGCGATCCAGCCTCGGGCGCGGAACCAGCCCACGACCTCGTCCGTGGCGTGGGACTCCTCGGCTTGATGGCCTTGACTGCCTTTGTATATTCGTTGTATATTCATGCCACGAGGCCGCGTCCACAGGACACCGCCTCGCACCGGGACAGGAGGTCCGCATGCTCGTTCTCTCGCGGCGCGTCAACGAATCCATTGTCATCAACGAGGAAGTTACCGTCCGTGTCCTCGACGTTGGCGTCGGCCACGCCCGCGTCGAGGCGTCCGGCGGCGTGGAGGTGATCGAGCGTCGGCTGCGCACGAGGTGCGACGCCGGCCCCCACGAGTGCAGCCTGAGCCTGCCAGGCGGCGTGAGCGTCCAGGCCATCGAGACACGGCGGGGGGTCGTGCGCCTCGGGGTGGAAGCGCCGCCCAACGTCCCCATCCGGCGCGACCTCGTCTCGCCCGCCGTCGTCTCCCTCCAGGCGGCCATCAAGGACTCGCGGTCCTTCCTGACGCCCGGCCAGCACGAACACCTCACGGGCGTCTGGATGCGGCTCGGGTGGTGGGGCGACCCGGAGGCGACACGCGACCTCCGCATCGAGAGGGCCCACGGCTTCTGGGAGCTGCGGGTGCGCGGCAGCGTCCTGGGGCGGGCCACCGTCAGCGTCTACTTCGCGTGGCTACCCGAGAGCCGGACCATCGTGGTCCTCGGGGTGGCGAGGAGGCGGTGGAGCGGGCCGACACCCCGCCACATCGTCATTCGGATCGACAACCGGCTACGCGCCTACCTCGATTCCCTGCCCGGATGACCCGCCTTGTACTCCGGCAGCCGACACCCGAAGGAGCGAGAAATGACGGCAGCATCTCAAGGCCACCAGGGGCGCACCGTGGCCAGCGCCGAGGCGAGGGGGAAGGCGGCGGTCAGCCGGTTGGCCGGATGGCCGGCCGGCCGGTGGTCGCAGGTCAAGGAGCTGGCCGGACTCCTGGAGGAGGAGCAGGACGCGGCCGAGAAGGCGGAGATCATCAAGACCCTCTTTGAAGTCCTCTTCCCGGAGGGCCTGGGGGCCGTGGCGGACGCCGAGGGGGACGCCGACGATGCGGCCCGCCGGCGGCTCCAGGCTTACCGCAGGAAGGTCGGCCTGGCCATCCGCCAGCGGCGGAAGGAGCTGGGGATGACCCAGGAGCAGTTGGCCGCGTCCGCCTGCCTCCCGCAGAGCCACGTCAGCCGGCTGGAGAAGGGCCGGCACGCCCCCACCCAGCAGACGATGGAGAGGGTGGCGGCGGCGTTGAAGACCACCCCGTCCAGGCTCGACCCCGGCTGCGAAGATGAAGAGGAGGCGGGGGAGGCCGGCGGCGACTGAGCTTCACGAGGAGACCCGCGAGTTGATCGGCCACCGGGTGAACCCAAGACGGCGGGGGCGGGTCTACCATCATGGCCGCCGTGGCGCATGGGCCACGCAACACGCGCCCGCCCAACGAGGGCTTGAGGAGATGACCAGCGAAGAGATGCGGGAACGCTTGTTCGACCTCTACGCGGCCAACCTGAGCCTATGCATGCCGGAGATGAGGGACACCTTCCTGTGCCCTTTCTGCCTGGCCCAGTTCACGAAGGACGCGGTGCGGGGCAAGGACCCCAAGGTCATCCTCGCACACTGCGTCCCCGATTCGCTCCGTGGGAAGATGACGACGCTGGCGTGCGCCGCGTGCGACAACAACGCCGGCCGCGACATCGACATCCATCTCATCAACCGGCTCAGGACTACCAGCTTCTTCGGCGGCCATAGCCCGGCCAGCCGCAGGGTCTGGTTTCATACCGACGGCCAGCGGGCGAGAGCGGACTACCGGATCATGAGGGGGCCGGAGGGAGACATCCACCACGAGTTCAGGCTGGACGAGGCCAGTTCCCCGCCGGGGCAGCCGGAGGCAATGCGCCAGGCTATGGAAAGTGGTGAAGCCTTCAGGCACCCGATGCGGGTGACCCAGCGGGGGCAGATGTCCTTCAGCATGGATCTCTCTCGGGTCGCCCTGCTGCGTGCCGGCTACTTGCTCGCCTTCCGCAGTCTCGGCTACAGCTACATCCTGCACCCCAACCTCAACCGCCTGCGCGCCCAGTTCCAGGAGCCGCAAGAAGCTGTCATCCCTGGGCGTCCGGTGGTGCAGGTGGGCCCGGCGATGTTCAGCGAGAATGCCGTCTGCCTCATCACCTCGCCGAGGCCGTCGCTGGCCTTCCTCGCGGTTCTGAGGTGCCGGGCCGACGAAGTCGTGAGCGTCTTCGGCGTGATCCTGCCAGGCCTGGGGCGTGGGGATGAGTCGGTCTACGAGGCGTTCGCGGCCGACCAGGAGCGGAATGATTCGGCCACCATGACGTTCAAGAACCTGTCCGAGCTGTTGGTGCCGCTGGACGACCCACAGGCCGTGTCGCTGCCCTACGCCCTCTGGGGCCAGTGCGTGGCGGGGCAAGCGGAGGCGGGCTGACGCATTGCGGTCCCATGCCCGCCGCCAGCGCGTGCCGTCATTCGTCGGCAGTCGGGGCGGCCCCCGTGGCTGTCAGCGCGGCCGCCGCCTTGAGCAACCGCCCCAGCGCGCCGGACTCCAGGGCCTCCGTCGGGATGCCCCGGCAGGCGTTCCAGCAGGCCGCGAGGCGGCGGGCGTTCGCCGCCGTCTCCGCCTCGTCGCCCTCGACCTCGCCCCCGCCAGCGGGGCGTTCGATCACCGACACCTCGGCGATCTGGTGCCTGCCGCACTGGAGCCAGTGGCTGCCGAGATGCTCCTCGTGCCGGATCTTGCCCGCCGTGTGTTCGGCCATCGTCCAGTCCTCCCCGCCCACGAGTCCACCCACCAGCGTATGATCCGGGCGTCGCCGTCGCACAAGATGACGCCGCCCCCGCCCCGTTCATCCGGCGTCCCCCTCCGGGCGGGGGCGGCTCCCGAAGGTGCCGATCACGAGGACCCCGGCGTCCCGAAGGGAGAGCAGCTCGGCCGTCGTGACGACCTCGTACCGTAGCCGCCGCGAGTCGCGGCCCCACGCCGCCGCCGTCGCCTCCGCCTCGGCCTCCGTGTGGAACTGGAAGCCGGGGGCGAACACCGTTGGCCCGCCCGGCATCGTCTCCACCAGGGCGTGCGTCAGCGGCCGCCCGCCCCGTGTCTTCTTGATCCGCCTGTCCATCGCCCGCCCCTCCCCTCGTGCCCCCTGACGAATACCCTGTCCCGCTTCTCCGTCCTCTTCGCCACCTCCGCGTCCGCCCCCAATCCTCGGCCCTCGGTCTGCTCGCCGTGTCCGCCGCAGGGCGTCACGCGCCCTTCGGGTAGGGCGACCCCGGCCCGCAGAGGCGGCGGACGCCGGCTTCCAGCATCGGCTGCTACGTCTTCCCGGAGGACGCCATCGTCCGCGACGACGCCGTCAAGGAGGTGCTGGAGCTGTTCGGCGGCTCGGCGCTACGCCGCCAGCACGCCGGCGGCGATGTCCAAGAGCGAGATGATCTCCTGGCCGGCCAGGGCGGCGTAGCGCCAGGACGCGGGCGGCATGGCCATCGGCGTCTCCCTGTACCGCTCCGCTAGGTGGAGCAGCGTGTCGTAGGCCAAGCGGATGTCGCCGGCCTCCAGGGGCCGGCGCACCTGCTCGTCGAGGGCCACGCGCAGCTCCCGCTCGCCCACGGGGCGCGAGGTCAGGAGCGCGACGGCCTCCTCCCAGCCCGTGAGGGCCGCCTGCACGCGGGCCATGATCTCGCCCCAGGCCGCCTGCATGCGCATGACCTTGTCGCGGTTGCTCCTCGTCGGCATCATCATCTCGCCGCCTCCCCCGGCCCGCACGGGGCCGCCTCGCGTTCGCTCGGGCACGCGGGCACACGCTCGCGTTGCCATCCCGGACGCCGCACCGGCTGGCGTCCGGCTCCAGAAATCGTGCCGGGCGGCCGTGCCCGCTCAGCGGCCGGGCTCGCCGCCGGAGGGCCGTCGCCGGCGGGCCAACAGGGCCCGGTCCAGCGTCGCCAGGATGCGGCGCTGGTCGTCTTCCTGCATCAGGATCTCCAGCGCCACCATCATGTCCACAGGGCCATCGCCCAGCCTGTCGAAGACGCTCTGCCGCGTCTCTCCGCCCGCCCGTGGCGTCTGACCGACGCCGTCGTCGTTGTTGCCGTCGCCCTGCTCACTCGCCGCCATCGCCGTCCCCTTTCTGATCAGCCCCTGACGCGCCCCGCCCGAGCCGCCCCGCCTCGGCGAGGGCCTCCGCCAGGACCCCGAGGGGTATCCCGAAGCGGGCGGCCACGCCGGCCAGCCCCTCTGCGCGACCGCCCTGGCCGGGTGCCGGGCAGATGGAGAGGTGAGCCAGGGCCGCCTCCGTGATGCCCAGCCGCTCGGCCTGCTCCCCCGCCGTCTCGCCCGAGGCGGCCCTCAGCAGCGCGAGGGCGTGGCCGAGGTAGCGGGGGCTGCTCGCGCCCAGCCGGAGGAGGGAGGCGGCCAGGGCCGGGTCGGCCGGAGGGCCGGGCCGCTTGTCGTGGTCTCGCCGTCGCGGCAGCGTCATCGTCGCCTCCCCTCATCGCGGCGCTCCCGTTTCAGCGGCAGCCGGCCGCCCGGTACACCGCGTCCTCGGCGGCCGCCCGCCTCTCCTCCCGCCGGCGGTGGCCCGCCTCGGCCAGCTCGCCCCACAGGGCCTTCAGGTCGGCGTCCGGGGGGCCGTCGAAGAGGGGGACGAGCGTCCCGGCCCGCAGGACGTACACCCGCAGGCGGGCCTCCCAGCCGTCCACCCGGCGGATGAACCTGATCTCGTCGCCGAGGGGCAGGAAGACGGCGGTGATGCGTTCGCCGGCCCCCTCGTCCCCCTTCTCGATGTCCCCGTAGTTCTCCAGCGAGAACAGCGCGGGCATCACCTCCCGGCTCGTCCTCTTCTCGGCCTTCGCCTTGCTCATGGCCTGTCCCTCCGGGCCTCGGTCCCTCTGGATCTCCGCCGCCTTCGTCGCCGGGGCCGCTCACCCTGCCGACGCCGACGCCGCGCCCTCGCCGCCGTGCCCCCCGCCCGCGCCCGCGCCGTTGACGCCGGCCCCGTTGACGCCGGGCCGGCAGGCCACCGCGACGAACCGCTTGCCGTCGCGCCGGTGCGTGGCCCCGTGGCCGCCGGCCCCGCCCCCCGCGTCCACGGCGGCCAGCGCGGCGGAGGCCGCCGGCTGGGGCACGCCGGCCCGCTCCAGCACCGCCAGTTCCTGTGCCGCCAGGGCGGCGACCTGGGCCTCCAGGAGCGCACGCACGGGGCCGGCGGGGGCCTTGTCGAGGCGGGCCAGCAGGGCGGCCTTCGCGCTGCCGACGCTCTCCAGCACCGCCCCGAAGGCGGCCATGCGGCCCTGCACCTGCGCGACGCGCGAGGCCAGCTCCAGCCTCTCCGCGCCCGCCTCCACGGAGGACATGATCGCCCCCGTCACGGCCGAGATCAGCTTGTCGGCCCTCGCCACGAGGGCATCCATCTCGTTGGTGTTGCTGCTCATGTTCACGTTTCACCTCGGGCGGGCTGTTGATGGGTCGTGTAGGGCGGTTGGGCGGGCCGGCGTCAGCCGCCCCGCCGGCGGAGGCTGGCGATGGCGGCCTCGATGTCCTCGGCCGTGATCGGCTCGGGCTGCGCCTCGCCGGCGCAACGGCGGCAGCGGCACGCGAGCCGGGCGACGTGGGCCTGGTGGCCACATGCGGGGCAGAGCGGAACGTCGGAGGCGACCCCCGCGTGGCACCAGGAGCATGCGCCGGCCGATTCGGGCACGTCGGGGGCGAAGTTGAAGTACAGCCTGGGGTCGTGCTGGAATTCCAGGGAGCCCACGACGCCGTCGGCCCGCCGCCGCACGACGACGAAGGGCGCGGCGAAGCCGATCACCTCGTAGTCGCGCCGCAGCCCGTCGGTGTCCCAGACATCGCCGTGGGCGGCCCGGAGGGCGTCGGCGTCCTTCGGGGCCGCGTTGATCTCGGCCAGCCGGGCGCGGCGGGCCCGCTCGTACTCTTCGCTCATCGTGGGTCCTCCAGAAGTGGCGGGGGAGGGGCGGCCGTCCGTGGCCGCCTCCCGCCAGTGCCCGCCCCTCACCGCACAAGCGCGGCGAACTGGGCATCGGCCATCTCCAGGAGCCGCCCGCCGGCCTCCTCCAGCGCGCTGGCCTCCGCCGGCCGGCCCAGCCGGTCAGCGTCGTGGGCGGCGAAGGTGACGGCCTGCACAAGGCCGTAGCGGCTGGTGTCGCCGAAGCCCAGGAGCCGCGCCAGGATCGCCGCCTTGCGGTCCTCCGTGATGCCGTACTCCCGCACCACGTTGTCCACGGCGGCCTCGGGGGCGGGGACGACCTGCGTGGTGGCCCGGTTCATCCGCTCGATGTAGGCGGCGAACGCCTCCGGGTTGAAGGCCGTGCGGATGGCGTCGCGCACTTTGGCCCAGGTGAGCTGCGACTCCAGGGCCTGCGTGCCCTCCGACAGCACCAAGCCCTCCTCCTCGCGCCGCCGGCCCAGGTGGATCTGGCTCACGTTTGAGCCCCACACGAGGTAATTCGCGCAGATCCTCGTGAGGATGCACGGCCGCACGCGCAGGCCGCCGTCGCCCGTCTCGCTGTTGCTGATGCGGATGCCCGCGTTCTGGGCGTCGCCGTCCCGGCCCTTCCACCGGCTCATCCAGCCGTCGCCGGGGTCGAAGGGGCGGTCCAGGCGCACCTGGCCGGCGATGTGCGGCGCGAAGGCGA
>CAZVZK010000025.1:0-83933 GCA_964630925.1 uncultured Alcaligenaceae bacterium
TATCTCGCTCAGGGCACTACTGTTATAGCGATGTCAAGCCACCTTGGAAGGCCTGCGCACAAGCATCCCCGGCGCGGGGCCTCAACCATCGGCCCTCCGCCACATCTGGACTTCACCGCTGCCAGGCTGGAACACCATCTGCTGGCATGTGTCCTGATTGAGCACGGGCTCGCCGTTGAGGACGTTCGCCAACGTGTCAGGGGGGCACGCGGCGGGGAGGTCGGCCAGGGCCCTGCTCAATGCCTCCGCCCTCTTGCTGCTCCCCGCCAGCGAAAACAGGTCCCCGTCGTGCTCCCCTTTCAGGATGTCCTCGTTGTTCTTGGCGAATCGTCCGACGACGTGGTGGTTCGCCTGAACCAACACTTGCCCTGTCAGCGAGCGGACGGCCGCGTCACCCTGTGTCCGCTCGATGACGCACGCCTGGCCCTTCTCGGCGCCGCATACGGTGAAGAACACGCTCGTGGAGAGGGGCGTCCTCGTGAGCCGCTGGACCGCCGCCTCGTAGCCGTCGCACGTCTCCAGGGTGTCGCGCAACAGGAATGCAGGGCCGAAATCGAAGGAAGGGAACGCGACGGGTGGGGCCCAGTTGATCGTCACGGAGTAGGCCCGCGGCAGCATGCCCGATAACACCCCCACCTGCCCGGGGACCCCAGCCGTGACGAACTCACGCGCCCCGCGGCGGAAGCGGAAGAGCCGGGTGGCGGCGCCCATCGTGGCCAATGGCCAGTCCAGGGTTCGGACGTGGACCATGCCCACCCCCTCGACCCAGCGCACGCCCGCCGTGCAGCCGAAGAGCTTCGGCCAGCGCAGGTGGCTCAGCTCGTACGCGCAATTCAAGACGGTGGCGGTCCCCAGCGACACGCCCAGCGCCTCCGCCCACGACGCGATCTCGCCCCGATAGGGGCCCCCGAAACCCTGGTACAGGCGAGCGAAGACCCAGCGAAGCAGCTCGGGGACCCGCTCGAATTGCATGCCGGCCTCCTGGATGAGGCGGCCGGCGGCCGTCTTCTCACGGAGAATGACCTCCTCCCAACGGGTCACCTCGTCGCGCTCCAGATTGATGCGGTAGCTCGGTACGTCTGACGTGAACATGCCGCCCTCCGCATTCTCTTGTGCCCGCGCAGGCCATCACACAGGGCGGCTCCCTGCTCACCGGCTCGCCGACACCCCCACCACCGTCAGCCCCAGGCCCAGCACCGCCTTCTTGCCGCCCGCGCTCGCCGGCAGCCGCAGGAACAGTACCCGGTGCCCCTTGCCCTTGTCCACCAGTTTCGGCTTCTCGCCCGCGTCCTTGCCCGGCGGGAACAGCACCATCACGCCGGGGTGGTCGTCCGTCGATTTCGCGCTCAGCTCGCGCAGGTCCTTCACCTCCATCAGGCCCGGCTTCTTGTCGTCGCCCGCAGGCGAGAGCAGCGCAAACTCCCGATGCGGCGCCGTGTCGGCATGGTCGCCGTCGCCCGGCTGGACGCCGAAACGCAGCGTGTACACCCCCGCCGCGATGCGCTGCTTCCTGTAGTCCGTGTACACCTTCGGGAAGCGCACCGCGCCGATGACCGTCGATTGCGGCACCTCGGCGTAGGTCAGCCCGTTCTTGATCTGCTCGTCCGTCGCCTTCACCGGAACGTCCTTGCGGAACCACACCTCCAGGATCGTCTCGCCCTTGCCGTCCAGCAGGCGATGGCACCTGCCCTCCAGCAGCTTGCGGACCGGCGCGGCAAGATCCTCGGGCGCCGCGGCGTCGTCGGCCTCGATGGAGTATTCAGGGGCGGCCAGAAGGAGCAGGAGGAGCATCATCCGGGCATTGTCGCGCCCCTGTCCGGCGGCGGCAAGGGACGCTATCCACATCTCATACCGCCAGGAGGAGCTAACGATGGCCGGTCACGCCGAGAGTAATGTCCGCCCCGACCCCGATAAGGAGCTTGTGGACATCGCCCGCTACGCCGCGGGCTACGAGGTCACCAGCGCCGAGGCCATCGACACCGCCCGCTACTGCCTCATGGACAGCCTCGCCTGCGCCGTCCTCGCGCTGAAATACCCCGCCTGCGTCAAGCACCTCGGCCCGTTCGTCCCCGGCACCGTCGTTCCCGACGGCGTCCGCGTCCCCGGCACCGCCCACGTCCTCGACCCCGTTAAGGCCGCCTTCGACATCGGCTGCGCCGTCCGCTGGCTCGACTACAACGACACCTGGCTCGCCGCCGAGTGGGGCCACCCCTCCGACAACCTCGGCGCCATCCTCTCCCTCGCCGACTACCTCGGCCGCCGCGGCAAGCCGGTGACCGTTCGCCACGTCCTCGACGCGATGGTCAAGGCCCACGAGATCCAGGGCGTCCTCGCCCTGCGCAACGCCTTCAACCGCGTCGGCCTCGATCACGTCATCCTCGTCAAGGTCGCGTCCACCGCCGTGGCGACGATGATGCTCGGCGGCGACGAGAAGAAGATCATCGACGCCCTCTCCCACGCCTGGATCGACGGCCAGAGCCTGCGGACGTATCGCCACGCGCCGAACGCCAGCCAGCGCAAGTCGTGGGCCGCCGGCGACGCCACCAGCCGGGCGGTCCGCCTCGCCCTCATGGTGCTGAACGGCGAGCCGGGCCTGCCCAGCGCCCTGTCGGCGCCGAAGTGGGGCTTCCAGGACGTGCTGTTCAAGGGCAACAGGCTGGAGCTGCCCCGCGCCTACGGCTCGTACGTCATGGAGCACGTCCTGTTCAAGATCTCGTACCCGGCGGAGTTCCACGCCCAGACCGCCGCCGAGTGCGCCCTCAAGCTGCACCCGCTGGTCAAGGACCGCCTCGCCGAGGTCGAGCGCGTCGAGCTGGCGACCCAGGAGTCCGCCGTGCGCATCATCAGCAAGGACGGCCCCCTGCACAATCCCGCCGACCGTGACCACAGCCTGCAATACATCGTCGCCGTCCCCCTGATCTTCGGCCGCCTCACCGCCGATGATTACGAGGACGTGGTGGCCAGGGACCCGCGTATCGACGCCCTCCGCGGCAAGATGTCCGTCCGCGAGGACCCGCGGTATTCGCGTGAGTACCTCGAGCTGGACAAGCGCTCCATCGCCAACGCCGTGCAGGTGTTCTTCAAGGACGGCACCTCGACGCCGCGCGTCGAGGTCGAGTACCCCGTCGGCCACCGGAGTCGCCGCGCCGAGGGCATCCCGCTCCTCGTCGAGAAGTTCCGCCAGAACATGGGCACCCTGTACGCGGCGGACGAGGTGAAGGCGCTGGAGGGGCTGTTCCTCGACCTGCCGCGCCTGGAGAAGACCCCCGCCGTGGACCTCATGGCGATGCTGGCGCGGCCGTGACGGCTGATCGAGGGGCATGGATCGAGGCGCCAGCCCGCCAGCCCGCGTCGGCGCCGCCCGTCCTCGCCCGGCGGCCCCTCGCCTGCTATGCTAGCGCTCGGCCCTCCTTCTCGTCGGCAGACATGGCGGTCTCACCACCGCCCGCCGGCGATCCCGAGAGACGCGATGCCGCTCGCCGTACTCCTCCTGGCCCTCTCTGCCCCACCCGTCGATTTCGCCCGCGACGTGCGCCCGCTGCTTGAATCACGCTGCGTCCGCTGCCACGGCCCGAAGAAGCACGAGGCCGGCCTCCGCCTCGATCTGCGCTCGTCGGCGATGGACGCCGTCATCCCACGCCACCCGGACCGGAGCGAGCTGGTCCGCCGCATCATGACAGGCGACGCCGGGCGGCGGATGCCCCCGTCCGGCAAGGCGCTCACCCCCGCCGAGGCCGGCGTCCTCCGCGAGTGGATCGCCGCCGGCGCCGAGTGGCCCGACGCCCTCGCCGGCGACGACGGCTCGCGTGGCCACTGGGCGTTCAAAACCATCCGCCGCCCGCCCGTGCCGGCGACGAGGGGCCTCGCCCACCATGCCATCGACGCCTTCATCCTCGCCCGCCTGGAGATGGTGGGCCGCACGTTCGCACCGCCGGCGGATGCCGCGACCCTGACGCGCCGCCTGCATCTCGACCTGACTGGGCTGCCGCCGGACGGCCCGCCCGAGGAGCCGGGCCGGCTTGCCGAGCGTCTCCTCGCGTCGCCGGCGTTCGGCGAGCGCTGGGGCCGCCACTGGCTCGACCTGGCACGCTACGCCGAGAGCGACGGCTACGAGAACGACCGGGTCCGCAAGGGCGCGTGGGTCTGGCGCGACTGGGTCGTGTCCGCCTTTAACGCCGACCTGCCGCTCGACCGCTTCACCGTCGAGCAGCTCGCCGGCGACCTCCTCCCCGCCGCGACGGCAGACCAGAAGGTCGCCACCGGCCTGCACCGCAACACGCTGTACAACTCGGCGGCGTCCGGCGACAAGGAGGAGTTCCGCACCCGCGCCGTCAAGGACCGCGTCGAGACCACCGGCACCGCCTGGCTGGGGCTGACCCTCGGCTGCGCCCAGTGCCACTCGCACAAGTACGACCCCGTGCCTCACCGCGAGTATTACCGCCTCTACGCCTTCTTCGACCGGACGGCGGACCGGGAGCAGGAGGTGCCGGGGGCGAAGGTCAAGGCGCCCACCCTCGCCGCGGTGAAACGCGTCTCGCACGTCCACCGCCGCGGCAACTTCCTCGACCGGGGCGACGAGGTCAAGCCCGGCACGCCCGCCTTCCTCCCGCCGCTGAAGCCGCGTGGCCCCGAGGCCGACCGCCTCGACCTGGCCCGCTGGCTCGTGTCGCCCGAGAACCCGCTGACGGCGCGGGTGCTGGCCAATCAGGTCTGGCAGCACCTCTTCGGCGAGGGGCTGGTGCGGACGCCCGAGGACTTCGGCCGCCGCGGCGAGCGGCCCACGCACCCCGAGCTGCTCGACTGGCTGGCGTCGGAGCTGGTCGCCAACGGCTGGTCGCGCAAGGCCCTCATCCGCATCATCGTCGCCTCCGACACCTACCGCCAATCATCGGCAAGGCGCGGGGCCGACGACCCCGACAACCGCCTCCTGGGCCGGCAGAACCGCTTCCGCCTGGAGGCCGAGGCCATCCGCGACGCCGCCCTGACGGCGGCGGGCCTGCTCGACCGGCGTGTCGGCGGGCCGTCCATCGTGCCGCCCTTCCCGAAAGAATTGCCCGCAGGGCAGTTCAGCGCCGAGGCCCTGCTCGGGCCGACGAAGGACCGGCACCGCCGCGGCGTGTACATCCACGTCCAGCGGACGCTGACGCACCCGTCGCTGGAGGCGCTCGACGCGCCGGACGGCAACCAGCCGTGCCCGCGCCGCGAGCGGGCCGGGTCGCCGGTGCAGGCGTTGGCCCTGCTCAACAACCCCGTCTTCACCGAGGCGGCCTTCGCCCTCGGCGGCCGGCTCATCCGCGAGGCGAGGACGCCCGAGGCACGCATCGAGCGCGGCTTCCGCCTGTGTCTGGGGAGGGCGCCCGACGCGGAGGAGATGGCGGTCCTGCTGCCGCTGACGCGCCGGAAGGCGCGCGAGGCCGACGTGTGGGCCGGCGTGGCGCGGGTACTCCTCAACCTCGATGAATTCGTCAACCGGGAGTGACCGATGCATCCGGCCGAGGAGCACGTGTGGCTGACGCGTCGGGAGTTCTTCACCGGCGTGCGTGGCGGCCTCGGCCTCGCCGCCCTCGCGGCTATGGCGCGGGAGGAGGGCCGCGCCGCGGCACCGCCGACGCCGGCGCGGGCGAAGGCGTGCATCTTCGTCTTCCTCATCGGCGGCACCAGCCAGATCGACCTGTTCGACCCCAAGCCGGGGCTGGAGAAGCTCGACGGCAAGCCGATCCCCGAGTCGTTCCGCAAGGGCATCCGCCTCGGCCAGACGACGTTCGCCGCCCCGGTGATGCGCAGCCACTTCAAGTTCCGCCGATACGGCAAGTGCGGCATGGAGATGTCGGAGATGCTGCCGGGCCTCGGCTCGTGCGCCGACGACCTGTGCCTGATCCGCTCGATGCACCACGAGGCGTTCGACCACGCGCCGGGCGAGCTGGAGGTCTGCACCGGCAAGGACCGCCCCGGCAGGCCGAGCGTGGGGGCATGGCTCACCTACGGGCTCGGCTCCGTGTCGAAGGACCTGCCCGGCCACGTGGTCCTGATGAACGGGCGGTCGCCCAAGGCGCGGGCGATGGTCTGGGGCAACGGCTTCCTGCCGCCACGCCACCGAGGGGTGCTCTTCCGCACGAGTGGAAGCCCCATCCTCGACCTGGGGCTGCCCGAGGGCGTCACGCCGCAGGCGCACCGCGAGCAGCTCGACGCCCTGGCGAGGCTGAACGCCCTGCGGGCCGCCAGGACCGGCGACCCGGCGACGGCGGCGCGGACGGCCGACTACGAGCTGGCGTTCCGCATGCAGGCCGCCGCGCCCGGACTGCTCGACCTCAAGGGCGAGGCGAAGGCCACCCTCGCCGCCTACGGCTCCAGCGACCTCGCACGCAGCCTGCTGCTGGCGCGTCGGCTCGTGGAGAAGGGCGTCCGCTTCGTGACGGTCACGCACCATGACTGGGACCACCACGACGGCATCAACGACGGCCTGCCCAGGGCGTGCAAGGCCATCGACACGCCACTCTCCGCGCTCATCAAGGATCTGAAACAGCGCGGCCTGCTGGCGAGTACCCTTGTCGTGGGCGGCACGGAATTCGGGCGGACGGTGATCACGCAGGGCGGCGCGAAGAATCCGGGCCGCGACCACCACCCGCACGCCTTCAGCGTCTTCCTCGCCGGCGGAGGCGTCAAGGGCGGCCAGGTGCTCGGCAAGACGGACGACCTCGCCTGGCGCGTCACCGAGGAGCCGGTGCATACGAATGACTTCCACGCCACGATGCTGCACCTGTTCGGCATCGACCACACCAAGCTGACCATGCGCGTCAACGGCCTGGACATGCGCCTGACCGACGTGGCGGGCAAGGTCGTGACGAAAGTGATCGCGTGACCCGAGGCCGGACAAAGGAGCCCCGACATGCTGAGCCGCCGAGCCTTCCTGCACACCTCCGGCGTGGTCGCCATCGGCACCTCGGCGCCGGCGTTCCTGGGCCGCGCCGCGGCGGCCACCGCGCCGGCGAAGGGCGAGAACATCCTCGTCGTCGTCGAGCTGACCGGCGGCAACGACGGCCTCAACACCGTCGTCCCGTTCAAGGACGCCGACTACGCCAAGTATCGGCCCAACATCAGGATCGACGCCTCGCGCCTGCGCAAGGTCAACGACTCGCTTGGCCTGCACCCGGCGCTGTCGGGCTTCTCGGGCCTGCTGGAAGACGGCTGCCTGTCCATCGTGCAGGGCGTGGGCTACCCGAATCCGTCGCAGTCGCACTTCCGCTCGATGGACGTGTGGCAGGCCGGCAGCACCGAGAAGACCCTCACCGAGGGCTGGCTGGGCAAGGCCCTCAAGAAGATGCCCGCCGGCACCCAGTCGTTCCACCTCAAGACCGCCCAGCCCTCGCCGCTGGCGTTCGACGGCGCGCCCATGCGCGTGCCGAGCATCGCCACGCTCGACGAGTTCCGCCTGCTCACGCTGGGCAACCCCGCCGATGCGAAGAAGGCCATCACCGGCGGCGCCTCCGGCGAGAAGAAGCCCGGCCTGCTCGACTTCGTGACGCGCACCGCCGCCAGCACCTACGCCTCCAGCGAGCGCCTCGCCGCCGCCGCCAGGGCGTACACGCCCAAGGTGCCGTACCCCGACACGCAGCTCGGCGGCCGCCTCCGTCTCGCCGCCCAGCTCATCGAGGCCGGCGTCGGCGCGCGGATCTTCTACGTCAGCATCGACGGCTTCGACACGCACGCCACCCAGCTCCCCGCCCACGAGGCGCTCCTGACGCAGGTGTCGGGCGCGATGACCGCCTTCTACAAGGACATGAAGGCGCGGGGCAACGGCGGACGCGTCATGATGATGACCTTCAGCGAGTTCGGCCGCCGCGCCAAGGAGAACGGCAGCAAGGGCACCGACCACGGCAGCGGCTCGCAGATGTTCCTGGTCGGCAGCAAGGTGAAGGCCGGCCTCGTCGGCGCCCACCCCGACCTGTCGAGGCTGGACGACGGCAACCTGACGTTCCACACCGACTTCCGCTCGGTGTACGCCGCCATCCTGGAGAGGTGGCTCGGCGTGACGCCGAAGGACGTGCTGGGACGGGAGTTCAAGCCGGCCGCCGTGTTCGCGTGACCGGGTTGGGCGTGGGCAGCTCTCGTCCTTGGCGAGCGGGGTTGCGTCAGCGCCCCGAGTGGAGCGTCAGCGTCTCTTGATTTCTCGGCGTCACCGCCTCCGGATTGCCGGAACGTCATCGCTCACGGTGGAGCGTCAGGGCATCTCGTTCGGGTCCCGCGTCCCCCTGACCGCCGACGCCCCGTCCTGCGATGGAGCCTCTGCGGGCGGTTGGCCCCGGCGCGTCCGTGAGGTACAATGCCCCCGTGGTCAATCCGGGGCGAGGGCGGATCCGGCATGTCGTTCCTGCTCATGGTCTTCCTGGCCGGCGTCTGCCTGTTCACGGCCTACCCGGAGCCGTACTGGGGAGGCCCCCCCTGGCTCGCCGCCCTCCTCACCGCGGCCGCCGTCGTCGTGTCCGCCGGCCTCGCGGCGGTCCTCGCCCGCCGCGTCGGGCGGCCCCTCGACGCCGACCCCACCCTCCTCGACCGCCAGATGGCCGAGTACGAGCGCGGGCGGCACTGGCACACCGTCGCCACGCTGGTGCTGTACGCCACGGCGCTGTGGTTCTTCGGCTGGGGCTGGGCGGTCCTCTCGCTGCACGGCGGCAGGGCGGGGCCGGGCGCCGAGATCCTCCTCATCCTGCCGTACCTGTTGGCGCAGACGGCGTCGTGGGTGTTCTTCTACGACGCCGACCGGGCGGCCCACGCGGCGGCGCACCGGCTGCACGACCTGGCGTCGTTCGCCCCCGGCGGGGGGCGGCCCGTGCCGCCCTTCGGCGGACGCTGGGCCTACGTCGCCTTCCAGCTCCGCCAGAGGCTGGCCCTCGCCTTCCTCCCCGTCGTCCTCCTCGTCCTCCAGGCCGAGCTGTTCCGCCTCCTGCCCGAGAGCGTGTCAAGGGGGCCGCTCGCCGTCTGGCCGATGCTCCTCTTCGCGGCCGTGGTACTGTTCCTCGGCCTGCCGGTGCTGGTGCGCCTGGTTCTCGGGCTGCGTCCCCTGCCCGCCGGGCCCCTGCGCGAACGCCTCCAGGCGGCCGCGCGGCGGCAGGGCGTCGGGCTGGCCGACATCCTCGTGTGGGACACGCGCGGCGGCACCGCCAACGCCATGATCATCGGCCTCGTGCCGTGGGTGCGCTACGTCGTCTTCACGGATCGCCTGCTGGAGGACTTCACCGCCGAGGAGATCCAGGCGGTGTTCGGCCACGAGCTGGGGCACGCGCGGCACCAGCACATGCTGTACTACCTGTGCTTCCTCGTGATGAGCATGGTGGCGGTGTTCCTGGTCAGCGAGAACTTCATCGTGCCGGGCCTGAAGGCCGTGGGGGAGATGCTCCCCAAGGGCTGGGGCAGGACGCATTTCCAGGCGGACGGGGCAGCGGCGCTCGTGGTCATGCTCGGCCTGCTGCTGGGGTACATCCTCATCGTCTTCGGGCTGGTTTCGCGGGGGTGCGAGCGCCAGGCGGACGTGTTCGGGTGCAGGTCGGTGTCGTGCAGCGACCCGGCATGCCAGGGGCACCACGCCGACACGCCGGAGCGGGCCGACGGCCCGCCCTGCCCCACGGGTGTGGCCGTGTTCATCGCGGCGCTCGACAAGGTGGCGGCGATCAACGGCATCGACCGCGAGAAGCCGGGCTACCTGCAGTCGTGGCAGCACGGGTCCATCGCCGGGCGGGCGGAGTTCCTGCGCGGCATGCTGACGGGCAGGCCCGCCGAGCCCCAGTTCCAGCGCCGGCTGTGGCTGTTCAAGTGGGGCCTGGCGGCCTCCCTGGCGCTGGCCCTGGTGTGGCTGCTGGCGGCGTACGGGGTGAAGTGAGGGCGCGGCATGGGCTGGGCGGCGCAGCACATCGCGAGGTTGCGGGCCGGCGAGGCCGTCTCCTTCCGCCCGCGCGGCAATTCCATGTCCGGCAAGATCGAATCCGGCCAGCTCTGCACCGTCGTGCCCGTCGACCCGGCGTCGCTGGCCGTCGGCGACATCGTCCTGTGCAAGGTCAACGGCCGCGAGTACCTGCACCTCGTCAAGGCCATCCAGGGGCCACGCTTCCAGATCGGCAACAACCGTGGCCGCATCAACGGCTGGGTGACCGCCTCCGGCATCTATGGCAAGTGCGTCGCGGTCGGCGGGTGAGGCCCTGGGTCAGTCGAGCTGGTACTCCGGCAGCGACAGCACCAGGTGCGTCAACGCCCGCACGCGGCGCTCGGCGGCGTCGTCCGCCGTCCAGAAGGCGGGCACCTTGTCGCCGTGCGCCTTCTTGGCGAAGGCGAGGAGCCGGCGGCGCGACTCATCCGGCACGTCGCCCTGGAGGAACAGCCGCAATAGGAAATCGACCAGCCCCTCGTCGGTCTTCTTGCCGTGCCGGCGAGCCAGCGCCGCGGGGTCCAGCCGCGAGCCGAAACGCCCGTCCTCCGTCGAGCAGAACGCCAGCGCCAGGTTCTGCCGGTACAGCAGCGTCTGCCCGTTCAGCCACGACGGCCCGCCGTCCCAACCCTTGACCGACGGGGGGGAGAACACGTTCTGCGCCAGCTTCTCCAGCTCCGCCGCCAGCGCCGTCGTGCCCACCCGGCCCTCCAGGCCTCGCACCGTGCCGAGGGCGAAATCGACGGGCGACTTGACGCGCGTCCGGTACACCAGCTTCGAGTAGAACAGGTTGCTCGACAGCACACGCTTGACCAGCGCCGCCGTGTCCCACTTCGATGCCCGGAAGCCCTTCGCCAGCGGCCCGAGGAGGGCCGGCGTCGGCTCGACGGTGTCGCTCACGAGCCAGCGGAACAGCTTCGTGCAGATGAAGTGCGGGCAGGCCGGCTGATCGAGGCAGATGGCGACGATGTCGTCCGGCTTGAACCTGCCCTTGCGCCCCATCACCGTCTTCTCGCCGTCATCGTGCTGCGCCGGCGTGAACTTCGCCTTGCCGTCGACGACGGACCAGCCGGTGAAGGCGCGGGCCGCCTCGCGCACGTCCTTCTCCGTGTACGGCCCGATGCCGAGCGAGAACAGCTCCATCAGCTCGCGGGCGTAGTTCTCGTTGGGGCTGCCCTTCTTGCTGCCGGCGCCGTCGAGCCAGATGAGCATGGCCGGGTCCGACGACATGGCGCGGAGCAGGGCGGAGAAGTCGCCGAGGGCGTGCTTGTACAGGAGACGGTATTGCCCGAGCATGAGGGCGGCGTCCTGCACCTTGGCGTTGCTCGTCGCGAAGTGGTTGTGCCAGAAGAGGGTGAGCTTCTCGCGCAGCGGGTGCGGCGAGTAGAGCATCCGCGTGAGCCACCACGCGCGCATCTGCCCGGCGTTGTTGGTGCGGGCGATGACCGCCTCGATGGGGGCCATGTCCTTCTCGAAGGCGTCCTCGCCCTCGCCCGGCGCCAGCAGGCGGGCCAGCGTCTTCTTGGGCCCGTCCTTGACGGCGGCCTCCAATTCGGCGCTCGTGCAGCCGAAGCCGGCGCGTCGGAGCAGGTGCCCGGCCTTGCGCACGTCCCAGGGGTTGGCCGCGCCCGGCTCGTAGGCGGACCACGCCCAATCGGGGTCGATCTTCTTCGCGTCTTCCACGGTGTCGGTCTCCCAGCGCTCCGCTGCGCGTCGCGGCTACCTCACTCGACGTTGACCCAGAAATCGAGTCGCCAATCGTCCTTGAGGATAGACGACTTCGTCCCCGCCCCGCCCAGCGAGCGCACCAGCGACGTGGCGGCCTTGATCTCGCGGCGGGCGTCGGCGGGGGGGACGGCCCGGTCGAGGACCGCCTGAGCCGCCAGCGTGTCCTCGTGCGTCTCCAGGTACGCCGCCAGCCCCGCCGGGTAGAACGTGTCGAAAGCCCGCGCCCGCGCCCGCACCTGATACACCTCCGTCTCTTTCTGGAGCAGCGGCACCAGCGACCGCGCCAGCTCCATCGTCGAGGAGAACACGAACTGATCGCCGATCCGCACCCACGACGGGCTGAAGTTGAAGCGGTATCCCGTCGGGTCGAACGGCACCTCATCGCGCTCGCTGAACCGGTAGCCCTGGACCTTCACGCCGCCGGCCTCCTCCTCCTTGCGGACCATCTTGTACTGCCCGGCCAGGAACAACCCCGACGCCCGGATGGCCGCGTCGATGGCCGCCCCGCCCTTCTCGGCGTCGCGCAGGGAGGCGACGAAGGCGAACGCCGGCAGCAGGGAGCGCGGCTGCTTCCTGTACGCCGCCTTCGCCTGGTTGACCGCCACGAAGCGGTGCGCCCCCCCCGCCGACTCGAACAGCGTCGAGAGCTTCGACCCCGTGAAGGCGAGGAACGCCGGGTTCTTATCGGCCGCCTCCAGGTTCTTCGCCTGTTGCTCGTTGAACACCTTCGCCCGCTGCTTCCAGATGTTGGCGAAGTCGAACCAGAAGCTGAGCGAGTACATCGCCCCCTCCGGCTCCAGCAGGCCCCGGATCGCGCCCCCCTCCAGCGGCACGTGCAGCCACCTGTCGCCGCCCATGCCCTCCAGGCCACGCGGCGCACTCAGCGAGACGCGGAAGCCCTTCGCCTCCGGCACGAGGCCGGCGCACACGAACGGCGCCCGCCCCAGCACGCTCAGGTAGCTGCCGATGACGAGCGTCTGCAGGAAATCATCCCGCGGGTCGGCGTAGGCGCGTTTGCCCTCCGGCGTCGCCTGGATGGGCCGCATGTCCAGCCACGCCCGCGCCAGGCTGTTCGCCGGGAGGAGCTTCTCCATCCCGGCCATGTCCGCATGGTCGGCGAGGCTCTTGCCGCCGGCCCCGCGGGCCAGGTCGAGGGCGGCCTGTACGGCGTCGCGCTTGTTGGCGGCGATCAGCGACGCGCCGGCGCGGGCGATGAACAGCCCGTCGCCGAACGCCCACACCGGCATGCCGTGATACCCCGACTTCTTCGCGGTGACCGTCGCCGACTCGATCACCTCGACGAGCTTCGCCGCGAACGCCGCCTGCCTCTTCTCGTCGCGGCCGGTGGCGACGGCGAGGAACGGCTGGCCGTTGCCCTGCCGCCCGCCCAGCGCGATGCCGTGCCCGGCCACGTCATCGAGCAGCGCCGGCCATTTGGCCCCGAGTGCCTTCTCGAAGTAGGCCAGCATCTGACGGGCGCGGCGGACGTTGGTGGTGTCGAGCGCCTCCTTGAACGCCTCCATCGCCCACACCCTGGCCCACAGCCTGTGCCCGAGGGCGTTCTCCGCCAACGCGCGCGGCCTCGGGACGTGGAGCATCACCTGGGCCTTGTCGGGGATGAGGCGCAACGGTGATGGAGCGACGGGGGGTCTGGGGGGCGTCTCGCCCCCCGGCTCGAGGCGAGCCGCGGCGAGGAGCAGTAGGAGGGGGAGCATCGGCGGCTCTCCATTGGCGGGCACGGGGGTTCGTGATAGCATACCCCGCCGCCCCGCCTCCGGGTTTCACGCATGCTGACCATCGCGGTGACCGCCGACCTGCACCTGAACCACGCCAGGGGCCAGGACGCCAACGCCGCCCTCCTCGCCTTCCTCCAACACAACACGCCCGACGTGCTGGTCATCGCCGGCGACGTGGCGTCATCCGTGTCGTTCGCCGCCGCCCTCGAACGCTTCGCCGGCCTCCCGTGTCTGAAGGCCGTCACGCCCGGCAACCACGACCTGTGGGTGCCGACGGACCACCCGACGGACTCGCTGCACGCCTACGAGACCGCCCTGCCGGCGGCCGCGGCCCGGCACGGCTTCCACTGGCTGGACGGCTGGCCGCTCATCCTCCCCGATCACGGCCTGGCCATCGTCGGCAGCGTCAACTGGTACGACTACAGTTGGGCCATCGACGGACTGCGGCGGCTGCACCCGGGCGAGGAGCATCGGCTGGCGTCGAAGCGTTTCACGCGCGGGCGGCACAACGACGCCGTCTTCGTCCGCTGGCCGCTGGACGATGTCACCTTCACCGCGCGGGTGGTGGCCCGGCTGGAGCGCGACCTGACGGAGGCGCTCGCCGCCGTGCCGGCGTGCATCGTGGCGACGCACCACCCGCCGCTGACGGGCATGAGCTTCCCCGGCCCGGTGCCGGCGGCCGAGCTGGACCACCTCCTGTGGGATGCGTTCGCCGGCAACGTCGCCGTCGAGGCGCTGCTGACCCGGCACGCCGCCCGCATCCCGTTCGCGTTCTGCGGCCACACGCACCGCGAGGCGGAGACGACGGCCGGCGCGATGCGTGGCATCAACGTCGGCGGCGGCTACGACGAGAAGCGCCTCCTGTGGCTGGAGTGGCCGGCGGGCAAGGTGACGACGCACACGTTCGGGGGGGGCGGGTAGGTCGGGTTGAGCGAGGCGCCAGCCGAGCGAAGCCCGACGTGTGGGCGTGGGGCGCTCCGTCGGGCTTCGGCCCTGGCGGGCCTCAACCCGACCTACCCGAACCGATCCGTCGCCGGCGTCACCGCCCCGGCGGGATCAGCGGCGGCGTCGGCGGCCCCTTCAGGCCCGTCCCGCCGCTCCGCTCCGGCGCAACCGCGCCGCGGATGCCCAGGATCTCCGGGTGCCGCGCGATCTTGTCCACGAACACCTCGGCGTCTTTCAGGATACGCTCGACGTACGGCACCAGCTTCGTCACCGCGATCAGCGCCCGGTCGATGTTGTTGTAGATCGACGGGTCCGTCAGCAGCTTGCGCAGCGTGCCGTCGCTCTTGTCGATGGCCCTCATCAGCGACTGCACGTCGCCCAGGATGAGGTTCAGCTTCGCCAGCGCCTCGTCGGCGTTGCGCGTGATCACCTCCGAGCGGTCACCGAGGGGCTTCGTCAGCCGGCCAACGTCCTTGAGCGACTCGTCCACCTTCTTCAGCGTCTCGTTGAGCTGCCGCACGGTGATCCTCGCCTGCTGCATCACGTCGTCGAGGTTCTTCGTGATCGATGGCAGCGGCTCGCTCGCCGACGAGATGTTCGTCAGCGCCGCGTTGAACTTGCGGATGTTGTCGTCGCTCAGCAGTTTCTGCGCCTGCTCCAGGCTCTTCGAGAGCCGTTCGACGGCCAGCTTGACTTCGTCCTTGTTCTCCAGAACGACGCGGTCGAGGTTCTCCGCCAGACGCTGCGCCTGCCTGGCCGCCGTGCCGATGTCGTCGAGGTTCCGCTGAACCACGGGGACGAGCTTCTGGATGTCGGCGGTCACCTTGCGCACGTCGCGTGCCAGCTCGCGGAATTCGTCCAGCGCCGACTCCACGGTGGGGAACAGCTCGCGGGCCGACTTCACCGCGTCCAGCACCGCGGCGTTCGTCTTCAGCAGCTCAGGCAGGGCCGACCGCGCGTCACGCGCCAGCTGGCGGTACTCATCGACGGCCCGCGTGAGGTCCGGGGCCGCCTCGCGGTACGCCCGCGCCAGGTCGCGCACCTCGGCGAGCGTCTTCTGCGCGTCCGGCACCGTGGCGCGGGCCGCCTTCGCCAGCTCGCGGTACTCCTTGAGCGTGTCCTCCACCAGGGGGATCGTGCGCTCCGCCCGCGCCACGAACCGCTCCAACCGCTGGATCGACTTGCGGATGTCGGCGAGGGTCTCCTGGGTGCTCGGCAGCACGTCGCCGGCCCCGCGCAGCAGCGTGTTCACCGTGGCCGCCCGCACGCCGACCAGCTCGGCGCCCGGCTCGAACGCCTCGCGGTCCACGGGCTCCCCTCCCTCGGGCAGCTTGGGCACGAAGTCGATGCTGGCGTCGCTGCCGAGGAGCCCGACGACCAGCGTCGCCTGCTCGGAGCGGCGCAGCCGGTAGTTGGCGTCGATGAGGAGGGTGACGCGGACGATGCCGCGCTCGTCGTCGAGGGTGATGTCGCGCACCTCGCCGATGCGCACGCCGGAGCGGCGAACGGGGGCGCCGGTGGCCAGGCCCGGGGCGTCGGTGAAGCGCACGGTGTAGCGCACGGTGCGTTTGAACAGGGTCGGCAGGCTGCCGAACATGACGATCATCACCCCGAGCAGGACGAGGGCGAGGATGACGAACGCCCCGAGGCGCAAACGCAGGCCGCGTCCGGTGTCGCTCACGGTGTGGCTCCTTCCTGCCGGGCCAGCACCTCCAGGCGGTCGCCGGCGCTGCCCTCGATGAACTGCTTCACCCGCGCGTCCTGGCTCGACGCCAGCCCGTCGGGGGGCCCGTCGTACAGCATCTGATGCTCGCCCTGCGCCAGCCGCGCCAGCGGGTAGAGCATGACGACCCGGTCGGCGCACTTGTGGACGGTGCGCATCTCATGCGTGACGATGACGCTCGTGATCGGGCGGCGTTTCCGCGTCTGCAAGACCAGCTCGTTGATGACGTCCGTCATGATGGGGTCGAGGCCGGTGGTCGGCTCGTCGTAGAGCATGACCTCCGGGTCGAGGGCCAGCGCCCGCGCCAGGCCGACACGCTTCTTCTGCCCGCCCGACAGCTCCGCCGGCATCTTCTCCGCCGCCGACGACGGCAGCCCCACCTCCAGGAGCCGCTGACGCACGATCTCGCGGATCTCCGGCTCGGGCCGCCCCTGCCCCCTCGGCCCGAAGGCGACGTTCTCCTCCACGGTCAGGCTGTCGAACAGCGCCGCCCCCTGGAACAGGAAGCCCATGCGCAGCCGCTGGCGCATCAGCTCCTGCTCGGACAATTCGGCGATGTCCTTGCCGTCGAACAGGACGCGGCCCACGGTGGGGCGTAGGAGCCCGACGATGAGCTTCAGGAGGACGGTCTTGCCGCAGCCGGACTCGCCGATGACGCAGAGGGTCTGGCCGCGCTGGATGTCGAGGTCGATGGCGTGCAGGACCGGGTGCGCCCCGAAGCGCATGGTGGCCTGTTGCAGGGAGATGAGAGGCGGGGTGTCCATCAGATCACCGAACGCCCCTGGGGCCACAGCACCCGCTGGAGGTTGTTGAGGAACATGCCGAGGAAGAAGTCGAGGGCCAGGATGGCGATGAACGACGCGACGAAGGCCCGGGTGGCGGCGCGTCCCACGCCCTCGGCGCCGGGGTCGCCCTTCAGGCCGCGGTGGCAGCTGATGACGGCGATGGCCATGCCGAAAAAGGTGGGCTTGATGAGGCCGGCGATGAGGTCCCACATCCTGATCTGGCCCTGGGTGTTCTGCCAGTAGAAGTGGGCGTCGATGTTGTACACCCAGATGCTGATGAACGCCCCGCCGAGGACGCCCATGAAGTTGGCCAGGATGGTCAGGAGCGGGATGAGGAGGACGCAGGCGATCAGCCGGGGCGAGACGAGGTGCTGGATGGGGTCGGCACCCAGGCAGGCGAGGGCGTCCACCTGATCGGTGACGCGCATGGTGGCCAGCTCGGCGGCCATGGCGCTGCCGACGCGCCCGGCCAGCATGACGCCGGCCAGCACGGGGCCCAGCTCCTTGACCACCGAGATGTTGATGATGGAGCCGAGGCGGGTGGCGAGGCCGATGGAGGCGAACTGGTCGTAGGCCTGGACGGCCAGGACCATGCCGATGAACGCCCCCGTCACAAGGATGACGGGGATGCTGCCGACGCCGACGGAGGAGAGGATGGGGAGGAGGGAGGAGCCGGCCCTGCCGACGGTGCCGCGGAGGGCGGCGAGGGTGAACAGGGTCATCTCGCCGGCGTGGTCGAGCACGTCGGTGAGGTAGCCGAGCAATCCTTCGCGTTCTTCGGCCATGCTGCGCATCCGTGTTGGGACGGGCGCTCCTCGCCTCATCCAATCAAGGACATCGGCGGGGAGGGCGTCCGGGGGCGGGAAATGTCGGAGAAACCCCCCGGTTTTCTCCTCGCCGGCGTCGGATTTTTCAGAAAGGGCGCTACCGACGTAACGCGCGGGCTGGGCGCGTCGTAAGATATTGTAGGCGGGGGCCGCCGGGGCGGGATGACGGAGGAGAAGGGGACCTCGGAGCTGGATGCCTGGCCGACATGAGATCGAGGGACACCCCCGAAGAGTGGCCGCCGCCGACAAGCCAGGAGACGCACCGATGACGAACTCGCCGAAGGAAGCCCGACGCCGGAAGGCCGCGCTGAGGCTTTGGACCTATTCGCAGGCGAAGGCCGCCGCCCCCTACCTCTCATCGGTGCTGCGCTCGCTGCGAGAGCACGCCCTGGAGGCGCAGGCGCAGCAGGCCCTGCTGGAGAAACTCACCACCCTGACGGGGCGGCCGAACCGCGACACGCTGATCGCGCAGGAGGAGGCCCGCCGGGCGATCCACCGGGCCAAGGACGAGCACGACAACGCAGGCCGCGAGCTGGCGGCGCTGGACATCGTGCCCCTGGACGAGATCGGCGGGACGGCCCTGGTGCCCTTCGTGCAGGATGACCAGCTGGCATGGTTCGTGTTCGACCTGTTCGAGGCCAATCACTACCGCTTCTGGCGCTTCCAGAGCGACCCGGAGACGACGCGCCGCCGCCTCACCGCCGCCCAGACGCGCTGAGGGCGACAAGAAGAGCTGTCCACGGATCACACGGAAAGCACGGATAACAGCCCAAGACAAGAAGATAGAACGGCAGGCAGAAGACGCTCGGTCTTCTGCCTGCCTTCTCGCTTTGGTTTGCATCCGTGCTTTCCGTGTGATCCGTGGACACTTGCTTTCCTCCCCTCCACCTACCGAGCGTGAAATGTCGCCTGTCTTCGTGTACACTCCCCCCGCCCATGTGAGGGTGTGTCGTGAAGGCCGTCCCCCTGCCCATCCTCCTCGAACGTCTCCACGAGCGCTTCCCCGACGCCCGCTACGAGCTGGACTGGGGCACGCCGCTCGAATTGCTCGTGGCCACCATCCTCGCCGCCCAGTGTACGGACGAGCGCGTCAACGAGGTCACGAAGACGCTCTTCCCCAAGTACCGCTCGGCGCAGGCGTATGCCGACGCCGACGTGGAGGCGCTCGGCGAGGACATCAAGCCCACCGGCTTCTACCGCAAGAAGGCGGAGAGGATCCAGGAAGTGTGTCGCGATCTGGTCGCCCGGTTTGGCGGTCAGGTGCCGGCGTCGATGGACGACATGGTGTCGCTGCCCGGCATCGGACGCAAGACGGCCAACGTCATCCTCAACACCGCGTTCAAGATGCCCACCGGCGTCATCGTCGATACGCACGTCCAGCGCATCAGCCCACGCCTCGGCCTCACCGAACAGTCGCGGCCCGAGAAGATCGAACAGGACCTCATGCGCCAGGTGCCGCAGGACGAGTGGGTCTTCTTCGGCCCGGCGATGGTCCTGTTCGGCCGCGACGTCTGCACCCACTACCACCCTGATTGCGCGGGGTGTTTCGTCCGCGACCTGTGCCCCCGGCATGGCGTGGACACCCCCGAGGAGGACGACATGCCGGCCAAGAAGACCGCCCCCGCCAAGAAAGCCACGGCCCCCGTCGTCGCGGAGGTCCCGTCCCTGGCGGCGCTCCTTCCGCCCGACTGGCGCGAGGCGCTCAAGGACGAATTCACGAAGCCGTACTTCCGGAAGCTCGAGAAGTTCGTCGGTTCCGAGCGCGCCGCCGGCGAGGTCTACCCGCCCGCCACCGAGGTGTTCGCGGCGTTCCACGCCACGCCGTTCGCCGACGTGAAGGTGGTGTTGCTGGGCCAGGACCCGTACCACGGCAAGGGCGAGGCCCACGGGCTGAGCTTCTCCGTCAAGCCCGGCGTCAAGGTGCCGCCGTCGCTCGCCAACATCCACAAGGAGATGCAGGACGACCTCGGGCTGTCGCCGCCCGCCCACGGCGACCTGTCGGCGTGGACGAAGCGGGGCGTGCTGCTGCTCAACAGCGTGCTGACCGTGCGGGCCGACTCCGCCGGGTCGCACAAGGACCAGGGGTGGGAGACGTTCACCGACGCGGTCATCAAGGCCGTCGCGGCGCGGGCGAGGCCGGCGGTCTTCCTCCTGTGGGGCGGTTACGCCAAGAAGAAGGGCGAGCTGATAGGCGCCCGGCACAAGGTGCTGACAGCCGGCCACCCGTCGCCGCTGTCGTCGAAGACGTTCTTCGGCTCGCGGCCCTTCTCAGGCGCGAACAAGGCCCTCGCCGACCTCGGATTGACTCCCGTCGATTGGCGGCTCGACGGGGCGAAGCCGAAGGACGAGCCGCGCCCGGCACCCACCGTGGCCGCGATGGCGCCGGTGTCCGCCCCCGCGTCGGGGGAAGCGTGCCTGCTGATGGAGGCGGTGCCGGAGGCGTGGCGCCGCCTGCTGGCGGCTGAGTGCGCGGCCCCGTCGTTCCGCAACCTCGACAGGTTCCTCGCGGGTGACCGGTTGGACAACGTCGTGTGCCCGGCGGAGGGCGACGTGTTCGCGGCGCTGAGGATGACGCCGCCGGAGAAGGTGCGGGTGGTGTTGCTGGGCGCGGAGCCGGTGTCGGCGTCGGACCTGGCGGACGGGCTGGCGTTCTCGGTGCGCGAGGGCGCCGACCCCACGCCGCAGCAGCGCGTCATGTTCCGCACCTTGCGCGAGACGCTCGGCTGCCGCATCCCCACGACGGGGTCGCTGGAGGCGTGGGCACGTCAGGGCGTGCTGCTGCTGAACGTGACGCTCACCGTGCGCGAGGGCCGTCCGGGGTCGCACGCCGGCAAGGGCTGGGAGGCGTTCACCGACGGCGTGATCCGCGCCGTCAGCGCCGGCCCGGAGCCGTGCGTGTTCATCCTGCTCGGCCAGACGGCGCAGAAGAAGCGCACGCTCATCGACACGACTCGGCACGGCATCATCAAGGCGGAGCATCCCGCGTTGTCACCGGAGGAGTTCCTGGGCGTGAACGTGTTCGGCGCGGCCAACGACGCCCTGGAGCGGCGCGGCCGCCCGGCGGTGTACTGGCAGCTCCCGTATGCGTGAGCCTCACGCCACGATTCCCCGGCAGCGCTCGCGCAGCCGGCGCATCGCGCCGTGCGAGATACCGTTGCCGAAGAGGAGCAGCAGACGGAGACGCCCGACGACGGGCGAATCGAGCAGACGGTCCACGACGGCGTCCGTCAGCCGGTTGTGGCTGAGGTCGAGGGCCTCCAGCCCCTCCGCCGCGGGCGAGCTGAGGAGGATCCCGGCGCCGTGGTCCGTGAGGCGGTTCGTCCCGAGGTTGAGCGAGTGCAGCTTGCCGGCGGGCCATGCGGCGAGCGAAGGGATGGCCTCGTCATCCACCTCGCAGTAACCGGCGTCGAGCGCCCCAACGCCGGCGGGCAGCTCGGCGAAGGCCGCCCCGCCGATGGGGTTCCAGCTCAGGTCGAGCGTGGAGAGGTCGGCCGGCAGGGCGCGGCACAGGGCGGCGGCCCCGGCGCGATCGATGCCGCAATAACTGGCGCGGAAGGCGCGCACCTCGCGCATCATCGGCGAGCGTGCCAGGGCCGCCCCGCCGTCCCCGAGGCGGTTGTTCGACACGTCGAGCGTCCACAACAGCGGCAGCGGCAGGAGCCGGGCCAGGTGCGGGATCGTCTCGGCCGACAGCGTGCCGGGCGGCAGGCGGAGCGTCTCCAGCCGGGGCAGGTGGTGCGGCGCCGACACGAGCCATTCCGGCGGCAGCGCCAGCTCGCTGATCCGTGCCAGGAACGAGGGCGGGACGTGGCGGGGCTGCGGCAGCCCCGACCCCGTGAAGCGGACGCGCGTCAGGGCAGGCATCGAGAGGGCGGCGACGCTCTCCAAGAAGGGCCCGTCCCACGCCTGCTCGGACCGGAACGTCAGCGACTCCAGATCCGGCAAGGCGCCGCCCCTGCTGCGCCGCGGCAGCGGGCGGCCGCCGGCGTGCCGGATCTCCAGCGAGCGGATCTGCCGCCCCAGTGTCCCTTCGAGCAGGGCGCGGATCAGCGCCTCGTCGCTCTTGATGGCCAGGGAACGGAGCCGCTTCAGGCGCGGTGACCCCATCCAGGCCCGCCGCGCCTCGTCACTCGGGAACGTCACATCGACGAGATCCAGCTCCTCGATCTGCCCGAGGATCGCCGCCCCCGCGCCCCTCGCGACCTGCTCGGCGGCCTCACTTGCCCACACCCGGCCGGACCCGCGCGAGCCGTGGTAATGGACCGCAAGCGAACGCAGCGGCACCCCGCCCCCACGCCTCTTCCCCAGACCATCAAGCTCTCCGAGGCCGACCGAGATGTGTTCGATGAAGCCGCGTCGGAAGACCGGGTTGGGGGTGTGAATCCGCGTGAGGGCGAGGGCCTCTCTCCACCGCTCCCACTGCGCCGGCAGCAGCGCCGCCTGCAACTTCTCCAACCCCGGACGGCGCGGGTTGCCGGGGTGCATGCCCTCCAGGGCGTACTGCACGCGGATGAACTCACCGAGCGGACGCAACGATCCGTCGCCGTTCTCCTCGATCCAGTCGGCGAGGACCAGACGCGGCGCGTCGTCGTGCGGGTTGGCGAGGATGTCATCGAGGAACGGGGCGATGTCGCGCATCGGCGTCCACTCCGGGGCCGCCGGCATTGTAGCCGTCCTGGCGGCGAGCCTCCAGGCGTGCCGTGAGATGCGCCGTGCGAGCCTGGAGGCTCGCACCCACGGGGGACATCAGCCGCAACCCCACCGGAACAGCCGACGGCGCTGCGGCGGCGTGTACACCGGCTGGTACGCCGGCGCCGGCACGAGCTGCACCGGGGCCGGCGGCGGGAACAGCGTGTCCTCGATCCGCTTCAGACGGTCCTCCGTCTTCTTGGCCGCATCGCCCTTCTCGGCGGCCTCCTCCAGTGCCTTGACCCGCCCGGCCAATTTCGCCGCCTCGTCGTCCTTCGCCTTCACCGCCGCCGAGTGCGCGTCGGCCAACTTTTTCATCGCCGCCGCGTGGTCCGTCGCCTGCCTCTTCAGCGCGGTGTCCGCCGCCTTGCCCGCCGCGACGGAGTCGTCGGCGACCTTCTTCAGCGCGGCGGCGTGATCGGCGGCCTGCTTCCTGAGCGCGAGGTCGGCCGCCGCGAGCTTCTTCTCCAGCGCCTCGCCCGCCGCGCCGGCGGCCTTGATCGCGGCGGCGTTGTCGTCCGCCAGCTTCTTCAGCGCGGCGGCGCTGTCCGTCATCTGCTTCTTGAGCGCCGCCTCCGCCGCCTTCACGGCCGCCGCGTTGTCCGTCGCCAACTTCTTGAGCGCCGCCGCGTCGTCCGCCCGCCCCTTCACCAGGGCCGCGTTGTCTGTCTCCAGCTTCTTCACCGCCGCGTTCGACGCATCGAACTCCTTCTTCAACGCCCCTGCGTCGTCGGCGAGCTTCTTCAGCGAAGCCGCGCTGTCGCCCTCGGCCTTCTTCATCGCCGCCGTCGCCTTGTCCAGCGCCATCTTCAACGCCGCCGCGTCGTCGGACTGCTTCTTCAGCGCGGCGGCGGAGCCCGTCAACGCCTTGTCCTGCTTCGCCACGCGTTCCGCCAGCGCCTTGGCGTCGGCCTCGGCCCTGGCGAGCTTGTCGCCGAGCGTCTTCACCTGCCCCGGCAGCGCCTCCAGCTTCTTCAGCGACTCCTCCAGTTTCTGCACCAAAGGCTCGACCTTGTCGATGCGGCCCGGCACGCCCTTCAGCTTCTCCAGCGTCTTGCCGGCCTCGCCGACCTTGCCGGCCAGGTCATCGGCCTTCTTCGCCGTGGCCGCCGCGTCCTTCTCGGCCTTGGTCAGGCGCGGGTCGTACTTCTTGAGCAGCTCCACCTCCTTGGCGAGCTTCTCCAGGCGGTCCGCCACGGGTTTGATCGGGTCGGCGGGCGGGGCCGCCTTCGTTTCCACGTCCTGGGCGTCCGCCCGCGCCTCCGTCAGGGCGAGGATCGAGACGGCCAGCAGGCCCACACCCACAACCGATCGCATCATACTCTCCGCCCCCCCGTTCGGCGCGCGGCCCCGTCGTCGCGTGCCTCGGTGTCCGTTCTCCCCGGACGATTCTACGAAATAACCCCCTGGCTTGTCCAGTATTCCCATCCTGCCAGGGCCGGCCTCCGCCGCTCGCCCCGCCGTGCAGACCGGGAGGGTGGAAAGAAGGGGCGCGCGGGGCGGCCCCGGCAGGCGGCAGACGCCGCGCCGGGGCCGACAACGTGTTCAGGCGGCCGAGGGTCAGGACGAGCTGCGTTTGAACGTCTCGTTCAGCTCGGCGATGATCTCGCGGGTGATGTCGATGCCGGGGCCGGTGAAGATCGGCATGAGTGCCCCCGCCTGCATCTTGCGTGTGATGTTGGCCGACGAGGCGCGGTCCGAGGGCGTGACGGCGTCGCTGTAGTGCAGGATGAGGTCGAAGCCGTGCCGGGCGGCGTAGCGGCGGCACGCGGCCTCGATGTCGGAGTACACCCCCTGCACCTGGCCGTCCTGCTTACGCTTGACCGCCTCGGAGGTCTCCGCCCGGATGTCCTCGATCTCGCGGGACAGCACGCGCAGCCTCTTCTCGATGGCCGACTTGCGGGCGGGCGTGAGCCCGTCCTCGCGCAGCTCCTGGGAGAGGAGGTCGCCCTCGGCCTTCCTCTCGTCGAAGCGACCCTTCATGCGCTCCATGCTCTTCTTCATCTCGGACTCGAACATCTTGAAGCGGTCGTAGCTCTTGATGGCGTGCTGGAGGTTGAACACGCCGACGCGGGTGCCGGCGCGGGGGGCCGTCGGCGGGGCGGCGGTGTGTGCGTACCCGGACCACACGGCCAGGCCGATGAGGAGCAGGCCGGCGAGGACGCCTCCGACGCGCAGGGTGCCGTTCATGACTCGTCTCCCGACGGGGCCGGCGGACGTTCCATCGCCCGGCACTTCCCCGAGCGCGAGATCCTACCCGCCTTACCGCCACGGAGTCAACGCCTTGATACGAGAAGAAGGCATACCACGAAAGACACGGAAGACACGAAAGGAAGACAAATCAAGGCAAGAAACAAGAAGGCAGGCGAGGGCAACCCCCTCCGGCCTGCTTCTCGCTTGATGCTTGCTTTGCTTCTTTGTCTTCTTTTCGCGTCTTCCGTGTGTTTCGTGGTATGCTTGCTGTTGGCTTCTCACGCCGTGCCGGCGGCGACGCGCGTCTTCTTGCTCGTGCCCTGAATCTGGTTCTGGTTCTGCATCTCTTCCAGGATGCTGTCGCGGATCGCCAGGAAACCCTGCGCCAGCGCCGGGTCGAACTGCTTGCCCATCTGCTTCTCGATCTCCGCGAACGCCGCCGCCGCCGGCATCCCCTTGCGGTATGGCCTGTCCGAGGTCATCGCGTCGAAGGCGTCCGCCAGGGCCACCACACGCGCCAGCGGCGAGATCGCCTCGCCCGCGAGCTGGTCGGGGTAGCCCTTGCCGTCCCAGCGCTCGTGGTGGGAGCGCACGATGGGGAGGATCGGCTTCAGGTCACACACCGTCTCCAGGATCTCCGCGCCCTTCGTCGTGTGCGACTTCATGACCTCGAACTCCTCGTTCGTGAGGCGTTCGGGCTTGCGGAGGATCGCGTCGTCGATGCCGATCTTGCCGATGTCGTGCAGCGGAGTCCCGATGCGGATCAGCTCGATGTCGTCCTCCGCCATGTGCATGTGCTCGGCCAGGAGCAGCGAGTAGGTGGTGACGCGGAACGTGTGCCCGCCGGTGTACTCGTCGCGCAATTCGACCGCCTGCGCGAGGACGGTGAGCGTGTCGAGGAACAGGTCACGCTGCTTCTTCAGCAGCTGGGCGCACTCGATGCCCGCCGACACGTTGGCCGCCAGGCCGTCCGCCAGCTTGAGGTCGTCCATCGAGAACGGCTTCTGCCACGGGCTGCGGTCCAGGTGCAGCACGCCGAGCTGTTTCCGTGGCGTCCGCAGGAGGACGCAAAGGACGGAGGCCATCGTCCCCTCGGCGATGCTCGTCGCCATCGCCAGCTCGGGGTCCTCCTCGATGCGCTGGCACAGGATCGACTCGCCGCGGCTGAAGCAGCGCATCGCCAGGCTCTGGCTGAACTGGAAGCGGCCCGGCCCCGCCGGCTCGCGCCGGTCGAACACCGACGACCGCCCCGGCACCGGCATCTTCGTCCCCGTGTTCAGCGCCTTCAGCCGCAGGCGGTTGTCCGGCGCCTCCGCCAGCACGATCGCGCCCCGCTGGGCGTCCAGCACCTTGACCGCGTCCTCGAGGATCGACTGCAGGAGGTCCTCCTCCTTCTCCATGTGGACCAGGTGGTGCCCGGCCCGCAGCAGCGCCTTGAGCTGCTCGGCGCTGCGCTGGTTGCCGCCCAGGTCGAGGGCCACGCTCTCCAGCGCGTCGTGGTACGACGTGCGGACGGCCTCCTCGACGCGCATCGACGTGTCGGGCTCGGGCTGGGCGGCCTCGCCGTCACGCACCTCCTCGACCACCACCGAGACCTCGCCGAACTGCAGCAGGTCCTTGGCCTTCACCGGCCACTGGCCGGCGCCGAGGCGGACGCCGTTGAGGCGGGTGCCGTTGGTGCTGCCCAGGTCGCGGACGCGCCAGCCCCGCTCGGTGACGCGCACCTCGGCGTGGTAGCGCGAGACGCTGCTGTCGTCGAGGACGATCTCCAACTGCTCCAGCCGTCCGACGCGGAGCAGCTCGGCGGCCTCCCAGGTGCGGCCCTTGAGAGGGCCGTTCATCCCACGCAGGCGGATGAGCCGACTCATCTGGATTCCCTTGCCCTGGCCAGGCGAAGCCCCGAGGGGGGTGGGGGGGCACGCCGCCCTCCCCGGTTCGCATCAAGTATAGACCGGATTTCCTCCGGGGTGGTGGAAATAGCGGCCCGAAAACTCAGCACAGCACGATCACCTTCCCCGCCAGCGTCCCCGCCCCACGCAGCGTGTTCTCCTCCAGCAACGCGTGCGCCGCCGCCGTCTCCCCCAGCGGGAACGTCCTGCCGATCTGCGGCCTGAGCTTCCCCGCGGCGAGCCAGGCGTTGATGTCGTCGGCGCAGCGGCGTTGCTCCGCCACGCCGGCGTTGAACATCGCGAAGCCGTGGATGGACAGGCCCTTGACGTAGAACGGGCCGACGGGGAAGACGGGGCGGGCCGCACGCCCCGCGATCAGCACCACCCGCCCCCGCTGGGCCATCAGGTCCACCGTCCGCACAAGGTCCGGCTCGCGCTGCGTCTCGTACCAGACGTTCACCCCCTGCCCGCCCGTCGCCTCCTTGAGCGCGGCGGCGATGTCGTCCGTCCGGTAATTCAACACCCGGTCGGCGCCCCAGGACCGGCACAGGGCCGCCTTCTCCGCCGACCCCACCGTCGTGATGACCCTCGCCCCCGCCGCCTTGGCCATCTGCACCACCATCGAGCCGACGCCGCCGGTGCCGCCGTTGACGAACACCCACTCGCCGGCCCGGAGGCCGCACTCGCGGAACAGGCCGAGGTGGGCCGTGATGCCCGTGAGGGCGGCGGCGGCGGCGGCCTGCTCGGTCACGCCGTCGGGGATCGGGTACAGCCAATCCTCCTCCACGCACGCGTACTCCGCCGTCGTCCCCTGCCGGCCGAGCAGCCCCTGATTGCTGCCCCAGACGCGCGTGCCGACGGGGTAGCGTGGGGAAGCGGAGCCGGTGGCGGCGACGGTCCCCGCCAGGTCGCTGCCGGTGACGAACGGCCTGGGCAGCGGCATCGCCACCGTGCCGGCACGGACGTACAGGTCGATGGGGTTCAGGCCGGCGGCGGCGACGCGTACGAGCGCCTGGCCGGGGGCCGGGGTGGGGGTGGGCAATTCGCCGACCTTGATGAGGTCGGCGCTGCCGGTGATGTCGATGTAGGCGGCGCGCATGGGGTGTGCCTCCCTCCGGGGCGTTGGCTACGTCATCCGCAGGGGATAAGATAGGGAATACCGTCCCCTGTGCTGCCTTCCTCTCCCACGGGAGCGCGACTGATGAATGAGGCGACGAAACTTGTCGAGTACGGGGCGGAGATCGACGCCCGGCTCATGGTGGCGCCCGAGGACACCACGGAGCTGATCCTCGAACCGGGCCACCCCGGCGAGAACGACCCGGAGTACATCGGGCGCCGCAAATTCCTGTTCGACCTGACACGCCGGCACCGGCTGGAGCGTCTGGGGCCGCCCCTCGTCGAATACACGCCGGAGGAGACACGCATCTGGCGCGAGGTCAGCCCGCAGCTCGACGCCCTGCACGTCAAGCACGCCTGCTCGATCTACCTGAAGGCCAAGCGCACGCTGGCCATCACCGCCGACGAGATCCCCCAGCTCCGGCTCCTCAGCGAGCGCGTCAACCGTGAGACGCGGATGCACCTCGTCCCCGCCGAGGGCGCCCTGCCCTACCGCACCTTCTACGAGTACATCGCCGAGCGCGGCTTCCCGGTGACGCAGTTCATCCGCCACGGCTCGCACCCCGAGTTCACGCCCGAGCCGGACATGATCCACGACTGCCTCGGCCACGTCCCCCCGCTCATGAACCAGGACTACGCCGAGCTGCTCACGCTGATCGGCAAGGCCGTGGCCACGGCGACGCGTGGCGACCACGTGCTGATGTTGAAGCGGTTCAGCTGGTTCAGTATCGAGTTCGGGCTGATGGAGGAGCAGGGCGAGGTGAAGATCTTCGGGGCCGGCATCCTGTCGTCCACCGGCGAGATCCCGTACTCGCTCACGTCGCCGGAGGTAACGCGCCGCCCGTTCGTGACGGACAAGGTGATCGCGACCGACTACGACCCGTCGAAGATGCAGGTGGACCTGTTCATCGCGCCGTCGTTCCCCTTCCTGCGGCAGGAGCTGGAGGCGCTGGTGAGACGCCTCGGCATCCCCGTCCTGTAGAATGGAGGGTGGAGGATGGCACTCATCCCGCCGGTCGTCCGTCATGTTATCCTGTGCGACGACGTCCAGCAGACGCCAACGGGTAAGCACAACGTGATGGGCTTCTGCACGTCCATCCGCTCCGAGGCCGAGCCGCCGTACCCGCACCGGCATCCGCTGCTCTGCGTCTACGTCCTGATGACGAACGGCAGAGGCACCGGGTCGTCCCGGTTCGTGATCCGGGACGCGACGAGCGAGGAGGAGATCGCCAGGACGCCGTCCCGCCCACTCAACTTCCCGCGCGACCCCTTGCAGATCCACGGCGTGGCGCATCGGATCCTGGATTGCCCCTTCCCCGAACCGGGGTTGTACTATGTGGAATTCGAGGTCGATGGCGTCGTGATCGCATCCGAGCCCTTGTTACTCAGGTGACGCAATGCGCGAAGAAGGGGACTTCATTTACATCGGCCCCGGCGAGGCGATTTGCCCGCAGGAAGGGAAGACCATCGTCATGGAGGATGTGGCCATCACCGATCCCGAAGAGCTGAAACGCGGGAAGGCCGAGCGGCGCGACCCTCTCGGCCTGCGCAAGATCGACCACGTCCGATTCTTCGTCGGCAACGCCCGGCAGTCGGCGTACTTCTACCGCAACGCCTTCGGCTTCGACGTGATCGCCTACGCCGGCCTGGAGACGCGGCACAAGCACGAGGCCGGCTACGTCCTCCGCCAGGGGCAGATCACGTTCGTCCTCAACTCGCCGCTCGGCTGGAACCACCCCGAGGCGTACCGCCTCATGCAGCACGGCGACGGCGTCATGGACATCGCCATCGACGTGGACAACGTCAAGAAGGCGTACAACACCGCCGTCGAGCGTGGCGCCGTCGGCGTCGTCGGGCCCACCACGCTCACCGACGACCACGGCGCCTACCACTTCGCCACCATCCGCGCCTACGGCGACACGACGCACACGTTCGTGAACCGCGACGGGTACAACGGCATCTTCGCCCCCGGCTACCAGCCCATCGCCCCGGAGCGCTACAGCCCGCAGACGTTCAAGCCGTGTGGCCTGTCGGCCATCGACCACATCGTCGGCAACGTCGAGCTGGGCAAGATGGACGAGTGGGTCACTTTCTACAAGAAGGTCATGGGCTTCGAGCAGCTCGTCAGCTTCGACGACAAGGACATCAGCACCGAGTACTCCGCCCTGATGTCCAAGGTGGTGCAGAACGGCACCGGACGCATCAAGTTCCCCATCAACGAGCCGGCGACGGCCAAGCGGCGCTCGCAGATCGAGGAGTACCTGCAGTTCTACAACGGCCCCGGCGTGCAGCACATCGCCATGATCACCGGCGACATCATCGCCTCCGTCAAGGCGATGCGCGACAACGACGTCTCCTTCCTGCGCGTGCCGCAGGCCTACTACGACGCCCTCCCCGCACGCGTCGGCCCGATCAAGGAGGACCTGGCCGCCCTCGCCGAGCTGGGCATCCTCGTCGACAAGGACGACGAGGGGTACATGCTGCAGATCTTCACCAAGCCGGTGGCGGACCGCCCGACGCTGTTCTTCGAGATCATCCAGCGGCACGGCTCGCGCAGCTTCGGCAAGGGCAACTTCAAGGCGCTGTTCGAGGCCATCGAACGCGAGCAGGAGACGCGGGGGACGCTGTGACATGAACGGCCGCGGCGAGGGCGAGCCGGAATACGCCGGTCACGTCGAGGGCGTGCGCCGGCTCGACCCCACGTTGGCCGACGAGGTGGCTTTGTTCACAGGGATCACCGGCGTCCTGGCGTGGATGAAGTCCACGGGCCGCGCGGGCGCGCCTGTGGACATCGTCGGGCAGGACGAGTTCCATTACGACTTCCTGATCGAGCTGGAGCGGGGCGGACGCTGGATCGCGTTCGGGGTCACCTGAGTGGGCGAGCTGACGGCGGTCGCCGTCTGGCCCGCGAAGCCCTCGCCGGACGAGCTGCTCCGCCACCGCGAAGGGTACGGCTGGCGTCCCACGTACACGCCGCTCCAGACGGGGCCGGCGATCCTCGGCCACGCCGCGTGTCGGGTCGGTGAGCCCGCCTGCAAGTGACGCTGTCCTTCGTAGTGCCCACGGAGTACACGCATGGACACGCCCGGAGCGGAGCCGACGCTGACCGTGGCCGTCCTCGGCGACGGCGAGGCACCTGTGCAGCAACTGGTACGCCACCTCGCCGGGCGCGTCCGGGCGGCGTGGGGGCACTCCGCCGCCTCCTTCGTTCACCCGTGGCTGGAGTCGCCCGCCTCGTGGCGGCCTTACCTCCCGTGCTGGGCCATGCTGCGGGTGCCGGCCCGGTTACTCGCCATGCCGGCCCTGACCGCCCACCCCGCCAACATCCGCGAGACCGCCTGGCACCTCGGCCAGGCCGACGCCGCCCTCCTGGTCGTGAACGCCGAGGCGCCGCCGGCCTTCCTCCGTGAGCTGTTGCTGCTGGCGGCCCACTCCGGGCAGGGTCGGGCCGTCGTCTTCCTCGACACGTCCAGGGCGGTGGACGACAGGGCGGACCCGGCCGAGCGCGAGATCCGGCTCGCGATGATGCTCGCGGGCCTGCCGGGTGACGACGTGACGGTGATCCGCGGAGCAGTCCGCGACGAGGCCGCCCTCGACGCGACGCTGCGGGCCATCGAGTCCGACCTGCCGACGCCGGCGTGGGATGCTACGTCCCCGCTGCGGCTCATCATCCGCTCGGCGGGGGCGGACGGCAGCCGGGGCCGGATCACTTCAGGGCGGATCACCAGGGGGCAGGCGGTCCGGGTGTTCAACGGGGGGTGGATTAGGAACCTCCGCGTCAAGGAGATCCGCCGGTTCGGCCAGACGCTCGACGAGGCCGTGGCCGGGCAGAACGTCGCGGTGAGGCTGTCGGCGTCCGACGGCAGGCCGGTGGGTGCCGGGGCCGTCCTCGTGCCGGTGGGCACGGGGAAGGTGGCGTCCTCGTTCGAGGGGAGGGTGACGCTCTTCCGGGCGGAGGACGGCGGGCGGCGCAAGTTCGTGATGTCCGGATTCAAGCCGGCAGTGTGGCTGCCGGCGACGCAGCGGAAGGCGGCCATCGAGGTGCTGGGCCGGCCGCACGGCAGGCCGGGCGAGACGTTCCCGGCGCGGGTGACGTTCGGGGGCGGGCGGGCCGAGGTGGTGGAGTCGGGCGAGGCGTTCGTCCTCCGCCACGATAAACGTATCATCGGGCATGGTGTCGTCGATTGACGGCTCCGGCGGCGGAGGCCCACTCATGGACACGCCGGGTACGGAGCCGATCCTCACCGTCGCCGTGGCCGGCGACACGGACGCCCCCGTGCATGGCCTCGCCCGCGCCATCGCCCGCCGCGTGAAGGAGCGCCACGGCGCGGGGGCGGTGCCGTACCTGCACCCGCAACTGGAGGGCACCTCGGACCACCTACCATACAGCCCGTGGTGGGCGCTGCTGCGCCAGCCGACACACCTCGTCGGCCTCGCGGCGATGGCCGGCAACGGCTACAACCTGCACGACATCGCCTGGGGCCTGCACCAGACCGACGCCGTCCTCCTCGCCGTCGCCGCCTCGCGCGAGCGGGCGGAGATGCGCGCCAGACTGGGCCTGCACCACAAGCTGATGTCGGTGCGTGACCTGATGCTCCTCGCGGCCCACCGGGGCCTGGACGGCGTCATCGTCTTCCTCGACACCTCGGGCTGCACGGCCGAGCGCGGCGACGAGGCCGAACGCGAATTACGCCTGACGTTGATGCTCGCCGGCCTGCCCGGCGACGACCTGACCGTCATCCGCGGCACGGTGGACGATCCACGCTCCATCGACCAGACGCTGGACGCCATCGCACGCGATTTCCGCATGCCAGCGTGGGACGCCGAGGGGCCGCTGCGGATGGTGGTGCGTGCCGCCGGCCCTGACGGGGGACGCGGGCGGATCACGTCGGGCCGGCTGGTACGCGGGCAGAAGGTGACGCGCACGCAAGACGGCATGCGGCGGGAGGTCCGCGTTCTGGACATCCGGCGGTTCGGGCACCCGCTCGACGAGGCCGCCGCCGGGCAGAATGTGGCCGTCGCGCTGGAGGAGGTGGAAAACGAAGCGTTGGACAGGGGGGCGGTGATCGCCGACATGGAGGGGGTGAAGCTCGCCACGTCGTTCCGCGCCCGCGTAACTTTCTTCCGCACCGAGGACGGCGGGCGCAGCCGCTACGTCATGTCCGGCTTCGTGCCGAGCTTCCTGCTGCCGTCGGTGCAACGGAAGGCCCGCATCGAGCTGCTGGACCGCGAACGTGCCTTCCCCGGCGAGACGTTCCCCGTCCGTGCCACGTTCCCCGACGGGCGGGCGGAATACGTCAGCCCCGGCGACCTGTTCGTCCTCCGCCGCGACGGGCGCATCATCGGCAACGGCGTCGTCGAATGACGCGGTGAGCCGAAATGAAGAAATGAAAATGCCTCCGGGCCCTTGGTGGGCCCGGAGGCGGAGGCCTCGACGGCTGCGTCAGTCGGCGACCTTGACGCGGGTGTTGTTGCCCTGGTTGGACTCGCGGACGCGGTTGCCGAAGTCCACGACGGCGACGATGCGGGTGCCGTCACGGTTGGATCTCACGCCGGGGGTCTCGATCTTGATGCGGCGGTCGGCGCCGGCCCTCAGGGCGGGCACCTGGGCCGTGAAGATCCTGGGCGGCTTGCCCGGCGCGGTCACCGTCACCCGCAGCACGCACGGGCCGGCGTCGCCCCGGCCGTCGTTGCTCACCCTCACCTTGACGCTGTCGCGGCCGTCGTCGATGTCCTTGATGGTCAGGTCGGGCAACTTGACGCGGTCGGGCGGGACGGGGCGGCCGGGGCGGCCGGGGCGGCCAGGGTTGTCCTGGGCGTGGGCGGTGAATGCGAAGACGCACAGGGCGATCATGGTCGAGCGGAACATGGCTATCGTAACCTCGTCGGGCTGATCTCGGTTCTCACGCCATCTCGTTCTGGCGTGGGCCGGGGCCGTGACAAGGTCCGGGCGATTCTCTCGACAAGGCGCGGCTCACTCCAGCCCCAGCGTCTCCGCGAAGCCGTACATGCGGTTGAAGTTCTGTACCGCCACGCCCGACGCCCCGCGGATGAGGTTGTCCTCCGCCGCCAGGACGACAATCCGCCCACGCACCACGCGCACGGCCACGTCCAGGTAGTTCGTCCCCGACGTGTGCTTCGTCGCCGGCAGATGAGTGACGACGCGGACGAACGGCGCCTTGGCGTAATACTCCCGGTACAGGTCGAGCAACTGCCCCTCGGTGATTGGGCGGCGCGGCGTGGCGTAGACCGTGCTGAAAATACCGCGGTCCATCGGCACGAGGTGCGGCGTGAAGATCACCTCGACGGCCTCGCCCGCGATGTCACTCAGCGCCTGCTCGATCTCCGGCGTGTGCCGGTGCGTGCCGACGCCGTAGGCCGACAGGCTCTCGTTGCACTCGGGGAAGTGCGTGTTCAGCTTCGGCGTCCGCCCCGCGCCGCTCACGCCCGACTTCGCATCGACGATGATCGTCCGCGTTTCGATGAGCTGGCCCGCCGCCAGCGGGGCGAGGCCGAGGATGGCCGTCTGCGGGTAGCATCCGGGGTTGGCGACGAGCTGGGCGGAGGGGATGTCGTCGCCGTACACCTCGGGCAAGCCGTACACCGCCTGGGCGAGGTTGGCGAGGTCCTCGTGGCTCTCGCCGTACCACTGGGCGTAGACGTTCGGGTCGCGCAATCGGTAGTCGGCGCTGAGGTCGACGACGCGCACGCCGCGGTCGAGCAGGCGCGGCAGGGTGGACATCGACGCGCCGTGGGGCAGGCAGCCGAAGACGCACTGCACGCCGCGCGCGATCAGGCGGTCGGCGTCGAACGGCTCCAGGCGGAGGGCCGTGCGGCCGACGAGGGAGGGGTGCGACTCGTCGAGGCGGCCCGTCTCCTGGCGTGACGTGACGGCGACGACCTCCGCGTGCGGGTGGCGCAGGAGGATACGCATCAGCTCCAGCGCCGTGTAGCCGGTGCCGCCCAGGATGGCGATCTTGACCTTGTGCATCTCGAAATCCGCTGTCGCTTTACTCGGGGCGCTGACGCGCCAGAAAGCGAGAGCCGCTGACGCTCCACTCGGGGCGCTCAAGCAACCCCGCTCGCCAGATCCGCTCACGCTCCACACAATGTACTCTCACCGCCCCCCACGGACCAAGAGTCGCACCCACGATGACGCCGACCATCCTCCAGGCCGCCGCCGCCCTCCGCGAGAAACGCCTCAGCGCCGCCCAGCTCCTGCACCAGTGCCTCGAACGCATCGACAGGCACGAGCCCGCCGTCCGCGCCTGGGTGTTCGTCGCGCGCGACGAGGCGATGGAGGAGGCGAAGGAGCGTGACGCCGAATTGGCCCGCGGCCTGGACCGCGGGCCGCTGCACGGCATCCCCGTCGGCGTCAAGGACATCATCGACGTGTTCGACTGGCCGACCGCCTGCGGGTCGGCCCGCTGGAAGGAGGCCCACGCCCGCCACGACTCCCCCGTCGTCCAGCGCCTGCGCGACGCCGGGGCCGTCCTCGTCGGCAAGACCGTCACCACGCAGTACGCCAGCTACGACCCGCCGCCGACCCGCAACCCGTGGAACGCCTCACGCACCCCCGGCGGCTCGTCCTCCGGTAGCGCCGCCGCCGTGGCCTCCGGCATGTGCCTAGCCGCCCTCGCCACCCAGACCGGCGGCAGCATCACGCGGCCGGCGTCGTACTGCGGCGTCGCGTCGGTCAAGCCGTCGTACCTCCGCGCCAGCACGCAGGGCGTGTTGCCGCTGGCTCACTCGATGGACCACGTCGGCGCGATGGCCCGCACGGTGGCCGACGTGGCCGTCGTCATGCAGGCCATCAGCGACCCGCCCGTGGACGACTGGCTGGCCGCCCTCTCGGGCGAATTGGAGGCCCCCGTCCTCGGCAGGCCGCGTGGCTTCTTCGAGCAGCACGCCGACGCCGCCGTCCTGGCGATGATGGACCGCGTATGCGACAGGCTGGCCGAGGCCGGCGTCCGCATCGAGGACGTGGCGTTGCCGGCGGCGTTCGCCGACGTGGTGGCGCAGCACCGCCGCGTGATGGCCGTCGAGGCGGCGCAGTACCACGAGCGCCGCTTCCGCCGCCACCCGTCGGACTACGGCCCCAACTTCTCGACGTTGTTGCGCGAGGGGCTGGAGTGCAGCGGCCCCGACTTCGCGCGGGCGAAGGAGCATCAGGCCCGGCTGACGGAGGCGATGCACGACGTTCTGGAGAGCGTGGACGCCCTCATCTGCCCGGCGACGACGTGCCCCGCCCCCGACGCCGCCACGACAGGCGACCCGGCGTTCAGCTCGCCGTGGAGCTACACCGGCCTGCCGGTGGTGAGCTTCCCCGTGGAGCTGGCCGGCGGGCTGCCGCTGGCGGTCCAGCTCGCCGGCGGGCCGTTCGAGGAGCGCACGGTGTTCGTGGCGGCGGCTTGGTGCGAGGACGCCCTGGCCGTCGAGCTCGGCGAGCCGGGCGGGCTCACGTGAGGCCGGGCCTTCTTGGCCTTGAGACGCCACAGGTGGACGGGGCCCTCGCGCTTCGACCGGGCGATTAGGCCGCCACCACCACAGGCACCCCGAGGTCAGGAAGTGGCTCGCCCAAGGGTATCTTGTGGCGAAGGAGGTGAAGGACGAGGCGGAATGACCGCCGGCGTGTGATACACTTCCGGGTGTAGCCCCGCCGAGGACGTTCCGCCGATGACTGACCCCCGCCGCGCCCTCGCCGACCTCGCCCTCCCCGACGGCGGCTGGCCCTACGCCCCCGGCCAGCCCGCCCACCTCGAGCCCACCTGTCTGGCGCTCCTCGCCCTCGCGGGTGATCCCGAACATGAGCCCGCGTGCAAGGCGGCCCTCGCCTGGGTCGAGTCGTGCGCCGTCGGCGACGGGACGTATCGCCTCGCCCGTGGCCGGCGCGAGGCCGTGTGGGCCACCGCCCTCGTCCTGTTCACCCGCGCCGCCCTGGGCGAGGATGCCGCCAAACTCACCCCCCTGGCCCAGGCGCTTCTCGCCCTGCGTGGCCGCACCATCGAGACGGGCCGCGACGACGACATCAACGACATCGACGGCTCGATCCCCGGCTGGCCGTGGGGCGAGAACAACTTCTCCTGGGTGGAGCCGACCTCGTGGGCCATCCTCGCGTTGCGGCGGATCGGCCAGGGGGCCTCGCCCCGCGTCGCCGACGGGCAGAAACTGCTGCTCGACCGCACCCTCGGCCCCGGCGGGCTGAACTACGGGAATCGTCGCATTTTCGGCGTAACCCTGGAGCCGATCCCGACGCCGACCTCCCTCGGCTCGCTCGCGCTGCAAGGCGTCAAGGACGAGCGGGCCTCACGCTCCCTCGACTATCTGGAGAAGGCGTCCGCCGACGGGCGCGACGTGGACCACCTCGCCTGGGCCATCCTCGCCCTCGACGCCTGCCGGGGCGGCGACCTCGCGGCGCTGCGCCAGCGCCTGCTCGACGCCGTCGAGGCGCGGACGAAGGTGCCGTACATCCGCCCGTCGTCGGTGCATTCCGCGCTGGCCTGCCTCGCCCTCGCCACCCCGGGCCGCAACCCGTTCAAACTCCCCGAGGTGCCCGCTGGGGCGCCGCTGGCCGAGGGCAAGCTCTCACCGCCGTCCTGGTCGCTGGGCGGCTGGGCCAGCTCGACGGTCAAGGGCTGGGTTGTGTTCGCCTCGGGCCAACTGCGCCCCGTCGATACCACGTCGAACGTCCACATCGCCACGGCGGACAGCTACGACGGCGATCTGGCCGGCGTGATGGGCAAGCAGTACGAGGCGTTCCGCGAGAGGGTGCCCCTGAAGGGGCGGCGCGTCGTCCTCAAGCCGAACCTCGTGGAGTACCACCGCGACAAGGTCATCAACACCGACCCGCGTTTCGTCTCCGGCGTGATCGAGATGTGCAAGCGCGAGGGCGCCTCCGAGGTCCTCGTGGCCGAGGGGCCGGGGCACTGGCGCAACGTCGAATACCTCGTGGAGGCGTCCGGCCTGGGCGACGTGCTGCGCCACCACGGGGTCCCGTTCATCGACCTCAACCACGACGAGCCGGTCAAGCGCGCCAACCTGGGCCGCCTGACGAAGCTGGAGTACCTGTATTTGACGCGGACCATCGACACGGCGGACGTGGTGATCTCGCTGCCGCGTCTGAAGACGCACCACTGGGCGGTGGCGACGCTGTCGCTGAAGAACCTCTTCGGCACGCTGCCCGGCATCTGCTACGGCTGGCCGAAGAACGAATTGCACTGGCGCGGCATCGACAACAGCATCGTGGACATCGCGCTGACGCGGACCCCGGACCTCGCCATCGTGGACGGCATCGTCGGCATGGAGGGCGACGGCCCGCTCAACGGCACGCCCAAGCCGATGGGCCTGATCGTGATGGGCACCGACCTCGTCTCGGTGGACGCGACGTGCTGCCGGCTGATGATGCTGGACCCGGCGCAGGTGGGCTACCTGGTGCTGGGGGCGCAGAAGCGTCTGGGCAACATCGACGAGGCGAAGATCCAGCAGTTGGGCGAGAACATCGCGGCGCGGCGGAAGCCGTTCGCGACGGTGCCGGGCCACAAGCGGGCGTGGCTGGGCCGCGAGTGAGCAAGCCGTTTTGGGTTAGCCGCGACGCGAAGCGGAGCGCGCCCATACCTCCCGCTACTCCCAACGGGCGACATTCGGCGACATCGCCGATTCCGCCCTCCCCATATCGCCCCCGGCACGGTACGCTCGCACGGTTGTCCCGCGCCGCGAGCCCCCGATGCCCCCCGAATCCGAGCTGCTGACCGCCACCGCCGACGCCCTGCGCATCGAGCCAGTGCGCTGGCTCGTCCCCAACCACATCCCCTCCGGCATGCTCACCGTCCTCGCCGGCGAGGGCGGCCAGGGCAAGAGCTGCCTCACCCTCCACCTCGCCGCCGCCCTCACCCGCGGCCTGCCCGCCCTCGGCCTCACCTACCCCGCACCCGACGGGGATGCCCTGATCTGCTCGTGCGAGGACGACCCCGCCCGCACCGTCGCACCGCGCCTCCTCGCCGCCGGCGCCGACCTCCGCCGCGTCCACCTCGGCGCCCACCTCAGCGGCGACAGGCCGCGGACCTTCACCCTTGACCGCGTCCCCGAGCTGGAACGCGCCCTCACGCGCCTGCCCGCCGTCCGCCTCCTCGTCATCGACCCCGTCACCGCGTTCGTCGGCGGCTCCGGCGTCAACGACCACAAGGACAGCGACGTGCGCTCCCTGCTGGCCCCGCTCGCCGACCTCGCCCAGCGTCGCCGCCTCGCGGTGATCCTCGTGCTCCACCTGAACAAGGCCCCGGCGGCCCGCGCCGTCCACCGCATCCTCGGCAGCGTCGGCTACGTCAACGCCGCCCGCGCCGCCTTCGTCGTCGGACGCGACCCGGCCTGTAAGGAGCGCCGCGTCTTGGCCCCCGTGAAGACCAACCTCGCCGAGGCCCCGCCTTCCCTCCTCTTCACCCTTGAGCCGTCCCCCGAACCCGAGGCCACGGACATCCTGTCCCACCACGGCGCCCACCTCGCCGACGATGAACGCCGCGACCTGAGGGCCCAGCTCGTGCGTGTCGCCTGGCACGGCACGACCCCCCTGAGCGCCGACGAGGCCCTGGCGCACGCGGGCTCGACCCCACGCAAGCCGACGCGCGTCGAGAGCTGCGCCAACTGGCTGCGCGAGCAGTTGCAGGACGGCCCACGCCAGTCCGCCCACCTGGAGATCATCGCCATCCCCGCCGGCTTCAATCACGAGAACCTCGTGGACGCCCGCCAGCTCTTGAAGGCGGAAGGCCTCCAGGTGTCGAAGCGAGTCGAAGGCTGGTGGGTCGGCTTCGGCGACCCCGCCAGGTGGAGCTCCCCCCGCTGAACCGCACCCAAGAGAGCCAAGGGTGCCAAGAATGCCAAGGGTGCCAACGAGGGCCCCGGAATGGACGCCGCCCGCGTCACTCCGGCGACTACAACGCCCTTTCATCTCAAGGGTGCCATTCAAGGGTGCCAAGCGTGCCAGCCACGCCGGCCCCTCCGCGGCCCACATCCTCGCTGAAATCGAGCGGCTCAATTCTCTTCCCGTTCTTCCCACTGGCGAAGGCCATGATCCGCCCTGTAGCCCCTCGCCTTCTCGACCCCCCTTCCAGGCCAGCGCGCCCCGTGAGGGGCCCGAGCACGGCACGCACACGCGAGTTGCGTCCGTCACCGGCCGTTGCTACGATGTCGTTGTCGCCAGAGGGCGGGGTGCCGCATGCCGAGCGAATTCACCGCTGTGATCGAGCGCGACGGGGAGTGGTTCATCGGTTACTGCCCGGAGATCCCCGGCGCGAACGGCCTCGGCCAGACCACCGAGGAATGCCGCGAGGACCTCGCGGAGGCGATCAAACTGATCCTGGAGGACAGGCGCGAGGACGGCCTGCGCGGCGTGCCGGCGGACGCGGACATCGGCCGGGTCATCATCGCATGAAGCGCGAGGGCCTGTTGAAGCACTTGAGGCGGCACGGCTGCGTCCTGAAACGGGAGGGCCGCAGACACTCGCTCTGGACGAGCCCCCAGACGGGGCAGACCGAGGCCGTCCCCCGGCACGTCGAGATCCCCGACGTGCTGGCCCGCAAGATCTGCCGGGGGCTGTCGGTCCCCGAACCGACCTGAACGAGGGAGCGACTCATGACCGATCCCACGCCCAGCAAACGGTACAAGCTGCTGGCCCCGGACGGCAGCACCTACGGGAGCGAGACACCAGGCACATTCGGCGGGAACAAAGGGAACAAAAGGGATCTCATCTACGGCCGACTCGACTGCCCCTCGGCCATCCGTCACTTGCCGGGGTATGCGAAGGTCCGGGTATTCTTCGCCGACGAAGCGGCAGCCATTGCGGCGGGGTACAGGCCGTGCTACGTCTGCATGCAGGGGCGGTACCGCGCGTGGAAGAGGGGCGGCGTGCCGAAGACGGCCGAGTATCCGTGGTACAGGGTGCCGAAAACCGAGGGAGGCGGATGAATCACCGGCCCACGATGCGAGCTGCGTCCAACCCCACCGACGATGACCTCCGCGCTTGGGCCTACGGCCCGTCCACCGACACGCCGATCCAAGACTGGGATCTGGTGCTGTCCTGGGGCGTGGATCGGGGCCGGCTGCGTCATTGCGTGGGGTACGCCGACGACCCATCGTGCCCCAACGCCTCGTTCTTCCTCGAACTGCTGTACCAGTGGGTCAAGACCGTCGGCCGTAGTCCCACGTTCGACGTGATGCGGCCGGCCGACGACGAATGGCTCGACGTGGCCCGTGGCGTCACCGACCCGGCGGTCAAGCGCTGGCGTCACCTCGCGCGGCTCGTCTTCCAGGGCGCCGACCCCTTCGGCCGTGAGCGTTGGCGTGCGGCCAGGGAGGCGAGTTGGGGGCTGAGCGGCGGCTGAGCGGCCGTCACCCTGCGGTCTGGAGGCGGCCCTCGAATTCTCTGTCAGCCAGCACACCGAAATCATCGAGCGTGACCCGCGCAGACAGAACGTGATGTGGTCTGACAAGCTGCTCGGGCGTCTGGCGCGGGATGTAGACCTCAGCGCCCGATGGCCTGTGCTGGTACACGCGCGTCCCCGTCAGCGTGTCGAACGCCGTGAACCCGAGCCCCCTCAGGAGCTGGTCGAGCTTCCCGAATGTGACTTCAGTCATCGCGTCGAATCCTCAAGAGCGATGCTCGCGCCTCTCGCTTTCGTCGGTGAATCGTCCGGATCGCGCTCCGCCCGAGCCTGGCGCTCTCCGGGAGGAACACCCGAACCGTCTTCGCCCCGGTCCTCGGCAGACGCCGTCGGTCCTCCTCGAAATAGCCCTGAACGTGCAGCCAGTACGCCCGCCGCCTCGTCGCGTCGTACAGAGCCAGGATGACCGGCAAGGGCTCCGTCCGCCACAGGTTGTAGTCGCGGACGTCGAGGTCGAAGGCGATGCCCCTTGCTCCGACGATCCAGCTCTCCGATGCCTTGAGCTGCCAGAAGATGCTGCCGGGCTCGACCTCGCCGTTCTCGTCAAACGTTCGCATCATCAGATCGAAACTGTAATCCGGATGCAACTCCTGAACGACGTGCCCCGCTTCGAGGATGATCCTCTCGATGTAGTTCACACTCAGATCGGCGATGACGTGTTCCCGCGTCCGACGTTTCCGGAGGTCAGGCGGCAGTCTGGCCACGTCACCACCTCATTGTAAACGAAGCGCCGATGCTCGCAGTGAGGAAAGTGTACCCGATTCCGCTCGCCCGTCCCACCTAGCCCATCCGCCGAGAGGCGTTCACCTCATCTCCCGCACCGCCTCCAGGTTCGTCACCGACACGATCCCCCACCCCTCCGGCATGTGCCGCGGCGACAACGCCTCGCGGAAGTGCCGCTCCCAGCGCCGCGCGTACTCCCGCCAGTCCGGCCCCAATTCCACCTCCGGCTCCGGCACCGCCTCGTACCGCTCGTGGCACCACCGACACACGAACAGCACGTTCGACAGACACCCGCGCCACGGCGTCGGTATCCGCGCGACGTGCCGCCTCGGCACCACGTGATGCCGCGTCAAGTTGTCGCCCGTCCCACAGCAGACGCACCGGTCGTTCTTCACCGCCATGAAGAACGCCGAGAACGCCCCGTCGTACAGCTCGCGCAGCCGCTCCTCGTTCCGCGCGTCCGTGAACCGCAGCACGCCCTCGCCCGCCGGCACCGCGTGGCCCTTCCGGAGGTAGAAGGCCGCCCGCTTCGCGCTGCAGCGCAAGATCGGCTCGCCCGCCGTGCTCTGCACCACGAACGTCTCGTGGCGGATGCACCCGTCGAGGCGCGAGTAGCCGCCCTCGCGCGGCTCCGTCTCCGTCCACCCGGCCCAGTTCTTCGCCTTGCACCGCCCCACGCCCAGCCCCACCGCCCGCCTCGGCCCGTGCAGCACGCGGTACTCGACCCACTCGCCCACGGCCTCGACACGCACGACGAACGCCTGGCCCGAGCGGGCCTTGCGGTAGTACGTCCTCCCCACGGCCGGCGTCATGGCGTCCCCCCGTCGGCACGGCGGTTGCATCGGAGGCATTCTACGCCCCCGGAGGGACGCCGATGAAGTGGCCTGACTGGGGCGGCATGTTCATCCCGGACCTCTCCCTGCTGGAGTCGTTCGCCCGCGCCTCCGCCGTCTACCTCGGCCTGCTCATCCTCTTCCGCGTCGTCCTCAAACGCCAGGCCGGGAGCCTCGGCCTGCCCGACATCATGCTCGTCGTCCTCGTCTCCGAGTGCGTCTCGCCGGCCCTCGGCGCCGAGTCGAAGTCCGTGACCAACGGCCTCGTCGCCGTCGCCGCCCTCCTCTTCTGGAGCTACGCCCTCGACCGCCTCAGCAACCACTGGCCCTGGCTGGAGCGCCTCCTCGAGCCGGAGCCGGTCCCCCTCGTCCGCGACGGCCAGACGCTGACCAGGAACATGGAGGCCGAGGGCATCTCCCGCGAGGAGCTGGAGGCCCAGATCCGCGCACAGGGGGTCGCCGACATCCGGCACGTCCGCTCGGCCATCCTGGAGTCGGACGGCCAGGTGAGCGTCATCCGCGCCGAGGCCTCCTCGCGGCCCGATTCCCCCCCCGAAACCCTGGAGGACGCCCTCGGCCAGTACCGCGCCGCGGCATCCAACCTTGAAGCCGCCCTGCGGCGACACGAGGAGGCCGCTCGGGCCGCTCGGGAGGCCCTCCGGGGCGTGAAAATGGCGTCGGAAATGTCGGCGGAATCGGCGCCGGAAGCGCCCCCGGACGGTGCCGTCCGCGTATAATGTAAGTGTGATCAGAGACTGCATTTCCGACCGAATCCTTGCCATTCCGGAGACCATATGAACGACCCGATCCAGGAGGGGCTCCTGCCCTTCCCACAGGTGGCCGCGCCCGGCCCCGCCGTCGCCGTCATGGGCCCGCCCGCGCCCGACGCCGCCCGCAGCGCCGCCGGACGCGAGGGCGCGCGGCGCCTCGTGGAGCTGGCCCGCCTGGGGAAGCGCTACGAGGAGGAGCACGGCCTGAAGCCCGGCTGGCAGCGCCGCCGCCAGCTCATCCAGCTCGGCAAGCGTTACGAGGTGGAGCACGGCCTGCGGCCCGCCCGCGTGAAGCGACGCAAGAAGGAGGACGCCTGGAAGGACCTGGTGTCCGCCCTCGCCGTCCTCGTCCGCCCCAGCCAGCGCGATACGGCGCTGCGGCTCCTGGCGGCGTTGCGGCCCGAGGCGGCCCCGGCGGCGTAACCGCCCTCTGCCGGGGCGGCGAGGCCCCTGGCCCGCCTTCTTCGACACGCCGGGGGCGAGGAGGCCGGAAAGCCGAGGCGGCCCGTGCGCGACATCGCACGGGCCGCCTCTGGCTTTCCGGTGTTGAATCGCTACACCGACAGTCGTACGCGCCCGTGCCGCCGCCACGCCTCGACACCCGCGCCGCCGGAGGACTCTGCCTTGCCCGCCTTGATGCTCGGCCTCTTCGCCCTCACACTCTTCGTGTCGGCCACGCTCCTCTTCCTCATCGAGCCGATGGTCGGCAAGCTCATGCTCCCCCTGCTGGGCGGCACCCCGGCGGTGTGGAACACGTGCATGCTCTTCTTCCAGGCCGTCCTCCTCGCCGGCTACCTCTACGCCCACCTCACCACCAAGTACCTCGGGCCACGCAAGCAGGCCTGGCTGCACCTCGGCGTCCTCGTCCTGCCGCTGCTGTTCTTCGCCGTCAACGGCCCGCTCACCGTCAACGCCGGCCTCATCGAGGGCCGCGAGGGCAGCCCCATCCTCGCCCTGCTGCTCGTGCTGACCGTCAGCATCTTCATCCCCATGTTCGTCGTCTGCACCAGCGCCTCCGTCCTGCAGCGCTGGTTCGCCGACACCGACCACCCCGCCGCCCGCGACCCCTACTTCCTGTACGGCGCGTCGAACCTCGGCTCCATGCTCGCCCTCGTCGCCTACCCGCTCTACGTCGAGCCGACCTTCACCCTGGCCAACCAGCGCCTCTACTGGTGCTTCGGCTTCGCCATCCTCGCCGCCCTCATCGCCCTGTGCGCCTACATGATGTTCCAGGCCAACCCGCCCGCGGCCAAGGCCATCCCCGCAGGCCCCACCAGGGGCGGCGCCGGCGCCGGCAGCACGGGGGTCACGGCGGCACAGGAGGGCGTGCGCAAGGACGCCCCCACGGCCCTCCTCGACGAGCGCGAGTCGGCCCCCGTCACCTGGCTGCGGCGGCTACGCTGGACCCTGCTCTCCGTCGTCCCCTCCAGCCTGATGCTCGGCGTCACCACGTACATCACCACGGATATCGCGGCCATTCCCCTGCTGTGGGTGCTGCCCCTGGCCCTGTACCTGCTCACGTTCATCATCGTCTTCGCCGTCTTCAAGCCGATGACGCAGAACATCGTCATCTTCGCCCTCGTCTGGATCCTCGCCCTCTTCCTCGGCTTCTACCTCACGCCGCAGTTCTTCAAGGAGAACAGCATCATCCGCTGGGTCATCATGGTCGGCTCACTCGGCGCCTGCCTGTGGGCCTTCCAGATCTTCACCCTGCGCGACAAGGAGCTGATCCATCACGTCATGGTGATGGTCATGCCGCTGCTCGTCCTCCTCCTCATCTTCATCATGCTCGCCGAGATCTCGGCCACCATCCACGCCAAGATCGCGCTGCACCTCGTCACCCTCTTCATCGTGTCGATGGTGTGCCACGGCGAATTGGCCCGCGACCGCCCCGCGCCCGAGCACCTGACCGAGTTCTTCCTCATCATGTCGGTGGGCGGCGTCATCGGCGGGCTGTTCAACGCCCTGTTCGCGCCGGTCGCCTTTCACGCCATCATCGAGTACCAGCTCATGATGATGGTCGCCTGCCTGCTCGTGCCGGCGCTGGGGTTCAGCAAGGACAACCTCTGGGCGCGCCGCGCCGACCTCGCCCTCGCCGCCGTCTTCTTCCTCGTCGGCGGGCTGCTCCTGTACATGTACTGGGGCGACTTCCGCGAGAAGTTCACCAACCCCGACAGCCCCAAGGCCATGACGTGGTCGAGCTTCCCACTCCTCGACTGGTCGCGCGCCGCCTACGCCTTCATCCCCGGCCTGCTCTTCGGCTGCCTCGCCGCGTGGCAGGCCTGGGGCACGCCCCCCGCCGAGGAGGGCGACAGGCCGCAGGACCACTGGCTCGACCGCACCCTCGATGTGGTGCTGCCGCTGGGGCTCTTCGTCCTCGTCCTCGGGCTGTACTGGGGCCTGCCGTCGAAACACGTCCGCGGGCGCGTCGGCGGCTTCGCCGAATTACTGGGGCTGATGGGCGACGATGGCCATGGCCAGTTCCGCAACATCCTGATGTTCGGCCTGCCGGCGGTGCTGTGCTACACCTTCGTCGAGCGCTCGGTGCGTTTCGGCCTCGGCGTGGGCGCCATCCTCCTCGCCGCCGGCATGTCGCAGTCGATCCGCGAGGGCACGCTGCACCAGGAACGCAGCTTCTTCGGCGTGCTGAAGGTCGAGCACAGCTACTCGCGCTACCCCGAGGACCGGCGCTACCAGGCCGAGACCTACTACGAGGTCCACCGCCTCGTCCACGGCACCACGCTGCACGGCAAGCAGTTCCTCGAGCCGGCGCTGCGTAACCTGCCGTCGTCGTACTACCACTCGACGGGGCCGGTGGGGCAGCTCATCCGCGCCTACAACCACGACCCGAACCGCGGCATCGCCGTCATCGGCCTGGGCACGGGCACCGTGGCGGCCTACGGCCTGCCCGGCCAGGTGCTGGACTACTACGACATCGACGCCCAGGTGATCGACATCGCCTTCGACACCAACGAGTTCTTCACCTACATCGAGGACGCCGAGGCGCGCGGCACGAAGATCGGCGTGATCCTGGGCGACGCCCGCCTGACGTTCGACCCGAACAACCCCGCCCACCGGCGGAGCGACATGCGCGGCGTGCCGCGCCTGCTGCCCCTCCACCGGCGCACCGGCGAGGCCAGGCCCGAGCGCAAGTTCGGGACGCCGCTGTCCGTGGATGACAAGTACGGGCTGATCTTCGCGGACGCCTTCTCCAGCGACGCCATCCCCGTCCACCTGATCACCAAGGAGGCGGTGGAGATCTACCTGCGGCGGCTCCTGGACGACGGCGTCCTGTGCGTCCACATCAGCAACCGCTACCTCGACCTCGCCCCCGTCCTCGCCAACATCGTCAGCGACCTGCGGGCGAAGGGCGTGACCGACGGCAAGGGCAAGGTGATCGCGCAGGTGCCGGACCTCGTCGCCTACGACATGAGCGACGACGACGAGACGGCGCCCGGCAAGAGCCGCTCTCACTGGATCGTCATCTCGCGCAAGAAGGAGAACCTGCGGAAGCTGTGGGACGTGCCGCTCACGCACACCGACGACGGGCAGCTCGCCGCCATCGGCCTGGACTGCTGGCTGTCGCAGAGCCAGGGGCTGCTGGCGCCCTCGGGCGTGGCCCTGGCCTGCCGGGCCATCGCCGAGCAGGCGACGCTGCGGGCGGCGGAGGAGGAGGGCCGGCCGTACGTCAAGCCCGAGGAGATGACGAAGTACAACGAGGCGCTCGCCAAGAAGGACGGCAAGCCGCCGGTCCGCCCCCTGCCCATCTCGCGCACGAAGTGGGTGCCGCTGGAGACGAGCCACGACATGGACGAGCGCGTGGCGGCGGCCCGCAAGGAGCTGGCGGCGGCGGAGAAGTACCTGACCGCCCTGCGCGGGCAGACGACGGCCGCCAAGGCGGAGCACGAGAAGGCGAAGGAGGCGCTGAAGAAGCCCCAGGACGAGTACAAGAAGATGCTGGAGGAGGAGAAGAAGCTGGAGGCGGAGCTGGAGGCGCTGCTCCTGGATAATACCGAGTACAAGAAGGCGCAGGACGCGGAGGCCGACCTGATCGCGCTGATCAAGAGGGAGGAGGACGCCAGGGCGCGCGAGGCGCTGCAGGCGAAGCTCAAGGAGGCCGAGGCGCGGACGAAGAAGGTGCGCGAGGCGCGCGTCGCTGCCGACGCGAAGCTGGCGGCGCTGGACCGGAAGCTGAACGAGGCGAAGACGCAGGCCAAGGCGGCCAAGAAGCTGTACGACGAGGCAGCGGAGAAGGAGACCGAGCTGGAGAACCGCCATGAGTGGCTGAACTCCCGGCGCGGCGCCGTCGCGGTCTGGCACGGGCGGTTGGAGGAGCGCACCTCGGAGAAGGCGATCGAGAAGCGGCTGGACTACAACCGCCGCGTGGGCGTGTGGAACGACGACTTCTCGAACATCTGGAGCGTGTTCAGCAAGGACGACCTGCTCGCGGCGTGGCCGTTCTCCTCCACGACGACGTACCGGATCGGCATGGCATTCGCCGGCCTCGTCCTCCTGCTGCTGCTCTACATGTGGGGGGTCTTCGACAAGGCCTTGAAGCCGCGCTGAGCGGCGAGGCCGGGCGTCTCGCCGGCGAGACGCCCCCGGCTCGAATGCCGCCGCCCGCCGTCACGCCCTGCCGATGACGGCGGCCTCGGCCAGCAGCGCCAGCCAGCAGGCCGAGGCCGCCGCGGCGACGCCGAAGGCGTTGGCCGCGATCAGCCCGACGATGAAGAGGCCCGCGGGGACCAGCGCCAGCCCCGCGAGGCACGCGGCGGCCGGGGCGGCCCACGCGCCTTCGAAGGAGAGGACGCAGCCGGCGGCCGCGTAGAGCAGGCCCGCCAGCAACAGCCCGGCCAGCGTCGGGCCGCAACGCACCTCTCCGGGATGCCGGGCCTCACACACCAGCCAGGCCCAGCCGGCCACCAGGGCCAGCCCGGCGCCCAGCATCACGTTCACCGCCGCCACCGGCTCGCGCCAGGGATATTCTCGCTGAAGTGGCATGTCGAATCCTCCTCCTCCTCCGCGGCGGCGCTCGATGAGCCCCGTCTCGTTCCTGTTCCCCCCACCGACCGTTGCAAACCCGGTGCCGCCGCTCACCGCTTGAGGCTGCTTCATAGAACACGCAGGATGCGTGTTCCACGCCGGCGGACGGCCACCCCCCAATCCCCTGACTCTCACCGCCGATACGGCCCGTCGCGGAGCGTCTCGCGCTCGGCGAGCAGGACGTTCTCATTCACCTGACGGGCCTCGCCGCCCGACAGGATCCACTCGCGCTCGCCGAGGACGAGGAGGCTCAGGCGCGGCATGCCGGGCGCCCGCGCCAGGGCGCGGATGTCGGCCAGGCTCAGCGTCGGCCAGCCGACGACGGTCAGCGTGCACAGCGTCGGCAGGGCGTCGGAGCCGGCCAGGGCGGCGAGCGCCTCGGCGTTGTCCAGGCCGATGCGCAGGTGGCGGAGGCGCGGCCAGGGCTGGGCGAGCAGCTCGCGGACCTGATCCGCGTTGAGAGGCGGGCCGTACTCGCCCAGCTCCAGGCGCAGCAGGTTCTTGCGGTAGGCGCCGTGGCGCAGGCCGGCCAGCTCGCCCTCGGTGAAGTGGTAGGTGTCGAAGCGGAGGTGGCGCAGGCCGGCGAGGCTCCTCCCGGCGAGGGCGTCGAGCGCCGGCGTGCCCTCCTCCGGGTAAGGGCCGTCGGGGTGGTCGAGGAACAGGCGGCGCAGCCGGCGGGCCTTGGGGCTCTGGGTGACGGGGGCGAGGATGTCGGTGAGGTAGGTGTAGCCCAGGCGGAGCGTCTCCAGCTCGCCCCAGGAGCGGAGGGAGGCGAAGCCGGGGATGTCGGCCACCGCCAGGCGAAAATCCTCCAGGGGGGCGGCGGCGAAGCTCCTGCCGAGGTCGGGCAGGGGGTCCGTCTGGTAGACGGTGCTGTAGCCGATGGAGTTGATGTTGTGCCAGACGTTGGCCCGGCGCAGGCCGCGCCACAGCGGCGTGCCGACGAGCCAGCCGTAGGCGTCGGCCCCCTCGTCCAGCTCGGAGCCGGAGCCGCTCTCCAGCATCAGCCTCGAGGGACGCCCGAGCGCGGGCACCAGCGTCGGCCAGAGCATCACGTCGCCCTGACGCCAGGAGAACGCGTCCAGGGCGGGCAGGTCGATCTCGGCGGCGAACGCCTCGGGCGTCGGGCCGCCCCCGCCCTCCGGATCCCACAGCCCGGATTCGAGGAACAGCTCACGCAGGCCGGCGAGGTGCTTGCAGCCGCAAAGGAGGTGCCGCGCCGTGTGGCGGTACCAGCGGCACAGGCCGAGCAGGCGCAGCCGCGCCAGCTCGCCGCGCCGCGCCACGGCCCTGGCCGCCGCCTCCTCCTTCGCCGGGTACAGCACCAGCTCCTCCAGCGGGGCCCGCTTCCACGCGGCGGGCTTCGCCGCGAGGTAATCCTCGGGCGACAGGGCCACGCCGGCGGGCATCCCGCGGCCGAACCAGACACGCACGCCGGGGATGTGGTCGATCCACGGCTCCTTCGGCTCGACGGCGAACGACGCCGAGCGCAGGTGCCGCGCCAGCGTCTCGGGGTAGGCGTCGTCGGCCTCGTCCATGCGGGCCAGCGCGACGCCGGTGCGGACGAACGTGCCACGCTCCTCCTCGCCGTGCTCCTCCAGCCAGTCGGCGAGGACGAGACGCGGGCCGTCGTCGTGCGGCTCGTCGGCCGCGGCCTGGAACAGACGTGCTCGCTCGGTCATGGGGCCCTCCGCGCCCGCCACTCGTCCGGGGACAGGACGCGCACCTCGTCGCCCTCAAGCGTCAGGCCGGTCAGCGACTCGGCCCACGCCCGCACCGCGTCGGCGTCCCCCCTGACGGGCACGGGCACGGGCCAGACGCGGCACTCGCCCTCGCTGGAGCCCGTGCAGAGGGCGGCCCCGTCCGGGGTGAACGAAACGGCGTCGATGTTGCCGTCGTGCCCCATCGGCGGGCCGACGCGTGTCAACGTCCGCCGGCACCACAGGCGGGCGCCGGAGTAACGGTTGGCCGTCACCATCAGCCGCCCGCCGGGCTGGAACTCCGCCGTCTTCAGGCGGCGCCCCTGGTCGAGCGAGCCGGCGGCGTGGCCGTCGGCGGACCACAGGCGGGCGGTGCCGTCGTCGCAGGCCGTCAACAGCCAGAAGCCGTCGGCGGAGAAGCTCACCCCGGTGACGGCGGCGGGGTGGTCGAGCGTCACCGGCTCGGCGGGGCCGGGCACCGGCCACAGGCGGGCCCTGCGGTCCTTGCACGCGGTGGCGAGGGCCGCGCCGTCACCGCGGAAGGCCAGCGCCAGGACGGCGTCCCCGTGTGGCAGGGGGACGCCGAGCCGTCGGCCCGTGTCCGCGTCCCAGAGCCGCGCCTCGCGGGCCCCCGCCGTGGCCAGGGTGCGTCCGTCCGGCGACCACGCCAGCGCCACCAGCCCCTCGCCGGCGTCGAAGGAACGCGCCACGCCGCCGGACATCGTCCACAGGCGGACACGCCCGTCGGCGCACGCCGTCGCCACCCCGCCGCCTCCGGGACGGTAGGCGGCGGCGGAGGCCGGGGCGGGGTGGGGCAGGGCGGCGATCTTCTCGCCGGCGGCGTCCCACAGGGTGACGGCGCCTCCGAGCGTCACGAACGTCCGCCCGTCAGGCGCCCAGGCCGCGGCCGCCTCCGTCGCGCCGTGGAACCGCGTCGGCCCGAGGGCGGCGTACCCCGGGACGGACCAGCGGCGGATGGCCCCGGTGCGGTAGGTGGTCACCACCTCCTTTCCGTCGGGGCGGTAGGCGATGGAGCGGACGGCACCGGGGTGGCGGACTTCGGCGGACGGCCCGGCGGCGAGACGCCACAGGCGTGCGGCGCCGTCGGCGCTGGCGGTCAGGGCCAGCGCGCCGTCGGGGCCGATGGCCACGGAGTGGACACGCTGGGCGTGCGGCAGGGGGGCGCCACTGGGCCGGCCCTCGGCGGCCTCGTAGAGGTGGGCGTTGAGGTCGCCGCCGCCGGCGAGGATGCGGCGGCCGTCGGGCGACCACGACAGGGCACGGACGCCGCCGGGCTGCCGCATCGCCCCCAGCGGCTGGCCGGTGTCGGCACGCCACAGGCGCACGGCGCGGTCGAGGCCGCCGGTGGCCACGGTGCGTCCGTCGGGGGAGAAGGCGGCAGCGCGGACGGAGTGGTCACTGCCGTCCACGAGGGGCGGGCCGGCGGGCTTGCCGTCGGCGCCCCACACCTGGGCACGCCCGCCCTGCCGGCGTCCGCCGCCGACGGTGGCCAGGCGCCCGTCCGACGCGACGGCGACGGCGTAGACGGCGTGGCCGGCGGCGAGGGTGAGGGCGCGGCGTGCGGAGGGCACCTCCCACAGGACGGCGGTGCCGTCGTCCGACCCGGTGAGGACACGCTTGCCATCGGGGAAGAAGGCGACGGCGCGGACGGCCTTCTTGTGGGCCATCGTGGCGGCGAGGCGGGCGGCGGGGACCTCCCAGAGGCGGGCGTTGCCGTCGGCGCACGCCGTCACGAGCAGCGTGCCGGAGGGGGAGAACGCCTGGCCGTACACCACCGCGGGGTGGGCGAGCGGCGGGCAGGCCGCCCGCCCCGTGGACACGTCGCGCACCTCGACGCGGCCGGCCGCGTCAGCCACGGCGCACAGCCCGCCGACGGGGGCGAAGGCGGCCCACGCGCAGGCCCCACCCCCTGTCGGCCAGACGGCCTCCAGGGAGTGGACCTCGCGCGCCCAGCCGTTGAGGTTGGCGCGGACGGCCCAGGCGAGGCCGCCGCCGTCGTCGAGCGCCTCGGCCAGGGGCAGGGCACGGGCCAGGTACAGCAGGCCGCGCGGCGTGTCGCCCTGCTCGCAAGCGATCAGCCCGTGGCCGACGGCCATGCGTGCGGCGAGGCGGCGGGCCTCCGCGGCGCGTTCCTTCTCGGCGAGCCGGGCGGCGTCGGCCTCACGCCACATCATCATCACGAGGAGGAGCCCCACGGCCGTGACGAGCACGACGGCGGCGGTGAGGGCGGCCAGGGCGGGCCGGCGCCGCGCCCAGCGGGCCAGCCGGCCGGCCGGCGACACGGGGCGGGCCAGCACCGTCTCGCCGGCGAGGAAGCGGCCCAGCTCGTCGGCCAGGGCGGCGGCGCTGGCGTAACGGCGCGAGGGGGACTTCTCCAGGCACTTCAGGCACACCGTCTCCAGGTCGCGCGGCACCGCCGGGTTGACGGAGCGTGGCGGCGGCGGCTCCTGCTCGAGGGCCTTGAGGACGGTGTCCACCGGGCTGTCGGCGTGGAACGGCGGGCGTCCGCTGAGGCACTCGTAGAGGATGGCGCCGAGGCCGTAGATGTCAGCGGCGGGGCCCACCTCTTCGCCGCGGATCTGCTCGGGGGCCATGTAGTTGGGCGTGCCGAGGACCTCGCCGGTGCCGGTCAGGCCGCCGTCGCCACGCAGGTGGCGTGCGAGGCCGAAGTCGGTGACCTTGGGCGTGCCGCCGGCGGCCATCAGGACGTTGGCGGGCTTGAGGTCGCGGTGGATGATGCCGCGCTCGTGCGCGTGGTGGCTGGCGAGGGCGACGGCGCGGACGAGGGCGGCGGCCTCGTGGGCGGGCAGGGGCCTGCCGCCGAGGCGGCGGAGCAGGCTGTCGCCCTCGACGAATTCGAGGGCGAGGAAGGGCAGGCCGTCGGCCTCCCCGGCTTCGTGGATCTGCACGACGCCGGGGTGCTGCAGGCGGGCGATGGCCGACGCCTCGGCGACGAGGCGGGCGCGGAGCTTGCCCTCCAGCCTCCCGGCCGAGGTGAGCGTCTTGAGGGCCACCCAGCGCCCCAGGCCGTGGTGCCAGGCGCGGTAGACGACGCCCATGCCGCCGCGGCCCACCTCCTCGACGAGGTCGTAGCCGGGGACGCGCGGCCAGTGGGCCGGCGGGGGCGGCCAATCGCCGGCGGGGAGGTGGGGCGTCTCCTGCCCGGCGGGGCGTCCGGGGGGCTCCAGCTCGAGCAGGCGGCGGAAGCGTTGGGCGTGTTGTGGGAAGCGGCGGGCGTACTCCTCGGGGAGGGGGCGTTCGCCGGCCTCGCGGCGGAGGCGGTACTCGTTGAGGAGCAGGCCAACGACGGTCTCGCCGCCGAGGTCGGGGTGGTCGGCGAGGTAGGCTTCGACCAGCAGCGGGTCGCCGGCACGGAAGCGACGCGCCTGATCGGCCTCCAGATCGGGCGTGCCGCTCATGGCTCCCCCTGCTCCTCGACCCAGCGGTAGACGGCCTTGAGGTAGTCGGGGCGGACCTCCTCGCCGCGGAGGCGGGTGAGCTGCCCGGCGACGCGCTCGAAGGCGGCCTCGAAGCGGTGGCGGGCGCGGTCCTGCTCGGCGCGGCCGGGGCCGCCGACCTCGACCCAGCTCTCGCCGCGCGCCCAGCGTGCGGCGAGGAGTCGTTCGGCGTCGGTGAGGCGGCGGCGGATCTCGCGGTGCTCGTCGCGCCAGCCGGCGATGCTGCCGGGGCCGGGGCTGGCCACGCGGACGCCCTCCAACACGTCGCCGGCCTCGGCGCGGCGGTAGTCACGTTCCTGGGCGCCCTCGTGGCGGACGCGGTCGAGGAAGGAGTTGTAGGCCATGCGGTTGAGCAGGGCGAGGAGCTGGGCGGGGGACTGGAGGTCGAAGCGTCCGGCGGCGGCGTGGGTGCAGAACTTGACGAGGACGGCCTGGACGACGTCGAGGGAGTCGAAGTGACGGCGCAGGCCGCCGCCGCCCAGGAGGGCGCGGACGGCGAGGCGGACCTCGGGCTCGTAGTGGCGCACGAGGTCGGAGAGGGCGGCGGCGTCGCCGGCGCGCACCTTGATGAGGAGGTCGGAGAAGGCCTCGTCGGGCATGGTTCGCTCCTCTTCCCCCCGATTGTATCACGTCGGGCGGGGCCGGAAAATCGTGCCGCCGGTTCGGATCGGGCCGGGACCTCCGTTCCTCATTCAGCGGGACGTTCGTCCCGTGACGGATTCCGGTTACCGAGAGGCCATCCATGTCCGCCGAGCTGCTCAAGGACCCTCCCTTCCCCACGGGGACCCTGTACGGGCTGGACCGGTGCCATCAGTTCTGGGCCGTCGCCGTCGATTCCCTGGTGGACAACAAGACCATCAAGGGGTCGGTGCTGCTGCACGGCGACCTCAAGACGCGTTACCCGTTCAAGTGGGCGGCCTGCATCGACCGCGGCAGGTTCGTGGCCGCGTACACCACCCCGAAATCGGTGGGCACCTTCGAATTCACCATCACGCACACCAACCCGGTGCGGGTCAAGGTCGAGTTCTACGACGGCGCCGCCACCTGCTACGGGGGTCTGGACGTGTCGGGCAGGGCCAACTTCGTCAAATGGGCCGCGAACCCCTTCGCCAACCACTGTTACCTCGAACGGCTCGGCGAGGCGATCAAGCGCTCGATCAATTACATCGAGGAGGACTTGCGCGAGCAGTTCGCCCTGATCCGCGACAACTGGAAGTTGATGGCCGGCATCTTCGTCGTGTGGGCCGGCCTGCAGCTCACCCCCGTGGGGTGGCTGGCCACCATCGCCCTCACCGCCTGGGGGCTGGTGGGCAACGTGCAGATCGCCATCGAGGCGGCCGGCCACCTGTACGACTTCCTCGCCGGCGCGTCCAACTGCCAGAACCAGGCCGACATGAACGCCGCCGCACAGGCGTTCTCCAAATTCGTGGCCCTGGTCGGCGTGCAGCTGATGTTCACGCTCCTCGTCAAGGTCGGCGTCAAGCTGACCAAGAAGGCCGCCGCCGCCGCCGCCCGTTCCACCTGGAAGTACCTGGGCAAGCCCCTCGCCCACTGGCAGCAGTTGATGCACCGCTATTACGTCAGCAAGTTCGGCGGCAAGAAGCCCCCGCGCAAGCCCGCCAAGCCGGAGAGCGAGGTCACCGCCATGTCCTGGCTCAAGAAGCACCTCGGCAAGTCGATCCCCGACAACGAGCACGGCAACCACACGATCTGCAGCATGCTCGACGACATGAACCTCGCCGGGGACGTCAAGGTGCGGAAGCTGCCCGCCGGCACCGACGTCGACATGTACGTCGGGGCCAACGGCAAGCTCGGCATCTTCTGCACCAAGGGCGGCACCAACCCGACCAAGCTGGGGGTCAACCTCGCTGGCCGCGAGAAGGTCACCATGAGGCTGACCAAGGATATCGAGGTGCTGGAGTCCACCGCCCTGGACACCATCGACACCTGGACCACCTCGCAGGGCCTGTACGTCAAGGGCGGCGGGCTGCAGGTCATCCTCCCCGAGACCGGGGCCCAGTTGCTCGGCAACGGGACCCTCACCCGCATCACTTCCGTCAGCCCGGCGGTCCTCGCGGCCGGCGACACCATAGCCGGCTCCGTCGTCGCCCTCCTGAAGACCATGCGCGGTGTCGTGGGCATGTGCGACCCGGACATCACACCCGACGCCCTCGGCCCCGAGATCCTCGACTACGCCGATGCGAACCCCGGCGACGAGTCGCACCTCTGCCCCCAGCCCATCTATCACGATGACGGCAATACCGTCATGAGGGGAGGTAACCGCAACTTCTAACGCGGCCCTCTCGCTCGCCCGTCGGCGTCGCGTCTGCAATTCTTACACCCCGGCCCTACACGCCCCGGCAGGCCCACCCGGCACCGCCGGGCCAGCACGCCACGCCACAAGTGTTTGCCCCCCAAGGGAGGTGCGACCCGTCCGAAAAAAATCCACCCCTCCTGCGTCGGATTGGTATCGGGATTGCATCTGTACCCGACACGAGACGAACGCCCTCACATCCGAATGCCGATCAGGAGGACGCCATGAACGTCGAGCTGTACTGCCCCTGCTGCGACCACGCCTTCACCGCGACGCCGGACACGCCCGCCGCCGAGGTGCTCGACCGGATGGCGGAGGTCGGCCCGTGGTACGCGGTGGGCGACGGCGAGACGTTCGAGGACATGATCTTCTCGACGCTGCTGGCGTGCGGGCACATCCGCTGCGGCGACTGCGGCGAGCCGGCGACGGTGAACGAGCAGAGCCTGGCACGGATGTCGCGCGAGGTGCTCGGGTGCTGGTGACCGAATAGCCGACAGCCAGCGGAAGCCAGCGGAAGCAAGAACAGCCGGCCTCCCGACTCACGGGGAGGCCGGCTGCTGTCCACTTCAAACCGGCTGTCAGCTACCTCTGAATCGTGATGTCCGGTATGGCCGTGGCCGACGCCTCGAATGGGCGTCGGCCACGGCCGCGCCGTTGAGGGGGGTGGTGGATGGCGCATCCCGTGGATGAGCTGGAGGGCCTTCTGCTCGCCCTGGCCGAGCTCCGTGTGCAGGTGGATGAGCTGGAGCGCCACCTCGACTCCGCCTGGCCCGACGGCCCGCCAGATCTCGCCGGAGCCGCCCCGCCCGAGGGCCCCGATGCGGGCGTCCTCGCCGACGGGTGAGGGGTCATCCCATCGCCCGGATGATCGCCCTGGCCATCTCGGCGGTGGTGGAGCGTCCGCCGAGGTCGAGCGTCCGCACCTGGCCCTCGGTGAGGACCTTGCCCACGGCGAGGAGGATGTTGGCGGCGGCGGGGGCGTGGCCGTGGGCCTCCAGCAGGTCGCAGGCGGGGAGGAGGAGGGGGAGGGGGTTGGCGGTGTCCTCGGGGATCTGGTCGCGGCTGCCGCCGTGGAACGACTCGTAGACGCGCAGGCCGTCGCCGACGTTGATGCCGTGGGCGGTGCTGATGCCGCCGACGACGCCGGCCCCGAGGTCGCTGGTGAGGTCGCCGTAGAGGTTGCCCATGACGAGGACGTCGAACTGGGTGGGGCGGGACACCATCTGCATGCAGCAGTTGTCCACGATCAGCTCGCGGGCCTTGAGCTGGGGGTGGCGGGCGGCCTCCTCGCGGAAGGCATCGAGGAACAGGCCGTCGGCCAGCTTGAGGATGTTGGCCTTGTGGACGCAGACGACCTCCTTGCGGCCCTTGGCCCTGGCGTAATCGAAGGCGAAGGAGAGGAAGCGTTCGCAGGCCTTGCGTGTGACGACCTTGATGGACTGGACGACGCCGGGGACGATCTCGTGCTCGATGGAGCTGTAGAGGTCCTCGGTGATCTCGCGGATGACGACCATGTCCACGTCCTGGAAGCGCGCGGGCAGGCCGGGGAGGTTGCGGAGGGGCCGGACGGTGGCGAAGAGGCCGAGCTCCTTGCGGAGCTGGACGTTGTAGTTGCCGCGGCTCTTCTTGCCGACCTCCTCGCGTCCGGGGGGCGGGAGGAGCTTGGTCTTGAGGGCGACGCGGCTGGAGCGGACGGAGTCGAGGAGCGCGGGCGGGAGGGCGGGTTGGCCCTTCTCGACGGAGGCCCAGCCGGCGAGGTGCTCGTCGAACTCGATGGCGACGCCCGCGGCGCGCAGGATGTCCTTGACGGCGGGGACCTGGTCGAGGCCGTTGCCGCCGCCCTGGATGAGAGTCACGCGGAGCGTCATGGATGTCAGCCCTCCCCCCGGCGATGATACGGGATGGGGGGCGGGTCAGCCAGCAGAAGGACGGTCACGCCGGCGAGGGGAGGACGACCTGCGTGACCAGGGAGGCCAAGGACAGGCGATGCCCGCCGCCGGGGCCGGCGTGGACGTGGAGGCTCCCCCAGTGGATCACCGCTTCGGGGTGACGCACGAGGAGGCGGTCTCCGCCTCTCCCAGCCTCTCCCATCCGCGCCGCAGGTGGTGAATTGACCGGCCCGGGGGTTGACGGCGGCGTGGCCGTTGTGTGTGATAAACCGACGTGACGCATCGACATCAAAAACCGATCGCGCCAAGGAGCGCTCATGGCGAAAAAGATGTTGTTCATCGTTTCAAACGCCCACGCCATCGGGCCGCACAACAGGCGGACAGGGAACTTCCTGCCCGAAGTCGCGCACCCTTACGCCGAGCTCGATCGCGCGGGGTACGCCATCGACTTCGCCAGCCTGACCGGCGACACGCCGTTCCTCGACGCGCTCAACCTGGCCGACGACCCCGACAACCTCTCCTTCCTGGTGGGTAAGGGTTGGGCCGCGATGCAGAAGGCCAAGATGCTGTCCGACGTGGACGTGTCGCGGTACGACGCGATCTTCATGCCCGGCGGCCTGGCACCGATGGTTGACATGCCCGAACACCCGCTGCTCAAGAAGGTCATCAAGGAGACGTACGAGCGCAAGGCGGTGGTCGGGGCGGTGTGCCACGGGCCGGTGTCGCTGCTCAACGTCAAACTGAGCGACGGCACACTCCTGGTCGCCGGGAAGAAGATCAGCTCGTTCACGAACGACGAGGAGGAGAACTACGCGAAGGCGGACGTGCCGTTCGAGCTGGAGTCGGCCCTCGTGAAGCAAGGCGCGATCTTCCACAAGGCCGCGCCCTGGCAGCCGTTCAGTGTCGCCGACGGGAACCTCGTCAATGGGCAGAATCCGGCCTCGGCCAAGGGCGTCGCCGAGAAGATGATCGAGATCCTGAAGGCCGCGTGAAGGTTGGCCACTCACACACGAACGGCATCGGTGACCCCGGTCTTCGCCGCCGATACGTGGGCAGGCGGCCCGGCCGAACCGGGGGGTTGCACCTGACCGGGGCGGCATGCAGGTTCACCGTTCGGCTACAAAGGTGCCGGATCCTCGGTGTGAGGAAGTAGGCGTGGGGCCGCCGATGTCGGTGAGCCACAAGGCGTACGTCCTCGACCAAGAGGGCTTCGACGCGGAGCTGTCCGTGCCGCTGCCCGGGGTTGATAGGGATTCGTTCGACGGGTTATTTATTAAGGATGCGACATGCGAGTACTGAGTAGCTTGTTCGTCAAGAACCGGGAGTGGGCCGCCGAGACGACCCGGCGCGATCCCGACTTCTTCCGCCGGCTGTCGCGCCTGCAGTCGCCGTCGTACCTGTGGATCGGGTGCTCGGACTCGCGTGTCCCCGCCAACCAGATCGTCGGTCTGTTGCCGGGCGAGATGTTCGTCCACCGGAATGTCGCGAACGTGGTCGTACATACGGACTTGAATTGCCTGTCGGCCATCCAGTTCGCCGTGGAGGTGCTCAAGGTCGAGCACATCATCGTCTGCGGGCATTACGGCTGCGGGGGTGTCCTGTCGGCCCTGCGCGACCAGAAACTGGGGCTGATCGACAACTGGCTACGGCACGTCCAGGACGTCCACTCCAAGCACCGGGGGCTGCTCGCGGGGCTGCCGGACGAGCCCCACCGGCACGATCGGCTGTGTGAGCTGAACGTGATCGAGCAGGTGGTCAACGTGAGCCAGACGACGGTCGTGCGGGAGGCGTGGGCGCGGGGCCAGACGCTGGCGGTCCACGGCTGGATCTACAAGCTCTCCGACGGGTTGCTCCGAGACCTGAGCATGTGCGTGACGGCGGAAGCCGAGCTCGCCGGTTGCCACGCGGCGGCCCTGGCTTCGACCGCCGCCCCCGGGAACGCTTGACCGGTGAGTCGCACCGGCGGCGCGGTGTGCCCGTGGCCTCCTCCGCGGCCGGCCGGCCGCGCGGTGCCGGACGCTGGGAGGTGTCCGGCCTCCACACAGGCGAGGCCGCCCGCCCTGCGGGGAGCGGGCCCTCACCTCCCGTCCCACCACGCGTCCAGCGTCGCCCGCACCTTCTTCACGACCCCCGGGCGGTCCTTCGCCACGTCCTTCTTCTCGAACGGGTCCTTCGCCACGTCATACAGCTCCGGATCGCCCTTCACCGGCACGATCAGCTTCCAGTCGCCCTCGCGCACCCACCGGTGCGTCAGGCTCACCGACGGCTTGTCGATGTCCTTCGCCGTGTGCTCGTGGATCTCGCCGAACACCGCCTCCCGCGCCAGCGCCCCCTTGCCCGCCGCCACGTCCAGCAGCGGCAGGCCCGGCAGCCCCTTCGGGATCTTCACGCCCGCCGCCGCCAGGATCGTCGGGACGATGTCCACCGTGGACACCAGGTCCTTGTACGTCCCCGGCTTCACCTTGCCGGGCCAGCGGATCAGCACCGGCACGCGCAGCCCGCCGTCGTAGGGCGACAGCTTGCTCTTGGGCGCGAAGTTGCCGCGCGTCGTCTTCTTCGGCCCCGTCTCCTGGATCCAGCCGTTGTCCACCGTGAAGATCACCAGCGTCTCGTCGAGCAACTTCTTCTCCGACAGGTGGTCGAGCAGGTCGCCCACCGTCTCGTCGAACCACTCGATCATCGCGTGGTACTTCGCCAGTTTGGGGTGCAGCTTGCCGTCCTCGTGCTTCTTCAGCAGACGCGCCGGCGGGTTGTGCGGCTCGTGCGGCAGCATCGGCGCGTACCACACGAACCACTGCTTCCCCTTGGCCGGGCCGGCCAGGAAGTCGTGGATCGGCTTCATGGTCTTGCGCCCGATGCTCAGGCCGTCGTCGCCGTGCCGGCCCTTGACCGTCATGCCGTGCGTGAACCCGGCGTTCTCGTGGTGCCCCTCCCAGAACTTGCCCGTCTGCAAGCTGACGTACCCCGCCGACGCCAGGAGCCGTGGCAGGGCGGGGGCCTTCTTGATGAACGGGTGCATCAGGGCGCGGTCCGTGCCGTCGGGCGGGTCGTTGCAGCAGATCCTGTGCTGGTGCGAGTGCAGCCCCGTCAGCAGCGTGGCCAGGCTGGCCCGGCACAGCGACGTGGGCACGTAGCCGTTCGGGAAGACCGCGCTCTCCTTCGCCAGCCGGTCGATGCGCGGCGTCTTGACCTTGTCGTGGCCCATGAAGCCGAAATCGGTCCAGCCCTGGTCGTCGGAGATGATGAGCAGGACGTTGGGCGGCCCGCCGAGGGCCGCCAGGACGGCGAGCGTGAACATGGGGACGGCCTCCGGGGCGGTGTCCCCGGAAGGTTACGGCTTCTCGGCCTCCTCGGCACTCCCCGCCGGCCTCGTCTCCAGCGACGCGATGCGCTCGCGGAGGCTGCGCACCTGCTTCGCCAGCTCCGCCTTCTCCTCGGCGGCCCGGCCCTTCTCGCGCATCTTGCGCACCTGGTCGGCCAGATTCATCCGCTCCGCCTCGCCCGCCTTGTACAGCTCGCCCAGGAGGGCGCAGCGCTCGCGGAGGCTGGTCAGGTCGGTGCGGCCGGCCTGCAATTCCTTGAGGCGGTCCCACACGTTGCGGAGGCGTGTCGAGACCTCCTCCTTCTTCGCCATCGTGTTCTGCGCGGTGCCGAGCCGCGTCGTCTCGCCGCGCAGCTCCTTGCCGGCGGCGGCGATGTCGGCCTTCAGGCCGCCGAGCTGGGCCTGCACGCTGTGGTAGACCGCCACGACGACCGCCAGCCCCAGGCCGACGGCCAGGCCGCCCACCACCTTCCACAGCAGGCCGCTCAGGCCCGGCTTCTCCTCGGCGGCCTGCTCGGCAGGCTCGGCGGGGGCGGCGGGGGGGGCGGGCTGGGCGGCGGGGGTTGCGGGGGTGGGGTGCTTCCTGCTCACGACGGGCCTCCTGGCGGGGGGTATCGGACCGACGAGGGGCCTATACCCACAACCGGGCCGATGGTGCAACGTCAAGTCGGCGGTCATCAGGGCTGGCACGCAGGGGCCCGGCCGGCTATCGTGACGGCAGACACCCGCGAGGGCCGTTCTCATGTCCCGTGCCTCCGCCTTGTTGCTCTTGCTCTGGGTCACCCAGGCCCTGGCCGCCCCCGCGCCGTTCCTCCCCAGGAAGGTGCCGCCCCTCACCGGCCTGGAGAACACCATCTGGCACGGCTCGGGCGTCGTCGGCGATACGACCTACCGCTTCCGGCCCGGCGGGCAGATGGTCTACACCTACGGCAAACAGACCTACAACACCGGCGTGTGGCGGCAGGAGGGCGCCCGGATCTTCTGGGAGATGAACGGCCGCTACTGCTGGTTCGAGGGCGAGTTCCGCGACGGCGTGATGCACGGGGTGGCCCGCAACAAGCCCGGCGGCCGCTGGGACCTCAAGATGAGCCGCGTCGAGACGGACCCATCCCCCGGCGGCCTCTTCGACCCGCCCTTCCGCGAACGCAAGTGACCACCATGCAGACACTCCACGAACGGGCCTCCGACTACTTCCGCGGCCTGCAGGATCGCATCGTCGCCGGGCTGGAGGCCCTCGACGGCGGGCGCTTCCGCGAGGACTCGTGGGACCGCCCCGGGGGCGGCGGCGGACGCAGCCGCGTCCTCATCGAGGGCGGCTTGTTCGAGAAGGCCGGCGTCAACTTCTCCGCCGTCCACGGCGAGATGCCCGAGGAGTTCGCCCGCCAGATCCCCGGCGAGGGGCGGGCGTTCCAGGCCGCCGGCGTGTCGCTCGTCCTCCACCCGAGGAATCCGCACGTCCCCACCGTCCACGCCAACTTCCGCCACCTCGCCAAGGGAGACAGGGCGTGGTTCGGCGGGGGCGCCGACCTGACGCCGTTCTACCCGCGCCGCGAGGACGTGATCCACTTCCACCGCACCTGGCGCGACGTGTGCCTACGCCACGCCGGCGTCGTGGACTACGCCCACCTCAAGAATTGGTGCGACGAGTATTTCTTCCTGCCGCACCGCGGCGAGGCGCGCGGCGTGGGCGGCATCTTCTTCGACTACCTAGAGAAGGAGCCGGAGGCGTCGTTCGCCTTCGTGCGTGACGCCGGCGACGCCTTCCTGCCGGCCTACACCCCCATCGTGCAGCGCCGGCGGGACGAGCCGTGGACGGAGGCGCAGAAGGAGTTCCAGGAGTACCGGCGTGGGCGGTACGTCGAGTTCAACCTCGTGTACGACCGGGGGACGACGTTCGGCCTGAAGACGGGCGGGCGGATCGAGAGCATCCTGATGTCGCTGCCGGCGAAGGCGCGGTGGTGGTACGACTACCAGGCGCCGGCCGGCTCGCCGGAGGCCGAGCTGACGGACTACTGGCTGAAGCCGCGCGAATGGGCGGATGAGGGGGCATGACTTTGTGCGAGCGCCCCTTCGTCGGCGCCTGCCCTGCGGGAGCCTGCCGAGGGCGGCGGCGGTTCTCACCCAGCGCGGCGGGGCCTCGTCGGTGCCGGGCGTTGCTTCTTGCCCCCCGGCAAGCCGCCGCCCCGCAAGACTTCGGCTTTGGGGCGGCATCACGGGAAAACCTGGGCATTCGGGCCATCCCTGACCACCCTCCCCGGCGGGAATACCTTGGCCCCGCTGGTGCGCGGGATCTCGTCGAAGTACCGCCCGTCCCCCCTCATCGCGATCACCAGGACTTCATGTTCGAATTCCTCTTCGGCATCGTCGCTGAAGATGAAGACGTCTTCGAGCATGGTCCCCAGCGAGAGCAGGAATTGCCTGTTACCGTTGGTGGCTTCGATGTTGTTCTGAGCGACGGTCAGCCGGCACCCCGGGCGCGCCAGGCGGCTGATCTCCTTCCTGATCTCCGCGGTGAGCGGGGAGTCGCGCAAGCAGATGTCGCTCGCGGACCGGGCGGGCTCCGCCTCGGTGAAAGGCCGGCCGACCGGGCTGCCGATCGGCGGCCCGCCTGTAACGCCGCTCCTGGTCGAGAAGTCCTTGAAGCCGAGGTACTTCGTCTCGTCCTCGCCGCCGATGTTGATCATGCTCCCCGTGCCGATGGGGTTGATCGGGGTCGCCGAGTGATGGGTCCGGCCCTCGCTTCCGGGCTTGGCAAACCCTGAGAGCGGGCACTCGCTGCCGTGGTCGTGGGGCGTGCCGAGGACGGTCAAGGAGACGAACAGGCTCCCGGAGGGGACCTCGTTCTCGAGGATGTCCATCTCGTCGTCGAGGCTCTTGATGGTCCTCTTGCCGACGATGTCGTCCGCCGTCTTCTGCCCAGGCCCCAGGATCTTCCGTGAGGGGGCGTTCTTGTACGCCTTGACCGCGGCGGCCGTCTTGGGGCCGTAGATGGCGTCCTCCTTCAGCTTGAAGTTCTCCCTCCCACGGCCCGCGCTCAGCCGGTTCAGCGCGGCCTGGATCTTCCGGACGTGTTCTCCCCGATTCCCCTGGACAACGTGGTCCGAATCCTTGAGCAAGCAGCGTTCGAGCCGCGAGCGGACCTCCAGGGGCGTCAGGAACAAACGGCACTTCAGCAACCCCATCCTGCCCTCCTTCCACCGACGAGTGGACGACTCCCCGTACTTGCCGACCCGCGGGGCATTGTGCCGACCCGGCCACGGGCCGGAAATCAGTGCCTCGGCGGGTCGAGCCTTCCCCCACTTACCAGTGCGAGAAACAGGGCCGTCCTGTCCGCGAGAATCATGTTGAATGGGGGTGGCGGGGATGGCGCGGACACGCCGGAACTTCAGGCCGAGCCCCTTGAGGGGCTCGCGTGTCTGGCCGGGCGGGCGGCGGATGCCGGTCAGCGCCTCGATGAGCCGGCGGCCTCGGTGCGGTGGGGGCGGGCGGATCGAGAGCATCCTGATGCCGCTGCCGGCGAAGGCGCGGTGGTGGTACGACTACCAGGCGCCGGCGGGATCGCCGGAGGCCGAGCTGACGGACTACTGGCTGACACCTGCTGCGCTTGCGCCTTCGCGAGACACCTGCTGCGCCCGCGCCTTCGCGGGGTCCTGCTTCCTACGGCAGGCTGCGGATCACCGCGATGCTGAGGGCCGCGATGCCGGCGAGGACGGCGGCGACGGCGATGGGCTGCTCGTTGAGGACGGCGCGGAAGGCACGCTCGACCCACACCAGCAGGCCGCGCTTCTTCAGCTTCTTGGCCTGGGCGCGCAGGTAGTCGCGGTGCGACTCCAGGAACGTCAGCCCGGCCTTCCAGTCGCGGGCCAGCGACTCGCGCTGGTTGGGCGACAGCGTCATCAGGGCCGCCGAGTTGCTGAGCTGCGTCAGCGTGACGATCAGGTAGCCGGGCTGGCCCGCCTCGCCCATGAGCGGGAAGTCGTTCATGCCGACCTCCGCCTTGCGGATGAGGCGGAACATCTCCAGCGCCTGCTGCCGTGACAGCCTCTCCTCCGGCGCCTTGAGGAACTTCGCGAGCTGGTGCCACAGCCGCAGCAGGTGCCGCGTCTGGGCGATGCGGCGGTAGACGGCCCGCCGCGTGGACAGGCCCGTCGTCGCCTCCTCCGAGCGCCGGGCGGATTCCGCGACGAGATCCTTGGGCGGGGCGTCGGGCATGACGACCTGCGGCGGCGGCTCCCAGTCCTTCTCCGGCTCGGGCTCGGGCGGCGGCTCCACGATCACCGCCGGCAGCGGCAGGGCCTCGGCCGGGAGCGGGAGGATATCCGTGGGCCTGCCGCCCTTCCCGGCGCTACGCACCGGGGGCGGCGGGGGCGCCACCTCGCCAGGCGCGGCGGCCCCCGGCGTGTAGAGCCAGACGTGCGGCTCCTTGGGTGCGGTGGGCGTGGCGGGTGCGGCGGACGGCACGGGCGGGATGGGGGGAGGCAGGGGTGGGGGCGTGGACTTCGGCTTGATGCCCAGGACCGTCTCGTCGTAGACGCGCTTCTGCGCCTTGTCGGTCAGGCAGCCGAACGCCTGCGCCAGGCGGTTCATCGCCTCGGTGGCCGGGCCGGGGTGGAGGCACTGATACCGCCGCACCTCGTCGAGCTTCTGGTGGACCCGCGTCTCAATGAGGCCCACGTCCCCCTCGCCCGGCGGGAGGCCGAGGAGGCGGTAGTGGTCGGGCGGCCAGCCGCCCGGCGGCAGGCCGAACCAGTTGCAGAGGAGATCGTTGCTCATCCCCGCGGCGGTACCCCCGCGTGCAGTGAGATGCGTCTGTGTGCATCCTACCGCACGCGGGGCCGCCGTCCAAGGGCCAGATCACTTCGGCGCGGATTCCTTCATCGCCTTCTCCATCCGCGCCTGCATCTCCTCCGGCGGCACGTCCTCGACGTGGGTGGCCACGGTCCACTGGTGCCCGAACGGGTCGATCACCGTGCCGCAGCGGTCGCCCCAGAACTGGTTCTGCATCGGCTTCATCACCTTCGCCCCGGCGGCGACGGCGGCGTTGAACACCGCGTCGGCGTCCTTGACGTAGAGCATGATGCCGACCGGCGTGCCGCCGAGCGTGGCGGGGCCCTTGTACCCCATCTCCCCGCACTCCTCCCCGAGCATGATCTGCGAGTCGCCGATCTTGATCTCGGCGTGCCCGATGGAGCCGCCGGGGCCTTCCATGCGGAACAGCTCGGCCGCGCCGAACGCCTTCTTGTAGAACTCGATGGCGGCCGCCGCGCCCTTGAGGACGAGGTACGGCGTCACCGTGTGGTAGCCGGGCGGGATGGGGGAGACGGCCATCGCGAGAGACCTTCCTTCCTGAATGGTACAGGCGATCAGGTGGAAGAAATATCAGATCGCGGCGATGGGGGCAAGAGCGGAAATCAGACGTGGCTCACAACCCCGTGCAGCCGCCGCGCCACGTCGCGGATCTCCGCCGCCCCCTCCAGCTTCTCGATCCAACGGGCCGGGATGGCGTCGATGCCGAGATATGCCCCGCTGATCGCCCCCGCCATCGCCGCGACCGTGTCCGTGTCGTCGCCCAGGGTGATCGCCTTGAGGATCACGCCGGCGTAGTCGTCCGGGCTGGTCACGAAACAAGCGATGGCCGTCCCGACGGAGCGCTGCGCCGGCAGCCCGCTGCCGAGGAAGCCGATGGAGTGGCCCCGGCGCAGCTTGCGGATCGCCCGCATCTGCCAGCGGAACTCCTCCGAATGGCAACGCCCCTCCAGCACGCCGAGGAAGCCCTTGCGGTCCAGAGGCGGCCCCTGGGCGGCGAGCGCCACGGCGAGCGCCAGCAGCTCGGCGCCCTCGACGCCGAGCGGGTGCGCGTGCGTCGGCATCGCCGACAGCCGCGCCTCCAGGATGACGCGCGGGTGGTCGTCGGCGAAGGCCAGCCCGACGGGCGCGACGCGCATCGCCGCCCCGTTGCCGAACGACCCGCCGGGGAACACCTCCGTCACGAGCGAGCGCCAGTCACCCCCGGCACGGATCGCCTCGAGGATGCGGCGGGCGCCGGGGCCGTAGCCGCGTTCGGGGTCGTAGCCGGCGGCGAAGCGGCGTGCGAGGCGGTCCGGGTCGATGCCCCCGTGATCGATGATCTCCTCGGCGACGGCGAGTGTCATCCGGGTGTCATCGGTGGTGCGGAGGGGGTCGAGGTCGGGGGCGTCGAGCCACTCGTGGATCGGCCCATGCACCCAGAAGACGTGGTCAGCGGGCATGCCCTCGAACGGCGCCCCGAGGGCGTCGCCCGCGGCGAGGCCGACGAGGCAGCCGACGAAGCGTTCGAGGGGGACGGCTGGCATGGGGACACCGGCGATAGGGCCGGACTTATTCTACCGCCGCCCCTGCCCGTGCGTGTGTGTGTCTCACCCGGATTCACTGGTGGCCACCTCGGGAATCGTCGGCGTGGGGGCGGGGGGCGCGTGGACCGTGGTCCTCGGCCCAGCACGGGGCGTGGTTCTTCATCGAGGGTGGACGATCACCGGCGAGACGCCAGGAGGCTTGCCAGACCTCCTCGCCGCGGAGGGGCGACGCCTGCCACGCCCTCTTCCACACCTCGGACAATGACCGATTTTTCACTCAAATGCGCGGCACAGGATTCGAACCTGTGACTTCGACCGTGTGAGGATCGCACTCTACCGCTGAGTTAGCCGCGCGGCCCACGCCCCCGGTCTTCCGGAGGCGTGAGTTAGAACAGTACCGGGCAAGGGGCGGGCTGTCAAGCCTTCGGCTGCGTCGTGACGTTGGCGGGCGAGTCGTCGAACTTGGGCGCCGTGGTGGCGATGCGCTGCGGCGGCCTGGGCGCCTCCACGACGGGGCTGTCGGCCTTGGGGGCAGACACGGCCGGAGCGTCGATGTTGTCCTCCAGGCCGGACATGCCCTTGCGGAACTCGACGATGCCCTTGCCGAGGAAGCGGCCCACCTCGGGCAGCTTGCGCCCGAAGAGCAGCACGCCGATGATGAGCAGGATGATCAGCTCCTGCGGGCCGAGGTTCAGGAACGCGAACAGGGGGGTCATGGACCTATCTCGCTTCGATTAGGTGTTCGGGAAGGGAGGCGCACGGTGTCGTCATCATAGCAGGCCCGCGGGCGGCCCGCCATGAGAAACGCGGATCGGCCGATCGGGCGAGCCGGGGGCTGACGCCCCCGGAGCTGAGCCGCATTACTTCACCGGGCCGCGCAGCTCGTCCGTGACGCTGCTCATCTCCTTCTTGAACTCCATGAGGCTGCTGCCCAGCCAGCGCATCATCCCCGGCAGCTTGTGCCCGAACAGCAACAGCCCGATGACCAGGAGGACGACCAGCTCGGTGACGCCCAGGTTGAACGGCATGGACCGACTCCGATCGCAGAGGTGGGTGGGCGAACGCTCTGGATCCTGTCTGCGTAACAGGGAACAGGCGGGGGGGCGGGAGAGGCGGGAGGGGTCGGAGCAACGACACCCTGCGGGGGTGCCCGGACTTCCGGGCTACCGAACATCATACCGCGGAGGGCACGACGCCGGCAATCTCTTAGAACAGGAATTTCGGCCCCCGGTTCCGCCCGACGCGACTTTTTCCCCTGGAGTTACCCCACGCCATGCTCGCACGCACCCTCGCCCTGACCCTCGCCCTCGCCCTCCTCGCCCTCCCCTCCTTCGCCCAGGACAAGGGCAAGGACAAGCCCAAGGACGCGGCCAAGGACGCGGCCAAGGACGGGAAGAAGGACGACAAGAAGGACACCAAGGGGTCCAAGGCCGAGCCCTTCGACTTCCCCCTCAAGGTCGGCACCACCTGGATCTACCGCGTCGCCGAGAACCGCTACTTCCTCCGCGTCGCCAAGATGGAGACCGTCGGCAAGCAGGAGTGCGCCCGCGTCGAGATGCGCATCGGCGACAAGGTCGTCTCCTTCGAGCACCTCGCCTCCGCCAAGGTCCCCGCCGGCTCCGACCAGGAGGGGGCACCCGCCATCCTCCGCTTCTCCTTCGAGGGCAAGGAGGCCACGCCCCCCATCCCCCTCCTCCTCCTCGACGGCAAGAAGGCCTGGAGCATCAACAGCAAGCTCGACGGCAAGGAGCTCAAGGGCGTCTTCCGCAAGGAGTACGTCTCCAGCGACGACCCCAAGAAGCCCGCCGTCCGGGTCCCCGCCGGCGAGTACAAGAGCGCCATCAAGGTCTACGCCGACAACCTCAAGGTCAACGGCGTCGATCTCTCCATCACCTACTGGTTCGTCTCCGGCGTCGGCATGGTCAAGCAGGAGGCCGAGATGGCCGGGCAGAAGGTCATCATCGAGCTGGAGACGATGACGCCCGGCAAGTGACACGCGCCGCGTCGCCCGCGGCCCTCGTGCGGGCTCAATCGCCGAGGGCCGCCCGCACGCGCCGCATCTCCCCCGCGTCCCCCCGGAACGTCCCGTGCACCTGCGTGCAGCCCGTCCGCCGCACCAGCTCCGCCACGTTCCCCGCGTTCACCCCCGCCCCCGGCAGGACCTCCACCCCGCCCGCCGCGATCAGCCGCGCCAGTAGCCCCGCCCCCTCGACGGCCGACGCCGCCTGCCCGCTGGTCAGCACGCGGCGGACGCCCATGCGCCGGAGCGCCTCCAGCGACGCCAACGGGTCGCGCACCTCGTCGAACGCCCGGTGGAACACCACCTCGCGTCCGCCGGCCGTGAACCGCCCGATCCACGGAGACACGTCGCCCTCTGGCGTCAGTGCGCCGATGACGACGCCGTCGGCCCCGTTGTCGAGGGCGAATTCAACATCGTCCTCCATCACACGCAGCTCCGCCTCGGTGAAGATGAATCCGCCCTCGCGCGGGCGGATCAGCGCCATCAGCGGCAGGCGCGTGGCCCGCCTCACCCCACGCAGCAGGCCCGCCGACGGCGTCAGCCCGCCCAGCGCCAGCGCCTGGCTCACTTCCAGCCGGTCCGCGCCGGCGGCTTCGGCCGCCAGAGCGCACTCGACGGAGGACACCGCCACCTCCAGCAGAACGCGCGGCATGGCTCACCCCGACGGCGGAAGATGGGCGGTCTGCGGGCCCCGCCACCTCGCTTCCAAAGCGGGGCGGGCGTTGGTATGGTATCCGGCCACGGGGGCGGGTTGTCCGGCCACCCGTTCCGCAAACGCTTCTACTCCTGGGGCACCGCGCGCCCGCCGGCTTGACTCCCGCGCGCCCAGGGAGGACACTTGCGGGGCGTCCACCCCGTTCCAGAGGCCCACCAATGGCGACCGCCCTGCCCTCCCAGGCCCGGCCCGGTCTCGAGACCCTCGAGGACCGCACCGTCCCCGCCGGACTGCCCCCGCGCGCCCTCGAGTTCGACCTCGACGTCCAGTTCGACGGCGAATTCCGGTCCACGCCCGAGGGCCGCACCGTCACCCTCATCGGCTCCTTCCTCGACGACGGCGACACCGGCCCCCACTTCGCCTCCATCCGCTGGGGCGACGAGGCCGACCAGTCCATCGCCGAGTCGGTCCCCGTCGGCCAGCCCGACGGCCTCGGCCAATTCCACTTCTCCGCCACCCACTCCTACACGGCGGCGGGCGGGCTGCCGGCCCGGCTCCCCGCCTACGTCTCCGTCCAGGTCACCGTGACGGACGACGGCGGCCTCTCCGCCTCCGACTCCCTCCCCCTCCTGGTCGAGAACGACACCCCCGCGTTCGACGCGGGAGGCGACCTCTTCGCCAACGAGGGCGTCCCGTTCAAGCGCGCCGTGACCGTCGGCTACGGCGACGCCGGCTCCCTCTCCGGCGAGGCCGACTACGGCGACGGCTCCGGCTGGCAGCCGCTCGCCTTCACCGGGAACGTCTTCACCCTGGCGCACACCTACGCCGCCGAGGGGTCCTACCTGGTGACCGTGCGCGTCGCCGACGGCACCGGCCCGGCCGTCGAGGACTCCTTCTTCGCCGACGTGCTGCTGCCCCTCGTGACCGAGGCCGTCAAGGCCCGCGTCGGCCCCGAGGGCGGGCAGGTGACCGTGAGCGTCACCGGCGCCACGGTGACCCTGGTCAAGGCCCCCGGCGGCGTCACCTCGGCCCTCATCCTCGCCAACGTGCCCGGAGGGGTGGCCGACGGCCAGGACGGCCTCGTCACCTTCGGAGGCCAGGCCATCGGCGGTGCCTACGACATCCGCGCCCTCGACGTCGGCCCCGACGACTACGCCATCATCACCCTGCGGTACGCCAACGACGACTTCGACATCCCGCGGGTCTCGTACTTCGACCGCCGCCTCGGACGCGAGGTGGTCATCGACCCCGGCCAGTACACCGTGGACCGCTTCGCCCGCACCATCACCATGCGCCTCGACGCCCGCACCACGCCGCGCCTCCAGGACCTGTCCGGGACGGTGTTCTCGATCACGGTGGCGGTCCCCGACCGCGGCACCGTCGCCGACGTGGCCCGCGTCGAGCTGCGGCAGGCGGCCCTGGCCGTCCTGACGTCCAACGCCGTCTACGCCGATGTCGGCGGCGCGTCCCTCGGGCCGGGCGGCGGGTTGCGACAGATCAGCGACGGGCCGGACTACTCCCCCCCGTCCGAACCGGCTCCGACGGAGGAGGCCCCCGCCGACGCGCCCCGCCCGCGCAAGAGGGCCCCGGCCGCGGCGCCCGCGGCGACCGACGCCCTGCCGCCGGCCCCCGAGGGCGGCGTGAACCTCCCCGCCGTGACGCTGACGCCGCCCCAGCCGCGCCGCGTCGAGCTGACGCCCTCGACCCCCACGCCGCCCGCCGGCAGCGAGGAGGAGGAGGGGCGCGAGGAGGAGACGTCCGCCGCCCCGTGCGACGAGGTCTTCGCCGGCATGGCCGAGGAGGCCGGGACGCGTCCCGCCTCCGCGTGGATGATGATCCCGGTCTTCCTCGCGGCACGGACGCGGCGTCGCGCGTCGCGTTCGCGCAAGGTCTGGGCCGCCTGAGCCCGTCATCGTCGGCCGGCCTTCTCCTCACCCTTCTTCGCCGGCGGCGACTCCAGCAGCGCCATCACGAGCGCCTGCTCCAGCTCGCCGACCTTGAACCCGAACGGCCCGCGCCCGCTCTTGTAGGCCACCTTCCCCTTCGGGTCGATGACGTACAGCCGCCCCGGCATCCCGCTGTAGGCGTTCCCCACCGGGTCGTTGATCTCGTCCACCAGGTACGGCATGGTCGGCTTCAGCGCCTCGCAGAATTTGGAACAGACCTCGGCCCGCTCCTCGTACGTCTTCGGCTGCTTGACCGCCACGCCGCTCATCAGGTTGGACATCATCGCCCAGCCGTCGGTCGGGTGCGCCTCGCGGACGTACACGCCCACGAACGTCGCCCGATCCTTGTACTTCTGGTGCAGCGCCTCGATGCCGATGGCGGTGCGGCGGAACGGCCCGCAGGTGTAGTTGCCGAGGACCAGCACCACGGGGCGCGGGCCGATCAGGCCGGACAGGCGGACGCTCTCCTTGCCGTCGGCCGTCTTGAGCGTGAAGTCCGGGGCCGCCTGGTTCAGCCCCGGCCCCTCCTGCAACGAGCCGACCTCGCCGGCGAACAGGCCGCGTACCAGCACCTCCTGCGACGGGCCGTCGCCGGGCATGAAGCCGGCGCGTGCGGGCGTCGGCGGGAACAGGGCGTCGTGCAGCGCTTCCGGCGTCAGCGTGCCCTTGCCCTTCGACACCGCCTTGAAGAACTCCGCCCACTCCTTCTCGGTGATGGCCCCGTCGCGGGCGGCGTTGATGCGGGCGAACAGGCGCTGCGCGATGGCCATCTGCTGCAGGTAGGCGCTGCGCTCGGACCAGTCGAGGTCGGCGGCGGTGATGCGGCCGTCGCGGTCGCGGTCGAGGCGGGCGAACAGGTCCGCCGGCCCGCGGAACGCCTTCGCGGTGATGCCGTCGCCCCTGGCCCCCTGGTGCTTGGCGAGCCACTCCCAGGTGTAGCGCGTGTCGCAAGGGCCGAACCAGCCCTCCCCCGGCCCCATCTTCGACCCCTTCGCGATGGCGATGAGCATGCGGACCGCCTCGGGCGGCCTCGTCTTGCCGTACGCCTTTTCCAGGAACTGGGCGGCGGCGAGGGCCTCCTTCGGGCCGCCGGGGAATTTGAGCACGTCCTCGGCCTTGTCGGGCGCCTTCTTGTCCGTGGGCTTCTCGTCGCCGGCGGCCAGGGCGGACAGCCCGGCCAGGGACAGGACTGCGATCAGATGACGCATGAATCGATGCCTCCAATGGACGCCGCGCGGGCGCGGCGCCGTGGTGTTCGTGCTTGCCTGTGGATGTCGGTGTTTCGGCGGGCGTGAAGGTCAGGACGCCCGGCGCGGCGGGTGGAAGACGGGGCACGGCGGGCCCCGGCGCGGGCTTGGCGCGTGGCCACCCTCGCCACGCCCGGCGTGGGCGTGGTCGGCCGGACGCGAGGTATGTAGGAGGCCGGCATCGTGGCGTGGCTGCGTCGGCGCGGGGGGCGAAGGGGGGATCTCCTCGCGGGCCGAGCAACCCGGGCCGGTGCAGGGCGGTGTGGGAGCGCCCCCCCCTGTGACGACATGGTCACCGCAGCCGGCACGCGCCTGGGCGGCGAACGTGGTGCCCCACAGGAGGAGGGGCAGGGCCGCCGCCAGGAGTTTCAACAGACGTGGGAGCGCCGCCGCCATCAGGGCTATCGTAAGGCGGCGGCGCGAGGGCGGTCAAGCGAAAAGGCGCGCCGTCGTGGAGTCGGGCGCCGGCTGCTTCCGTGGCAGCCACGCCGCCGGCGGGGCGGGGCGGCACGCCCCGCCGATCCCTCGTGGCGGGCGTCAGGAAGCGCAAATGCAGGAGTGACCCGCGACCCACTGAGTGCGCGGGTCACCTGACCACTCGGCCACATACCCACCCCGCCCTCACCCCTGCCGGAAAGCCAGAGGCAGGCCGGCGCCCCTTTGATCACCAGATATCCCTGCGCCCGATGATCCGATTCACCACGACCAGTCATCAGCGAAGCATCAGATCACAGCGGGGGCGACTGCAGGACTTCTAACCCGCCCCGGTGGGGCCGATCAACATACCCGTCGGCCGGCCTCGGCAGGCTGCGGACGCATTCCTCCGAACAGGCGTTGACCAGCAGCGGCATCACGTCCGTCGCGACCCGCAGCGAGATCCACACCCGATGCAGGCCCCTGTCCGTGAAGGGCCGCCGACAGACGCTGCACTCCCTGGACGGCTCGGTGTACGGTAGCCCCTTCGGCGGCGTGTACGGGCCGAGGCGCGGGAAGTGCGGCCGGTGCTTGTAGTTGCCGTACAGGGCGCGGGTGCTGATGCGGCTCTGACGAAGGACCGGGCAGCGGGTGATCTCGTAGGGCAGCCAGTGGAGACAGTAAGACGTGTAGGGGTCGAACTCGGCGAGCGCCTCCATGTCCCCGATCTCGGGCGGGATGCGGGTGAGCTCGCTCCCATAAAGGAGAAGCGTCCTGACTTTCTTGAGGCGGCCAATGTCTGGCGGCAAGGTGACGATCTGAGTCAGCTCTCGGGAGGTCAGGCCAACACCCTGGATTAAGTCTTCGGCACCTGGTGGCCGGTAAGACTGCCCTACGAGGGGGGCGAAAGTGTCGCGCCCGTCGAGTGCGGCATCCTCGATGCCCTTGAGTAACTTCCCCCACGCCCCACCTTCCGTGTCCTGCGTTTCCCCGTGCAGCGCGTATCCGCGTGGGATGATGCCGCGGCGCCTGCCCGAGATCTGGCCGAAGCAGTCGCAGATCCTGCCGTCCCCTTGCCGGCCCGACGGCACCCGCTCCGGCTCGATCACCGCCAGCCACGCCGCATCGACCCCGCGGCGCAGCCGGCTCAGCAGGGGCTCGCCTTCCCGACGATGCGGGTGGTCCGGCGGCAGCGCCCGCAACAACAGGTGCGTCCGCACCAGCTCGGCCCGCGCGTCTCCGCGCTCCTCCAGCCAGTCCGCGTAGGCCAGCCGCGACACGTCGTCCCTGGGATCTTTGCGGATCGCCCGCAGCAGCGCCTCTTCCATCCCCTCGCCCCCATCAGTCCCTGCCGTCGCTGGCCGCCTGCCACGCCGCCCACCACGACACCGGGGCTCGCCGCGCCGCGCCGGGAAGTTTCTCCGCCGCCTTGCCCGCGCCGCGCAGCCCCCTCTCCTCGCCCGCCTTCGACAGCTCCTTGTGCAGCTCCGCCGCACGCCGCTCCACCAGCCCCGGCCCGCGCAGCACGTCGAGCTGCGCCTGCCGCAGCGCCTCCGGGTACGCCAGCGGCTTCTTCCCCCACCGGTGGGCGTAGAAGCGCTCCATCAGGACGCTCGTCGCCGCGTCGTCCACCGACCACAGCGACGACACGACGTTGCGGCACCCGGCCGACTGGAAGGCCCGCTGCAACCCCAACACCCCCTCGCCGCCCGCCTCCTTGCCCAGGCCCGTCTCGCACGCACTCAGCACCGCCAGCTCGAGGTCCGCGAGGTCGATCTCCGCCACCTCGAGCGCCGTCAGGTGCTTGCCCCCGGACAGCACCAGGCCCGAGAGCAACCCCGGATGCCAGCCCGTCACGCCGTCGCGTCCGAACAGCGAGGTCGGCTCGTACCGCCTCTCCGCCATCGCGCTCCGCAGCTTCTCATTGGCGAAGAAGCCGTGCGTCGCCAGATGCGCGAAGCGCACCTTCGGCAGCTCCTCGGCCAGCGCCTCGCGGGTCAGCCCGTCCCCGCCCAGAGGCCTCGTTTCGCCGCCGGGGAACGCCGCCGAGAAGAGACGCCCCGCCGCCGCCGCCTCCAGGCGCGTGGCCGGCAGCGCCGCCCACTCCCCCTTCCCGAACTCCACCCCGCCCGCCAGCAACATCCGCGGCGCGCCGCCCTTGGGCGGCCTGGCGGGGTGGGCCAGCACGCGCGGCACCGGGACGACGGCCAGCGCGATCTCCTCGATCAGATACGCCCCCGCCTTCTCCCCGGGGAGTGCCGCGAACGGCATCCGGGCCAGCACGCCGTCCGGCGAGATCAGTGCCAGAGACGCCCCGCCGAGGTGCTTCGCCAGGGGCGACCACACCAGCCGGCGCAGCCTGTCCGGCCTGTCGCCGGGGTCGCGCTCGATCAGGCGGCGCCAGCCGGACACGGCCTCCTCGATCGGCGCCGCCGGGCCGAGGTCCACGCGCCCGACGGGCTTGCCCCGCCGGACGACCCAGGCCAGCAGGCGGCGCTCGTGGCGCGGCCCCTTGCCCGCGAAGGCGTGGTGTTCGTAGACGAGGAAGTCGATCAGGGCGACGCCCTCGGGCAGACCCCGCGCCACCTCGGCGCTGGTGGCGTGGTCGAAGCCGACGCCGGCGGGCATCAGCCGCGCCAGCGCGCCCTCCAGCAGATCCTTGCTCACCGCCAGGTGTTGGATCTCCCGGCGCCGCCGCTCGTCGTCGCCGCCCCCCTCGCGCAGCGACAGCGCCGCCAGCCGCCGCGTCACCTCCTCCAGCTTCTGCACGATCTCCACGGCCTCGGCCTTGCCCTCCTTGAGGGCGCGGGCCATGATCCGCCGCCGCCGCTGCCCGGAGAACGCCGCCCCCTTCCACGCCAGTGCCAGGTCGTGGCTCCGCGTCGCGTCCGCCTCCAGGCTCAACAGCAAATCGAGCCGCTCGCGCCACTCCGCCAGCAGCGCGAGGTGCTGCCGCTCCGACTGCACCGCCGACGCCGACGCCAGCACCACGCGCGTCGCGGCCTCGGCCTTGCGGATCTCCTCCAGCCCCTCGGCGGCCTCGCCCTCGACGCACAGCGCCACGGCCAGGGCGGCATGAGCCTGGGCCTGGGCCCCGCTCCCCGGCCTCTCCTTCTCGGTCAGCCCCACCACGCGCCGGCACAGACGCAGCGCCTCACCGTGCCGCCGCTGCAGGGCCGCCACCTCCGCGAGCGTGCCGAGGGCGGCGATGTAGCCCGAGCCCGTCTCCTCGCGGCGCTCGTAGATGGCGACGGCGGCCTCCAGCGACGTGCGCGCGGCGGGCAGGTCACGCGAGCGGGCCTGCGCCAGCCCCAGGCGCAGCAGCGCCGAGGCCGTCTCCGGGTGGTCCGGCCCGTGCCGCGCCCGCGCGAAGCGGTACAGGAGGGCGCGCTGCTTGAGCGCCTCGTCCGCCTGCCCCACCGTGTGCAGCAGGTCGGCCATCGCGCCGAGCGTGCGCAGCGTGGCCGGGTGCTGCGCGCCGTAGACCCGCTCCTCGATCTTGAGGGCCTTGGCGAACAGGTCCAGGGCCGACCGCGGGTCGCCGGTGTCGCGGCGGACGCGGGCCAGCGTGGACAGCACGTCGGCGTTCAGGGGGTGCGTCCTGCCCACCGACGCGGCCACCACCTCCTGGGCCTGCATGGCCCGGTCCATCGCCTGGGTGTAGTCGCCGCGCTCCGCCGCCAGCGAGGCGAGGTTGAGGAGCGTCGAGACGAGGTCGGGGTGCAGCCGGCCCAGCCTGGCGCGGCGGATGGCGAGGACGCGCTCGTTCAGCTCCTGTGCCTTCTTCCAGTCGCCCTCGGCCGAGGCCAGCGACCCGATCTGCTGCAGGCAGGCGGCGTAGGCGAGCGAGCGCTCCCCCGCCTCGCGGCGGTAGATCTCCAGCGCCAGGCCGAACATCCGCCGCGCCTCCTTGAAGTCGGCCCTGTCCTGCATGACCCCGGCCAGGTTGTTGTACAGGTCGGCGAGCGGCACCCCCTTCTGCCCCTCCTTCTCGCGGATCGCCAGCACCTCGCGGTACATCCTCTCCGATTCCGCGAGCCGGCCCTCGGTGCGGCACAGGCTGGCGAGGTTGAACAGGACGAGGGCGTACCCCTTGCCCGGCCCGCCAAGGCGCCCGCGCTCGGCCCGCAACACCTCCTCGTACAGCGCCCGCGCGGCGGCGAATTGGCCGAGGAACTTGTGCAGGATGGCGGCGTTGTTCATGGCGGTGAGCGTCTCGTCGTGACGCGGCCCGAGGGCGTCGCGCAGGGCGGCCAGGGCACGCAGCGCCGCGGCGAGGGCCTCGCGCGGCCTGCCGAGCCTCTCCTCCACCGAGGAGAGCAGCAGCAGCGTGCCGGCGTGGGGGGCGGACCGCTCGCCCCAGGCGAGGCGTTGCACGTCGGCCGCCTCGCGGGCCTGGATGCGGGCCTCCTCGTGCTTGCCCGCCGCGTTGAGGGCCGACGCCAGGTGATGCAACGCGCCCCCCAGGCCGGGGTGGCCGGGCGACTTCAGCCGCCGCCACCCGTCCACGACCTCGCGGAGGAGGGCGACGGCCTCGGCGGGCTTGCCGCCCCGGCCCAGCGCGACGGCGGAGGCGGCCCGCGCCAGCAGCGCCTCGGGCCGGCCCTTGCCCAGCAGCGCCTCGCGCCCCTCGGCGGCCTCGCCGGCGGCGCGGGCCGCCTCCGCGTACTTGCCGGCGGCCAACAGCCCCCGCGCCCGGCCAAGGGTGGCGGTGGAGGCGTTCCACCGCTCGCGCTTCTCGGCCGGCCATTTCGCCAGCCGCGTGGCCACGTCGTGGGCCAGCAGGGCGTCGAAGGTGCGCCAGTCGTCCGCCCCGCGCTGCGCCCTGGAGAGGAGGTACAGCTCGCGGCGCAGACGCACGGCCAGGTCATAACCCCCCGCCGCCTCGGCCTCGCCGGCCAGGATCGTGGCGGGCACGGCCACCTCGGGCATGATCGTCCCGATCAGCGCGCGCTGCACCCGGATGCCCAGCTCGACGGCCTTCTGGCCATCGTCGTGCTTGCCGTCCCTCCACAGCTTCGCCCCGTGCCGGAAGACGGCATGAGCCTTGGCGAGCGTGTCGCGCTGCTCGGCAGACAGGAAGGCGCGTCCGGGCGGCCCGGCGGCGGGCAACGCTGAGGCGGCGAGAAGGCAGACGGCCATCGCGGGCCAGCGGGGCATGGGGGAGCCTCCGGCGTCGGGCGGCGACAGGCTCCACGGTAACACGCCGCGGCCGCCGACGCCAGGGTCACGCCTGGCCGGGGATCTCCCGGATCACCCGGCACGGGTTGCCGGCGGCGAACACGCCCGCCGGCACGTCGCGCGTCACCACGCTGCCCGCCCCGATGACCGCCCGGTCCCCCACCGTCACGCCGGGGCAAAGGATCGCCCCGCCGCCCACCCACACGTCCGAGCCGATGCGGATCGGCTTGCCCGACTCCTCGCGCCGCCGCAGGGCGGCGTCCATCGGGTGCGTCGCCGTGTAGACCTGCACCGCCGGGCCGAACAGGGTGAAGTCACCCACGATCACCTCACACACGTCGAGGACGATGCAGTTGAAGTTGAAGAACACCCGCTCGCCCAGGCGGATGTTCGACCCGTAGTCGCACCAGAACGGCGGCTGCATCCACACGCTGTCGCCGCCGCGCCCGAGCAGCTCGACGAGCAGCCGGCGGCGCGTCTCGGCGTCGCCCTCCCGTGTGGCGTTGAGGCCCTGACACAGGTCGCGCGCCCGCGCCCTGGCCCGCGCCAGCTCGGCGTCGAGCGGGTCGTACGGCTCGCCCGCCAGCATCTTCTCACGCTCGGTACGCATCACGCCCTCCTCACTCGGCGGGCGGCGTGAACTTGCCGTCGCCCGGCCTCTCGACGCTGAGCGGGGCCGCGTCGCCCATGTCCTTCTGCCAGCCGCGCAGCACCCCCAGCAGGCGCCCCGCCTCCTTCGGGTGGTCCTTGACCACGTCCCGCGTCTCGTGCGGGTCGTTCTTCAGGTCGAAGAGCTGTGTCCGGCCGATCTTCGGGTAGCGGATCAGCTTCCACCGATCATCCCGCACCGCGCGCTGCACGTCGCGGTAGGAGAGGAACAGCGAATCGCGTACCGCCGCCTTCTTGCCCTTGATCACCTCGACGAGGCTCCTGCCGTCGAGCCCGGCGGGCGCCTTCGCGCCGGCGATCTCACACAACGTCGGGTGCAGGTCGAGCAGGTACACCAGCGCCGCCGACTCGCCTTTGGGGATCCCAGGGCCGCTGACGACGAGCGGCACCTTCATCCCGGCGTCATACAGGCTCTGCTTGCCCATCAGCCCGTGAGACCCCACCGCCAGCCCGTTGTCCGACGAGAAGACGATGACCGTGTCGCCGTCGAGCTTCAGCCGCTTCACCTCGTCGAGGAGCCGCCCGATGTGGTGGTCCAGCCCGGTCATCGTGGCGTAATACTCGTGCAGGTGCCGGCGGATGGCGTCCTCGGTGCGCGGCCACTTCTCCAGCCTCTCATCCCTCACCAGCATCTCGCCGTTATCGAACGGATGCACCGGAAGGTAGTTGGCCGGGAGGGGTATCTTCTCGCGCCGGTACTGGCCGAGGTACTCCCTGGCGGCGACGCGCGGGTCGTGCGGCGCCTCGAAGGCGAGGTACATGAAGAACGGCTTCTCGGCCTTCCGCTTCCGCAGGAAGGCGATGGCGTCATCGACCACGGTCTTGCCGGGCTGGCCGCCGGTGCGCTCCTTCTGGTCGGCGAGCGACCTGTTCGTCTGGAACTTCTTCTGGATGATCGCCGCGACGTTCCCCGATTTGCCGTGGTGATACGTCTCGTAGCCGGCGGCCTCCAGCAGCACGGGCAGGCTGCCCTCGGCGGGGGCGTGCGCCCCCTTCCAGCGGAAGTACGCCTTGCCGGACAGCAGCATGTTGCGGCTGGGCATGCACACCGCCGGCACCCCGCTGCCGAGGCAGTAGGCGTTGCGGAAGATGAAGCCGCCGCGGACGAGACGATCAAGGTTGGGCGTCTTGACGGCGGGGTGGCCGAGCGCGCCGAGCAGGTCGTGGCGCTGGTCGTCGGTGAGCAGCAGGAGGACGTTCGGCGGGGCGGCCTGGCCGGCCCCGGCGAGCGCGAGCAGCGTGAAGATGGCTCTCATGCTGCCTCATGATACGCGGGGAGCTCAAGCAAGAAGAGGCATACCATGAAAGACACGGAAGACACGAAAGGAAGACAAAGAAGCAAGAGAGGGAGAAACAGGCGGCTGCCTGTCTTCCTGCTTGATACCTGCTTCTCTCCTTTGTCTTCTTTTTCGTGTCTTCCGTGTCTTTCGTGGTATGCCTTCCTCTTCTTGCCGGCTCACGCGCCGTGCAGGTCGATGTCCTTCGCCTCGATGGCGTGCTCGTAGATGAAGTCCTTCCGCGGCTGCACGTCGTCGCCCATCAACTTCTTGAACAGCTTGTCCGCCGCCGAGGCGTCCTCCAGACGCACCTGCAGCATCGTCCGCTGGTCCGGGTCGAGCGTCGTATTCCACAGCTCGTCCTTGTCCATCTCGCCCAGCCCCTTGAACCGCGTCACCGTCAGGCCCTTCTCGCCCAGGCGGCGCACCTCCGCCACGAGCATCCGCAAGGTCGGCAGCACCTTGCCGCCGTCGCCCGCCTCCAGACGCAGGCGGGTCGGCGGCTCGCGGCCCGCCAGCCGCACCTGCGGGAGGAGATCCTTCGCCTCCAGCCCGAACGGCGCGATCTCGCGCAGCCCCTTGTTGATCTTCTTCGCCTCGTGGATCGGGTCGGCGATGAACACGTCCGCCGGGAGGGTCTGCGCCGCGGCGGCGTCCGCCCCCGCCCCCGCCACCAGGTCGTGCCCCACCCGCTGCCGCTCGCGCTCACGGACGGCGTCCACCTCCGCCTCCGTGTGCCGCCACTCCTCGCGGCCGCCCGTGATGATGCGGAAGCCCGGCACCCCGAGGTCCTCCTTGTACTGCTCCAGATACGAGCGCAGGTTGACGCCACGCCGCTCCAGGGTCTGCAAGGCGTCCTCCAGCGGCGCCATGACCTTCAGCATCCCCTCCATCTCCGGCCCGGACAGGACGCGCGGGGCGCCACCGCCGGGCGGGTGGATCGCCAGCCGCGCGCTCTTCAGGCCACGCGCCATCAGCTCCTCCGCCATCGCCTCGTTGGTCTGCACGAACCGCTTGGTCTTCTTCTCCTCCACCTTGAACAGCGGCGGCCGGGCCACGTAGATGTGCCCCCGCGCCACCAGCAGAGGCATCTGCCGGTAGAAGAACGTCAGGAGCAGGGTGCGGATGTGCTGCCCGTCCACGTCGGCGTCGCTCATCAGCACGATCTTGCCGTACCGCAGCCCCTTGAGAGCCTCCTCCACGTCCTCCGCGTCCAGCTTCACGTCGATGTCGATGCCCACCGCCTTGATCAGGCTGGTGATCTCCGTGTTGTTCAGCAGGCTCTCCATCCGCGCCTTCTCGACGTTGAGCGGCTTGCCACGCAGCGGCAGGATCGCCTGGAACTGGCTGTTGCGCCCGTCGGAGGCCGTCCCGCCGGCGGAGTCGCCCTCGACGAGGAACAGCTCGCAGTCGTCGCGGTTCTTCGACAGGCAGTCCAGCAGCTTGCCGGGCAGGCCGCCGCCGGAGAGGAGCCCCTTGCGGTCCTTGAGGGCCTGCTTGGCCTTGTGCGCCGCCTCGCGGGCCTCCGCCTCCAGGACCACCTTCTTCATGATCCGCCCCGCCTCCTTGGGGTTCTCCTCCAGGAAGCGCGCCAGGAACCCCGAGACGGCGCTGGACACCGCCCCGTCGACCTCCGGGTTATTCAGCTTCTCCTTCGTCTGCGAGTTGAACAGCGGCTCGGGGTGCTGCACGCTGATGATGGCGGTCAGGCCCTTGCGGTAGTCCTCGCCGATCGGGGTCACCTTCTTGAACAGGTCGTTCTTCTCCCCGTAGCTGTTCATCGTCCGCGTCAGCGCCGCCCGGAACCCCGACAGGTGCGTCCCCCCCATCGGGTTCAGGCCGTTGTTCGTGTACGCCTTGCAGCGCTCGTCATCCGCGTCGGTGTACAGCATCGCCACCTCGACGCGGATGACGGCGTCCTTGAGGCCGGGCACCTCCTTGTCGATGTAGATCGGCGTGGGGTGCAGCGCCTTCTCGTCGGCGGCGAGGTACTGCGCGTACTCGGCGATCCCGCCGTCGTACTTGAACGTCTCGTCCTTGCCGACGCGCTCGTCGAGCAGCCGGATCGCCAGCCCCTTGTTCAGGAAGGCCAGCTCGCGGCAGCGCGACTCCAGGGTGTCGTAGGACAGCCGGGAGTCGCCGAACTTCTCCGGGTCGGGGCGGAAATGGATGGTCGTGCCCGTCCGCTTGCTGGCCCCGATGTCCTTGATCTCGGAGATCGGCTTGCCGCGCTCGTACTCCTGGCGGTAGGTCCGCCCCCCGCGCTGCACGACGGCCTCCGTCCACTCGCTGAGGGCGTTGACGGCCTTGAGGCCCATGCCGTGCAGGCCCAGCGAGACCTTGTACGCCCCCTTGCCGAACTTGCCCCCGCCGCCGGTGATGGTCATGGCGATCTCGAGGACGGGGCGTTTCTCGGTGGGGTGCATCTCGACGGGGATGCCGCGTCCGTCGTCGCTGACGCTGCACGACTCGTCGGCGTGGACCTTGACCGTGATGTTCTTGCAGAACCCGGCGAGGGCCTCATCGACGGAGTTGTAGACCAGCTCGTAGACGAGGTGGTGCAGGCCGTGCGAGCCCGTGTCGCCGATGTACATGCCGGGCCGGGCGCGGATGTGGTCGGCGTCGCGCAACACCTGGAAGTCCCCGGGCGTGTATTCTTCCGACGCCTTCCGTGCCTTCTGAAGCTCGTCTTCGGTCATCTCGGCCTCGACCGCCGCCGTCGTGTCCTTCTTCATAGCCGTGTCACTCCGTGTCATCCGTCTCGAACGAGCCGGCGCGGAAGCGCAGGCCCGTGATGCCCGCCGTCGGCAGGCGCTTTTTCATCTCGTTCAACAATCGTCTCTTGTGGTAATCATTCAGCTCGCCCATCAGCACCGCGTTGGCCACCTCGATCTCCAGCACGCCACGCCGCGTCGCCCCCACGCGCGTCTTCCTCGCGACCTCCGCCCCCGCCGCCGCCTCCCACGCCCGCTCGACGTGCAGCCGCTCCTGCCGCCGCCCCCACCCCCGCGCGGCGAAGAGCTGGCTCAGCACCTCCTTCAGAGGCTCGGGGCCCTTCTCGGGCTTGTCTTTTCTCAGCATCCTGGCCCAGCCCTTCCAAGGTGACTTACCACCGTTAGCTGCCGTCCTTGAGCTTGCG
>CAZVZK010000026.1:0-82467 GCA_964630925.1 uncultured Alcaligenaceae bacterium
GCTCATGTCGGTCACGTGCAGCAGGCCGTCGATGCCCTCCTCGATCTCGATGAAGGCGCCGTAGTTGGTGAGGTTGCGGACCACGCCGGAGACGACGGTGTTGGGCGGGTAACGCTCCGCCACCTTGTCCCACGGGTTGGGCTGCACCTGCTTCATGCCGAGCGAGATCTCCTGCTTGTCCTTGTTGATGTTCAGGACCTGCACGTCGATCTTGTCGCCGACGGCGACCAGCTCGGAGGGGTGGTTGATGCGCCGCGTCCAGCTCATCTCGCCGATGTGGACCAGGCCCTCGATGCCCGGCTCCATCTTCAAGAAGGAGCTGACGGTCATCACGTTGACGACCTCGCCGTGATGCCGGCTGCTGACGGGGTACTTGTCGGCGACGTTCTGCCACGGGCTGGCGGTCTTCTGCTTCAGGCCGAGCGCGATCTTCTCGCGCTCCTTGTCCACGTTGATGATGAAGACCTCGAGCTGCTGGTCGATGTGGACGACCTCGCGCGGGTCGTTGACCCGGCCCCAGCTCATGTCGGTGATGTGCAGCAGGCCGTCGATGCCGCCGAGGTCCACGAACGCGCCGAACTCGGCGATGTTCTTGACCACGCCCTTGCGGACCTGGCCGACCTGGATCTCGTCGAGGAGCTGCTTCTTGAGGATGTCGCGCTTCACCTCGAGGAGCCGGCGTCGGCTGACGACGATGTTCCGCCGCGCCTCGTCGATCTTGAGGATCATGCACTCGATGGTCTTGCCGATATACTCGGCGATGTCGGGCGGGCGGCGGATGTCCACCTGAGAGGCGGGGAGGAAGACGTTGACGCCGATGTTGACCAGCAGGCCGCCCTTGATCTTCCGCGTGACCATGCCGGAGACGACGTCACCCTCCTTGTGCTTGGAGATGACCGCCTCCCACTCGGCCTGGCGCTTGGCCTTGCGGTAGCTGAGCTGGATCTGCCCGGACTCGTCCTCGGCGGCGTCGAGGAGGACCTGGACGGTGTCGCCGATGGCGGGGGGCTTGATCTTGTCCTCGCCCTCGTCGTACCACTCCTGGAGGGAGATGACCCCCTCGGACTTGTAGCCGATGTCGATGACGACGTTGTCGCCGACGATGTTGGCGACGCGGCCGGCGACGATCTTGTTGACCTCGAAGGCCTGGCGCTCTTCGAGGTAGAGCTCGTTCAGGTTGAGGGAGGCGCCGGTGGGGTCGGACAGGGCGGCGTTCATCTCCTGGTCGAGGTCGTCCTCGCTGAGATCGAACTGGCGGAGCAGATTGCGGTTGACCACTGTGTAAGTTTCCTCGGTTTCGGGTGCGGGGAACGCCCCCGCGATCCCTTCGGACGGGGTAAGGGTGAATCGGGCACGCCCCCCGCCGACGCGGCGGGGAATCGGCGTGCGCCATTCAGGCGTTCATCCTAGTGGGAATACGCCGGCGGCGGAAGGGCTCTTTCGGGCGGGGCGCGTCCACGGGGCGGGGTGGATGACGCCCCGCCCGGCCCATACCATGCCCAGTGCGGCCGTCGCGCTCCGCCTCCCAAGATCGTATCCCGTACCAGGACATCACCACCATCATGAACCCCGACGGCATCAGCCGGTTGCCCGGCCTCATTGCCAAGCACGAGGCCGAGCTCCTCGCCGAGTGGGTGCGGGAGCAGACATCCCGGCTCCGGGTCTCGGGCCGGATCAAGGAGCAGGAGCTGAAGGCCAACTGCGCCGACTTCCTCTCCCGGCTACCCAAGGTGGCGGAGGGCGGCGCGGGGGACGACATCCGTGGCCTGCTCGCGGAGGTGTCCCGTTCGCGGAGCATCGAAGGGTACTCCCCCTCGGAGACCGCCACCTTCGTCTTCTCGCTCAAGCGGCCGCTGTTCGCGGTGCTGGCCCGCGAGCTGGGCCGCGAGCCCGAGGCGCTCGCCCGCGAGACGTGGCGGGCCACCACGCTGCTCGACGAGCTGGGGCTGTATACCACGGAGGTCTACCAGAAGACCCGCGAGGAGGTGATCGGGCGACAGCAGCAGGACATGCTGGAGCTGTCCACCCCCGTCGTCAAGCTGTGGGACGGCGTCCTGGCGCTGCCGCTCATCGGGACCCTCGACAGCAGCCGCACGCAGGTGATAATGGAGGGGCTCCTCCAGCGCATCGTGGATGAGGGGGCCGACTTCGCCATCCTCGACATCACCGGCGTGCCCACGGTGGACACGCTCGTCGCGCAGCACCTCATCAAGACCGTCACCGCGGCCCGCCTCATGGGGGCGGACTGCATCATCAGCGGCATCCGGCCCGCCATCGCCCAGACCATCGTCCACCTCGGGGTGGACCTCGGGAACGTCATCACCAAGGCGACCCTGGCCGACGCCTTCGACGTCGCCCTCCGCAAGTCGGGCCTGACCGTCACCCGCGCGGATCGGGGGTGACCGTGGAGCGTATCCCGATCCTCCGCATGGGCGACTTCCTGCTCGTCACCATCCAGGTGGACATGCACGACCGCCTGGCGATGACCCTCCAGGACGACCTCACACAGATGGTCTCCTCGACCGGCGCACGCGGCGTCCTGATCGACATCTCGGCGCTGGAGATCGTCGACAGCTTCATCGGGCGGATGATCTCCAACATCTCGGGGATGGCCCGCGTGCTGGACGCCGACACGGTGGTGGTCGGCATGAGGCCCGCCGTCGCCATCACCCTGGTCGAGCTGGGCCTGTCGCTGCCGGGTGTGCGTACGGCCCTGAACGTCGAGAAGGGGATGGACCTCCTACGTGCCTCCGGGGGGGGCCGTCCGGGGAGGGCGCGTCGATGGGCACGGTGAAGTCCGACACCATGCCGGTGCGCTCGGAGGGGGACGTGGTGTCGGTGAGGCAGGCCGTCCGCAGGTGGGCTGCCGAATTGGGCTTCAGCCTGGTCGAGCAGACGAAGGTGGTGACCGCGGCGAGCGAATTGGCACGTAACACGCTGATACATGGGGGCGGCGGGGAGGCCCGCCTTGAATCGCTCACGGAGGGCGGCCGCAAGGGCCTCCGGCTGGTCTTCGAGGACAAGGGGCCGGGGATCGCCGACCTCGACCTCGCGCTCAAGGACGGCTACACGACGGGGGGAGGCCTGGGCCTCGGCCTGAGCGGGTCGAAGCGTCTGATGACCGACTTCGAGATCGTCTCCCGGCCCGGCGAGGGGACGCGTGTCACCGTGACCAAGTGGAAGTAGGTGTCCATTGCATGGCAGCGTCGCCGTCCCGGTCAACGAAGCCAGCCAGGTCGGCGAGGCCCGGCGGGCCGCCGTCGGCATGGCGGACCGGCTCGGCTTCGACGAGGAGGGCCAGGGACGCGTCGGCGTCGTCACCACGGAGGCGGCGACGAACCTCTTCAAGCACGCCCGCGAGGGGGTGGTCCTGCTCCGCGCCCTCGAATGCGGCCGATCCCTGGGGGTCGAGGTGCTGGCGCTGGACCGCGGCCCCGGTATGGCCGACCCCGCCCGCTGCATGCGGGACGGCTACTCGACGGCGGGGACGCCTGGCAACGGCCTCGGCGCCATGGCGCGTCTCTCGGCGACCCTGGACCTGTATTCCCGTGTCCCCTCCGGGACCGCGCTGGTGGCGCGTCTGTGGGCCGACGACGCGCCGGGGCCCGGCCGCTTCCTCGTGGCGGGGGTGTCCGTGCCCAAGGCAGGGGAGAGCATTTGCGGCGACTCCTGGGCGGAAGCGTTCGAGGGCGGCCGCGCCCTGTTCCTGGTGGCCGACGGCCTGGGCCACGGCCCCCAGGCGGCCGAGGCGTCGCTCGCCGCCGTGCGTATCTTCCAGGAACGCGCCCGCCTCGGGCCCGCCGGCATCCTCCAGGCCGCCCACGCCGCCCTGCGGGGTACCCGCGGGGCGGCCGTCGCCGTCGCGGAGATCGAGGCGGGGGAGGTGCGTTTCGCCGGGGTGGGGAACATCGCCGGCTGCGTGCTATCCGGGGACGCGAGCCGGAGCATGGTCTCGCACAACGGCATCGTGGGCCACGAGGCGCGGCGCTTCCAGGAGTTCACCTACCCCTTCCCGCCCGGCGCGATGCTCGTCATGCACTCCGACGGCGTGGTCACCCGCTGGGGCCTCAACGACTCCCCCGGCCTGGCGGCCCACGATCCGGCGCTTGTCGCCGGCGTCCTGTACCGCGACTTCAGCCGGGGCCGCGACGACGCGACGGTCCTGGTGGCCCGCGCCACGGGGGGCGTCGCATGAGCAAGCCGCTGCTCGCCATCGAGCTGCGTCTGGAGCCGGACGTCGTCCTCGCGCGGCAGCGGGCGCGGCAGATCGCGGCCCTGTTCGGATTCGAGGTCCAGGACCAGACGCGCTTCGCCACCGCCGTCTCCGAGATCGCCCGCAATGCCTTCCAGTACGCCGGCGGGGGGAGGGTCGACTTCCTCATCGAGGAGGGGGCCGCCCCGGAGCTCGTCGTCCGCGTGACCGACCGCGGCCCCGGCATCGCCGACCTGCAGGCGCTACTCGACGGCAGTTACCGCTCCGCGACGGGGATGGGCGTGGGCCTGGCCGGCTCGCGCCGGCTCATGGACCGTTTCGAGGTGGGGGCCGTGCCCGGCGGGGGCACCGCCGTCCTCCTCGGCAAGCGCCTGCCGGCGGGGGCGGACGCGAGCGGGGCGGCCATCGCGCGGGCGGCGGCGGAGCTGAGCAGGACGGCCCCGCACGATCCGGCGGCCGAGGTGCGGCGTCAGAACCAGGAGCTGCTCCAGGCGCTGGAGGAGCTGGGCCGGCGTCAGGAGCAGCTGCGGCAGGTGAACCGCGAATTGGAGGACACCAACCGGGGCGTGGTCGCCCTGTACGCCGAGCTGGACGAGCGGGCCGACCACCTGCGTCGGGCGTCGGAGATGAAGTCGCGGTTCCTGTCGGACATGAGCCACGAATTCCGCACGCCGCTGAACTCCATCATGTCGCTGGCCCGCATCCTGTTGGACCGGACCGACGGCGAGCTTTCCCCGGAGCAAGAGCGTCAGGTGACCTACATCCGCCGTTCGGCGGAGGGGCTGTCGGACCTGGTGAACGACCTGCTCGACCTGGCGAAGGTGGAGGCGGGCAAGGTGGAGGTGCGGTCGCACGAGTTCTGCCCGTCGGCGACTTTCGGCGCGCTGCGAGGGATGCTGCGGCCGCTGTTGGCTCACAACTCCTCCGTCGCACTCGTCTTCGAGGATCCGGCCGGGCTCGGGATGATGGACACGGACGAGGGGAAGGTGTCGCAGGTGCTGCGTAACCTCATCTCCAACGCCCTGAAGTTCACGGAGAGCGGCGAGGTGCGTGTGCGAGGGGTGGCGGGGCCGGACGGGGCGGCGGTCTTCACCGTGTCGGACACCGGCATCGGCATCGCCGAGGAGGACCAGCAGGCGATCTTCCGCGAGTTCACGCAGCTCGACAGCGCGCGGCAGCGGAAGGTGAGGGGGACCGGCCTGGGCCTGCCGCTCTCTCGCAAGCTGGCCGAGCTGCTCGGGGGGACGCTCACCGTGAGCAGCGCGCCGGGCGCCGGCTCGACGTTCACGCTCACGGTCCCGGCCGTGTACCGCGGGCCGGCCGAGGCCGCCTACGCGGGGGAGGCGGACCCGCACGTGGACCCGACGCGGAGGCAGGTGCTGGTGGTGGAGGACAACCGCGAGACGCTGTTCATTTACGAGAAGCTCCTCAAGGGGTCGGCCTTCCAGGTGGTGCCGGCGCGGAACGTCCGGGCGGCGCGGCGGCTGGCGCAGCAGCTCAGGCCGGCGGCCATCGTGGCGGACGTCCTCCTCGACGGGGAGGACACGTGGGGGCTGATCGCAGAATTGAAACGCGAGCCCCGGACACGGGACATCCCCCTGTGGGTGGTGACGATGGTGGACAACCGGGGGAAGGCGCTGGCGCTGGGGGCGGACGACTTCGCCCTCAAGCCGGTGGATCGCGCGTGGCTGCTGGGGCGCCTCGAGGCGCTCCCCGGCGGGGGCGACACGGTGCTGGTGATCGACGACGACGAGGTGTCGCGTTATCTGCTGCGCGGCCTGCTCGCCGACACGCGGCTCCGGGTGGTCGAGGCCACGACGGGTGAGGAGGGCGTGAGTGCGGCGGGCGGGGGGGGGCTGCACGCGGTCTTCCTCGACCTCGACCTGCCGGGGATGAGCGGGTTCGAGGTGCTGCGGGCGCTGCGTGAGGACGCGGGGACGCGCGGGGTGCCGGTCGTGGTCCACTCGTCGCGTGTCCTGACGGACGAGGAGCGGCAGGGCCTGGCCCGGCAGGGCGCGGCGCTGCTGCCGAAGGGCGCCGAGTCGCGTGACGTGGCGCTTGCCCTGATGCACGAGGCCCTGGCGTCGGCGGAGATCGCCGCGAGGGCGTGGAGTGATCGCCATGCCTGACCTGCACTCCGCCCGGATCCTGGTCGTCGATGACACCGAGGCGAGCCGCTACGCGGTCGGCCGGGTGCTGCAGAAGGCGAGATACACGGTCGTCGAGGCGGCGACCGGCGCCGACGCGCTGCGTCTGGCGGCGGAGGGCGCGGACCTGGTGATCCTGGACATCAGCCTGCCGGACATGAGCGGGCACGACGTGTGCCGCCAGTTGAAGGCGGCCCCGGCGACCGCGCACACGCCGATCCTGCACCTCTCGGCGAGCTTCGTGGGCAGCGAGGCGCGGGCGGAGGGGCTGGAGGGCGGGGCGGACGGCTACCTGACGTACCCCCTGGAGCCGCGCGAGCTGCTGGCGAACGTGGAGGCTCTGCTGCGGATGAAGCGGGCGGAGTACGCCGCCCGCGCGCAGGGGGAGCTCCTGCGCGTCACGTTGAGCAGCATCGCCGACGGGGTGATCGCCTGCGACATGGCGGGGGTGATCACGTTCATCAACCCGATGGCGGGGGGACTGACCGGCTGGGGGGAGGGGGCGGTGGGGCGTCCCGTGGGCGAGGTCTTCAAGCTGGCCCACGCCGACACGGGCGGGCCGGCCCACGGCCGGGCCGCGGAGGTGTTGAGAACGGGGTCTGGGGCGGAGGGCCACTCGGTGTTGATCGCGTGCGACGGCACGCGGCGGCCCATCGAAGACTCGGCGGCGCCCATGCGCGACGGGGACGGGCGGTCCGTGGGCGTGGTCCTCGTGTTCCGGGACGTGACGGAGCGGCGCAGGCTCGAGGAGGAGCTGCGGCGGCGGGCCGAGGCCCTGGTGGAGCGGGACCGGCGCAAGGACGAGTTCCTGGCGATGTTGGCCCACGAGCTGCGGAACCCGCTGGCCCCGGTCAGCAACACGCTGGCGATCCTGCGTGCGCGGTACGGCGGCGACCCGGACTTCCGTCCTGCCGGGGAGATCCTTGAGAGGCAGGTGCGGCACCTCGCCCGGCTGATCGACGACCTGATGGACGTGTCGCGGATCACCAAGGGGAAGCTCGAGCTTCGGAAGGAGACGGTGGGGCTGGCGGAGGCGCTCGCGCGTGCCGCCGAGCTGGTCGGCCCGGTGATGCAGGAGCGGCGGCACCGGCTGGAGGTGACCCCGCCTGGGCCCGACCTCCTGCTGCGGGCCGACCCGGCACGTCTGGAACAGGTCCTGACGAATCTGCTGACGAACGCGGCGAAGTACACCCCCCCCGGCGGACACATCACGCTGATGGGCGTGCGGGAGGGGAGTGAGGCGGTGGTGCGCGTGACGGATAACGGCATCGGGATCCGGCCGGAGATGATGCCGCGGCTGTTCGACATGTTCCAGCAGGCGGACCGCGTCGCGGGCCGGGTCTCCGAGGGACTGGGCCTGGGGCTGACGCTGGTGCGGGCGCTGGCGGAGATGCACGGGGGAGGGGTCACGGCGACAAGCGGCGGGCCGGGGCGGGGGAGCGAGTTCGAGGTCCGCGTGCCCGCCCTGCCGGCCGGCTCCGCGTCCGGCCTGCGTCCGTCGCCCGTGCGCGCCGCCGTGCGGCCCGTGCGTGTGCTGATCACCGACGACAACGAGGACGCGTTGACGAGCCTGGCGCAGCTGCTGCGGCTCTCGGGGCACGAGGTGCGCACCGCGCAGGACGGGGCGGAGGCGCTGGCGGCCGTGACGCACTTCATGCCCGAGGTGGCGCTCCTGGACATCGGCCTTCCCGGCGGGATGGACGGGTACGAGCTGGCCCGACGGCTCCGCGCGGAGGGCGGGCTGGGGGGGGTGATGCTGGTTGCGATGACCGGCTACGGCCAGCCGGAGGACGTGGCGCGGGCCGCCGCCGCCGGGTTCGACGGCCACATCACCAAGCCGGCGAGCCTGGATCAGCTGCTCGCCCTACTCGCGTCCGTGCATGAGGTAGTGGGCGGGTGACACGACCCCACCCCCGTCCCCTCCCCGAAACGGAGGGGGGGGACACAAGAGTGTCGAATTCAGCGGCAGGAGGTGCGCGCGTCGCTCGTGCGTGATGGTGCGACGATGGCTGTTGCGATGTGGGCCTCCGCAGGGCCGCCGCCGGGCTTTACTGAGTTCGCCGAGGCGGCTCCAACAGCCGACGGCGCAGAGGGGATGGTTGCCATGTGTGGAGTTGTCTGCCCGCCCCTGGTTCCGGCCTGGGGGCTTGACTGGCAGGCGGAAGGGGGTCGCGCGTCGGCGGGTATGTGCCGCGGACATGAGGCTGTCCTGGGTTTCGCGGAGTTGGGCTGCGGTTATCCCCTGGGCGCTGTCGGCCAGGACGGATGCCTGCCACGTCCAGGCGTCTCCACCTTCGTCTGCTCGGGGGCCTTGTCGGCGAGCGTGCCGGTGGGGGCGGCGGCCTGGATGAGGGTCGGCAGGCCGGCGGCGTCACCGGCGGGCGTGGCGGGGTCGGGCATGGCGAGGGCTCCTGGGAGGCGTGGCCGTCAGTATAGGGCGAAACGGAGTTGCCGCGGGACGGGCCGTCCGCCATGATTCAGGCAGCCCCCACGGCGAGGCCGAGACGTGCGCGACGTGCTGACGCTGATCCTGGCGGGTGGCAAGGGCAGCCGCCTCGGCGCCCTCACGCGCGACCGGGCCAAGCCCGCGGTCCCCTTCGGCGGGCACTACCGCATCATCGACTTCCCCCTGTCCAACTGCATCAACTCCGGCCTGCGCCGCATCCTCGTCCTCACCCAGTACAAGGCGCGCAGCCTCGACCGCCACATCTCCGCCGGCTGGTCCTTCCTCTCCCGGCAGCTCGACGAGTACGTGGACGTCCTGCCGGCGCAGCAGCGCGTCGATGAGAGCTGGTACAAGGGCACCGCCGACGCCCTGTATCAGAACATCTACACGCTCGAGAAGGCCGAGCCGCGCGACGTGCTGATCCTCGCAGGCGATCACATCTACAAGATGGATTACTCGGCCATGATCGCGGCGCACCGCGAGAGCGGGGCGGACGCGACGGTCGGCTGCATCGGCGTGCCGCGGGCGGACGGGCACCGCTTCGGGGTGCTGAGCCTCGACGCCGACCTGCGCGTCCTCAGCTCGGTGGAGAAGCCGGCGGACCCGGGGCCGGGGCCGTGCCTGGCGTCGATGGGGATCTACGTGTTCAAGGCGCGGACGCTGTACGAGCAGTTGTGCGAGGACGCGACGCGGCCCGACAGCCGCCACGAGATCGGCACGGACCTGCTGTGCCCGATGCAGCGGACGCACAAGGTGATGGCCTACCCGTTCAAGGACCGCAACGCCAAGGCGATGCCGTACTGGCGCGACGTGGGCACCATCGACGCCTACTATCAGGCCACGATGGACCTCGTGGCCGTCGAGCCGGAATTGAACCTCTACGACCGGGAGTGGCCGATCCGCACGGTGCAGCCGATGCTGCCGCCGCCGAAATTCGTCCACGGCGAGCACGACCGCCGCGGCGAGGCGATCATGAGCCTGGTGTGCCAGGGGAGCATCGTCTCCGGCGGGAGCGTCCGGCACAGCGTGCTGTCCCCGGGGGTGCGCGTCAACAGCTACGCCCGCGTCGAGGAGTCGATCCTGTTCGACGGCGTGGAGGTGGGGCGTCACTGCCGGATCAGGCGCGCCATCGTGGACAAGGACGTGAAGCTGCCGCAGAATATCACCCTGGGCCACGACCACGGCCATGACCGCGCCAGGGGCTTCCTGGTCACGGAGTCGGGGATCGTGGTGGTGCCCAAGGCCGAGCCGCCGCAGGCGTTCCTCGGCGGCAAGTAGAGGCGCTCATGCGTAGGCCGTGGGGCTGGGTGGTGTTCTTCGTGGTGCTGACGGGGCTGTCGGTGATCGCGGTGGTGCTGCCGATCCTGTACAACCTCGGGCAGCAGCTGCGGCAGGAGGGCCTCGACGAGGCGCGGCTGCGCTGGCGCGAGAAGGGGCCGGCGGACTACGACCTGACGTTCAACGTCTACGTGGACCGCGACCGGCTGCCCCTGCGGCATGTCGTGATCGTCCGCGGCGGGAGGGTGGTGTTCTCGGCGTGCGAGGGCGAGCCGGTGGAGATGTCGGCGGAGGCGAACGCCGTGATGGGGCTGCCGCTGGGCGGGGTCGGGCGGTCCCGGGCGTTCACGGTGCCGAACCTCTTCGAGCATCTGCAGAGGCTCCTCGACGAGGAGCAGGTGGACCGGCGGAACTTCCTCGTGGCGGTGTTCGACCCGGCGACGGGCTGGCCGAGGCGTTTCATCCGGCGGCTGCGCGGCACGAACACGCGCGAGGAGTGGAACCTGAAGCTGTGGAAGCCGGGTGAGCTGGACGAGGAGGCCAAGAAATATCGGTGATGGGAGCGTGAGCGGCTCTCGGCGAGCGGGGCCGCGTCAGCGCCCCGAGTGGAGCGTCAGCGGCTCTCGCTTTCTGGAGCGTGAGCGGCTCTGGATCGGGCGAGCGGGGCCGCGTGAGCGCCCCGAGTGGAGCGTCAGCGGATCTGTTCGGAGATGATGATGCAGCCGGCATTGCGCGAGCTTCTGACGGGCCTGATCGACTACGCCGGGCTGTTCCCCCCGGCGAAGCTGCCGCTCGACGCGGCGGTGCGCAACTACCTGAAGTACCGCGCCGGCCCCGATGCGTGGATGCTCGGGCGTTTCGTCATCCAGGCGGCCAAGCTGCATGAGCTGACGGACATCGGCGCGGGCATGTCGATCTCCGCGCTGGGTCGCGGCGGGGCCGATAAGGCGTCGTTCGCCGAGGGGCTGAAGGCCGACATCGCGGACATCGAGCGATGCAGGCAACGATTCGGCGGGCGCGTGGTGATCGACGTGCTGGAGACGAAGCCGCCTGACGTGATGGTTGACATCGCGCCGGCGCAGGCGGCGGGGCTGCGGGTTTTCCTGGAGCAACCGGCCGGCAGGGTGCCCCGGGAGCCGCCGGGGGCGGGGTTGAAGATCCGCACAGGCGGGCTGGAGGCGGCGGCGTTCCCGCCGTGCGATGCGTTGGCGATGTCACTGGCGTGGGCGGTGGCCAGCAGCGAGCGGCGGGTGCCGTTCAAGGCGACGGCGGGGCTGCACCACCCGTTCCCGCTGATGGACGCCAAGATCGGGGCGAAGATGCACGGGTTCGTCAACGTGTTCGTCGCCGGGCTGATGCTGTCGCGGCTGGACTTCTCGGAGGCCGACGCCGAAGAGCTGCTGTCCAGCCCGGCCGGGGACTTCACCCTGTCCGACGCCGGGATGAGCTGGCGGGGCCGCCGTCCGCTGGGGGCGGACGACATCCGCGGGGGGCGTAAACTGATGACCTCGTTCGGGTCGTGCAGCTTCGACGAGCCGCGCGACGACCTGCGGGCGCTGGGGTGGATGTGAGGCGTCTACCTCACCCCCCCAGCCCCCCTCTGCGAAACGGAGAGGGGGGAGTCGTAAGATCATCGCATCAGCGGAGGGGCCATCGACGCTTCTCCTGCTGGGCAGGGCCATTCAAGGGGGTCGTCGACCTCGGCACCGCGCCGGCGATGCCCCTGTGGCTCCCCCTCTCCGCAGCGCAGGGCCTGGGGGCGTCTCGCCCCCAGCTCGCAGCGCAGGGCCTGGGGGCGTCTCGCCCCCAGCTCGCCGCGAGAGGGGGCGGGGAGGTGAGGTAGAGGCGACACGCAATGATCACGCCGCGCCCGCGTCTGCTGATCCTCGGGTCGGGGTTCGCCGCCTACGCGCTGGCGCGGCGGGCGGCGCCGGCGTTGCATGATGTCACCGTCGTCAGCAAACGGAATCACTTCCTCTTCACGCCTCTCTTGCCGTCCACCGCCGTGGGGACCATCGAGTTCCGCACGATCACCGAGCCGGTGCGGCGCGGCCGGCCCGACATCCGTTTCCTGATGGCGTCCGCCGTGGCGCTCGACACGGAGAGGCGAGTGGTGCGGTGTCGGTCCGACGACCCGGCCCTGGAGTGGGACGAGCCTTATGACACGCTGGCGGTCGGCGTCGGTGCCGAGAACAACACCTACGGAATCCCCGGCGTGCGCGAGCATTGCTGCTTCCTCAAGGAGCTGAGCGACGCGCGGCAGATCCGCCAGCGCGTGCTGACGAACCTGGAGCGGGCGGGGCTGCCTGGGCTGCCCCCGGAGGAGCGCCGCCGCCTGCTGCACTTCGCGGCGGTCGGCGCCGGCCCGACGGGCGTGCGGTTCGCCGCGGAGCTGTACGACCTGCTGACGGGCGACCTGCGGAGGGCCTATCCGGCGTTGGCGGGGGATGTTCGGGTGACGCTGGTGGAGGCCGGGCGGACGATCCTCGGCGCGTTCGACGAGGACCTGCGGGCGTACACCATGCGGCACTTCGCCCGCGCCGGGATCGCGGTGCGGACCGATTCGCCGGTGGCGGAGGTGGGGCCGGGGCACCTGCGGCTGAAGTCCGGCGAGGTGCTGCCCGTGGGGCTGGTGCTGTGGTGCACGGGGTTCGCGCCGAGCGCGTTCGTGGCGGGGCTGCCGTTCGAGAAGGACCGGGCGGGGCGGCTGGTGGTGGATGAGTACCTGCAGGTGCCGGGGCACGGGAGGGTGTACGCCCTGGGTGACTGCGCGTGCCCGCGCGGCGTGAACCTGCCTCAGTTGGCGCAGGTGGCGGAGCAGCAGGGGCGGTACCTGGGGGACGCGCTGAACCGGAGGGCACGGGGTATGGCGGTGTCGCCGTTCCGGTGGCGCGACCACGGGTTCACATCGTACATCGGCGGGAGCGAGGCGGTGATGCAGTCGGGAGGGGACAGGCGGGCGGGGTGGTGGGCGTTCCAACTGTGGAGGTCGGCGATCTTCACCGACCTGGTGAGCCTGAAGAACAAGGTGATGGTGCCGGTCAGCCGCCTGCTGGCGGTGATCTTCGGACGCGACCTGACGCGGTTCTGATGCGCGGGTGGCCCGTTGTCCTACGATAACCCCTGCCGATGGGGGGATGGTCCATGGCCGGGTTCTTCGACGTGCGCATGCGAGGCTTCCGCGAGCGGGCCGACGTGGACGGTTTCGTCGCCCTCGTCCTGAAGCACGCCAGCCCGCTCTCCGTCGAGACGGTGCCGCTGCCCGAGGCCGCCGGCCGGGCCATCGCACGCGAGGCGGTGTCGGGCTGCGACGTGCCAGGCTTCGACCGGGCCGCGATGGACGGCTACGCCGTGCGCGCAGGCGCGGCGACGTGCCGGGTCGTCGGCGAGGCGCTGCCGGGCCGGCCGTTCGCCGGGGAGGTGGGCGCGGGCGAGGCGGTCCGCATCATGACGGGGGCGCCGATGCCGTCCGGGGCCGACGCCGTCGCCCCCGTCGAGATGGTGCGAGAGCAGGACGGCGGTGTCACCTTGCCTGAGGGGGTCACGGCCGGGCGGAACGTCATCCGCCGGGCGGAGGACGTCGCCGCCGGGGAGACGCTCTTCACGCCTGGGCGCGTGCTGCGGCCACAGGACCTCGGGCTCCTGGCGTCGGCGGGCGTCGGCAGCGTGTTCGTGCATCGCGTGCCGAAGGTCAGCATCGTCGTGACGGGGGATGAATTGCTGCCGGCCGGGTCGGTGCCGCGCGGGCACCAGATCGTCGATAGCTCGTCGGTGATGCTGGCGGCGCTCGTGCGGCGCGACGGCGGCGAGCCGGACGTGGGGCCCATCGTGCCCGACCGGCGCGAGGCCGTCCGCGAGGCGCTGCTGTTGGCCGACGGCGACCTCGTGCTGGTCAGTGGCGGCACGTCGGTGGGGCAGGAGGACCACGCGCCGGCGGTACTGGCCGAGGACGGCGAGCTCTTGCTGCACGGCGTGGCGCTGCGGCCGGCGGGGCCGACGGGCTTCGGCACGCTACGCGGGCGGCTGGTATTCCTGCTCCCGGGCAACCCCGTGGCGTCGCTGTGCGCCTACGACCTGTTCGCGGGGAGAGCGCTGCGGCGCATGGTGGGCCGGCCGACGGAGCTGCCGTACTTCCGCGTCACGCTGCCGCTGGCGGAGGCGGTGCGGTCGGCGCCCGGGCGGGTGGACTATGTGCGGGTGCGGGTCGTGGGCGGGGCGGCGCACCCGGTGCCGGGCGGGGCGTCGATGCTCAGCACGACGACGAGGGCCGACGGCTTCGTCCTCGTGCCGCGCGACGCCGAGGGGCTGGCGGGGGGTGAGGCGGTGACGGTGTACCTGTACGGGGGGCAGCCGTGAAGGTGAATCCGGCCGTCATCCTCATCGTCCTGCTGCCGGCGGCCTCCGACGCGGCCGCGCCCGCCAACCTGTCACCGTTGCGTCATGTGCTGGACGACGTCTGTCACTCCTACACCAACCTGGTCGCGGCCTTCTCGAAGGACGGCAAGACACTCGTCACCGGCGGACAGACCGGGGTCTTGAAGATCTGGGAGGTGAAGACGGGGCGGCTCCTTGCCTGCAAGGACGTTGAGAACAGCGACATCCCGCGCATGTATTCCGTCGCCTACTCCCCGGACGGCAAGACGGTCGCCCTCGGCACGGATGACGCGCCCAGAGAGGTACAGCTCTGGGCCGTGGAAGGCAAGGCCCCCTTGAGGGGCCTGAAGGGGCCGAAGGGGCTGATCCTCGGCCTCGTCTTTTCGCCAGACGGCAAGACCATCGCCGCCTCCGACGCCGACGGCCAGGTCTGGCTCTGGTCGGCGGAGGGCGGCAAGCCCTTGCGTATCTTGAAGTGCCACCCCTCGTGGGCGGGGAAGCTGGCTTTCAGCCCGGATGGCGAGGCCCTGTACGTCGGCACCGGCAAGGGCGACATCCTCGTCTGGGCCGTCCGCACCGGGGAGAAGACGCGCACCCTCTCGGGCCATGAGGACGCCATCGACTCCTTGACCATCTCGGGCGACGGCGCCCTCCTGGCCAGCGCCAGCCGGAAGGGCGGGATCAAGGTGTGGGATCTGAAAACCGGCAAGGTCAAGCGGTCTATCGATCGTGTGTCATCCGGTTACCGAGCCTTGGCCGTGCTGACCCCCGACGGCACGCACGTGATCTACACCGACGACGACACCACGGTGAGTGCCGTGCGCGTCTCCGACGGGCGGGTGGTGGCCACGGCGAGGGCCCAGAGGTGGTACGTCTCCTACCCCCAGGCCTTCGTCATCTCCCCGGACGGCAAGAGCGTGGCCTACATTGCGGACAATAGCCGGGTCGTCATCTGGGACGTGGAGCGCCTGCTACGGATGGGCCGCTGACCCTCACGCCTCCAGCCACTCGCGGCGCGTGATGAGGTTCAGAAGCGGCTCGCCAGCCAGCCAGCGACGGGCATTCGTCTCGAACAGCTCGGCGATGCGGGCGGGGTAGTTGCGGCTGGCGTCGGCGCCGGAGATGTGCGGGGTGAGGATGACGTTCGGGAACCGCCGCAGGGCGTGGTCCGCCGGCAGCGGGTACGAGAAGTGCGTGTCGAGCGCCGCCCCGCCGAGGTGGCCCTGGCGCAGGGCGTCGAGCAGGGCCGCCTCCTTCACGATGGGGCCGCGGGCCGGGTTGAGCAGGAACGACCCACGCGGCAGGGCGGCCAGCTCCGCCGGGCCGACCATCCCGTCGGACTCCTTCGTGTGCGGCAACGCCAGGATCAGGAAGTCGAGCGACGCGAGGAAGTCGAGCCTCCGCGCGGCGGGGAAGATGTGGTGCGGCAGGGCCCCGGCGGGGTCGCCGGTGCCGGCGGGCGTGAAGGCGTCGCGCAGGCCCGCCGTCCCCGAGCGCGTCAGGGCGTGGACCGTCATGCCGAGGGCGCGGGCGACGCGGGCCGCCTCGCGCCCGATGCCGCCGTAGCCCCACAGGCCTGCCGTCCGGCCACGCACCTCCTGCTGATAGCGCTCGGAGCGGCGCCATTGGCCGTGTTCCTGATCCAGGAGCATCTGCCGCAGGTCGCGGACGAGGGCGATCATCATGGCGGCGCACCACTCGCCGATGGCGCTGTCGAAGATGCCGCGGGCGTTGGTGAACGTGACGGGGGAGTCGGCGAAGCCACGGTCCTTGAGATGCTCATAGCCGACGGTGCTGATCTGCACCCACTTGAGGGCGGGCATGTGCGCGAGGTCGCGCGGCGGGCGTTTGCAGAGGAGGGCCTCGGGGCAGGGCAGGCCGAGGGGGGCGAAGTCCCAATCGGCGGCGTGGTGCGGCGTCCGCGTGACGTCCAGGCCGAGGTCGCGCAGCCGGGCGATCACGTCCAGAGGGAGATCGATTTCGAGGAGGGTGCGCGTCATGCGGCCGTTGTATGGAGACGGGCCGCGTCCCGTCAGCGCCCGTCCTCGACGCGTCGGAGGACCATCAGGGAGGCGGGGCTGCCCTGGGCCGCGCGGAAATCGGTGGGGCGGGAGGCCTCGTGGGGCGGACGGTAGCAGAGGGTCAGGGTGTCGCCCTCCAGCTTGTAGATGCCGGTCATGCCGTAGGGGACGCGGGAGTCGCCGCTGACGGCCAGTGTATCGAAGGGCCTCGGCCCACGCCCGCCGCCGAACTTGCAGGTCTGCGGCGGGCCCTCATCGAAGCGGAGGGTGCCCGCTCCGATGAGGCATCGCGTCCCGACGACGGCGGCCTCGGTGCGCCCTTCGGCCTCGAAGTGCACGACCTGCCAGGCCCCGCGGAGGTCGGCCGGCGGGCTGGTGTCGTCGGGGAGCAACAGACGCACACCGAGGGCGGGCAGGGCCGCGGTGAGCGCGATGCCGAGCAGGTAGGGGTACTTCATAGGGGCGGCTCCGCGGGCATGGCACGACGGGGCAAATGACATGCCGACGCAGCTGCATTGGTTCGGCGGTCTCGCTATACTGGCGCCATGTCGCTCTGCCCCACCTGCCAAATAGAATGCCCGGACGGCCACTGCCGCGCCTGCGGGGCGGGAGGCATCACCACGCCCGACGCGCCGGCGGCGTCCTACACCCCGGGCGAGCTGCGGGGCGGCGAGATGCTGGCGGGGAGATACCTCGTCGTCGCCTACGTCGGGGCGGGCGGCATGGGCGAGGTGTACCGCGTCCACGACACGCTGCTCAAGGAGGACGTGGCGCTGAAGCTGCTGCCGGCGCGGTTCGCCGATGAGGCGGGCCGCGCCCGGCTGGAGGCGGAGGTGCGTGCGGCGCGGAAGGTGTCGCACCCCAACGTGTGCCGCGTCCACGACATCGGCAAGCACGAGGGGCGTCTGTTCCTGACGATGGAGTTCGTGGCGGGCGAGGATCTGCGGGCACGGCTGCGGCAGGGTCGGCTCGCCGAGGAGAAGGCGGCCGCCATCGCCTGGCAGTTGTGCGCCGCCGTCGCGGCGGTCCACGTCAGGGGGCTGCTGCACCGCGACCTGAAGCCGGCCAACGTCCTCCTCGACGAGCAGGACGAGGTGAAACTGGTCGATTTCGGCCTGGCCGCCCTCGCGGGCCGTGTGTCCGACGTGGCGTCGGGCACGGTGGCGTATCAGGCGCCGGAGGTGCGGGCCGGGACGGAGGTGACGAAGGCGAGCGACCTCTACGCGCTGGGGCTCGTCCTCCACGAGGTGGTGACCGGGAGGCACCCGTTCCAGGGCCGGGGCCACGAGAGCGGCCTGGCGCCGCTGTCCTCCCACGGCCGCCCCGTGGCCCCGGCCGTCGAAGGGGTCATCCTGCGCTGCCTCTCGCACGACGCCGAGGGGCGGCCACGCGACGCCCTGGAGGTGCAAGCGGCGCTCGGGGGAATGGCCGGGGCGCTCGACGCCGCCAAGAAGGGCGGCGGGACGCCCACGCCTGATTTCGTCGCCGACGCGGGCGGGCCGGGTACGCTGACGCCCGCCGTGGCCGGGGCTCTGCTCGCCGTGGTGCTCGCGGGGATGGTGCTGTTCGCGTGGCTGACCGACCTGTCCGGGCTGCACCGCCGCCTGCCGCTCCAGAACCCGGCCCACCTGAATGAGGTCGCCCGGAAGCTGGCGCGCGGCCTCGGTCACCCGGCGCCGCTGAGCGAGGCGCACGGCCTGCTCGTCGATCACCGGACGCTGAGCCCCGCGCCGGCTGCCGCCGAATGGCGGGGACTGGAGAAGGGGTTCCCCGTCGCCGTATTTTTCTGGCGGCGCGAGTCACAGCGCCGGCTCGCCCACCGCATCAGTCCGAACGACGTGATGGGGTACGGCATCCCCGGCATGATCACGGTGTCCGAGCCCGCTCTCGGGCACGGTGAGACGTGCGTCCTGCTCGACGGGTCGGGCTCGCTGATCGAGATGCACGCCCGGCCCGCCCTCACCCTCCCGCCCTTGGCGGGCTTCACCTGGAAGGCCCTCCTCAGGGCCGCCGGGTTCGACGAGGCGGCGCTCGAGCCGGTGACGACCTGCCGCGATCCGGGCACCGTGACCGACAAGCACGTCGCCTGGACGGGGCCCCACCCGGACGCCCCCGGCACCGAGATCCACGTCGAGGCTGCCGTGCGGGGCGGGCGTCCCGTGTACTTCTGGGTGGGCGAGGCGTCGCGGAAGGGGGAGTCGGATCGGGCCATGATCGGCGAGTCGCCGGGGGACGTGGGCACCACCCTGAGCGAGTATGCCTACGGCGGGCTCCGCCTCATGGCGTTGACCGTAGGGGCCTGGATGGCGTGGGTGAACGTGCGGAGGGGAGTCGCAAACCTCACCGGGGCGGGCCGGCTCGTGGCGGTGTACGCGGCCGCCTACATGGCGATGTGGCTGTTCATGGCGCACCACACGCCGGATCTGGCCGACCAGTGGGCCATCCTTGCCGCCGCTGTCGGCTACACCTTGATGAACGGGCTGACGCTGTGGGTGATCTACCTCGCCCTTGAACCGTCGGTCCGGGCCGCGTACCCGGAGTGGATGATCGGCTGGAACCGCCTGCTGGCCGGGCGGTGGGCCGACCCACGCGTGGGGGCGGACGTGCTGATCGGGGCGGCGATGGGCGTCGCCTGGGCCATACTGATGCCCCTGCGGCGGACGCTGGGGCCCGAGGCGTTGGGCGCGCCGTTCGTCCCCCACCCGGTCTGGATGCCGACGCTGAGCATGGGGCCGGCCGGGCCGATGGCCTGCTACGTCTGGGTCCCGCTGTTCTTCCAATTGCTGGAGTTCTTCCTGCTCGTGATCGTCCTGCTCGTGGCGCGGCTGTTGGCGCCGCGGCGGCCGGCGCTGGGCCTTTGGGTGACGGTCACGGTCTGGACGGTCTTCTGGACGGTGCGGTGGTCGTTGTGGCTGGGCGCCGCCGTCTCGCCGTTCACGGTGGCGATGGCGGCGGCGGCGAGCGTGCTGCCCGTCGTCGCCTTCCTGCGGGCCGGGTTGTTGGCATACGTGGCATTCGGGCTGTTCGCGTTCATGCTGACCGACCTGCCGGTGACGCTCGATGGCGGGGCGTTCTACGTTTGGACGGGCCGCTGCGTGCTGGCGGTGTTGGTGGCGCTGGCCGTGTTCGCGTGCTACCGCGCGTGGGAGCCGGCGAGGGGTAACATCGGGGGCTGACCCCCCGCGCGGCCGCCCCGACGATCACCCTAGCAACGCCTCGACCGGCGTCCCCTTGCTGTACTGCCACGTCCGGCCCAGCTTCGTCTGCCCCTGCTTGTCGTATTCGACGCCGGCGGCAGACAGGATCGTCGCGTGCAGGTTGTCCACGCTCACCGGCGACTTCGGCTTGTCCTTGCCCTCCGGGTCGGTCTCACCCACCACGACGCCGCCCTTCACCCCGCCGCCCGCCAACGCCACGCTGTACCCCACCGGCCAGTGGTCGCGGCCCGCCAGCGGGTTCAGTCGCGGCGTGCGTCCGAACTCGCCGGCCACCAGCACCATCGTGCGGTCCAGGTTGCCACGCTCGCGCAGGTCGGCCACCAGGGCGGCGAACGCGGGATCGAGGATCGCGACCTGCCCCTTGACCAGGGCGTGGTTGTTGGCGTGCGTGTCCCAGCCGTCCAGCGTCACCTCGACGCAGCGCACGCCCACCTCGGTCAGCCGCCGCGCCGCCAGGCAAGCGCGCCCGAACGGCGTGTCGCCGTACTTCCGCCGCACGGCCAGCGGCTCCTTCGACACATCGAACGCCTTGAGTTGCTCGCTGCTCATCATCGTTCGCGCACGTCGCACCGTGTTCATGTGCCCCGTCGCCTCGGCCGACTTCTTGCGGCCCTTGGCGAACGCCCTCTCGACGATGCTCAGGCCACGCAGACGCTCCTCGTCCCGTTTGGCCTCGACGGCGGAGTGGGTGTCCGGCACCGGGTACAGCGGGTCGCCCGTGCGGAAGGCGTCGTACTGGTCGCCGAGGAAGCCGCCCCGTGCCGACCACTGGTTGGGCAGGATGCTAACGTGGCGCGGGATGTCGGTGCCGGCCGTGGACAGCTCGTGGCACATGACGGCGCCCACGCTGGCGTGGACGATGGTCGGGTCGGGCCGGTGCCCGGTCTTCATCGTGTAGGTGCCGCGCTCGTGGTCGCCCTCCTTGCTCACCATCGAGCGCACCAGCGCAACGCTGCCCATCTGCTCCGCCGTGTGCTCCAGGCCCTTGGCCAGCATCACGCCCTTCGCATTGGTCTTGATCGCCTCGGTGCCGTAGGCGATCTCCTTCCCCGGGTGCGGGTCGAACGTCTCGAGCTGGCTGGGGCCGCCGGACATCCACAGGACGATCAGTGAGTGCTGTCGCGACGGCGGCCCGGCGGCGCGCGACAGCGTGTGGCCGAGGGCCGTCAGCCAGGCGGCGCCGGCGAGCGCGCGGCCCACGAAATCCCGGCGGCTCAGTGGTTCCATGAGAACTCCGTCGAGTTGATGAGCGCCCAGAAGACATCGGACATGCGTTGGTGCCGGGTAAGCCCCGGCTTCTGAAGGATCTTCACGAATTCGTCGCGCTCCTCGTCCGAGGGGCGGCGTGTCAGCACGGTCAGGTAGGCGGCCTCCAGGGCGCGGGCGTCGTCCGGCAGGGTGTCGGTGATGCGCTGGGCGGAGGTCAGCCCGTCGGCCTTGATGCGTTCGCGTACCAGCTCGCCGTTCATCAGGAGGAGGCGTTGCGGGATGGTGCCGCCGCGGCCCTCGAACTCGTCCTCGCCGGTGTCGCCGTAGCGGCGGAGGAAGTCGTTGAGGTTGCCGAACCGCGCCAGGCGGACGAAGATGTTCGACCCCAGGTCGATGGTGCCCACGGACGACGCCTGGATGACGGAGCCGGCCACCTGCTCGGGGCGCAGGCGCGTCAGCGGGAAGGCGGCCCAGGCGGCCTCCGCGGCGTCGCCGTCGGTGACGCTGTCGAGGCGGAACGCCTTCGTCCATGCGATGACGCGGATGAGCCGGCGCAGGTCGTGGTTGTGTTCGCGGAAGTCGGCGGCGAGCGCCTCCAGGGCGGGGTGCGGCGAGGACGTGCTCTCCAGGCTGTCCACGGGCGAGACCAGGGGACGGCCGACCATCAGCGCCCACACGCGGCTGACGAGGGCGCGGGCGAAGTTGGGGTTGCGTCTGTCGGTGACCCAGGCGGCGAGCTGCTCGCGTCGCGTGCCGCCCTTGCCGAGCAGCTCGGGCGAATAGGGCACCTCGGGCGCGATGTCCTTCTTCTCGCCCTTGCGCTTCAGGTCGGCGGAGTACTCGCCATTCGGCGTCTCGTGGATGCCGGTGAAGCCGAGGTGCGTGCGGCCGAAGTAGGCGGCGATGTGGTGGAAGGCGGCCTGCTTCCACGGGGCGAATGGGTGGTCGTGGCACTCGGCGCAGTCGAGGCGTATGCCGAGGAATGCTCTCATCGTGCGTCCGGCGAGGCGGACGGGGTCGGGCTGATTGGCGCTGGCGGGGCGGACGGTGACGGTGGTGTAGTTGGTGGCCGGCTCGTTGGTCCACAGGCCCTTGGCGGAGATGACCTCACGGGCGAGGTCGTCATAGGGGCGGTTCTTGCGGAGCTGCTCGCCGAGCCAGATGGCGAAGCGGCGGCGGCGGAAGAAGACGAACGGCCCGTCCTCGATGCCGACGTAGGCGCGGGTGAACCGCTCGGCGAGGTACTCGTGGCAGCGCGGGTCGTTGAGGACGTGGTCGAGCCACCACGCGAGGCGCTGATCCTCGGGCAGCGACTCGAGCTGGCGGATCTCCTCCAAAGACGGGATGCTGCCCATCAGGCCCAGTGCGAGCCGGCGGGCGACGGCGAGGTCCGGGGCGGCCTCGGCCGGGGTCGTCCTCGTCGCGTCCCAGTGGGCCTGGAAGGCGTTGTCGGCCTTCGCGACGGAGGCGAGGAAATCGGTGTCGGAGTAGGCGGCCGCGTCGTGGCCGTCCTTGGGGCGCGGCTCGCGGGGCGGCATGAGGCCGGCGCCGAGGGCGATGGCGCCGCCGAGGACGAGGCCGAGGAACAACAGGTCACGCTTCCACATGGCCGGGCCCATTGGGTGCTCGTGGGATTATACCATGAGGCGGGGGGTGGGGTTTCATGGGCCCCCAGGGCTCGGTATTATCCTTGATGTGTGGCCGCTCGCGATGTGTGGTTTCCTCCGCGGCGTTGACCACGCGCATGGTTCACCGCTTTCCATGCCCCTGCGGAACGCGGCTCGTCCTGTTCGAGTACGCTTCTGATGGAAGAAGTCGCACCCAGGCCAGACGCAGGCGATCCGGCGCCTCCGGGCGCGGGCCTCGTCGTGACCGTGGATCTGCAACACGGGGCTGTCGTCGGGCCAAACGGGCACCCGCTCGCGGTCCCCGGCTACGAGATCCTCGAGGTGCTGGGGCGGGGGGGAATGGGCGTCGTCTACAAGGCCCGCCAGGTGAGCGCCGGCCGGCTCGTGGCACTCAAGGTGATCCGCGCCGGCACGCAGGCGGATGGCGATGCGTTGAAGCGGTTTCGGACCGAGGCTGTCGCCCTGGGGCGGCTTCAACACCCGAACATCGTGCAGGTCTTCGAGGTGGGCGGCACGGATCTGCCGTTCTTCTCGATGGAGCTGTGCGAGGGTGGGAGCCTCGCCCGCCGGGCCCGGGCCGGGCACCTGACCCCGGAGGAGGCCGCGGCGCTCGTGAAGACGCTGGCCGAGGCGGCCGAGGCGGCCCACCTCGGCGGCGTCGTGCACCGCGACCTCAAGCCCGCCAACATCCTCCTCGACGCGGACGGCACGCCCAAGGTGGCGGACTTCGGGTTGGCCAAGCGGTTGGATGACGGCGGGCTGTCGCTTACGGGCGAGATCAGGGGGACACCGAGTTACATGTCGCCGGAGCAGGCACGGGGCCGCCCCAGTGAAATCGGGCCGGCCACCGACGTGTACTCGCTGGGGGCGATCCTCTACGAGCTGTTGACCGGGGGGCCGCCCCTGGCCGCCCCGACCCTCGCCGAGACGCTCGTGCGGATCCTTGGGGAGGAGCCCGTCCCGCCGTCACGGCTGCGGCCGGGGCTACCTGGTGCCCTGGAGGCGATCTGCCTGAAGTGCCTGGAGAAGGCCCCCGAATGCCGCTACCGGAGCGCGGGAGACCTGGCGCAGGATCTCGGCCGATTCCTGGCCGGAGAGCCCGTGGCCGCACGCGACCCCGGCCTTTGGGGCCGGTTCGGCCTGTGGTGTGGCAGGCCGGATCGAATCCGCGAGGCGGGGGTGACGCTCCTCACCCTCGGGCTGGTGCTTATGGTCTGGTCGCTGGTGCGCGGCGGGGTCGAATTGGTGGCCCGCATCCCCGCCTGGGAGCCCGCCAACACCCGGCAAACGGTGCAGTACCTGACGCTCATCGCCGTGTTTCAGGTGCCGATGGTCCTGATCGGGTTGGGCACCCTCCGGCGGAGCGGCGCCGCCATCGTCGCGGGCGTGTGCCTCGCCCTGTTCGGCCTCGGCTACTCCGTCGCATACTTGTGCGGCCTGGCTTACGATCCGGCTGGGCTGTTCGCGGCCCGTGAACGCGCGGTGCCGAGTTTCACGCTGTTCGCCGCCGTGTCGGCGGTCTGGCTCCTGATGTACCTCGTGGCGCTCCACGCACATCGGAAGGGCCCGCGTGGGGGCGCGCGGATCCCGCCGCGGCCGGAGAGCGTCTGAGCCCCAGGGGGCTCCGGGACAGGCCGCGTCAACAGCCCCCGCGAGGAGGTGGGAAGGTGTCGGGAGGAAGGGCCGGGATTTCCGTATTCGCCCCGCCGCGGCGCGCCTGCTTGTTGGTGAGCGGGCAACGGCGGGAGGATCGGTCATGGTGAGCGAGGATGTCGGGACACTGTTGCGGCACGTCCGCGGGCTGGCCGGGGAGGAGCAGCCCGACGGCCAGCTCCTGCGTCGCTTCGCCGAGGGCGGCGACGGGGAGGCGTTCGGCCTCCTGATGCGCCGCCACGGGCCGCTCGTCCTCGCGGTGTGCCGGCGCACTCTGGGCCACGCCACCGACGCCGAGGACGCCTTCCAGGCGACGTTCCTCGTCCTCGCACGCCGCGCCGGCCATCTCGGACGCGGCGGCTCCGTGGCCGGCTGGCTCCACACGGTCGCTTACAACCTCGCCCTGCGCGCCAGGGCCGCAGACGCCCGCCGCCGCGAGCGCGAGAGACACGCCGCGCGTGAAGAGGCGCAGGCCGGACCGGCGTGGGATGACGTGCGCCCCGTGCTGGACGAGGAGCTGGCCCGCCTGCCCGACAAGTACCGCCTCCCGCTCATCCTCTGCTACCTGGAGGGCCGGACGCAGGACGAGGCCGCCGCCCTGCTCGGGTGGACCAAGGGCACCGTCTCGGGACGCCTCGCCCGCGCCAGGGAGATCCTCCGCGAACGCCTCGCCCGCCGCGGCCTCGACCCCAACGAGCCCCTCCCCTCCGCCCCCCCGGTCCCCACCGCCCTGCTCGTGACCACCCTCGCCGCGTCGCTCGGCCACACGGCCGCCCCCGCCGCCGCGGCCTCTCTCGCGGCGGAGGCCTTGCGTCAGGCCGCCCTCGCGCGGTCCGCCTCCGTCGTGGCGGTGCTGACCCTCACCGTCGCCGTCGGCTCCTGCCTGGCGCTGGCTGGCCTCGCCTCGGCCCCGCCCACCACGCCGCCCGGCAAGGCCGACGTGAAGCCCGCCCCGGCCGACGCCCTCGGCGACCCACTCCCCCCACGCGCCTCGGCGCGGCTCGGCACCCTGCGATTGACACAGCCGGGCGGCGCCCGCTCCGCCGTCTTCTCGCCGGACGGCAAGCTCCTCGCCTCATCGGGCCACGGCACGGGCTATCCCGACGACGAGGCCATCCGCATCTGGGACGTGGCCACCGGCAAGGAGCGCTGCCGCCTGGAGGGCGTGAGCCATTACATGGCCTTCTCGCCGGACGCGCGTTCACTCGCCGTCAGCGAGGAGCGCGGCAGGCTGACGCTGTGGGATGTCAGGGCGGCGCGGCAGGTCTGGCGCTGGGACGTGTCCTCGGAGAAGGCCTCGCACAAGTTCGCCGGCGTCGCCTTCGCGCCCGACGGCAAGTCCGTCGCGGTGGCCGTCGCCGACGGCACCGTCCGCCTCCGCTCGGCGGCCGACGGCAAGGAGATCCGCTCCATCAAGGAGAGCGCCTCGCGCCTCACCTTCGCCCCCGACGGCAAGACGCTGGCGTCCGTCGCCGGGAAGACGGTGTCGCTGTGGGAGCCCGCGACGGGCAAACTCCGGTACACCCTGCCCCACACCGAGACGGTCTGGAAGGCCACCTTCTCTCCCGACTCGCGCTCCCTCGCCGCCCACGGCGACGGCAACCTGGTCGCCCTGTGGGACGTGCCGTCCGGCAAGCCGATCCAGACGGTCAACGCGCCGGGCATCGGCTACCACATGCGCTTCACCGCCGACGGCAAGAAGGTCCGCACCGCCCACTGGTCCCTCGACCTCATCACCGGCGCCCAGGCCCGCCACTTCGAGGGGGCCGGCGGCGGCGACATCGCCCTGTCGGACGGGGCCCGCCTCTGGGCCACGGACAACTACGGCGCCCTGCGAATCCGCGACACCGCCACGGAGCGCGACCTCGTCACGCTGGACCGCCACCTCGGCCCGATCCAGTACGCCATCCCGTCCGCCGACGGCAAGACGGTCCGCACCGTGGGCCGCCACGACATGACGGTCCGCGAATGGGACGCCCTCTCCGGCAGGCACCGCAAGGTGGCCGACGTCGGCCCGCTGCGCCAGCTCGGCGGCCTCTCCGCCGACGGCCGGCTGATGGTGCTTGCCTCCCCCCTCCGCGAGTTCACCCTGTACGACCTCGCCACCGGCGACGTGGCGGATGGGGGCGAGCCGAATGCCAACGCGCAGGCGGTGACGCTGTCCGCCGACGGCCGCCTTGTCGGCGCATCTTCGGGCGACAAGAAGCCGGTGGTGCGCCTGTATGACGCCAAGGCCGGCAAACTGCTCCACACCTTCGAGGGGAGATATTCCGCCCTCGCCTTCTCGCCCGACGGCAAGACCCTCGTCGGCGCGTCCGACCTCGGCAACCTCGCGCTCTGGGACGTGGCGGCGGGCAAGGCGCGCCCCGGCCCTCGCTGGCAGCCGCGCAAACGCGAACGCCCGGCGGACGGGGCCATCCGCCCGCAGGGCGGGCGTGACCTCGGCACCCTCATCGACGCCGACGCGAGTTCGTCCCCCGCCGCCGGTGTGGCCTTCTCGCCCGACGGCAAAACGCTCGCGGTGATGAGCGGCTACCACCGCGTCCGTTGGCAGGCGTTCGACAGCCCCGACGCCGGCCTCATCCGCTTCTACGACGCCGCCACGGGCAAGGAGCTGTTCCAGCTCGCCGGCCAGGAGCCCCTCCTCGCCTTCTCGCCCGACGGCAAGACGCTGGCCACCGGCGGCCACGGGGACCACGCCGTCCACCTGTGGGACGCCGGGACGGGCAAGGGCCGTGGCCGTCTCAACGGCCATCAGGGGCGGATCACATCGCTGGCCTTCACCGCCGACGGGCGGCGGCTGATCTCGGGCAGCGAGGACGGCACCGCCCTGGTGTGGGACGTTGGGGGTTGACGTGGGCGGCGGCAGGGGGCATGTTTCGGGGGTGGGTCGTTGAAACCGCCGCCGACGACGCGGGTACCTCTCTTGGGTGGCCGGGGTCGGCTTTGCGACCCCGGTTCTAATACCTCGGAAGAGCGCCATGCTCTGCCACGTGCCCGCGCCGGGGTCTCAAAGCCGACCCCGGCCACCCGACGCCGACGCGGGTAACTCCTCCCATGCAGCACCGTGCCCCGCCACCGCCGCTCCTGACGCCGCTGCCCGATCCGGGCTACATCGACCCGTCGCAGGTCGAGCCGCTGCCGCCGTTGCTGGAGCCGGAGCCGTGGTACCGCGGCGGCCCGCTCACCGTCCTGTGGCGGCTCCTCCTCGGCCTCTTCGCCCTCATCGAGTGGCTCATCGGCGCCGCCGCCCTCACCGTCGGCCTGGCCATCATGTCGGCCATCCCTGTCGTGCAGTTCCTCGTCCTCGGTTACTTGCTGGAGGCCGGCGCCCGCGTCGCCCGCTCGGGGTGGCCGTCCGACGGCTTCATCGGCGTGCGTCTCGCGGCCCGCATCGGCAAGGCCATCGCCGCGACGTGCATCCTCCTCATCCCCGTCTCGCTCGTCTCCGCCGTCGCCACGCAGGCGGCCATCATCGACCCCGGCGGCCCGTCGGCGCGGGCCTGGCGCGTCGGCCTGTTCGTCCTCATCGCCCTGACGTTCACCCACATCGCCGCCGCAGCCCTGCGTGGCGGCAAACTCATCTACTTCCTCTGGCCCTTCAACGCCCTGTGGCTCGTCCGCCGCATCCTGTCGGGCGGCTACTACGCCGAGGCCCGCGACGGCGTCTGGGAGACCGTCCAGCGTCTCCGCCTGCCGCACTACTTCTGGCTGGGCCTGCGCGGCTTCCTCGCCGGCCTCATGTGGCTCGCCGTGCCCGTCACGCTCCTCGTCATGGGACACATCCCCGGTATCGGCATCCTCTTCGGCTGGCTCGGCGCCTTCGCCCTCGCCTTCGTCCTCTTCTACCTCCCGTTCCTCCAGGTCCACATGGCCGCCGAGGACCGCTTCTGGGCGTGCGCCGAGGTGTGGGTGGTGCGCGAGGCGTTCCAGAAGGCCCCGTTCCTGTTCACCGCCTCCCTGATCCTCACCCTGTTGACCGCGCTCCCCCTCTACCTCCTGCGCATCGAGACGGTGCCGGCGGAGACGGCGTGGCTGCCGGGCCTGGTGTTCATCGCCTTCAGCTTCCCGTCGCGGCTGGCGGCGGGGTGGGCGCTGGGCGTCGCCCGGCACCGCGAGGGGCCGGCGCACTTCCTGTGGCGGATCGTGATGTGGGTGCCGATGCTGCCCGTGCCGCTGTTCTACGTCCTGATCGTGTACTTCACTCAGTTCACGAGCTGGAACGGCGTGTGGAGCCTGTACGAGCAGCACGCCTTCCTGCTGCCGGTGCCGCTGCTCGGCGGGTGAGGCGTCAGGATGGCCGCGCCGGCTGCACCACCCCCGTCACCTCGCCGAAGCCGACGCGGTGCCCCTCGCCCTGGCACCACGCCGTCAGCGTCAGGCGGTCGCCGTCCTCCAGGAACTTCCGGTGCGTGCCGTCGGGCAGCGTCAGCGGATTCGCCCCGCGCCGCGTCAGCTCCAGCATGCAGCCCAGCGCGTCCGGCATCGGCCCGCTGATCGTCCCCGACGCCAGCAGGTCGCCCGGACGCAGCGGGCAGCCGTTCACCGTGTGGTGGGCGATCTGCTGCCGCAGGCTCCAGTACAGGTGCTTGAAGTTGCTCACGCTGATGAGTGACCCGTTGAGATGCACCTCCAGGCGGATGTCGATCCCCGTCGCCCCCGCCTGCTTCAGGTACGGCAGGGGCGCCGGGTCCTGCGTCGGTCCCAGGCAGCGGAATGGTGTCAGCGCCTCCAGCGGCACCACCCACGGCGAGATGGACGTGGCGAAGTTCTTTCCCAGGAAAGGCCCGAGCGGCTGGTACTCCCAGGCCTGGATGTCGCGGGCCGACCAGTCGTTCAGCAGCACCAGGCCGAAGATGTGGTCCTCCGCCGACTCGGCCGGGATCGGCTCGCCCATCGCGTTGGCCGGCCCGATGACCGCCGCCACCTCCAGCTCGAAGTCCAGCGACCGCGTCGGCCCGAACACGGGCGGGGCCTGGGCGTCGGGCCGGGATTGACCGTGGGGGCGGATCACCGGCGTGCCGCTGACGACGACGGACGACGAACGCCCGTGGTAGGCGATGGGCATGTGCAGCCAGTTGGGCATCAGCGGCTGGTCGGGCCGGAACATCGCGCCGACGTTCGTCGCATGCTCCCTTGACGAGTAGAAGTCGGTGTAATCGCCCACCGTCACCGGCAGCGTCATCGCGACTTCGCTCATCGGCAGGACGGCGTGCTCGCGCAGGGCCGAGTCGTCGCGCAGACGCACGTCCTCGCCGGTGAGCAGACGCAGTACGGTGGCGCGTGTCGCCTGCCACGCCGGCCTGCCCAGCGCGGCGAAGTCGGTCAGGTTGCCGTCGAACGCCTGGAACGGCAGCGGGATCAACCCCGCGTCGTACAGGAGTTTCAGGTCGAGGACGTGATCCCCGACGGCCACGCCGCAGTGCTCGTCGGCGTCGGGGCCGACGAACGCGCCCCACGGCAGGTTCTGGAGCGGGAAGTGCGACTCGGGCGGGATCGGCAGCCAGGATGTCAGGGATGTCACTTCTTCACCTCGAGCCGGCCCAGGATGGACTCCGGGACGCTGTGCCCCGCCATGTCCGTGACGTGGAACGCCTTCGCCTCGATGGTGTATGCCCCCACGTCGGCGTCGGCCCACTTCTCGGCAGGCGGCGCGAGGCGGTACACCGCGACGCCGTCCGCCACCTTCACCACCTCGGGGAAGCCGTTGTACCCTCCCGGCCCGGTCACGCGCACACTGCCCAGTTGCACGGCGTCCTTGCGGAAGCCGGCCTTCGACGCATACGTCACGCGGAAGGTGATCGCCCCGCCGCCGACCTTTGCTGCCTCGATGGGGGCGGACAACTTCGCGGTCGGCAGGCCGGGGTCAACGACCTTCACCGTGACCGTCTCCTCCAACTTGCCAAGCCGGGCCGTCAACTTCGCGGTGCCGGCCTTGCCGGCACGCAGATCGCCGCGCTCGTCGGCCGACACCACCGCCGGGTCGCTGCTCGACCACGCGACGGCGCGTGTCAATTCACGCACGCCCTCGGCCCGCGCCACGGCCCGGCCCCCGAGGAGCATCGCCGCCGGCGCGGTGATCTGCAGCGACGGGATGCCGACCACGGACGCGCTGGCGCGGATCTCCGCCGCCGTGCGTGCCCTCCGTGAGATGCGCAGCTCGTCGATGACCGCTTCAATCGCGTCCTCGCCGCGCGGGCGGCTGCCGACCCAGAGCCCACCCGTCGAGAAGCCCGTCAGCTCCACCCCTTCCGCCGTCGCGGCGGCCTCCACACCATCGACGTAGAGGGCCAGTTTGCGCCCCTCCCAGGTGGCGGCGACGTGGTGCCACTCGCCGGCCTTCCACTTCGCCGCCGACACCCCGACGCCGCTCTCCTTGCCCTTCGCATCCCAGGTCATGAGACGCAGATTGTTCGCGCCGTCGATGACCAGGTGCAGGGCGTTGTTGAACGCCGTCCCCGCGTGGAGCAGCGCCCGCCCCTTGCCCGAATCCCCCGGCCCCGTCGGCTTCACCCACATCTCGACGCTCCCCGCCTTCGGGGCCAGGACGCCCTTCACCGGGTAGGACAGCCGCACGCCGGCAAGGCAGGCCAGCCCTTTCCCGACGAGGCCCTCCTCGTAGGCCAGCCCCATGCCGAAGCCCTTCACCTTCCCGGAGTCGGGGTCGCCATCAAAGCGGGCGAGTAGCGTCGTGTCCGCATCGGCGGCCAGCGGCTCCGCGCCTGCCCCGGCCCGAGAGACGCGGAAGACACCCACTTTCGCGGCGGGCAGGGCCTTGCCGTCGAGGGTGCGTACCTGCTCGGCACGCAACGTCACGGCGTGCACCCCCTCCCCGAACGGGCCGGGCACCTCGTAGCGGGCCACGCGCCACGAGCGTCCGCCGAGGCCACCGTCATCGACCAGCTTCACCGCCAGCGCCTTGCCGTCGGGGCCGGTGACGGACAGGTTGCCGTCGCGCAGGCCGGACGGGTCGATCTGCTCGGCGCTCTTGTACGCGACGCGCAGAACGTGTTTGCCCGCCTTCGGGTCGGCGATGTCGCCGGAGAGCATCTCGGCGGACGGCGGCAGCGGCTGGCCCTTGGCGTCATAGCCCTGGAAGTCGAAGACGTACTTGTACCAGTTGTTCTGCCTCTTGTCGTCGTTCACCCCCGCCGCCCGCGGCAGATGCCCGAAGTACCACTTCATGTAATCGAGGTGATGGTCCGGCCCCTTCGACCACGTCGCGCGGCTGACCGTCTTCCGCTTGAGGTCCAGTTTGGGGTAGGTCAGGAAGGCGTCGGCCCAGCTCGACACCTCGCGCGTGTTGCCGTAGTCGTAATCGCCCTTGGCGTTGGGCGGCCAGTGGCACGTCCCCACCCCCGCCAACCCGCCCGACTGGTCGTGGTTGGCGCTGAACTTCTCCCAGTTGTTCTTCGGGTCCTTGAGGTTCCAGCCGCCGTAAGCGCGGTTCATGGTCGCCTCGACGCGGTGGGCGGCGTTGTGCATCATCTCGGCCACGCCGCGCTCATAGTTGAAGCCGTAGAAGGCGAACGGACGGCGCGTCGGCACCCTCGGGTAGACGCCTCCGTTGATGAAGAACGCCCCCGGCCCGGCCATCGAGGCCTCCCACAGGCCGAAGTAGTGGTCGCTGAAGATCCACACCTCGTCGACGCGCCCGTCGTCGATGAGTGGCTCGACGTTCTGTTCGCGGATGATACGCGGGTAGTCGGCCATGCCGCCGCGCCCCGTGCGCCACCCCTTGCCGGCGCGGCGGTTCTTGACGTACTCCACGACGGTGTAGGTCTTGCCGTCCTCCTGGTGGTAGATCTCGTTGAGGTTGCGCCACTCGACGATGTCGAAGCGCAGATACCCGCCGGAGGCGTGCTCCATCGCCTCCTTGTAGCGTGTCGCCATCCGGGCCGGGTTGCCCCACTTGAACACCTCGGACAGCCGCCTGTGCCCCTCGCCGGGGACGAGCGGGTCGTAGTTCAGAACCAGCACGCGGACGGTGAGCGGCGGGTTGCCCGGCGCGGCCTTGTGCGGGTTCCACAGGGGCACGGTGCCGGCGCCGCGGCCCGCGTGCGGCGGGGCGGGCCCGGCGGCGAGGGCGGCGAGAAGGAGAACGTGGAGCATCGGCCTCACCCCCCAACCCTCTCTCCGCTTCGGCCGCTTCGGAGAGGGGGAGTCGTCAGAGTATCGATTTCAGCGGAGGGGAGGTGTGCGCGACTCTCGGATCGCCTGGCCCGATCGAGGGGGCGTGCTGCGCCCCTCCGTGTCGGTGATGCTCTTCTCGCTCCACCCTCGCCGCTTCGGCCGCTTCGGAGAGGGGGGCAGGGGGGGTGAGGCAGCGAGTCACTTCCCCTTACCCACCACCAGCGGGATCAGACGCTGCATCACCGTGTCGCAGGCGTCCTGGCCCGGCTTCGGCCCGATGTTCGTCACGATCAGGATGCCCCAATCGAGGTTCGGCACGAACGCCGCCTTGCAGTAATTCCCGGCGTTGCTGCCGTCGTGCGTGTACACCAGGACCCCGCCGCCCTCCGCCCGCACCAGCCACCCGCCCGGCGTGTACCCCTCGCCCTTCGCCGGCGTGTGCAGCCGCTTGTACCCCTCCGCCGACAGCAGCTTGCCCTTGCCCCGCGCCCCCGCCAGATGGTCCTGGATGAACAGTGCCCACGAGCCCAGGCTCATGTGGATGCGCGTCGCCGGCGTCATCACCGCCGGGTTGTCGTTCACCGCCAGCGGCTCGCGCGCCACGCCCTTGCTGTCGTGCTGCAGCGGCTGGTCCAGCCTCCCCGGCGTCCCCATCGGCCCGAAGCCCGCGTCCTTGATCCCCAGCGGCGTGAACACCCGGTCCTTGACCGCCTTCTCGTACGGCGTCCTCGTCGCCGCCTCCGCCGCCGCCGCCGCGATCACGTACCCCAGGTTCGAGTAATGGTACTTCTCCCCCGGCTCCGCCGCCGGCTTCAGCGCCAGCCCGCGCGCCGCCGCCTCCTGCCGCATCGCCGGCAGCGCCAGCGTCGTCGGCAGCCCCCAGCCCGGCCTGCTCGACAGGTTGGCCGGCAGCCCCCCCTTGTGCCGCAGCAGGTCGTCCAGCGTGATCTTCCTGTACCCCTCCTGCATCTTCTTCGCCGCCTTGGGGAACAGCTCCTCCATCGTCTTCTGGGGCTTCAGGACGTCCTTCTCCGCCAGGATCGCCAGCAGCATCGCCGTGAACGCCTTGCTGTCCGACCCCAGGTGCCACAGGTCGTCCTCCGTCACCAGCGGCGCCTTCGTCAGGATCTTGCGCGTCCCCGTGACGGCCACGCAGTGCAGCCCCTTGCTGGTGACGACGGCGGCCCCCAGCGCCGGCACCCGCGTCGCCTTGCGGACCGCGTCCACCACCTCCTGCAGCTCGGCCTTCGTGATCTTCGGAGCCGGCGGCGCCTGCCCCCAGACGCACGCCGGCAACAGGATCAGCCACGGCAGATGCCTCATCATGGCCCGCCCCTTTCTCCTGGTGGGGGGCCTTCGGCCTTCTCCCCCCCGCCCCCCCGCAGCCTGCGCTCCACCACTTCCAACGGGTGCAGGGCGTGCCGCCCCGCCAGGTCCTTGATCTGATGCCGGCACGACGTGCCCGTCGCCGCCACGCACGCCCCCGGCGCCGCCGCCAGCGACGGCAGAAGCGAAAGCCCCGCGATCTTCGCGCTGACCTCGAAGTGCGCCTTCTCGTACCCGAACGAGCCGGCCATCCCGCAGCACCCCGCGTCCAGGGTCTTCACGTCCAGGCCGGGGATCATCTTCACCGCCGCCGCGCTCACGCCGTTGCCCAGCAGCGCCTTCTGGTGGCAGTGCCCGTGGACGACGCACTCCCCCTCGCCCTCCGTCAACGGCAGCTCGCACGCCCCCGCCTTCACCTGATCGGCCAGCCACACGTCGGCCAGCTTCGCCGCGTCGGCGATGCGCCGCGTCTCGGGCCCCGGTACCAGCTCCGTCCAGTCGTCGGCCAGCGCCAGGATGCACGACGGCTCCAGCCCCAGGATCGGCACGCCGGCGGGCAGCTTGCGTGCGATGGACGCGGCCTGCGCCTGCACTCGCGCCTTCGCCAGGTGCAACATCCCCTTGCTGATCCACACCCGCCCGCAGCAGAACGCATCGAGCAGCGAGACGCCGTAGCCGGCACGCTCCAGAACGCGCACCGCCGCCCGCCCGACGTTCGGCTCCTGATACGTCGTGAAGCAGTCGGCCAGCAGCAGCACCTTGCCACGCTTGCCGGCGTTGGCGTCCGGCGTGTGCCGGCGGAACCAGCGGCGGAAGTGGTCCGCGTGCAGCCGGGGGAGCGTCCGCCGCCGGTCGATGCCCGCCGCCTTCTCCAGCACCCAGCGGAACAGCCCCGACTCCTGCACCCAGTTGAACACCGGCGCGACGGGGGCCATCACCCGGTTCATCAGCGGCACCCCGGCCACGAGCAGGTGCTCCAGGGGCCGCGGGCGTCCGGTGTAGTAGAGCTGCAAGAACTCGGCCTTCAGCTTGCCGACATCGACGTTCGACGGGCACTCGCTCTTGCACGCCTTGCACATCAGGCACAGGTCGAAGACCTCGTGCAGCCAGCGCTCGCGCAGCGCCCGCGGCCCATGGTCGAGGGCGTGCCGCAGCGCGTTCGCCCGCCCGCGCGTGCTGTCGTTCTCGTCCCTCGTCGCGCGGTAGCTCGGGCACATCGCCCCGCCCGTCGTCTTGCGGCACGCCCCGTTGCCGTTGCACATCTCCACCGAGCGGAGGAACCCCTCCTGCTTCGAGTAGTCGAACACCGTCGGCGGGTGGTACGGCGTCTGCCCCGGCGGGTAGCGCAGGTTCTCCGTCATCGGCGGCGCCGCGACGATCTTGCCGGGGTTCAGCACCCCCTCGGGGTCGAACGCCCGCTTGATCTCCTGGAACGCGCGGTAGATCACCGGGCCGAACATCTTCTCGTTCCACTCGCTGCGGGCCAGGCCGTCGCCGTGCTCCCCCGACAGCGACCCCTGGTGCGCCAGGACCAGCGAGGTGACCTCCTCCGTGATGGCGCGCATCCGGGCCACGTCCTGTTGATCCTTGAGGTTCAACAGCGGACGGATGTGCAGACATCCCACCGAGGCGTGACCGTAGAACGAGCCGTCCGTGCCGTACTTGCGCAGGATGGCCCGGAATTCGGCGACGAACCGGGGCAGCCGCTCCGGCGCGACGGCGCAGTCCTCGATGAACGTGATCGGCTTGCGGTCTCCGGGGATGCTGTACAAGATCGGCATCGACGCCCGGCGCAGGTTCCACAAGGGCTCGCGGAACTTCGCGTCCACCGCCGGCAGGCACGCCAGGAGCCCCGGCGTCCCTTGCAGACGCGCCGTCAGCTTCTCGACCTCGGAGCGGACCTCGGCCTCGCTCTCGCCGGAGAACTCGACCATGAACAGCGCCTTCGCCCTCTTGTCGAGCGGCGCCGTGGTGTCCTTCAGCGCGATGTTCCCCGCCGTCAGCTCGATCAGCAGATGGTCCATCAGCTCGATGGCCGACGGCCTGAATCCCATGCACACCGCCAGGGCGTCGAGCGACGCCGCCAGCGAGTCGAACTGCGGCACGAGGAGGCCGCGGAATTTGGGCCTGACCACGACGGAGACCTCGGCCTCGGTCATGACGGCGAGGGTGCCCTCGCTGCCGACGAGCAGCTGGTGGATGCCGGTCTTGCCGGGCGCCGCCAGCTCGGGGAGGTTGTACCCGCTGACGCGGCGGAGGATGCGGGGGAAGCGTGCGGCGATCTCCGCCCGGTTGGCATCGACGACCTGCCGCACATCCCGATACAGCCGGCCCTCGCGGGTGGGGCGGTTGGCCTTCTCGACCCACTCGGCGGGCGAGAGGGCGTCGAAGACGAGCTGGGAGCCGTCGGCCAGGACGGAGTGCATGCGGCGGACGTGATCGACGGTCTTGCCGTAGACGATGGAGCGCGACCCGGCGGAGTTGTTTCCGATCATGCCGCCGAGGTTGGCCCGGCTGGACGTGGAGACGTCCGGGCCGAATTGCAGGCCGAGCGGCTCCAGCTCGCGGTTGAGCTGGTCCAGCACGACGCCGGGCTGGACGCGGGCGGTGAGGCGCTCGCGGCTGATGTCGAGGACGGCGTTCATGTACTTGGAGCAGTCGATGACGACGCCGGGGCCGATGGACTGCCCCGACAGGCTGGTGCCGCCGCCGCGTGGCGTGATGGGCACGCGGGCCTCGGCGCAGATCTGGACGGCGGCGCGGACGTCGTCGGCGTTCTTCGGCAGCACCACCCCCAGGGGCTCGATCTGATAGATGCTGGCGTCGGTGGCGTAGAGGCGTCGCGTGGCGGGGTCGAAGCGGGCCTCGCCAACGAGGTTCTCGCGGAGGTGCCGGGCCACGGCGTCGCGCTGCTGCGTGAGGAAGGCGCTCATGCGGTCATCATACGGACGGCGCGGGGGCGTGGGGCCGCCGCGCCACGGGCATCGGGCGGCCCCACGCGGAGCATCGTCTGGACAACATTCGTCCGAACAGGTATCATGACGGGCATGAGCGAGAGCGAGAGGCCCCGCCGGCACTTCGACAGCGCCGAGCAGGAGGCGTACCTGAACCTGTGGCGTACCTACGACCGCCTGCGCGAGGCCGAGGACGAGCTGTTCGCCGCCCACGGTCTGACGGCCCAGCAGTACAACGCGCTGCGGCTGCTGAAGGCGGAGCACCCCGGGGCGATGCCCACGCTGGCGCTGGCGGGGCGGCTGATCTCGCGTGCCCCGGACATCACGCGGCTGCTCGACAGGCTGGAGGGGCGTGGCCTGGTGCGGCGCGAGCGGCCCGCCGAGAACCGCCGCGTGGTGGAGGTGGCGATCACGGCGGCGGGGCTGGCGCTGCTCAAGGGGCTGGCCGGCCCGGTGCGGGCGTGCGGCAAGAGGCAGCTGGGGCACATGCCGGCGGAGAAGCTGGCGGCGCTGAGCGCGTTGCTGCGTGAGGCCCGCGCCCCGCATGACGACGGCGACTGGTGAGCGGAGGGCGGGCGGTGCTGGATCAGATGAGGAGGCTGTCGGCCGAGGAGCTGATGCTGCCGCTGCTGTTGCAGCTGGCGCTGATCCTGACGGCGGCGCGGCTGTTCGCGTGGATGTTCCGGCGGGTGGGTCAGCCGGCGGTGGTGGGGGAGATCGCGGCGGGGCTGGCCCTGGGGCCGTCGCTGCTGGGGTGGCTGGCGCCGGGGCTGTTCGCGGCGGTGTTCCGGCCGGCGGTGGGGGAGCTGCCCGCCGAGGCGTCGGACCTGCTGCTGAGCAAGGTGCTGATGGTGCTGGCGCAGCTCGGCCTGGTGCTGATGCTGTTCCTCGTGGGGCTGGAGTTCGACTTCCGGCACCTGGTGGCGGACTCGCGGGCGGCGGCGGGGGTGGCGGCGGGGGGGGCGGCCGTGCCGTTCGCGCTGGGCGCGGGGCTGGCGTGGCTGATGTACCCGGCGGTGACGGCGGGCCTGGGGCGGGAGATCTCGCCGCTGGCGTTCTGCCTGTTCATGGGCACGGCGTTGTCGGTGACGGCGCTGCCGGTGCTGGCGCGGATGATGCAGGAGTGGGGGATCACGCGGACGCGGCTGGCGGCGGTGGTGGTGTCGGCGGCGGCCTTCCAGGACGCCCTGGGCTGGGTGCTGCTGGCGGGGGTGGCGGCGCTCGCGCGGGGGAGTGGCGGCTCCGGGGTGTGGCTGACGCTGGGGATGCTGGGGGGGGCGATCGGGTTCACGCTGTTCATGGTGTGGGCGGTGCGGCCCCTGGTGGCGCGTCTGGGGCGGCACATGCTGGCGGGGGGGGAGCTGGGGGTGAACGGCCTGGCGACGCTGCTGGTGCTGCTGTTCTTGTGCGCGGCGGCGACGGGCGTGATCGGGGTGTTCGCGATCTTCGGGGCGTTCCTGCTGGGCGCGGTGCTGTCCGGGGAGGCGGAGCTGCGCGAGGCGGCGTCGCGGCGGATGGGGGGGGTGGTGACGGCGCTGTTCCTGCCGATCTTCTTCGCGTACACCGGCCTGCGGACGGACATCGGCACGCTGGGCTCGTGGGGGATGGCGGGGCTGGCGGCGGCGGTCCTGGCGGCGGCGGTGGTGGGGAAGGTGGGCGGGTGCGGCCTGGCGATGCGGATGGCGGGGCGGGGGTGGCGTGAGAGCGCGGCGGTGGGGGTGCTGATGAACACGCGCGGGCTGATGGAGCTGGTGGTGGCGAACGTGGGGCGGGACCTGGGTGTCATCCCGGAGAGTGTGTATTGCATGCTGGTGCTGATGGCGCTGGCGACGAACCTGATGACGGCGCCGCTGGTGACGCTGCTGGCTCCTGGGACGGAGCTGGAGGCGCCGATGAGGGCGTCGCGGGGCGAGGGGGGCGGCTGATGTACATCCCGGAACACTTCCGGCAGACGGACGAGGATGAGATCTGGTCTCTGGTGGAGGCGTACCCGTTCGGCCTGCTGCTGACGGTGCAGGGCGGGGAGCCTTACGGGACGCACCTGCCGTTCCTGGTGGACCGCGGGGCCGGGGCGTTGCTGGGGCACATCGCGCGGGCGAATCCGCAGAGAGGGTTTCTCGGAGGGGGGGAGTCTCTGGCGGTGTTCACGGGGCCGCACGCGTACGTCTCGCCGGCGTGGTACGGGGCGGGGGAGGCGGTGCCGACGTGGAATTACGCGGCGGTGCACGTGTACGGGCGGGTGCGGGAGGTGGCGGGGGAGGAGCTGCTGGTAGTGCTGCGGCGGAGCGTGGAGGTGTTCGACCGAGAGGGGTGGGTGCCGGACGAGGGGCACATGCTGGGGCTGGCAGCGGGGGTCGTGGGGCTGCGGATGGAGGTGGCGCGGCTGGAGGGGAAGTGGAAGCTGAGCCAGAACCAGCCGGAGGGGCGGCGGGCCGGGGTGATGGAGGCCCTGGGGCGGGCCGGCGGCGAGGGGGCGTCGGGGGTGGCGGCCCTGATGCGGCGGATGGGCGGGAAAACGACTTGAAAAGTGGTGGGACGTGGTCTAGAAAGATGAGGCGAGGGCCTCACCGGCCTCGCGTATTCCCAGGTAGCTCAATGGTAGAGCAGCCGGCTGTTAACCGGCGGGTTGTAGGTTCGAATCCTACCCTGGGAGCTTGACCTAAATCGTTGGCCGAACGCTAGTTGCGTTACCCGAACCGGGTGGTTCGGCGCGGCACTCCAGGGCGATTCCGGGGGTAGTCCAAAAAGACCTGACCGTCATGGATTCTGGGGAGGGTGCATCCTGCGGTAGCCGTTGAGGGAGGCGTGTGCCAGGAGGTTCTGGAGCCAGCCCTCGTGGTAGCGGTGCTTGTTCAGCCTCTCCGCCGGGCAGCGCCACCCCCCGTTCTTCCTCGCCGTCGCCGGGTGCCACGGCCTGAAGTTGTACAGCAGCGCCCACGCCCTGACGTGGAGCTCGCACGCCTCCTCGCCCCCGTGCAGGTGCTGCCCATTCTCGTTGTACCTGCTCATCGCCCTCATCACGCGGTCCAGCATGTTGCTCGTCCGGTGACACCCGGGGTGCGCGTAGGCCTGGCCGTACTCCTTCGCGCGCCCGCACAGCTTCCCCACCTGCTCGAGCAGCCACGGCCCCAGCCCGCGCCCGCGCGCCCACTCCCACAGCCGCCGCAGCCTCTGGGCGAAGGACCGCCGGGTCAGCGCGTGGTAGGCGTGCCAGATCTTCGCCGACAGCTCGCGGAACCACCCGTTCAGCTTGCCCCGGCTCCTGACGTTCAGCCAGCCGTGCAGGTAGCAGCGGATCACCGCCACCAGCGGGAACAGGGACAGCCACGCCTGCCACGTCGCCGCCCACCCGTCCGCGTTCACCGTCGAGGGCGCGTAGCCGGGCTTCACGTCCTCCGCCTCCTCCTTGAACACCGCGTAGGCGTCCGTGAGGTCATCGGCGTTGGCCGTCGGCGCGAGCCCGGCGCCGAGGCAGCAGCCCCTGCCGACGGTGGTGGCGATGTAGCACTTCTCGCCGTCGCGCGTCTGGTGGTGCTCGTCGGCGAGCAGGTGCTCGGGCGGGTCGGCCCGGCGCAGGGTCGTGCCCACGATGCTGGCGCGTCCGAAGGCCACCTCCAGGCGATGCCAGTAATCGTGGTCCTTGCCGAAGACCTTGGCGATGGCCCAGAAGGGGACGCCGAAGGAGCGGAGGAAGAGGGGGCCGGACACCTCGTCGGCGAGGCCGGCCATGTAGGGCATGGCGAAGGAGGGGCGGACGGAGAAGGCCTCGTCGGTGGCCTTGCACTCGATGCGGCGGATGCGCAGGCCCAACTTCACGGAGACGCGGGAGTCCTTGAGGAGGTAGCCGTGGGCGAAGGCCTCGGGGAACAGCTCCGGCACGAGGAGGAAGAGGCGGTCCAGCTCGGCGCGGAAGGCGGCGGGGTCGGCGACGGCCTCCTCGTAGGCCTCTTGGTCGAAGGGGAGGCAGATGGTAGAACACCCGCGGGGCCTGCGCCCCGCACTCATGGCCATGGTCCACCTCCGTCGTTGACGGTTACATGCAAGGTGGATCATGGCCTCCTTCCTTCCCATCGTCATCCTGGCCGCACGTTCACGCCCCGACGCCCTCCCCAAACTCCATGACGGTCAGAAAAAGACTACCCCCTCGCAGAGGGGTAGCCGATGGCCGCGAAGAACGATGGCATCCCGAAGTTGCGCCGGCACAAGGGCACGTCCCAGGGGTACGCGCGCCGCGAATCACGTCACGGGTTCGCTCTGGGCAACCGCGAGCAGCCCGCTGACCGGCTTTGATTGGCGACACGCCCCAGAGTAAACGGCCTGTCAAGTGACGTGATCGGCGGGCCGGGTACTCCCAGGGCATGATCCGCCTCTCCGACGTGGATCACTGGTGCGGCGTCTGGCCCGCCGGCCAGGACAAGCCGCCCCCCGAGGTGATGGCCGCACGCGACCGCCACGTCGCCGAGTGGCTGGCACGCGGCTGCACGCCGGCCCCGACGCGCCAGCGCCGGACCGCGAGGCCGCCGGCGGAGGCGGGCCCGCCGCAGAACGCCGTGGCCCCGCCCGCCGACAAGCCCCCGCCCCCGGCGATCCCCGACGCGCTCACCGTGACCGAGGCCGTCGCCGCCCACCTGCGCCACGCGAAGGCGTACTCCACCAACGACGACGGCACCCCGGCGACGGAGTACGCCGAGACCGTGTCCTCGCTGCGCCCCGTCGTCCACCTCTACGTGCTGCTCCCCGCCGCCAAGCTCTCCCCCCTCAAGCTCAAGGCCGTTCGCCAGCTCATGGTGGCCGGGTACGAACACACGGAGTACGGCAAGCAAGCGGCGCTGTCGCGTGGAGTCATCAACCGGCGTGTCGCGCGGATCAAACGCGCGTTCACCTGGCTCGTCGGCGAAGAGCTGGCCCCCGTCCGTGTCGCATGCCCTCGCCGCCGTCAATGGGCTGGTGGAAGGCAAGACCACGGCGAAGGAGCCGCGCCCGCCCGTCGTGCCCGTCGAGGCCGCCTTGGTCGAGCGGACGCTGCCGCACATGCCGCCCCATGCCGCCGGCCTCATCGCCTTCATGGCCGCGGCCGGCTGCCGCCCGTCGGAGGCGTGCCGCCTGACGCCCTGCGAGCTCGACCGCACGGGCGACGTGTGGTTCTTCGCCCCGCCAAGCACAAGACCCGCCACCGGGGCAAGCGCCGCATCATCGCCGTCGGGGCGTTCATCAAGATTGAGTGCCCGGCGTGCGGCAGGCGGGGACGCCCACGCGTCCTGTCCTCGCCGGACGGACGCCTGTGCGGCGCCTGCGCCGAGGACGCGGCACGGTGTGGGGTCATGGAGCCGCGGACGCGGAACGAGTGCCACGGCGCGGAGGAGCCGCTGTTCAGCCCCGCCGCCCAGCGGGCGGAGCTGTACGCGGCGTGGCGGGCGGGCAGGGTGTCGAAAGTGCAGCCGAGCCAGGAGAGCCGCAAGAAGAAGGCGCCGAAGAAGTTGCCGGGGCCGGTGTACACGCCTGCGGCGCTCGCCCACGCCGTCGCCGGCACGTGCAAGCGGGGCGGGCTGCAGCACTGGTCGCCGTACCGCGTCCGCCACCTGTTCGGGGCGATGGCCCGCGAGGCCGGTGGCCTCGACGGCGCGCAGGCCGCCCTGGGGCACGCGACGCCGCTGATGGCTGACCACTCCCCCAAAGCTCACTTGGAAGACGGGCAACACCCCCAAGGGGGGCGAGGGGGCGTGCGAGCTCCACGTCAGGGCGTGGGCCTTGCTGCACGACTTCAGGCCGTGGCACCCGGCGACGGCCAGGAGGAACGGGGGGGCGCTGCCCGGCGGAGAGGCTGAACAAGCACCGCCACCACGAGGGCTGGCTACAGAACCCCCTCGCCCATGCCTCCCTCGACGGATCCCGCCGCCGGATCGCCCCTCCCCAAACCCCATGACGGACAGAAAAAAAGAAGAGGGAACAGCCGACGGCCGGCTGTTCCCTCTTCTATTCATCCCTCATGCCTCATCCCTCACCCCTACCCTCAGAAGAGCAGCTCGAAGCCCATGTTCAGGCCCTGCACCCAGGCGTCCTGGGTGGCGAAGCGGAAGCCGGGCTGGCTGATGCTGTTCGTGTTGGTGTTGCCGCCCGCGGTGACCGTGGTGCTGAGGTTGTTGTTGGTGCTGCCGAGGCCGGCGCGGGCCATGTTGCCCATGTAGATGCCGTCGTAGCCGACGGTGACGCGGAAGTTGTCGCCGACGCGGTAGCCGAGCTTGAAGTTGACCTCGGGGATGAAGCTGAACTTGGTGGTCGTCGAGTTGTCGGGGTCACCGCCGCCGACCAGCAGGCCGCCCGACCCCAGCCGCCCCGTGGGCGTCGGGCGGGCCGCGTCGTTGTTAATCACGTTCGTCACGCCCGACAACTGGGCGTACTGGATATTGGGGCCGACGGCGGCCTTGAGCCGGCCATACAGGTAGAGGTTGCCGATGTAACTCTCCACGTCGAAGCCGATCTGGGCGCCGATGAAGTTGTTCCAGATGCGGATGCGGTCCACGGAGGAGAAGGCGATGCTCCGCGACAGCGTGTCGGCGGGGTTGGCGGGGGCGGTGTCCGGCTGGGTCAGGCTGACGGTGCTGATGGCCCCGACCTCGTCCCGGAAGTTGATGTACCGCATGCCGCCCAGGGAGGTGAAGTCGAAGCTGCCGATCTTCAGGTTCGTGGAGCGGACGTTCAGCTCGGCGCCGAAGAGGCTCGACGAGGCCGTGGCGGCGACCACCCCGGAGGCGTTACGCAGGACCGTGATCGGCGTGGAGGTCACCAGGGTGGGCGGCTGGCCGCCCACGACGACGAAGGTGCGGTTGGCCGCCCCCGTGTCGAGCTGGATCGTCCCTGGCTGCGACGAGGAGGAGATGATCCGCGAGTCGGAGCCACGCTCCAGGATGAACCCCTGCGCCTCCAGGCCGAAGCCGTGGCCGTTGTCGGACCACAGGCCGAGGGTGACCCGCGCCCCGTTGAGGGACCCGAAGTCGGTGTTCCTGGCCCCGCCGAAGCCGGCGTTGTTGACGATGGACAGCGGCAACACCTGCGTGTTGGTCACGACGTTGGGCGCGCCGCCGGCATTGTTGACGAAGGTATCGGTCGAGGTGACCGAGATCAGGCCGATGGGGATGGCGCTGACGTTGAGCGGCAGGGTGGCGCCGCGGATCTTCCACAGCAGGTAGTCCGCCCCGCCGTAGATGAGGTTGCCGCCCCCCGCGGAATACAGGGCCTCGGGCGGGAGGACGGCGGCCGACGGCGCGGCCGAGCCGGCGGGCGGGACGGCGGAGCCGATCAGGGGGGGCGGGGCCTGGGCCGGCGATAACGCCACGCCCGCCAACAGCACGGCCAACGCGCCCAGGTAACGCACGTTCATGGATCTGCCCCGTGGTAACGATGTTCGAACCGCCCCGGCGCGCGGGACGGGTGTGCCAAACGTGAAATCTGTCTGCCCATTCCTATCGGCACGGACGGGGGGGTCGCATGAGTCGTGATGGCCGGAAGGGATGCGCGGGGTCGCAGGCGGGAATAAGAGCAGGGCCGGCGAGAGTGAACTCTCGCCGGCCCCACTGGTGTACAAAAAATGTCCGCCGCTGATCGTCCCGGCGTCGCCCAGTCACCGAAACAACCTCGCGGCGGACAGGGGTATCATATGCCTTCACGAAATCCACGCAAGGGGGAAATCGGAGAAATAGCCCCCGGATTCCGCCTCGGGCGCTCAGAACAGCTCGTGGACGTGCTTGCCGGTTCGGTCCACCATGCGCACCGGACGCCCGTCGCGCGTCGTGAACGTCTTCGTGTAGTCGATGTCCAGCGCCTTGCACACCGTCGCCATGAAGTCCGCCGCCCCCACGGGCCGGTCCTTCACGTTGTCGCCGTTCTTCGTGGACGCGCCGACCACCTGCCCGCCCTTGACGCCGGCCCCCGCCAGCATCGTGCTCCACGCCCTGGCGTGGTGGCGGTTGCGCCCCGTCATCGGGAAGCGCCCGAACTCCCCCATCCACACCACCAGCGTGCTGTCGAGCAGCCCGCGCTCCTTCAGGTCGCCGATCAGCGTCGCCATCGCCGGGTCCATGTAGGCGCTGCGCCGCTTCACCGGCTCCGCCGCCCCGCCGTGGTCGTCCCACCCGCCCAGCAGCACCTCGACGAACGGCACGCCCGCCTCGACCAGCCGCCGCGCCATCAGGCACGCCTTGCCGAACTGGCTCGTCCCGTACGCCTCGCGCATCTTCGCCGGCTCGCGGTCGATCTCGAACGCCTTGCCACGCGGGGAGTGCAGCAATTCCATCGCCCGTTTGTACGCCGAGCGGTGCGCCGCCACGGCGGGGTGCCCGCCGTGCGACTCCATCAGCCGCGCGTCCGCACGGTCCACCAGCGCCGCCTTGGCGTCCAGGTCGCCCAGGCCCAGGAACGGCTTGAGGTTCTCCACCCCCGCCTGCGGGTCCGCGATGTTCAGCGGGGTGTGCTTCGGCCCCAGATACGCCGACGCAGGGCGGTAGATGCCCGCTGCGTTGTTCCCCTGCACGCCGCCGTTAATGCAGCAGAACGTCGGCAGCTCGAAGCCCGGCTGCGACAACTGGTGCGACACGATGCACCCCATCGACGGGTTCGGCGTGCTGGGGCTCGGCTTGTAGCCCGTGTGCATCAGGAGGCGGGCGCGGTCGTGGACCGCCTCGCCCGTGGACATGCTGCGGATGACCGCGAAGTCCTTCGCCCTCTCCGCCAGCTTCGGCAGGTGCTCGCTGATCTCGACGCCGGCCGCGGCGGTCTTGATCGCCTTGAACTCGCCGCCCTCCTTCACGTCGAAGGTGTGGAACTGCGAGGGGCCGCCGTTCATCCACAGCAGGATGCACGACTTGTGCTTGCGGCCCGTCTCGGCGGCCGCCTTCGTCGCGTCGGCCGCGAACGCCCGGAACCAGCCGGACGCCGACCCCGCCATGAGCCCGGCTGCCGCGAGCGTCATCAGGTCGCGGCGGGAGATGTTGTCGTTCATCGGTATCTCGCTGGTGGTATGGTTCCTGTGTAGCCGCGACGCGCAGCGGACGCTCGCGTCACCGGTTCAAGATGAACTCCGCGCTGTTCACGAGCGCCCAAAAGATCCCCCTGTAGCCGTCCCCCTTCGACTTCGCCCTGGCGACATGCCGCGCCGCCTCGTCGGCCTCCTCCTCCGTGGGACGCCGCGACAGCGTCGCGATGTACAGCGCCTCGATGGCCTTCGCCGGCGTGTCGAGCTTCGCCACACGCGCCACCGTGTTCCCGCCCGTGTTGAACAGGTCCTGGTTCATCAGCCGCAGCGCCTGCGGGATGCCGTGGCTGTACTCCGTCGCGTCGCCCTCCACGTCCTTCGTCGTGAAGAACGCCATGAACTGCTCCTTCGCCCCGGCCACGGCGAACCGGCCCGCGCCTCCGCCCTTCTTCTTGTCCATCTTGACGCCCTTCGTCCGGGCCAGGTCGGGCACTTCCAGCGCCGCCGTCAGCGAATTGTACATCACCTCAGGCGTCATCACCTTCACGCCCTGCCGCGCGAAGAGCTGCTCGTCGGACTTGGCCCCGTCGGTGCGGCTCGTCCGCTGGTACGCCTGGCTGTTGCAGATCACGCGGATCAGGTGCTTCAGGTCGAACTTGCTGTCGGCCAGCTCCTTCGCCAGCAGCGCCACCACCTCCGGGTGCGAGTGCGGGTTGACCTCGCTCACCTCCCCCACGGGGTTGGCGAACGCCCGCCCGAAAAGGTGCCCCCACATCCGGTTCACCGCGTTGGCCGCGAAGTACGGGTTCTCCCTGGCGACGAGCCACTTCACGAAGGCCGGGCGGAACGGCTCGTCGCGCTTCAGCGCCGGCGTTTCGCCGTGCGGCAGCCGCGCCTTCACCACGCGCCCGATCTGCTTGAAGGAAGAGTCCGGGATGACAATCGACGCCCCCGGCCCGATCTTCGGGGCCATGTTGCGTTTCTTGTCCTTGGGCGGCGCCGCCGTCTCCGTGATCGACAGGCTGGCGTTCTTCGTGCCCTTGGCCCCGCCGCCGTTCTGCACCTTGCCGAAGAAGGCCGCCACGCCCCAGAAGTCGTCCTGCTTCCACTTGTCCACGAACGGGTGCTTGTGGCACTCGGCGCACGCGATCTGCGCCCCCATGAAGATCTGCCCCACCGTGCCCGCGATGACGTTGGCCTGCGGGTAGCCGCGCGTGTCCCCGTTGAGGACGAAGAAAAGGCTCTCCGGCTTGTCCCCCTCCACCGTCAGCATCTTGCTGACGATCACGTCCCAGCCGGTGCCCTTGTTGAAGTGGTCGGCCAGCCAGTCCGCCAGGGGCTGCGTGTCGGGCGGGCGGATCATGTTCGCGTCGGGGCGGATGATCAGGGTGCGCCAGATCGACCCGAAGTGCCGCCCGTACGCCTTCGACTCCAGCAGCTCGTCGATGAGCTTGGCCCGCTTGTTGGCGTCCTTGCTATCGAGGAACGCCAGCGTCTGCGCGGTGTTCGGGATCGTGCCGGTCAGATCGAGGTACACCCGCCGCAGGAACTCGGCGTCGGAGGCCAGCGGCCCGATGGCCGCCTTCTCCGCCGTCAGGCGGACGCCCAGGAGGCGGTCGATGGCGGCGCTGCCGGCGGGTACGCCGGCGGCGGGCTTCTCTGGCTTCTCCGCCGCGGCGTCGCTCACGGCGGCGACGGCGAGCGCCAGGGCCGCGGTCATCAGGAGCCGTCTCATGGGAGGGCCTCGGTTCGTTCGGGGTACAGGGATTGGATTCGCCGCCCGTCACCTCGGCAAGATCAAACCCCGCCCGGAGAAAGCGGTTCCGCCCGCCTCAAGCCGCGTCCTCCACGCCCCACACGGCGACGAGCCCCTTCGTCCCTCCGGCGGTGGCCGTCATCCCGTCGGGTGAGAACGAGAGCGCCTTGAACGTCCGCATCGTCCTCCTCCGCCGGGAAAAGCGCGGCCAGACGCTTGCACACCGCCGCCGATTGCTGTACCATCCCCCTCAACTGATCATACCCGGAACGGGGGTGCAGGAGGCACCGAGCCGACCCTTTCGACACGACAACAACACGGGGCAGCCCCGCCGCGCCCCGCCAATCCTCCCTGGCGCCGGAGGGCGAGATGTTCTCCCTCGTCCCTCCGGTGCCACTTATTTGGGCACTCCTCGCTGAAGCCACACGCGCCCGCTCAGGCCGGGCCGGCGGTGCCGCGCTCCTGATGGTGGCGGATGGACGCCAGTCAGTGAGGGAAACGAACCGCGGACTGCGGACACCCTGGATGGAGGCGGATGGACGCCCATCAGTGAAGGAAACGAACCACGGAAACGAACTTTCCCGCCGCAAATACAGGCGGCAGAACGACTTGAGGAAGTTCGTTTCCCGACCCCCTCACCCCCCCCCCGCGCCACGGAAACGAATCGCCCGTCGATCCGGGGGCCATTGCGTATGATCCGGGCCGCTCCCACCCACCGTCCTCGCCCACCGCGCCCGTCACCTCGCCGACGCCCCGGCCGCCACGGCCTGCTCGACTCCCGCGTCTGCCGACAGTCGCTCGCCCCCCATGACGCGGACGACGCCTTCAAGGCGACTTCCGGGGATCCCCGGTCACGCTCGGCAGGACCGGCCGGCGCTCGCCGCGTCGCTGACACCCTCGCGGATTGCCCTCCACAATAAGGCGCCGCGGCGTATCACGAACCACGGGCCCTCCGTGGAGGCCGATGCATGACCGGGTCGGCGTTGCTGCTCGTGTTCTCCCTCGCCGGGCCGGCGCCGGCGTTCGAGGCCGGCGAGTTCTTCGAGAAGGAGATCCGCCCGCTCCTCGTCGAGAAGTGCCAGGGCTGCCACGGCGAGAAGAAGGCCAGCGGCGGCCTGCGCCTCGTCGGACGCGAGGCGCTGCTCAAGGGCGGTGATACCGGCCCGGCGGTGTCGCCCGGCAAGCCCGACGCCAGCCTCCTCATCCGCGCCGCCGAGTACCGCGGCGAGACCCGCATGCCGCCCAGGGGCAAACTCGCCGACACCGACATCGCCCGGCTCAGGCGGTGGGTCGCCCTCGGGGCGCCCTGGCCCGGATCGGGCAAGGCGCCCGCGCCCGCCGGCGATTTCCGCATCTCCGACGCCCACCGCCGCTGGTGGGCGTTCCAGCCACTCAAGCCCGCCGACGGCACCATCGATGTATTCATCCGCGCAGAGCAGCGGAAGCGTGGCATCACGCCCGCCGGGCCCGCGGACAGGCGTACCCTCGTCCGCCGCGTGACGTTCGGCCTCACCGGGCTGCCGCCCACGCCCGAGGAGGCCCAGGCGTTCATCAACGACAGGTCACCGGATGCGTATGAGCGTCTGGTGGAAAGGCTCCTGGCGTCGCCGGCGCATGGCGAGCGGTTCGCGCGGCACTGGCTCGACGTGGCCCGCTACGCCGACTACCACGACGGCGACCCGAAGGCACGGACCGCGAGCTGCGAGCCGCTCATGGCGTGGCGCTACCGCGACTGGGTCGTCCGCTCGTTCAACGCCGATCTGCCGTTCGACTCGTTCATCAAACACCAGATCGCCGGCGACGTGATGGAAAGCCCGGACGGGGCGGAGGTGTACGCCGACGGCCTGATCGCCACGACGTTCCTGACCAACGGCTCGTGGGACAGGGGTGACGCCGACAAGGAGAAGATGGTCAGCGACATGGTCGATGACAACATCGACACCGTCGGCAAGGCATTCCTGGGCTTGACGCTCGGGTGCGCCCGGTGCCACGACCACAAGTTCGACCCCATCTCCCAGAAGGACTACTACGCCCTGGCCGGCATCTTCTACAGCACACGCATCCTCGCGGACATCGGCGCCAAGGGCGGTGAGTACACCCTGAATCGCATCCCGCTCGTCCCGAAGGCGTACCTCGATCGACGTGCCTCGGTGAAGCGGCAGATGGACGAGGTGATGGCGCGGCTCGCGGCCGTGGTGAAGCCGGGGAGGACCGATGAGGCGGCCCGTCGGCCGTTGGCCCGGCAGCACGAGGCGCTGCGGGCGCTGCTGCCACCCGAGCCGCCGTTGGCCGAGGCCGCGCAAGAGGGCGGGACGGCCAAGGGGCTGTTCCCGAAGATCGGCGACGTGCCGCTGCACATCCGCGGCAGCTACACACGCCTCGGCCCGGTGATCCCCCGACGCATCCCGGAGCTGTTCGGCGGGCTGGACCGCCCTCGCATCAAGGACGGCAGCGGACGCCGCGAGCTGGCGGATTGGGTGGCGTCGAGGGACAACCCGCTGACGGCGCGGGTGATCGTCAACCGGATGTGGCAGTGGCACTTCGGCACCGGCCTCGTGCGGACCCCCAACAACTTCGGCGTCATGTCCGAGCCGCCATCGCACCCCGCCCTCCTCGACTGGCTCACGGCCCGCTTCATCGAGGACGGATGGTCGCTCAAGAGCCTGCACCGCCGCATCGTGCTGTCGGAGGCGTATCGCCGCGGCGGCGCCGAGGCGCCGGCGGACCCGGAGAACCGCTGGCTGGCCCGCTTCGCGCCCCGCCGCCTGGAGGCGGAGGCGATCCGCGACGCGATGCTCTCCGTCGCGGGCCGGTTGCAGATGACCCCAGGCGGCCCCGCGTCGGCGGACGTGCGGATGCCGCGCCGCTCGCTGTACGTCCAGACGGCGCGGTGGGACCGCGGCAACTTCGCCACGCTGTTCGACGCCGCCAACCCGGATGCGTCGGACGAGAGGCGGAACGTCAGCACCGTCGCGCCGCAGGCGTTGTTCCTCCTCAACAACGCCTTCACGCTGTCACTCGCCGACGCCCTCGCCGAACGCCTGACACGCGGGACGGCAGACGAGACCGCCCGTATCCAGCGGGCATACCGGCTCCTGTACGCGCGCCGGGCGACGGACGCGGAGGTCGGCGTGGCGCGGGATCTCCTGGCCGTGGCCGGCAAGGACGGCTGGCGCGACCTGGCGCACGTCCTGCTGCTGGCGAACGAATTCGTGTACCTGGACTGATCGGGGGGCCGACGTGGACGATCACCGGCTGACATCGCGGCGCGAGGTGCTGGCCCGCGCCGGCTGCGGCTTCGGCCTGCTGGCGCTGGCGGACCTGCTGGCGGGCGAGGCGCGGGCCGCCGACCCGCTGGCCCCCAGGGAGCCGCACTTCAAGGCGAGGGCGAAGCGCGTCATCTTCCTGTACATGCCGGGCGGGCCGTCCCACGTCGATACGTTCGACCCCAAGCCGGCCCTGGCGAAGCACGACGGCAAGCCGCTGCCGTTCGCCAAGCCGCGCCTCGAACGGGTGAAGACCGGCAACCTCCTCGCGTCGCCGTGGAAGTTCCACAGACGCGGCAAGTCGGGCGTCGAGGTCAGCGAGCTGCTGCCGCACGTCGGCTCTCGGATCGACGACATCTGCGTCGTGCGCTCGATGCTGGCGGACAACATCAACCACACCGGCGCGGCGCTGCAGCTCTGCACCGGCGAGCAGGCGTTCTCACGGCCCAGCATGGGGAGCTGGCTGACCTACGGCCTGGGGACGGAGAACCAGAGCCTGCCTGGCTTCGTCGTCGTCAGCCCGGCGGCGGTCTTCCAGGGCGCCCAGCTGTGGGCGTCGAGCTTCCTGCCGAGCGTCCACCAGGGCACGCTGGTTCGCGACCTGAAGAATCCCATCGCCGACCTCGGCGGCGGCGACCCGGCCCGCCAGCGGGCCAAGCTCGACGCGCTGCGCAAGCTCAACGAGATGCACCGCAAGGGCCGCGAGGGCGACAGCACCCTCGACGCCCGGATCGCGTCGTTCGAGCTGGCGTTCCGCATGCAGCGCGAGGCCCCGGAGGCCTTCGACCTGTCGCGCGAGACGGCCAAGGTGCAGCGTCTGTACGGCCTCGGCGACCCGGCCACGGACCTCTTCGGCCGCCAGTGCCTGCTGGCGCGACGGCTGGCCGAGCGCGGCGTGCGCTTCGTGCAGCTCTTCGACGCGCCGATGAACAACGCCTGGGACCACCACTCCGGCCTGCGGGTCAATCTGCCGAGGCGATGCCAGGCGGTGGACCGGCCCATCGCGGCGCTGCTTTCGGACCTGAAGGCGCGGGGCATGCTGGAGGACACGCTCGTCCTGTGGGGCGGCGAGTTCGGGCGGACCCCGACGGCGGAGGGCAAGGACGGGCGCGAGCATCACCCGTTCGGCTACACGATGTGGCTGGCGGGCGGCGGGATCAAGGGCGGCATCACCCACGGCGCGACGGACGAGTTCGGCTGGCACGCGCAGGACGACAAGGTGCATGTCCACGACCTGCACGCGACGATCCTGCACCTGATGGGCCTGGACCACACGAAGCTGACGTACCGCCACGCCGGGAGGGATTACCGGCTCACCGACGTGTACGGCGAGGTCGTCCACGGGATCATCGATGCATGAATGCTCCTCCTCGCGGAGGATGAGGCCAGGGCCCATCAACCACGCACGTGCGTGCCGGGCGAACGCAGACGCGACAGGATGCCCGTGTCGGTACAGCCGGCCTCCAGGCCGTCGGAGAGGGCCGCGAGGCGTGCCGGCCCTCTCCGACGCGTCCGGCCTCGGCGTGCCTGGGCGTCGGCCGGGGGTGAAGGGGTGATACACCTCCCGGCGCCCCCCGCGCCGGGGGTAGCATCGCCCGAGGGCGGTCACCTGGCGTCGAGTTTGAACTCGAAGTCGGTCTTGCCGCCCGAGGGGACGACGGCCTCAAGGGGCGAGTCATCCTGCCGGTACTTCTGGGGGATCGCCTTGATGGCCTGTTCGGACTTGACGAAGAGGGGGGAGCCCTGGCCCGCTGCCTGGAAGGTGACGCGGTACTTGCCGGCGCAGGCCCCCGTCTTGTTCTCGTAGGTCTTCAAGGTGAACGAGCCGTCCTCGCCGACGACGGCGTAGGCCGGGGCGTGGGCCTCGACGGGGTTGAAATGGATGCCCACGTCCTTGGCCGGCGAGCCGTCGGCCAGGAACACCTTGCCGGAGACGGGCACCGGCGTCGGCAGCGGGATGGTCTTCTCGCCGCAGCCGACGAGGGCGACGAGGGCGGCGAGGGAAAGCGTGGCAACGGCACGATTCATCGTGTGGATACCTCGAGAGCGGGAACGGGCCGGCGCGTCAGGACGCGCCGGCCCGCGGGAAGGGGCGGGTGGGGTCAGTCGATGTTGACCGTCTCGCCGCCGTTGGCGCTGGCGAGGGCCTTGGCCACGAGCGGGGCGATGTTGTCGCGCAGGAAACGCACGGAGCCGTCGGCCATGCACGCGTTCAGACCGCCCGTGTGGAAGCCATAGGGCTCGTCATTCGGCCCGCAGTTGTTGGTGGCCCAGGGGCAGTTGGTGCCGCCGCCGAACGGCGTGCCGGACTGGTTGAAGACCTTGCCGCCTCGGTCGGTGCCCATCGGGGGGCCGCTGAGCCCGTTGGCGAAGGCGTCGGGATCGGCCCAGGCGCTGACCCGCCGGGCGTTGATCACGGTGCCGGCGTCGAACGAGTCGGCGGTCTGCGACTGGATGCTGGGCAGGCTGCGGGTGGAGGCGGTGCGCGTCCCCTGCGAGGGGTGCGTGCGGCCCGCGTCCTCGATGACCAGGATCGTGTTGCTCGACCCGTCCGTGATGCCGACCACGGCGCGGCCGTCGCAGCTCAGGGCGCCTTGCAGCGCCATGTCCGCCCTGCGGATGGCGGCGCTGGGGCGGGTGCCGACGGGCGTGTCCGCCGTGCTGGTGGCGAAGGTGCGGCCGTCCTCGATGTCACTGATGGCGATGACCATGTAGTCGAGGCCGCCGTACCCGGCCGGGTCACGCTGGATGCCCATGGGCGTGCTCGGGCAAATGAACGTCTTGATGTTGTTCTTGGCCGCCGTCTGGCCGCTGGGGAAGCGGGTGTCGGTGTAGGAGTAGCCCCGCGACGTCGGGTGCAGGAGCACGCCGGAGGGCGGGGAGGGGTAGGCCACCGAGAGGGGCGTCGTGGTGTCGAACAGCTTGTAAATGTTCTCCTGCTCGATGTACGGCAGGATCCAGGTGCCGAACGAGTGGATGATGTACGTGGTCGTGCCGGAGCCGGTCGAGTCGCACTGGCCGGGGGGCGGCATGTAGCCGTAGGCCGACTCATAGGCGTGCACCGCGATGCCCATCTGCTTGAGGTTGTTCTGGCACTGCATGCGTGCGGCGGCGTCCCGCACCTTCTGGACCGCCGGCAGCAGCAGGCCGATCAGGATGGCGATGATGGCGATCACCACCAGCAGCTCGATCAGCGTGAACGCCGGGCGACGCGACGGACGGATAGACTTTTTCAAAGAAGTGCTCCAGGGAAGGAACGGGAACGGGGAGAACGTTCAATCCCCCCTCCGGTTCCCGAACGGAGGGGACGATATTCGCCGGCCCAGGCATGAGCCGAACCGTGAGCCAGTGCAAGGCCACAGGGTAGGATGGCAGGTTCGTCGTGGGTGAAGGGACGCCCCACACCGTAACGAATCTGGTAGGCTATCCACCCCATCGCACGGCCGCTACACACTGGCCATGTGTTTTCGATGAAAGTTAGTTTAAGCGTTGAACCCAGGCGGCGAGTTGTAAGACCGTGTGTTCTCGGTGAAGGTTTGGTGAAGGCGGACCTATGATGAGACTCGGCCTCGTCGATTTCGACACCTCCCACGCCATCGAGTTCACCCGGCGGCTTAACCACGCCGGCCTCCCGGAGGCCCAGTGGGTGGATGGGGCCAGCGTGGTGGCCGCCTGCCCCGGCGTGTCGCGCATGGCCCCGGAGCGCATCCCCGGCTTCACGGCAGAGCTGGAGGCGATTGGCGTCCCGCTCGCCGCGTCGCCGCGTGACCTGATCGGACAGGTCGATGGCGTCCTCGTCTGCTCGCTGGAGGGCGGCGTGCATCTGGAGCGGGCACGCCCCTTCCTCGAGGCGGGCCTTCCGTGCTTCATCGACAAGCCCCTCGCCTGCTCCGTGGCCGACGCGCGGGCCATCTTCGCACTCGCCGCGCGGCACGGGGCGCCCGTCTTCTCGTCGTCGGCGATGCGTTTCGCGCCGGGCGTGGTGGGGCTGCCGCGGGCCGGCATCCGCGGCGTCGTGAGCCACGGGCCGGCGCTACACCTCACCCCGGCGGACGGCCCCGGCAATCCGGGCCTCTTCCACTACGCCATCCACGCCGCCGAGATGCTGTTCACCGTCATGGGCCCCGGCTGCGAGGCCGTCTCGTGCCTCTCCACCGACGGGGCGGACGCGGCGACGGGCCGCTGGCGCGACGGACGCCTGGGCACCGTGCGCGGCATCCGCGACGGGGCCAAGGAGTACGGCCTCCTCGTCTTCGGCGAGGCCGGCATCACCCACCACCCGGTGAGTACGGAATACGCCTACCGCGAGCTGTTGAAGGCCGTCGTCGCTTTCATGGCGTCGGGCGAGCCGCCGGTCTCGGCGGAGGAGACGCTGGAATTGATCGCGTTCCTGGAGGCCGGCTCCCGCGGCCACTGCTGACGTGGACGCTTGACACGGCACCGTCGGCGTGGTGTGATCACGGGCACTACGCCCACGGCTCGAGGAGTCTCCGCCATGGTCCGAATCGCTCTCGCGTGTGTGGCGTCGCTTCAGCTGGCAGTCGCCACCCGGGCGGCGGATGAGCCCGAGCCGATCAAGGGGACGGTGCTGCGGAAGGCCGCGGAGAAGGCGGCCGCGGTCATCGAGAAGTCGCAGAAGGTCTGGTACGAGAAGAAGCAGGGCTGCACCTCCTGCCACCACCAGATCCTGCCGATCCTCGTCCACGAGGCGGCACGCGAGAGGGGGGTCGCGTACGACGCCGTCCTGGGGCGTGATGTCGTGGCGCGGTCGTTGGCCCACCTGAAAGGGTTGGACGCCATCGTGCAGGGGTACGACTACATCGACGAGGTGGACGAGGCGTGGAAGCTAATCGCGGCCCACGCGGCGGGGATTCCCTCCAGCGCTTCCACGTCCGCCGCCGCCCAGTACCTCGCCTCTGCGCAGCGTGCCGACGGCGGCTGGCACACAATGGACGGCAGGCCGCCGCAGTCGCACGGACGGGTCACTGCGACCGCGATCTCCGCCCGCGCGGTGCAGATCTACATGCCCGAATCGTTCAAGGGCGAGAAGCAGGCCGTCCTGCGCCGGGCGGGCAAGTGGCTGTTGGGGGTGCGGCCGCGTACGACGGAAGAGGGCGCGTTCCGGCTCCTCGGCCTGCACTGGGCCGGGGCGGGCAAGGGGGCTTGCGAGGACGCGTCGAAGGGACTGCTGGCCCGGCAGGGCGGAGACGGCGGCTGGGCGCAGATGCCCGGCCTCCCCAGCGACGCCTACTCCACCGGCGAGGCGCTGTACGCGTTGCATCACGGGGCGGGGCTCGCCGTGGACGCCCCGGCCTACCTGGGTGGGCTACGGTTCCTCATGAAGTCCCAGGAGGAAGACGGCTCCTGGCTGGTCCAGAGCCGGCTCAACGACATCATCCCCGTCAGCCCGGATTTCTTCCCATCGGGCTTCCCGCACGGGAGGAAGAACCAGTTCCTATCGATCATGGGGACCGCCTGGGCGGCGCTGGCCATCTTGCAGGCCGTGCCCGAATTACCGAAAACGGCGGCTCCCCCGTTGCGGCCTGACTTCCGGCCCCCGGAGAAGGCCGACTGGATCGACGTGGCGCTGAACGGGACCGCGGCGGACCTGAAGCGGGCCCTCGATGCGTGGATGAGGCCCACGGCCAGGACGACGCGAGGGACGACCGCGTTGATGCTGGCCGCACGCGACCTGGAGAAGGTGCTGCTGCTGATCGATCGAGGGGCGGACGTGAACGCGAAGGCCGAGTCGGGGATCACCGCGCTCACCGTCGCCTCGCGGTACCACGGGAATGCCGAGGTCATTCGGCTGCTCCTTCGGAAGGGTGCGAGACCGAACGCGGCCAGGGGCGAGGCGGTGAAACACGGCGCCTCCGCCCTCTTTTTCGCCGCCGCCAGCGGGGACGTGCGGACGGCCCGTGCATTACTCGACGCGCGCGCGGCCGTTGATGCGGAGATGCGAGTCCTGGGAACGGACAGGCAGACGCCGCTGATGACGGCGGCACTGCGGGGCGACACGGCCATGGTGGAATACCTCATCCGCCGGGGGGCGGACCCGAACTGGGCCGGCAACGAGAAGATCGCCGTCCTCCACCGGTCGGTCGTGAACAACCATGCGGAGACGGTCAAAGCGCTTCTGGCCGGGGGGGCGAAGATCAACAAGGCGGACAGCGAGGGGTTCACGGCCTTGCATTATGCCGCGTTGACTGACTACGGCGACACGGTGATCCTCAAGTTGCTGCTCGCCGCCGGTGCTGACCGCAAGTTGAAGGACGACAAGGACCGAACGGCGCTGGATCTGGCCAGGCACTTCAAGCACAAGGCCGCCGAAGCCGTGCTGGCCGCCGAAGGCCCGCCTCGATGAGGGGGCGGTCCTCACGCCGTGACGAGAGGTAGCGCCGCCTTGGCCGCCTTGCGCGGCTGAGGCGGGCGCTCGTCGATGAGCTGGTAGAAGACGTTGCGCTGCCGGGGCGTGTACCCGGCCTCGCGGATCGCGCTCTTGATCTGCTCCAGCGACAGGTGATACACGGTGCCGGCCTTGCTTACGACGTTCTCCTCGATCATCAGGCTGCCCATGTCGTTGGCGCCGAAGAACAACGCGATCTGCCCGATCTTCGGCCCCTGCGTCACCCACGATGATTGCACGCTGGGGATGTTGTCCAGGTACAGCCGCGCGATCGCCTGCGTCTTGAGGTACTCGTAGGCCCCCGCCGGCGCGACGTGGGCCAGCTGCGTGTTCTCCGGCTGGAACGTCCAGCAGATGAACGCCGTGAACCCGCCCGTCTCGTCCTGCAGACGCCGCAGCCTCTCCAGATGCTCGATCCGCTCGGCGAGCGTCTCGACGTGGCCGAACATCATGGTGCAGGTGGACTTGCCGCCCAGGCGATGCCAAACACGATGCACCGCCAGCCACTCCTCCGTCATCACCTTGTTGACGGTGATGGCCGAGCGCACGCGGTCCACGAGGATCTCGGCGCCGCCGCCGGGCAGGCTGCCCATGCCGGCGTCCTTGAGCCGGCGCAGGACCACCTCCAGCGGCAACTTGTTCAGCTTGTGGAAGTGCCAGACCTCCGAGGCGCTGAAGGCGTGCAGGTTCACCGAGGGGTACTTCGCCCGCAGGTCGCGGAGGAGGTCCTCGTACCACTCCAGCTTCAGCGAGGGGTGGTTGCCGCCCTGCAACAGGATCTGATCGCCGCCGAGAGCGATGGTCTCCTCGATCTTCTGGTACAACGCCTCGCGTGTCAGGACGTAGGCGTCGGAGTCGCCGGTCTTTCGGTAGAAGGCGCAGAAGTCGCAGACGGCGGCGCAGACGTTCGTGTAGTTGATGTTGCGGTCGATGTTGAACGTGCGGTACGGCTCGGGGTGCAGCCGACGGCACACGGCGTCGGCGGCCCGCCCGAGGGCGTGCAGGTCTGTGCAGCCGAACAGGGCGACGCCCTCGTCGGGCGTCAGGCGCTGGCCGGCGACGGCCTTGTCGAGGATGGCCTGGATGGCGTTCATAATTCGATGCCTCAAACGGTGGCCAGTTGTCTGCCGCGGTACATCCGCACCTCGCCGCCGCGTGGGGCGAGGCCGATCTCGGCGGCCAGGGCGTGGTACCTCGCCAGCCCCTCCAGCTCGCGCGGGCCGAGGTCGAAGTGCAGGATGTCGGCCAGGTAACGCCGGCAGTACCCGGCGTCCAGCCCCAGGCCCGGCGCCTCACGCTGGGCGATGACGCCGGCCTTCCGCACGCCCCGCCGCTTCGCCTCGTGCAGCGCCGCCTCCACCCCGCCGAGGTCCGCCCCCGCACGCACCGCCCACAGGGCGTACACGAACGGCAATCCCGTCCAGTCGTGCCACTCGCGCCCGAGGTCGAACGCGAAATCCATCCCCGGCAGGCACGCCCGCATCGCCCGGTCGCCGATCAGCAGCACGGCGTCGGCGTCGGCGTCCTCCGCGTCACGGTCGAGGGGCAGCGGGATCACCTCGGGCGTGATGCCGTGACGCTTCCGCAGGAGGATCTGCGTCAGCGCGGCGCTCGTCCGCGAGCCCTCGTCCAGCGCGACGCGGCGGATCTCCGGCCACGGCTTGCGGCTGAACAGCGTCACGCTCAACACCGGGCCGCGCGTGGCGATGGAGATGTTCGGCACGGCCGAGTAGGTGCCGGCTCGGAAGTACTCGATCACGGGGATGAGGGCCACGTCCAGCTCGCCGGCGGCGAGACGGTCCGCGAGCCGGCTGGGCAGGTCGAGGATCAGGTCGGCCTCGGGCGCGAGCTGATCCAGATCGCAGATGAGCGGCTTCGTATTCAGGTAATTGACCGCGCCGATGCGGACGACCATGAGTGCGGCTCCTCCCCCAGCCAGTCTATCCAGGCGAGCGGGCCCCGTCAGGGGCCCGGCGATCGCCGCTCACTGGCCGTGAGTTCAACCGCAGGCATCAGCCCGCCTTAACCACGGCGGGCTCGGGGTCGGGGTAGGGCAGGCGGGCGGCGTCGTCGCGCGACTCGCACAGCGGGAACAGGCGGTCGAGGTGGGTGACGCGGAAGACCTCGCGGTGTGACGGCTCGGGGACACACAGGACCACGTCGCCGGGCCTGGCCCCCAGCCTGGCCCAGGCGCCGGTCAGCAGGCCGAGTAGCTCGGCGTTGACGCGCGAGACGGCGGCGAGATCGACGATCAGACGGCGGGCGTTCCGGCCGGCCTGGAGGATGAGGCGGCGGGCCCGCTCGGCCTGGTCGTGGTTGTCACAGGGCCGCGCGGGCAGCTCCACCACCGGCAGCCCCTCGTGCTGGGTGAGGCGTGGCATCAGCAGTGTCTCCTCTCTCGTTCCGGAGAGAAGACGATCCAGGGCGGCGGATCGTTCTCCCCGGAAGTGATAACGTGCACCCGCCCGGAATGGGACAGGGGATTCCGGACGTATGGCCCCGGTGGCAAACTTTGCCGGCTGGGTAAGCTGGTTGGGCCTTGCGGGCGACGCCCCGTGAGGTTACCGTGAACCCAATCGACTATCCTGACGGGGAGGCCGCGCCCCCTCACCCGCGACAACCGAGGTATCCGTACCCATGAATCGGCAGACGATCACCCTCCTGGGTCTCGGGGCGATGATGATCGCCCTCTCCGGGCATAACGGCCGCTCCGTCGGCCAGGGCGCCCCCGGCGTGCCCGCGCCGAAGTTCCCCGACATCGACGCCGTCGTCAAGGGCGGCAAGGAATACGACGGCCTGTTCAAGCTGCATCAGAAGGACGACACGGTCTACGCCGAGGTCAAGTTCTTCCAGCTCAACCAGCCCTTCCTGTGCCCCATCTCCATCGCCCGCGGCCCCGGCGGGGCCTACGTCGGCGGCGACACCCTCAACTTCGGCGAGCAGTGGGTGCTGCTGTTCCGCCGCGTCAATGACCGCGTCTTCCTCGTCCGCCGCAACGTCCGCTTCAAGGCCGCCCCCGGCTCCGCCGTCAGCAAGGCCGTCGAGACCACCTACACCGACAGCGTCCTCATGTCGCTGCGCATCCACGGCATCAGCATGGCCCGGCAGAGCCTGCTGCTGAGCCTGAACGAGATCTTCATGACCGACTTCGCGCAGCTGCGGCGTGGCTTCTTCGACCCCTCGCGCTCGTCGTGGGTCAAGGTCAAGGCGTTCCCGAAGAACGTCGAGCTGCAGGTGGCCGCCACGTTCTCCGGCGGGCGGAGCGGCAACGAGGTGATCGACGGGCGCGGCACGACCGTGGTCATCCACTACGGGCTGTGCGAGCTGCCGGGGCCGGGCTACACGCCGCGCATCGCCGACGACCGCGTCGGGCACTTCCTCACCGTGGTGAAGGACTACACCAGCGACACGCGCGAGACGCCGTTCTATCGGTACGTGAACCGCTGGCGCCTGGAGCGTGCCGACGGCAGCGTGTGGAAGGAAGGGGGCAAGCTGGCCGCCCCGAAGAAGAAGATCGTCTTCTGGATCGAGAAGAGCGTGCCGGAGGAGTACCGCGCCTACGTCCGCGAGGGCATCCTGGAGTGGAACAAGGCGTTCGCCAAGATCGGCTTCCGCGACGCCATCGAGGTGCGGCAGCAGGAGAACGAGGACTTCGACCCCGAGGACATCAACTACAACACCTTCCGCTGGATCACCACCGACCGAGGCTTCGCCAAGGGGCCTAGCCGGGCCAACCCCCTCACCGGCGAGATCTTCGACGCCGACATCATCTTCGACGCCAGCATGGTGCGCTACTACCGCCAGGACGCCGCCACCTTCGGCGGGTCGGCGGCGGCCAACGACATCAGCCCCATCCGCGCCCAGCAGAAGGGGATGGGCCTCGGCTCGCTGGACATGGCCGGCGAGGAGCCCGAGGGCGGCTGGAACACCCGCCCGGGGCAGAAGATGGACGCCCTCGCCAAGGCGCGGTTCAAGGCGATCACCAACGGCATGTGCGAGTGCGGGCCGTGCCTGAAGCGCGAGCTGAACCTCCTCGGGCTGGCGATCATGTTGCGGGATGACGGCAAGGACGGCAAGGACGGCATCGTGCCGGAGGAGCTGATCGGCCAGGCCATCAAGGAGACGACGATGCACGAGGTCGGGCACACGCTCGGCCTGCGGCACAACTTCAAGGCCAGCACGATGCTGAAGAACGAGGACCTGCACAAGACGGAGATCACGCGGGCCAGGGGCCTCATCGGCAGCGTGATGGACTACGCCCCGGTGAACCTGGCGCCCAAGGGCGTCAAGCAGGGCGACTACTTCACGACCACCCTCGGGCCGTACGACTACTGGGTGATCGAGTACGCCTACCGCCCGCTGGGCGGCGGCACCGAGGGCGAGCTGGCCGAGCTGAAGAAGATCGCCGGCAAGTGCGCCACGCCCGGCCACGACTACTCGACGGACGAGGACCTGTACACGTCGAGCGACCCACTGGTGAACACCTGGGACCTGGGCGCCGACCCGATGAAGTTCGCCCAGGACCGCATGCTGCTGGCCGAGGAGCTGCTCGCCAAGCTGGCGGACAAGGCGGCCAAGGACGGCGAGGGCTACCAGAGGACACGGCAGTCGTTCGGCATCCTGCTGCGTGAGTACGGCAACGCGGCGTTCCTGATCAGCAAGCACGTGGGCGGCGTGCAGATGCACCGCGACCACGCCGGCGACCCCAACGGCCGCGACCCGTTCGTCGTGGTCGACGCCGAGAAGCAGCGGGCGGCCCTGAAGTTCCTCCAGGAGCACCTCCTGACCGACAAGCCGTTCAACTTCCCGCCGAAGCTGCTGCGCAAATTGGGCGCGGACCGCTGGCTGCACTGGGGCTCGGAGCGGGCGGTGGCCGGTGCGGTGGAGTACCCGCTGCACGAGCGCATCCTGGCGATCCAGCGCGTGACGCTGGACCACCTGCTGGACGGCGAGGTGCTGGCGCGGATCCAGAACAACGCGCTGAAGTCCGACAGGGGCGGCAAGACCGCGGCCCCGCTGGGCGTCGGCGAGGTGTTCCGGACGTTGACGGACGCGATCTGGGCGGAGCCGGGCAAGGGCAAGAAGCTGGAGCTGTCGATCGTGAAGCGGAACCTGCAGCGCGAGCACCTGAAGGACCTGACGGCGCTGGTGCTGCGTGGCAACGGGGCGCCGCCGGACGCCCGGAGCGTGGCGCGTCAGCACCTCAAGGCGATCGACGCGCGGGCGCAGGCGTGGCTGGCCGCGAAGGACGGCGGCCTGGACGACGTGAGCCGGGCGCACCTGGAGGAGACGCGCGAGCGCATCCTCAAGACGCTCAACGCCTCCATGCAGTCGAGTGAGTGAGGAAGAGATACCACGAAACACACGGAAGACACGAAATAGAAGACAAAGAAGCAAAGTAGGTGGAAAGCAGAAAGACGAGGCCTTGGCTGTTCTCTTCTGCCTGCCTGTCTTGCTTCCTTGTCTTCCTTTCGTGTCTTCCGTGTCTTTCGTGGTATGCCCTCTTCTCCATCTTCCGCACGCCCCGAGCCTCCGGTGCTCGGGGCGTGTCCGTTCCGTATAACCACCGGATCAGGGATCGAACAGACGGAGGGCCGCGATGGCCGACAAGATCACGCCCCGGGCGACCGATTACTCGAAGTGGTACCTCGACATCGTCCACGAGGCCGGGATGGCCGAGAACAGCGACGTACGCGGCTGCATGGTCATCAAGCCCCACGGCTACGGCATCTGGGAGAAGATGCAGAAGGCGCTGGACGGCCTGTTCAAGGCCACCGGACACGTCAACGCCTACTTCCCCCTCTTCATCCCCAAGAGCTACCTCGAGAAGGAGGCCGACCACGTCGAGGGCTTCGCTAAGGAATGTGCCCTGGTGACGCACTCGCGGCTCGTCGCCGGCCCCGACGGCAAGGGCCTGATCCCCGACCCCGCGTCGAAGCTGGAGGAGCCCCTCGTCATCCGGCCCACGTCGGAGACGATCATCTGGCGCACCTACAAGAACTGGATCCAGAGCTACCGCGACCTCCCCCTGCTCATCAACCAGTGGTGTAACGTCGTCCGCTGGGAGATGCGCACGCGCCTCTTCCTCCGCACCGCCGAGTTCCTGTGGCAGGAGGGGCACACCGCCCACGCCACCAGGCAGGAGGCCGAGGAGGAGACGCGGCGCATGGTCGATGTGTACGCGAAGTTCGCCGAGGAGTGGATGGCCATGCCCGTCCTCGTCGGCCCCAAGAGCGACGGGCAGAAGTTCCCCGGCGCCGAGTACACCCTTTGCATCGAGGCCCTGATGCAGGACGGCAAGGCTTTGCAGGCAGGCACCAGCCACTTCCTCGCGCAGAACTTCGCCAGGGCGTTCGACGTCACCTTCCAGAACCAGCAGGGGCAGCGCGAATTCGCCTGGGCCACGTCGTGGGGCGCATCCACACGCCTCATCGGCGGCCTCATCATGACCCACTCCGACGACAACGGCCTCGTCCTCCCCCCCCGCCTCGCGCCCACTCACGTCGTCATCTGCCCCCTCGGTCAGAACGACGCGGAGCGTGCCGCCAGCGTCGCGGCGTCGGAGAAACTGGCGGCGGAGCTGCGGGCCCTCCCCCGCGATGACTTCTTCGGCTACGAGCCCATCGTGGCCAAGGTGGACATGATGCTCGACAAGAAGCCCGGCTTCCGCTACGCCGAGCATGAGGTGCGCGGCGTTCCCGTGCGTGTCGAGATCGGCCCCAAGGACCTGGAGAAGAACGCCTGCGCCGTGGCCCGCCGCGACAAGCCCGGCAAGGACGGCAAGCAGTTCGGCATCGCCCTCGCCGGGGCGGCGGGGCACATCGCCGGCGTGCTGCGCGACATCCAGGCGTCGCTGCACGCGAAGGCGAAGGCGTACCGCGACGGGGCCATGTCGGAGGTGAACACCTACGACGAGTTCAAGGAGAAGATCGAGGGCGGCGGCTTCTTCCTGGCCCACTGGGACGGCACACGCGAGACCGAGGACCGCTTGCAGCAGGAGACGAAGGCGACCATCCGCTGCATCCCCTTCGACGGCAAGGTGGAGCCCGGCGTGTGCATGGTCAGCGGCAAGCCCAGCGCGCGGCGGGTCGTGCTGGCGCGGGCGTACTGAGTCGGAGGGCGGAGCGGTGGCCACCGGCGAGCTGGACTGTCCGATGGAGTACCAGCATCAGGACGCCTGGTGCTGGGCGGCGGTCACGGCCGCCGTCGTCAACTACTACGCGGGTGCGGGGGCCGTAACGCAGTGCGCGGTGGCGTCGTCGGTGCTGGGCATGCCGTCCTGCTCCGGCGGCCCCTGCGTCCGGTGGGGCCACCCGCTCTGCAACGACGAGGAGTACCCGCTCCAGGGCTCGCTCGCGCACTACGGCCACTTCGCCAGCTACCGCCCCGGGCCGGCCGTGTCCGACTTCCAGAAGCAGCAGATCAAGCAGGTCATCATGGACGAGGTCGCCGCCGGCAGGCCCGTCTGCGCCCAGATCGACTTCGGCGGCGGCTTCCTTCACTTCGTCCTGATCCGCGGCTTCTCCTTCTTCCCCGGGGGCGGTAACGTCATGGTCGAGGACCCGCAGCTCGGCTACTCCGAGCCGGAGATCCTCGACCTGATCTACAACTACAAATCGACCGGCACCTGGATCAACACCTACCTCACCCGACCGGCCGGGGGCTGAACATGCCGGCCCACCTCCAGGCCGCCCCCGAAGGTGCCCGCGCCGTCCTCGACGAGGGCCTGAACGCGGCCGCCGCCGCCCAGCGCCTGCGGGCCAGCAAGGGCGGCCCCGTCGCGCTGCCGGACAACCCGGCCCTCGAAGGGCCGTTCCCCCTCTTTACCCTGCCGGCGGAGGCCGTGGCGCGGGGCGAGGGGGCCGGGCGGGCGTTCCTCGCCGGCTGGCGTTACCTCATCCTCGAGGGCGGCACGCCGACGAAGGCCGCCGACCTCTCGATCAACGAGGACGGCACGGCACGCTTCGCCGGCCTCTCCGCCGGCCCGTCGCTCGCGGGCATTCACCGCGCCCTGAAACTCGCCCGCACGCTGCCGGGGGACTACGAGGCCCGCCTCTTGCGTGTGCCCGGCCTCGCCGGCCAGGCCCTGTGGGCCCATGACGCCGCCCACCCGGGGGAGGACCGCTTCTTCCTGCTGCCGCTGGTCTTCCCGCCGCTGGTGGAGGGCCGCGCCTACACCGCCGCCGAGCTGATCCCGGTGCTGCACGCGAAGGCGGCACGCATCGCCGCGCAGCCACGCCCGGCGGCCAAGGGGGCCACGCCATGACACCCATCGACACCCCGCGTTCCGCGTTACTCGTCGTCGACGCCCAGCGCGGGTTCTCCGAGCTTTGCCCCGCCGAGCTGCCGGTGCCCGGAGGCCTCGCCGTCGTCCCGGCGATCAACCGCCTCCTGGCCCTGCCCTGGGCGCGCGTCGACGCCAGTGTGGACTGGCACCCGCCGGACCATTGCAGCTTCCTGGGGCAGAGAGACAACCTGTACCCGCCGCACTGCGTCCAGGGCACCGACGGAGCGGACTTCCTGCCGGGCCTGGAGACGCACCGCTTCCACGCCGTCTGGCGCAAGGGCTACCAGCGCGACTTCGAGGCGTATGCGCTCACGGCGCAGCACCCGGCGTACGTCGATCTGCTGCGCGGCTCGGGGATCGCCTCCGTCGTCGTGTGCGGCATCGCCACGAACATCTGCTGTTACTTCGTCGCGCGTGATCTGCGGCAGGCCGGATTCCGGGTGCTGATGGCCGAGGACGCCTCCGCCGGCATCGACGTCCCCGCCGCCGGGCTGTTCCAGGCCAAGGCGAAGGCCGACGGCTCCGGGCTGGGCATCGAATACGTCCGCGTCTCCGACATCATCGGGCGGTGAGGCGGCCATCCCGCCGGCGGCCATCTGCCCCGCCGTGGGCCGCATCATCGCCGGCGAATGGAAGCTGCCGCACCCCGCATTCGGCATGGCCGCCATCCTGATCGTCTTCGGGGAGTCACCTGGCCACCCCCGCGAGTCACCTGCCCACTTTCTGGGGAAGTGCGCATGTGACTCTGGCGCCGGCCGACGCCGTGTGTCACGGGCCGGCGGCGAGTGCGCGAGTCACATGCTCTGAAAAGACACCGGTCGGCGCCCTCGCCCTGGAGTCCTGGCCGCACGACTCCGCCGAAGCCTCGCCGCAAGCCAGCCAGGGACACGAGGGCCCGCGGCGGGTAGGGTCTCGCCCACGTCGCAACCGGGCCCACGCGCTCGCTCGCCCCTCTCCACACGTGTCGCCGCCGCTTGCGGGTTCGCGCTCGCTCACACCCCGGCAACGCCTCACCCGCGCCACGACCCGGCTGTTGGATCCACCCCGCGATACCCCACACCCTCACTTCACCCCGAACGCCTCCGCCGTCACCAGATACACGATCAGCGAACGCAGCGTCCCCTTGTTCGCCTTCATGTGCCTCACCGCCCCCTGGATCAGCGGCCTGTCCGCCAGCCCCAGCTCGCGCCCCAGCGCGTACGTCGCCAGCTTCCGCGCCAGGCAGTCGAGGAATTGATCCTCCCGCGCCAGGATCGCCTTCTGCAACCCCTCCACGCCGACGATCCTCGTCCCGTCCGGCATGGCCGACGCCGCGTCGATCTTCGGGTCGTCACGCCCCACCCGCCCGTTGTACCCGAACCCCTCCTGCTCCCGCCACATCCCCGCCGCGTCGTAGTTCTCCAGCGCGAACCCCAGCGGGTCGATCTTCGCGTGACACCGCGCGCACTGCTCCAGCGCCCGGTGCGCCTCCAGACGCACCCGCACCGTCGCCTTGCCGATCCCCGGCACCTTGGGCGGCACCTCCCCGGCGTTCGCCACCGGCAGCCCGGGGTCGCTGCCCAGCAGGTTCTTCATCACCCACGTCCCACGCTTCACCGGCGAGGTCCGCGTGCCGTTCGACGTGACCGCCAGCACCGACGCCTGCGTCACCACCCCGCCCCGCCGCACCCCCGCCGGCACCTCCACCTTGCGCATGTGGTCGCCACGCACCCCGTCGATACTGTAGAACCGCGCCAGCCGCTCGTTGATCGTCACGAACCCACTCTTCACGAAGGCCGTCGCCGGCAGGTCCTCCCTCAGGATCGTGTCGAAGAACGCCCGCGACTCCGCCACGCTCGACGTCTCCAGATGCCGGTCATATTCCGGGTAAAGGTTGGCCGCCGGCGGGTTCGTCCCCACCTCGCGCAGCCCCAGCCACTGCCCCGCGAAGTTCTCCGCCAGCGCCTCCGACCGCGGGTCGGCGATCATCCGGCCCACCTGCTTCGCCAGCCCCGCCCGCAGCTTCCCCTCCCCGGCCAGGCGCGTCAGCTCGTCGTCCGGCGGCGCCGACCACAGGAAGTACGACAGCCGCGCCGCCAGCGCATGCTCCCCCAGCTTCTTCTCCGGCTCCACCAGATACAAAAAGTGCGGCGAGGCCAGCGTCGCCAGCAACGGCCTCTTGATCGTCTCGACGAAGGACCGCCCCTCGCGCCACCGGTCGAACAGCTTCAGCCGCGCGTCCACCTCCCCCTTCGTCACGGGCCGGCGGTACGCCCGCCCCATGAACCGCTCCAGCACCGCGCGGGCGTAGGCCCGCTCGTCCTTGGCCGCCAGCGGCGAGTCGAAGAGGATCCGCGAGTGGCTCGCCGGCGGCCAGGCGTCGTACACCGGCCCCTCGATCTCGAACCACTTGATCATCAATTCTGGCCGCGCGAACGTGTCGCGCCCCTGCATCCAGAAGTTCTCCAGCACGCGCGGGATGGCGTAGGCGTAATCGAAGCTCACCCCCGCGCTCTCCGTCGTGAACCGCACGTCGAACTCGTGCGTCGTCGGCTTCTCCTCCGTCCCGCCCGCATCAAACTCCGCCACCGTGCGCGGCTGCGGGCCGAGCTGGAGGACGAACTTCACACGCGGCGGGCCATAGTCATACATCCGCGCCGTGCGGAAGTGCTCCAGGTCGGCCTTGTACTGCTGGTCGTGCCACTTCGCCCGCTTCGGGTCGCGCTTGTCCTGCTCGTCCCGGCGGGCGGCCAGGATCCTCTCCGCACTCTCCACCACCTCCTTGCGTCCCGGCACACGCCCGGCGGCGTACAGACGCACGCGGTAGGTGCCGGCGACGGGGACGTGGAAGTCGCGGGCCCCGACGTGCCTGTCCCACGAGTCGTGATGCACCACGACCCACTCGCCGTCCTGCCTGTTGTTGCCGCCGTTGACGATGGGGTTGTTCTTCGCGTCGAGGCGCTTGCGTGTCCGGTCCGCCGGCCCCGCCTTCGGCTCGAACCGCCATTTGATCGCCTTCGGCCGCTCGCCCTCCACCAGCGCCCGGTCGAGGATCTCCCCCGCCGCCTTCAGGTAGATCTCGACGTGCAGCGGCGACAGCGTCAGCGCCGACCCGTTGTTGTCGAACCCGCTGGCGGGCGGGTCCTGCGGGAATCCGCTCACGTCGAAGTCCACGCCCACCAGGTCGCGGATCGTGTTCCGATACTCGGCCCGGTTGAGGCGGCGCAGGACGGCCCCGCCCTCCCGCCGCGCCAGCTCCACGCGTACCGCCTCGGCCGTGATCCAGTCGGCCACCGCCGCCACCGTGGCCGCCGGCGGCTGCTTCTCCTTCTTGGGCGGCATCTCGTGGCTGTTGAGGACGTTGACGACCTCGCGCCACCTCGCGCGGGCCGCCGCATCCGCGAGGTCCGGCGGCAGCTTGGCCCGCTCGACGGAGAAGCCGCCGCGGGGCTTGTCGCCGGCGTGGCACTTCACGCAGTACGCCGCCAGGAACGGCGCGACGGTCTTGTCATACCCCGCCGTGTCGGCGGCGGCGGCGAGCAGAAGGAGGCAGATCATCTCGGGGCACCCGGAGGCGAGGGCGTCCCCGCCATGATACCCGCGCCGCCGGGCCCGGGCGAGCGGCGCGGCGTCAGCCCGCCGTGTCCACCCTCCGCCCAGGCCTCCCCCGCCTTCTCCGGCCGCCGCAGGAACCGGCTCAGCACCACCGCCGCCACCAGCAGCCCGCCCGACAGGTAGAACGCCAGGTGCAGCGACTTCGTCCGGTCCTCGATGTACCCTGCCGCCTGCGGCACCAGGAAGGCGATCCCCCAGCCGAGGAACACCAGCCCGTAGTTGAACCCCATGTTCTTCGGGCCGTAGTAGTCCGCCGTCAGCGCCGGCAGCAGCGACAGCCCCCCGCCGTACTGCCAGAACGCCACCCCGATCACCACGAACAGCAGCGGGACGTTCCCGCTCGCCATCACCCACGGCGTGGCGAACAGGCACGCCGCCGACACCAGCCCGTTGATCGCGTACGCATCCAGCCGCCCCAGCCGGTCGGAGTACACCCCCGTCCCGACCCGCCCCGTCGCGTTCACCAGCCCCCCGAACGAAGACAGCAGCCACGCGTTGGCCGCGAAGAACGCCGCCGACTCCGCCGTCCCGCGCAGGATCGTCGTGGCGTTGGCGATCACCAAAAGACCCGACTGCGCCGAGCCGATGAACAGGAAGACAAGCCCGTAGAACTGCCACGTCCGCAGCATCTCCCCCGGCGTCCAGTCCACGCCGAACGTCTTCGCCCCCGCCGCCGGCCCGGCGGGCGGCGTGTAGTCCGCCGGCGGCCAGGTGAGCATCAGCCCCGCCAGGACGATCACCGCCGCGAACAACGCCCCCAGCGCGAGGAAGCTCCCCGTCAGCCCGAACGCGGCGATGAGGTACTTCGCCAGGGGCGAGATGTAGATGGCCGCCCCCCCGTAGCCCGCCACCACGACGCCCACGACCAGACCCCGCCGGTGCGGCCCGAACCAGCGCACCGCCGCCGGGGTGGCCGCCGCGTACCCCAGCCCCATGCCGATGCCGCCCAGGATGCCGAATCCGAGGATCAGCCCGAGGTAGCTGCGCATCAGGCCGCTCACCACGCAGCCGGCGGCGAGGGACAGCCCGCCGAGGACCGCCCCGGTACGCGGGCCGTGCCGGTCCTGGATGTACCCGCCGGGGATCATGAACAACGCGAACGTGACTCCGCAGATCGAGTACGCCCACGCCGCCTCGGCGTTGGTGAGGTAACTCCAGCCCTCGTCGAGGCCGGTCATGGGGGCGCCGGCGGCCCCGGCGGTGAGGGCCGCCTTCCACACGCTCCACGCGTACAGAATGCCCAGGCAGAGGTTGACGGCGGTGCCGGCGCCGGCGACGAGCCAGGCACGGAGGGGGACGCGATCTTGAAGGGTGGCCATGTGGTGACAGTGTACCGTCAAAGCCCGATTCGCCCTGTGGATTTTTTCGTGAGCGGTACTATTCCCCTTCCGATGCCGGCCCCCTACAATCAGCCCCGACACACTTCATGCGTGGACCGATCCGTCGGCACGGAGCCGGACGGAGGGTCTTTGCGAAAGGAGCTATTGCAAATGGCACGCACCGGAATGTTCGCCACGCTCGTCTGCCTCGCCCTGGCCGCCACGGCCGAGGCGCAGATGATGATGGCCCCGCCCACGACGGGCACCAGCACCGGCCGCACCGGGATCTTCGGCCGGCGCGGCCGCAACGTCCAGCCGGCGACCAGCTACTACGCCGCCCCCGGCATGACGATGGGCACCTACGGCACCATCCAGCCCACGGCGGGCACCACCTACGGCACCGGCACCGTCGTCTACGGCACCGGCTCCACCGGCTCGGTCGTCTACGGCAGCGGCACCCCGGGCACCATCATCGGCAGCGGCACCCCCGGCTCGGTCGTCTACGGCGGCACCATCCCCGGCTCCATCGTCTACGGCGGCACCCCCGGCTCGATCGTGGGCGGTGGCACCATCCCCGGCTCCATCGTCTACGGCGGGAGCACCGTCACGCCCGGCACCGTCGTCTACGGCGGCACCCCCGGCTCGATCGTCTTCGGCGGCAGCGGCACGCCGATGACCACGACCCCCGGCATCTACTCCACCCCCGTGGCCGGCACCTACAACCCCGCGATGGCCGGCACCACCATGACCCAGCCCGGCTACAACACCTACCGGAACCGTCTGCTCGGCCGCCGCGGCGGCTCGACGACGCCGTACGCCATGGGCACCACCCCCGGCACCTACGTCTACCCCCGCTGATCCGGGCCGATCCCTGAGTGGGGGGCCGGCCACCGGGCCGGCCCCCTTCGCGTTGAGGGGGGAGGGGATGCACCTCGTCGGCGAACGCTGTTCACTCCGCCCCTGGGCCGACGGCGACCTCGACGCCCTCGTCCGCATCGCCGACGACTCCCGCATCGCCCGCTGGCTCCGCGACCGCTTCCCCAGCCCGTACACCCACGCCGACGGCGAGGCCTGGCTGCGCATCGCCGCGGATTCACCGCCCGGAGTGAACTTCGCCGTCGAGGCCGGCGGAGAGCTGGCGGGCGGCGTCGGCATGTGCCCGGGCGACGACATCGAACGTGTCGGCGCCGAGGTCGGCATCTGGCTCGGCGTCGATCACTGGGGCCGCGGCATCGGCTCGGAGGCCCTGCGGCTCTTCGCGGCACACGCCTTCGCCTCCTTCCCCCTCGAACGCCTGTCCGCCAAGGTGTTCGCGACGAACGCGGCCTCCAGGCGTACCGTGGAGAGGGCCGGCTTCGTCCTGGAAGGGATCATGCGGCGGGCCTTCATCAAGGCCGGTGTCGTCGAGGACGCCTGCCTGTTCGCGCTCGTGCGGGCGGATTGATCCCCGCCGCGCCTATCAATGCGGGTAAGACCGCGCGGGGGGATTCGACGATGGCACAGGGGCGGATCGGCGTCGTGGGCGGCGGCCTCGGGGGATTGGCGGCGGCGTGCGTCCTCGCGGCACGCGGCCACGCCGTCACCCTCTTCGACCGCAACGCCTGGCCCGGAGGCAAGGCCGCCGTGCTGGAGGCCGACGGCTTCCGCTTCGACATGGGGCCGACCATCCTCACCGTCCCCAGCGTCCTCCGCCGCGTCTTCGCCGAGGCCGGCAAGGACCTCGCCGACTACCTGCCGATGGTCCCGTGCCTGCCCCAGTGGCGCTCGTTCTTCGAGGGCGGCGGCACCCTCGACCTCGACGCCGACGCCGCCAAGATGCGCGCCAACCTCGAGGCGTTCGCCCCGGGGTCGTCGAAGGGCTACGACCCCTTCCTCGCCTTCAGCGAGCGCCTGCACCGCATCTCCGAACGCTTCTTCTTCTGGAAGCCCATCGGCTCCATCTGGGACATGTTCGACATGCGGACGATGTTCCAGCCGTCGGTGCTCGGCGACGTCTTCTCCATGAAGATGGGCAGCACCGTCGCCGCCCAGGTGCGCAAGCACTTCCCCGAGCCGCGCGTCGCCCAGATGATGGATCACTTCACCCAGTACGTCGGCAGCTCCCCCGACAGCTCCCCCGCCGTCCTGTGCGGCATCGCCCACATGCAGACCTCCGAGGGCATCTGGTACCCCCTCGGCGGCACCGGCGCCATCCCCCGCGCCCTGGCGAAGCTCGCCGGCGAGCTGGGCGTCGAGATGCGCCTGGGTCAGGGCGTCCGCCGCATCCTGCACGACGAGAAACGCGCCACCGGCGTCGAGACCGATGACGGCGAGAGGCTCCCCTTCGCCGCCGTCGTGTCGAACGCCGACAGCGTCCGCACCCACCGCGACCTCCTCGGCGGCGAGGCGGCCCGCCGCTTCGAACGCCGCCGCAAGTACGAGCCCGCCTGCTCCGGCGTCGTCCTGTACCTCGGCCTCGATCGCGCCTACGACCACCTCGCCCATCACAACTTCGTCTTCTCGCGGGACGCCCACGAGGAGTTCGACGCCATCTACGCCAAGGGCGTCCCCGCGCCGGACCCGACGTGCTACGTCGCCGCCCCGTCGCGGAGCGAGCCGGGCGTCGCCCCGCCCGGCGGCGAGGCGCTCTACGTCCTCGTCCACACGCCCTACCTGCGTCCCGGCCAGGACTGGCGCAAGATGCTCCCCGAGTACCGCCGCGTCATCCTCGACAAGCTGAAGACGGCCGGCGGCATGCCGGACATCGAGGGACGCATCAGGTTCGAGTCGGCCCTTACGCCGCAGGACATCCACGACCGCTACCACGTCCTCGACGGGGCCATCTACGGCCTGGCCAGCCACGGGGCCTACTTCGGCGCGTTCAAGCCGGGTAACCGCAGCCCCGACCTCAAGGGGCTGTATCTCACCGGCGGCGCCGCCCACCCGGGGCCAGGCATGCCGATGGTGCTGATGTCCGGCTGGATCGCCGCCGACACTCTGGACAGGGACGCCGGCGGGGTCGCCGGGCGCGGCGACACGGCGGCGCGCGGCGGGGCGGTCACGCGGGGGGCGGGGGCGCGGGTCCCCGTCCAGGCCGAAGGCGACGCGCCGAAGCCGACACGGCTGGAGGCGAACCACACGCCCTCCCTGCCCCGCCGCGTCCCCTGGCGTGTGAGCCTCTTCACCAGCTATTTCCGCCGCTGGATGGCGCAGAGCTTCCACGCCGTCCGCGTGGCGAAGTCCGGCCCGCCTCCGAAGGCGCACGGCAAGCCGGTCCTGGTCGTCCTGAACCACCCCTCGTGGTGGGACCCGCTCATGGGCATCGTGCTGTCGCGCCTGTTCGACGGCTACAAGCATTACGTCCCCATCGACGCCAGGGCGCTGAAGCGGTACGCCCTCTTCGAACCGCTCGGCTTCTACGGCGTCGAGCCCTCCGCCGAGGGGGCCGTCGCCTTCCTCAGGACCACGTCGGCCATCCTCTCCCAGGCCGGCAACGCCGTCTGGCTGACGGCCCAGGGCAAGTTCTCCGACCCGCGCGAGCGCCCCGTCGAGCTGCGGCCCGGTGTCGGACACCTCATCCGCCGCCTGGAGGACGTCCTCGTCGTGCCGCTGGCCATCGAGTACCCGTTCTGGCAGGAGCGCTACCCCGAGGCCCTGGCATCCTTCGGCGAGCCGATCCCCGTCGGGCGTGGCCGTGATCGCTCGCCGGACGAGTGGACGGAGGCGGTGCAGGCGGCCCTGACGCGGACGATGGACGCCCTGTCCGCCGACGCGCGGACGCAGGACCCCTCGCGTTTCGACACGCTGATCGGCGGGTCGCAGGGCGTGGGCGGCGTCTACGACCTCTGGCGACGGTTCGTCTCCCTGGTGACGGGCCGGCCCTTCGCCCCGGGGCACGAGGATTCGGTGCGTCTGGCGGGGGACACGCCGTGACGGCGCTCACCCGGTGGGGTCAGGTGATGTTGACGCGGTACTCGGTGTCACCCGGCGGAGCGGCGTCGAAGGAGGTGCCATTAAACTGGTGCCAGGCGCCGAAAGCCCACCAGGCGTTGTTGGGGAATTCGAACTGGTTGAAGTTGCCGTTGCGGGCCAGGTAGCTGAGGAACTTCACGCCGCCGGCCGGTGTCGTGCCGGGGCCGTGGTGCGCCCCGCTGGCGGCGAGGACGAACTTCACCTTGCCGGCCAACGTCGCCGAGCCGAAGTTACCGCCCAGCGTCTGCACGTCGATGGTCGAGAACCCTTGCGGGCCCATGTAGACCTGCATGGTTGCCCCGGCCTGCTGGGTGTACGCGCCCTTGATCGTCAAGGTCGCCGGCTGCCAGGCCTGCGTCGCGGCCGTGATGATGCCGCCCTCTATCCGCAGGAAGCCTTCCACCGTCGCGTTGTTGCCGTGGAAAAGGCCCGTCTTGACGATGTAGGTGCCCCCGTGTGTCTTCAGCGTGGTGCCGGGTGCGAGGTAGGTCGTCGCCGTCGCCATCAGCTCCTGGACGGCGGGCCCGAAGACATCCGCCGTGCCCGTGGCCACCTGGATGTAGCCGAGGTTCTGAAGCTCCGTGCCGATGGTGGCCGTGGCGCCCGGCCCGGCGTCGACGTAGAGGGAGCCTGCGTTGACGAGCTTCGCCGTCACCCCGACCGGGCGTCCGAGGGTGCGGGGGCCCGAGATGGTCATCACGCCGGTGCTATTGTTGGCCAGGGTGCCGGTCAACTCGATGTCGCCGTTGGCCCAGGCGATTGTTCCGGAGTTGGAGAGGCCGGCCTTGAGCAGTTTCGTCTGGGCTCCGAGGATGGACGTGGTGGTGCGTTCCTTGAAGTCGAGCTGGGCGGAGGCGTCGATCGGGCCTGTCAAGGTGGGCGTTGCATTCAGGCCGGGGTTGGGCTGAACGATCAGCTTGAAGGGCAGGCCGTCCGTCTTCAGCTCCCCGCCGCCGGGGCCGTAGATGAGGGCGGTCCGCACCGTCAGGTCGTTGATGAGCGTGATGTCGGAGGTGTGCCCGGACGTGATGAAGATCTTCTCGACCGAGAAGGTGAGGTCGGCCTTGGATGGCTTGGATGTCAGCGGCACGCCACCAACCGGGCCGGCGTTGGGGTCGAGGTAGAGGATACTGTTGACCGTTGGAGCTTCCGGATTGCCTTGATCGTTAACCCATGTGTCTTTATTGCTCCACACCATGTTGTCTGCCCCGGCAGCGAACCACAACTCTTGGCTGCGGGGACCACGCGGGGTTCACACTCCAGCAGCATCGGCTTGAAACGGAAGTGGTTACGGAGGCTGCCGGCCAGCGGCCCGTCACGTTCCCACCACTCACGGACGGCGTTCAGCCAGAGCCAACACACGCCGAACAGCGCGGCCAAGACCAAGATCAGTAGCATGCAGGCACTCTCCTGTTGTGAACCGAATGTCTGGGCGAACAGAATTGTTCGAGGTCACTCGCCACCCGCCATCGGCAGCCTTTTCGCGAACACCTGGAATCTTTCACGGAAGTAGGCAGGCTCATGCAAGTCCTCGGCAATGGCCTTGATGGCCGCATGCCCCGGCTTGCCTTTCGCCTTCATTGACAGGATGATTCTCGCGCAGCTCTCGCGATTCGTCCGAGACGCTTTCACGTCTTTCATCAAGGCGATGACCTCAGGCAACGCGGGGGCGGCCTTCTCGCCAATTGCAGTAAGGGCGGTGGTGACGCCTGATCGCACGGCTTCACGTATGGACTCATCGGCGATGCCCGCTGCACTGAGCGCCCGACGGAGGACGGGCAAGGCAGCACGCGGATCATCCTTCAACGTTTCCAGGCGGGCTGCGGCCAACCCACGCTCGCTCGGCTTCGCATTGTCCACGAGGTGTATCAGACGATCGACGAGGTACGGCCGCCAGGATAGATCCTTCTCGGCAAGAATTCCCAAAGTTCTGATCGCCACGGATCGTTCAAGGTCGGCGGGGCCGTTCTCGGCGAGGGCGGCGATCTTGGGATAGGCAACCCGTGACCGAGGGACGAACCCGGAGAGGGCGTGAATGGCCCCACAGCCGACGGTGTTGAAGTCGCCGGGACCCGACTTGCTGTAGGCGTGGTCGTCGAGCAATTCGACGAGCCGCGCCATCAGGCCCGGCTCCGTCCCGTGGAAACGCCACGAGAAGAATGCTGCACACATTCTGACCATCGGGCTCTCGTCGCGTAACATCTTCAGCACGAACGTCACCGGCACCGGGTGCGGCTCCGTCGCGGGCCGCTTGCCGAATTTGTTCATCGACCGCACGATGCTGTACTTCACCCGCGGCCGTCTGTCGTCGGCCAACTTGATCAGGGCCGGGATGTCCTTTTCCGTCACCGCCTCGGAAAGCGCGTCCAGGGCCTTACCCGGCTCCGCCTCCTTCGCGACGGCCTCGATCAGGTCCTTCAACGCCGGCCCCCCCTGGCCCCGCGCGGGCGCGCCGACGCAGAGGCATGCCAGGGCCGACACCATCACGAGCCCGCGGACGGCATGAGTCATGGCGCACGCTCCCTCATGGCGTGCCTCGGACCGGGCCGAGGCACCTCCTGATAATCCATCTCATTCAACACCCACCAGAATAGACGGGCACTCGTCAGCCGGCGAGAAATATTTCATGAAGATTACCGATTGTCTCGGAGAGTCATTCAGTGTGGCCCGGCGGTCATGTTGCGCCCTTGATCCGGGTGAAGAAGGGGCCACGGAGATCGGCGGCATACAATGAACCGATGAGCCCAGCACCCGAGGCGACCACTTGTCCAGCGACAGCCTCGCCGCCGCGGCGTTCCTCCTGGCCCTCGTGCCGGCGGCCCTGTTCCTCCTCAACCTGCTCTTCTACCGCCCGCCGCCCGCGCCGTCGGGGACGCCCGCCGTCTCGATCCTCATCCCGGCCCGCGACGAGGAGGCCGGCATCGAGGCGTGCGTGCGTGCGGCCCTCGCCAGCGAGGGCGCCGACATCGAGGTCGTCGTGCTGGACGATCACTCCGCCGACCGCACGGCCGAGATCGTCCGCTCCATCGCCGACCCGCGCGTGCGCCTGGAGACGGCCCCGCCGCTGCCGCCGGGCTGGTGCGGCAAACAGCACGCCTGCCACGCCCTCGCCGCGCTGGCCCGGCACCCGCTCCTGCTGTTCCTCGACGCCGACGTCCGCTTGAGCCCCACGGGCGCGGCCCGGATGGCCGCCTTCCTGGAGGCGTCCAGGGCCGACCTCGTCAGCGGCGTCCCCCACCAGATCACCGGCTCGCTGGCCGAGCGGATGCTCATCCCGCTCATCCACTTCGTCCTCCTGGGGTTCCTGCCGCTGGCCTTCGCCCGCGTCTGGCGGCACCCGGCGTTCGGCGCGGGGTGCGGCCAGCTCTTCCTGGCGCGGGCCGAGTCGTACCGCGCGACGGGCGGCCACGCGGCCATCAAGGCGTCGCTGCACGATGGCGTCACCCTGCCGCGGGCCTTCCGCGCCGCGGGCCACCACACCGACCTGTGCGACGCCACGGGTGTGGCCTCGTGCCGCATGTATCACGGCGCGGCGCAGACGTGGCGCGGCCTGGCGAAGAACGCCACGGAGGGGCTGGCGTCCCCGGCGATGATCGTGCCGGCGACGCTGCTGCTGCTCGGCGGCCAGGTGCTGCCGTTCGTCCTGCTGGCGTGCACGCCGTCCACGCTGGCGGCGGCCGCGGTGGCGCTGGCGTACCTGCCGCGTGTCGCCGGCGTCCTCCTGTTCCGACAGCCGGCCGTGGGCGCGATCCTGCACCCGGCGGGCGTCCTCATCCTGTTGGCGATCCAGTGGCAGGCGCTGGGCCGCCGGCTCCTCGGCGGACGCCCGGCGTGGCGTGGCCGGACCTACCCGTAGGGCACGCGGCGCGAGTGCCTTCGGAAGGCACGCGGCTTGCGTGTTCCTGCCGGACGGCAGACGCTCGACAAGTCAGCCCGGACGTGGTACAACGGGTCATGCGGGGGACGCCCGCGAAGGGGTGAATATCCACATGAGCGACACCATCACGCTGCCGGCCCGCCCCGAGGTGGAGCGCGAGGAGCGCACCAAGCGGCAGCCGCCGTACAACGTCATCCTCCTCGACGACGACGACCACACCTTCGAGTACGTCATCATCATGCTGCACCAGCTCTTCGGCCACCCGCCGGAGCGCGGCTTCCAGATGGCGAAGGAGGTCCACGAGACGGGCCGCGTCATCTGCCTGACGACGACACGCGAGCACGCCGAGCTGAAGCAGGAGCAGATACACGCCTTCGGCCCCGACCCCTTCAGCAGCAAAGACTGCGCGGGCTCGATGACCTCCATCATCGAGCCGGCCTACTGACCATGTCCGGACGCTACCTCACCCCCCCAACCCCCCTCTCCGAAACGGAGAGGGGGGAGTCGCAAGAGCATCGCCTGCGCGGAGGGGGAGTGTACTCCTCCCTTGTTGGACGAAGCGATTCAGGGGATGCGCCAACCTCCCCACCGCCACTCTTCGATGCTCTTGCGATCCCCCCTCTCCGCTTCGGAGAGGGGGTTAGGGGGTGAGGTAGGGGTATCTCGCCGTGCTGATCGCTTGCGCCTCCGGGGGCGGCACCCACCACACGATCTCCGCCGCCGTCGCCGCCGCCCGGCCCGGCGAGACCGTCCTCGTCCGCCCCGGCCTCTACCGCGAGGGCGTCACCCTCGGCCACATGCTCTGCCTCGCCGGCGACGGCCCGCCCGAAACCATCGTGATCGAACACGACGCCGGCCCCTGCCTCCGCCTCCACGCCACCCGCGCCGCCGTCCGCGGCCTCACCCTCCGCGGCACCGCCAAATCCGCCGGACGGTCGGCCTTCGCCGTCGAGGCCGAGCGCGGCCTGCTGTCCCTCGTCGGGTGCTCCATCACCTCCGACAGCTACTCCGCCGTCGGCGTCAGCCAGAAGGGCCGCGTCCTCATGCGCTCCTGCCGGGCGAGCGACGGCAACGAGTCGGGCGTCTTCGCCTTCGCCGGCGGACGCATCACCGCCACGGGCTGCGACTTCGACGACAACCGCCTGTCGGGAGCCTGCGCCAAGGACGGCGGCCGCGTCGTCCTGCGCGGCTGCCGCTCGAGGCGCAGCAGGGAGAGCTGCGGCGTCCTCGCTTTCGAGGCCGGCTTCGCCGAGATCGAGGATTGCACATTCGAGGGCAACAAGTATTCCGCCATCGAGGCCCGCGAGAACAGCGAGGTCAACGTACGCGGCGGCACCATCCGCGGCTGCGGCGGGGGCGTCCTGGCGTGGAAGGGCAGCCGCGCCACGGCGGAAGGCGTGGACATGGAAGGCACCAGGTATTCCGGCCTCTCGGCGCACGGCGGCGGCGCGGTGTGGGCGCGGCGCTGCCGCGTCGCCGGCGCCACGCAGGGGTCGGGCGTGTTCGTCCACGACAAGGGCCGGGCCGACGTGGAGGACTGCGACTTCGTCGGCAACCGCTACGCCGGCCTGGAGGCCAAGGAGGGCAGCGTGGCCACGCTCGTCCGCTGCCGCATCGAGGAGCACGTCGAGACGGCGGGCCTCTTCGCCCAGCAGGACGGCAAGCTGACGGCGGAGGACTGCCAGGTCACCGGCAACGTCTACGCCTGCGTCGAGGTGCGGACCGGCGCCGAGGCCACGCTGACGCGCTGCACCTTCGAGCGCAGCGGCAACGGCGGCGGCGTATACGTCCACACCAACGGCAAGGCGGCGCTCGTCGGCTGCACCATGACGGGCAACAAGTTCGCCGGCCTGGAGGTGAAGCAGGCCGAGGCGGAGGCGCGCGACTGCCGCATGACGGGCAGCACGGGCGGCAGCGGCGTGCTGTCGTGGAAGGGCGGCTGGGCGACGCTGGAGCGCTGCGAGGTGGACGGCAACGCCTTCTCCGGCGTCGGCGTCCGCGAGGAGGGCGCCGTCGTCGTCCGCGAGTGCCGCATCCACGGCCACGCGAGCAACTCCGGCCTGCTGGCCGTCGAGGGGGGGATGGCGGAGGCGTCGGGGTGCGAGATGCGGGGCAACAGGAACGGGGCCAAGGTGTCGGCGTCGGAGGCGACGCTCACCGGCTGCCACCTGCACGACAACACGGGCGATGGCGTGGTGGTGGAGGCCGAGGGCCGGGTGACGGCGGCGGACTGCCGCGTGGTGGGCAACGGCGGGTACGGCGTGAACGGGGCGGCGACGCTGACGGGCTGCGACCTGAGCGGCAACACGTTGGGGCCCCGGCGGTGATCAAATTGTATCGAGCTACTGGAGGAGGGGAGCATCTTTGATCGGGCCTGGACCGTGACGGCCTCCACCCCGCCTCGGTCATCGCCGCGCGCCCCCACGCCCCTACACTATCCCGCAACCAGCCCCGCCGCGGAGTGCATGCGATGACCGAGCCGTTCCGCCCGACGCGCGAGCAGCTCGCCGCCGCCGCCGGCAAGTCCATCCCCGACATCATCGCCCCCGGCCTGGCCGTCCTGTTCGTCGGCATCAATCCCGGCCTGTACTCCGCCGCCGTCGGCCACCACTTCGGCCGGCCCGGCAACCGCTTCTGGCCTGCGATCCACAGGGCCGGCTTCACGCCGCGGCTCTACTCCCCCTTCGAGGAGCGGCTCCTGCTCGGGCACCGCCTCGGCGTCACGAACATCGTCGCGCGGTCCTCGGCCCGCGCCGACGAATTGACCGAGGCCGAGCTGATCGAAGGCGCGGCGATCCTCAAACGGAAGATCCGCCGCTACGCCCCGGCCGTGGTGGCCGTCCTCGGCGTGACGGCCTACCGCACGGCCTTCCAACAGCCGAAGGCGGCGATGGGCCGGCAGGGGGAGTCGAACGTCTGGGTGCTACCCAACCCGAGCGGCCTGAACGCCCACTTCACGCTCGACGGGCTGGCGAAGGTCTTCGCCGAGGTGCGCGAGGCAGCCCCAGGCATGGCGAAGAATGTTCACCACAGAGGCACAGAGATCACAGAGAAAGCACAGAGGAAGAAAGAAGAGAGGTAGAAAACAAATACCAGAATTCTTACCTGCCTTGCTTGCCTTTCTCCTCTTCCTCTTCTCTGTGTCCTCTGTGTCTCTGTGGTGAATCCACTTCCCCGCCTCCCGAGATTGAAACCCGGGCCGCGGACGCCATAATCCTCCTCAGCAAGTCCTGGGGGGAGGATTCACACCATGTCCACGCCAGCCATCGAGGTCGTCTTCTCGTTCGACACCACCGGCAGCATGTACCCCTGCCTGACGCAGGTACGCCGCAACATCAAGCAGACCGTCACCCGCCTCTTCGAGGAGGTGCCGGCCATCAAGATCGGCATCGTCGCCCACGGCGACTACTGCGACGCCCGCAGCACCTACGTCACCAAGCACCTGCAGCTCACCGACGACTCCGCCAGGATCATCAAGTTCGTCGAGGACGTCGGCCCCTCCGGCGGCGGCGACGCCCCCGAGTGCTACGAGCTGGTCCTGCACGAGGCCCGCGACCACCACCCCTGGAGCGCCGACGCCACCAAGTGCCTCGTCATGATCGGCGACGACGTGCCGCACCCGCCGTCCCAGAACCCCAAGAAGCTCAACTGGCGCGACGAGGCCGCCGCCCTCGCCCGCGACGGGATCACCGTCTACGGCGTCCAGGCCCTCAACCGCGGCTACGCGAAGAGCTTCTACGAGGGCCTGGCCAAGATCACCGGCGGCTTCCACGTGCCCCTCGACCAGTTCAGCTACATCACCGACATGGTCCTCGCCGTCTGCTACCGCCAGCAGGGCACCGAGCAGCTCGAGGCCTACGAGAAGGAGGTCACCACCCAGGGCCGCATGAACCGCGGCCTCGGACGCATCTTCAGCACCATGCTCGGCAAGGCGCCCTCGGTGGCCGTGGCCGAGGCCGACCTCAAGGCCGTCCCGCCGGGCCGCTTTCAGATCCTCGACATCGACGCCGACACGCCGATCAAGAAGTTCGTCGAGGACAACGGCCTGGCGTTCAAGAAGGGCCGGGGGTTCTACGAGTTCACCAAGGCGGAGACGATCCAGGGCTACAAGGAGGTCGTGCTGATGGACCGCGTGACCGGCGACCTGTTCGCCGGCGAGAAGGCCCGCGAGATGCTCGGCCTGTCGCCGGGCGAGACGGCCAAGATCCGGCCCACGGACCTGACGAAGTACGCGGTCTTCGTGCAGTCCACGTCGGTCAACCGCACCCTCCAGGGCAAGACACGCTTCCTCTACGAGGTGGACGACTGGGACAAGGCCGCCGACGCCTCCGCCGCCGTCGAGGCGGGGCCGGCGCCCGCCGCCGTCGCACCCGCCGCCGCTGCGGCCGGCGCGGCCATGATCGCGCCGCCCAGGCCCGCCAAGACGAAGCCCGCCGCCTCGCC